>NC_016946.1:0-600266 GCF_000277125.1 Mycobacterium intracellulare ATCC 13950
TGACCGATGACCCCGGTTCAGGCTTCACGACAGTGTGGAATGCGGTCGTTTCCGAGCTCAACGGTGACCCGACCGCGGACGGCGTAGCCGCCAACCGCACCACCCTGGTCACTCCCCTCACCCCGCAGCAACGGGCGTGGCTGAATTTGGTCCGGCCGCTGACGATCGTCGAGGGATTTGCCCTGCTGTCCGTTCCGAGCAGCTTCGTGCAAAACGAGATCGAACGGCATCTGCGGGCCCCGATCACCGATGCGCTCAGCCGCCGGCTCGGACAACAGATCCAGCTGGGAGTCCGCATCGCTCCCCCACCCGACGATGTCGAGGACGCCCTGATCCCGCCGGCGGAGCCGTTCCCGGGATCCGACGGTTCGATTCCCGGCGACGACGCCGCGCTCGACACCGACGAGCCGTTCGAAAACGGCGAGGCCGTCGACGGCGCCCAGCCGGGCTGGCCGAATTACTTCACCGAGCGGCCGCACGCCATCGACCCCGCCGTCGCCGCCGGCACGAGCCTCAACCGCCGCTACACGTTCGACACATTCGTCATCGGCGCCTCCAACCGGTTCGCCCATGCCGCGGCCCTGGCGATCGCCGAGGCTCCGGCCCGCGCGTACAACCCCCTGTTCATCTGGGGCGAATCCGGTCTCGGCAAGACCCACTTGCTGCACGCCGCCGGCAATTACGCGCAGCGCCTGTTCCCGGGGATGCGGGTCAAGTACGTCTCCACCGAGGAATTCACCAACGACTTCATCAACTCGCTGCGCGACGACCGCAAGGTGGCCTTCAAGCGCAGCTATCGCGACGTCGACGTGCTGCTCGTCGACGACATTCAGTTCATCGAGGGCAAGGAAGGTATCCAGGAAGAGTTCTTCCACACCTTCAACACGCTGCACAACGCCAACAAGCAGATCGTCATCTCCTCGGACCGGCCGCCCAAGCAGCTCGCCACCCTGGAAGACCGGCTGCGAACACGGTTCGAATGGGGTCTGATCACCGACGTGCAGCCCCCGGAGCTGGAAACCCGGATCGCCATCCTGCGCAAGAAAGCTCAGATGGAGCGGCTCGCGGTCCCCGACGACGTCCTCGAACTCATCGCCAGCAGCATCGAGCGCAACATCCGCGAGCTCGAGGGCGCCCTGATCCGGGTGACCGCCTTCGCCTCGCTGAACAAGACCCCGATCGACAAGGCGCTGGCCGAAATCGTGCTCCGCGATTTGATCGCCGACGCCAGCACCATGCAGATCAGTGCGGCCACCATCATGGCCGCCACCGCCGAATACTTCGACACCACCGTGGAAGAACTCCGCGGCCCGGGCAAGACGCGGGCGCTCGCCCAGTCACGCCAGATCGCGATGTACCTGTGCCGTGAGCTCACCGATCTGTCGCTGCCCAAGATCGGGCAGGCCTTCGGCCGCGACCACACCACGGTCATGTACGCGCAACGCAAGATCCTGTCCGAAATGGCCGAGCGGCGTGAGGTTTTTGATCACGTCAAGGAGCTCACCACCCGCATCCGGCAGCGCTCCAAGCGCTGAATCCCCGGTTTTCGGCGCCCCTGCGCGCAAATTTTTCGAGAAACTTCTCGCGCGTCCGTCACATCCGCAACACCCAGGGCATGTGCGCAGCCCTGTGCACACAGCATTCAAACTGCGGTGCAGTACCGGGCGTTCCGTGCACACTTGTCGTTCGTCCCCACCGGACCAACACCTGACTCACAGGCGCCACCGCGACGATCCACATCCCGATCGTCGCGCTAGCTGGGCCGGGGCGACGCTGTCCCCAGAATGCACAGGCCTTAATACTGTTACTGAGATCTCTACATCGGTTCTTCTTGGAAATACAGGCCTGGGGACGTTCGGTGCACACCCCTCGCCGAGTCCGTCGTCAGATCGTTTTGTCGGCCTTCGCGATTAGCTTTCAAGATGGCCCCGGAGGATCTACGGTTGTTCTTCGACTGCCGTTACGGTCGTCGTCGGCGCGTTGCGTCGCCGGCGCTCGTGGCGGAGCCCCGTGCTAGCGGGGGGAGGCTAGCCACAATGGATTCGAAAACGCTGAAGGTGAAGGGACGCTATGGACGCGGCGACGACAACGGCTGGCCTCAGCGACTTGAAGTTTCGTTTGGTGCGGGAGTCTTTCGCCGACGCGGTGTCGTGGGTGGCGAAGAACCTGCCGTCCAGACCCGCGGTGCCGGTGCTGTCCGGCGTGCTGCTGTCCGGGACCGATGACGGCCTGACGATCTCCGGATTCGATTACGAGGTATCCGCGGAAGCTCAGGTCGCAGCCGAAATCGCTTCTCCCGGAAGCGTTTTGGTCTCCGGACGGCTCTTGTCAGACATCGTTCGGGCGTTGCCGAACAAGCCGATCGACTTCTACGTCGACGGCAACCGGGTGGCGCTGAACTGCGGAAATGCCAGGTTCTCGTTGCCGACGATGGCGGTCGAGGATTACCCGACACTGCCGGCCCTCCCGGACGAGACCGGGACGCTGCCCGCCGATCTGTTCGCCGAGGCGATCAGCCAGGTGGCCATCGCGGCCGGGCGTGACGACACGTTGCCCATGTTGACCGGCATCCGGGTTGAGATTTCGGGCGACACGGTGGTGCTGGCCGCCACCGACAGGTTCCGGCTGGCGGTTCGCGAGCTGACCTGGTCGGCGGCCTCGCCGGACATCGAAGCCGCGGTCCTGGTGCCGGCCAAGACGCTGGCCGAAGCCGCCCGGGCCGGCACCGACGGCGCTGAGGTTCGGTTGTCGTTGGGCGCGGGTGCCGGCGTCGGAAAGGACGGGTTGCTCGGTATCAGCGGGAACGGCAAGCGCAGCACCACGCGCCTGCTCGATGCGGAATTCCCGAAGTTCCGCCAGCTGCTGCCGGCCGAGCACACCGCCGTCGCGACGATCAATGTGGCGGAGTTGACCGAGGCCATCAAGTTGGTCGCGCTGGTCGCCGACCGCGGGGCGCAGGTGCGGATGGAATTCAGCGAGGGATCGCTGCGGCTGTCCGCGGGGGCCGACGACGTCGGCCGGGCCGAAGAAGACCTGGCGATCGATTTCGCCGGCGAACCGCTGACCATTGCCTTCAATCCGACCTACTTGACCGACGGACTGGGTTCGGTGCATTCCGAGCGGGTGTCGTTTGGTTTCACGACGCCGGGCAAGCCCGCGTTGCTTCGCCCGGCGCTGGACGACGACAGCCACCCGACCGGGCCGGGACCGTTCAGCGCCCTGCCGACCGATTACGTCTACCTGTTGATGCCTGTCCGGTTGCCTGGCTAGGTGTACGTCCGGCATTTAGGACTGCGCGACTTCCGGTCCTGGGCACACGCCGACCTCGAATTGCAACCCGGTCGGACGGTCTTCATCGGTTCCAACGGGTTCGGGAAGACGAATCTCCTTGAGGCGCTGTGGTATTCGAGCACTCTGGGTTCACACCGGGTGGGAACCGACGCGCCGTTGATCCGGGCCGGTGCCGCCCGGGCGGTCGTTTCCACGATCGTGGTCAACGACGGCAGGGAATGCGCCGTCGATCTGGAAATCGCCGCGGGGCGGGCGAACAAGGCGCGGCTGAATCGCTCACCGGTGCGCAGCACCCGCGAGGTCATCGGCGTCTTGCGCGCGGTGTTGTTCGCCCCCGAGGACTTGGCGCTGGTGCGCGGCGACCCGTCGGAGCGACGCCGCTACCTCGACGACCTGGCAACGCTGCGTCGGCCGGCCGTGGCGGCGGTGCGTGCCGACTACGAGAAAGTGCTGCGGCAGCGGACCGCGCTGTTGAAATCCCTGTCTGGCGCGCGGTACAGGGGCGATCACAGTGCGCTGGACACGCTCGACGTTTGGGACAGTCGCCTGGCCGAACACGGGGCCGAATTGATGTCCGCCCGTATCGATTTGGTGAACCAGCTGACGCCCGAGGTGGAGAAGGCCTATCAACTGCTGGCTCCGGGATCACGTGCCGCGTCGATCAGCTACCGTTCCAGCCTGGGCGCCGACGCCGCGGCGGACATTGCCGGCGGGGACCGCGAATTCCTCGAGGCCGCTCTGTTGGCCGCGTTGGCGGAGCGCCGCGGTGCGGAGTTGGAGCGCGGCATGTGTTTGGTCGGTCCGCACCGGGACGACTTGGAGCTGTGGCTCGGCGATCAGCCGGCGAAAGGCTTTGCCAGCCATGGGGAATCGTGGTCGTTCTCGTTGGCGCTGCGACTCGCCGCCTACGAGCTGTTGCGCGCCGACGAAAGCGACCCCGTGTTGTTGCTCGACGACGTCTTCGCCGAGCTCGACGCGACCCGGCGCCGCGCCCTGGCAACCGTGGCCGAATCGGCCGAGCAGGTGCTGGTCACCGCCGCGGTCGTCGAGGACATCCCGGCGGGCTGGGACGTTCGACGGGTCTACGTCGACCTGCATGACGGCGACTCGGGCCGGGTATCGGAGATGCGCGCATGACCGGCACGGGCGCGGGTCCAGGTCCCGACCCCGGCGGGCCGTCGGGCGAGCTGAGCGGGATCGACTTGGTCAGGCGCACCCTCGAGGAGGCCCGGGCGGCGGCGCGCGCGCAGGGGAAGGACGCCGGCCGCGGCCGCGCGGTGTCGTCTTCCCCGCGCCGGGTGGCGGGCCAGCGGCGAAGCTGGTCGGGGCCCGGGCCGGACGGGCGCGACCCGCAACCGCTGGGCAGATTGGCGCGCGACTTGGCGAAAAAGCGGGGCTGGTCCGCGCAAGTCGCCGAGGGCACCGTGCTGGGCAACTGGACATCGGTGGTCGGCCACCAGATCGCCGACCACGCCGTCCCGACCGCCCTCAAGGACGGCGTGCTGAGCGTCTCCGCGGAATCGACGGCGTGGGCCACGCAGTTGCGGATGATTCAGGCGCAGTTGTTGGCGAAGATCGCCGCCGCGGTCGGCAACGGGGTGGTGACGTCGCTGAAGATCACCGGGCCGGCCGCGCCGTCGTGGCGCAAGGGGCCGCGCCACATCGCCGGGAGAGGCCCGCGCGACACCTACGGTTAGCGCCGTTCGGGGCGCCGCCCGATCCCCGGGCAGACGTTTATCCACAGGCCGCTCAAATCGGCCAGAATCCCGTAGACACCCTTGATGCACGTCGGGACGCGGCCAGAATAAAGAAATCGTCCGCACGGCGCGGTTAGCTGGGTAGAAACGCGGCTAGAAAATCGGTGCGGACGGGGGATCACGCTAGACTAGCCGCATGCGACTGTTGCGGTGATGAGGAACCGCCCGCATGAAACCCCAAGGAGAGCATTCCGACCGTGGCTGCCCAGAAGAAGAAGGCGCAAGACGATTACGGCGCTTCAGCGATCACCGTGCTCGAAGGCCTCGAAGCCGTCCGCAAACGCCCCGGCATGTACATCGGGTCCACCGGCGAGCGTGGTCTGCACCACCTCATCTGGGAGGTGGTCGACAACTCCGTCGACGAGGCGATGGCCGGCTATGCCAACAAGGTCGACGTGCGGATACTCGACGACGGCAGCGTCGAGGTCGCCGACAACGGGCGCGGCATCCCGGTCGCGATGCACGCGACCGGCGCCCCCACCGTCGACGTCGTCATGACCCAACTTCACGCCGGCGGCAAGTTCGGCGGTGAGAACAGCGGTTACAACGTCAGCGGCGGCCTGCACGGCGTGGGCGTCTCGGTGGTCAACGCGCTGTCGACCCGGCTCGAGGTGGACATCGCCCGCGATGGCTACGAATGGTCGCAGTTCTACGACCACGCCGTACCCGGAACGCTCAAACAGGGTGAGGCCACCAAGCGGACGGGCACCACGATCAGGTTCTGGGCCGACCCCGACATCTTCGAGACCACCGAGTACGACTTCGAGACGGTGGCGCGCCGGCTGCAGGAAATGGCGTTCCTCAACAAGGGGTTGACCATCAACCTCACCGACGAGCGGGTGAGCAACGAGGAGGTCGTCGACGAGGTCGTCAGCGACACCGCCGACGCACCCAAGTCGGCCCAGGAAAAGGCGGCGGAATCGACTGCGCCACATAAGGTTAAGCACCGCACCTTCCACTACCCCGGCGGTCTGGTCGACTTCGTCAAGCACATCAACCGCACCAAGAGCCCGATCCAGCAGAGCATCATCGACTTCGACGGCAAAGGCCCCGGCCACGAGGTCGAGATCGCGATGCAGTGGAACGGCGGCTACTCGGAATCCGTGCACACCTTCGCCAACACCATCAACACCCACGAGGGCGGCACCCACGAAGAGGGTTTCCGCAGCGCGCTGACGTCGGTGGTGAACAAGTACGCCAAAGACAAGAAGCTGCTGAAAGACAAGGACCCGAACCTCACCGGCGACGACATTCGCGAAGGCCTGGCCGCGGTGATCTCGGTCAAGGTCAGCGAACCGCAGTTCGAGGGCCAGACCAAGACCAAGCTGGGCAACACCGAAGTGAAGTCGTTCGTGCAGAAGGTCTGCAACGAACAGCTCACCCACTGGTTCGAGGCCAACCCCGCGGACGCCAAGGTGGTGGTCAACAAGGCGGTGTCGTCGGCGCAGGCGCGGATCGCCGCGCGCAAGGCGCGAGAGTTGGTGCGCCGCAAGAGCGCCACCGATCTGGGCGGGCTGCCCGGCAAGCTCGCCGACTGCCGCTCGACGGATCCGCGCAAGTCGGAACTGTATGTGGTGGAGGGTGATTCGGCCGGCGGCTCGGCGAAGAGCGGCCGCGACTCGATGTTCCAGGCAATCCTGCCGCTGCGCGGCAAGATCATCAACGTCGAGAAGGCCCGCATCGACCGGGTGTTGAAGAACACCGAGGTGCAGGCCATCATCACCGCCCTGGGCACCGGCATCCACGACGAATTCGACATCACCAAGCTGCGCTATCACAAGATCGTGCTGATGGCCGACGCCGACGTCGACGGCCAGCACATCTCGACGCTCTTGTTGACTCTGCTCTTCCGTTTCATGCGGCCCCTGATCGAAAACGGCCACGTGTTCTTGGCGCAACCGCCGCTGTACAAGCTGAAGTGGCAGCGCAGCGACCCCGAATTCGCCTACTCCGACCGCGAGCGCGACGGCTTGTTGGAAGCGGGGCAGAAGGCCGGCAAGAAGATCAACAAGGACGACGGCATTCAGCGCTACAAGGGCCTCGGTGAGATGGATGCGAAGGAATTGTGGGAAACCACAATGGATCCCACCGTCCGGGTGTTGCGCCAAGTCACGCTGGACGACGCCGCGGCCGCCGACGAGCTGTTCTCGATCCTGATGGGCGAGGACGTCGACGCGCGCCGCAGCTTTATCACCCGTAACGCCAAGGACGTTCGCTTCTTAGATGTCTAAGACGGCTGAGCGATGCAGACCTGCCACCGTTGACCGACCAACGAGGAATACATGACTGACACCACGCTGCCGCCAGGTGACGACTCCGTCGACCGGATCCAGCCGGTCGACATTCAGCAGGAGATGCAGCGCAGCTACATCGATTACGCGATGAGCGTCATCGTGGGCCGCGCGCTGCCCGAGGTGCGTGATGGCCTCAAGCCGGTGCACCGCCGGGTGCTCTATGCGATGTATGACTCCGGCTTCCGGCCGGACCGCAGCCACGCGAAGTCGGCACGGTCGGTCGCCGAGACGATGGGTAACTACCACCCACACGGCGACGCCTCGATCTACGACACCCTGGTGCGGATGGCGCAGCCGTGGTCGCTGCGCTATCCCCTGGTCGACGGGCAGGGCAACTTCGGTTCGCCCGGCAACGACCCGCCGGCGGCCATGAGGTATTGCGTCACGGCGGATGCATTGGTGCGGTTGCCGTTCGGGCAATCCGTGCGGATCGGCGACGTCGTCCCGGGCGCGAAGCCGAATACGGACAACGTGACCGACCTGAAAGTTCTCGATCGGCACGGTAACCCGGTTCTGGCGGATCGCTTGTTCCATTCGGGCGACCATCAGACCTACACCGTGCGCACCGCCGAAGGCTACGAGGTCACCGGCACCGCAAACCACCCGTTGCTGTGCCTAGTCGACGTCGGTGGCGTACCGACCCTGTTATGGAGGCTGATCGAAGAGATCCGGCCCGACGACTGCGTCGTGATGCAGCGCACTCCCCCAACGGAACTCGGTCCCGCCGACTGGGAGCCGACGATGGAGGCCTTGCTCCTCGGGGCATTTATCAGTGAAGGCTTCGTATCCGAAGCGCGCGCCGGTTTCAACAACCTCGATCGCGACTTCTTCAACACGGTGGTCACCGCGTATGACGCGGTCGTGGGCGGCACCCGCTACGTGTCCGAACGGACGATTGCGTCGGGATCGTTGCTGTACGAGCTCGATATCCACAATGTCAACGCCCTGCGGGGTAGCCGTCTTTGGGATGTCGTCGGACAGCGTTCAGCGGACAAGGCTGTACCGGAATGGCTTTGGCAGGCGCCGGCTTGCGTCAAGCGCGCATTCCTGCAGGCGCTGTTCGAAGGCGACGGGTCGTGCTCCGTCCTGCCCCGCAACACGATTCAGATCTCGTACTCGACGCGCAGCGAGCGGCTGGCGAAAGACGTCCAGCAGATGCTGCTCGAGTTCGGCGTCGTTTCGCGCCGCTACCGGCACGCCGTCGGGGAGCACAAGGTCGTCATCACCAACCGTGCACAGGCCGAACTGTTCGCCGCGCAAATCGGTTTCGGCGGTGCGAAACAAGCGAAGCTGACCAGGATTCTGGGCGCGATGCCGCCGTGTGCCGGAATGGACGGCGACCACGTTCCCGGCCTGGGACGGTTCGTCCGCCGACACTCCGGCAGCCGCTGGGT
The DNA here is from genome assembly GCF_000277125.1 of Mycobacterium intracellulare ATCC 13950. Taxonomy (NCBI): domain Bacteria; kingdom Bacillati; phylum Actinomycetota; class Actinomycetes; order Mycobacteriales; family Mycobacteriaceae; genus Mycobacterium; species Mycobacterium intracellulare. The sequence continues at coordinate 8,737 of NC_016946.1, forward strand.
CGACAAGGACTGGCTGAACCGCCACAACGTCGACCGCATCCAGCGGTGGCGCACACGGGGCGCGGAGATCCTTTCGCACATTGCCGACCCGGATGTCCGCGCAATCGCAACGGAACTCACCGACGGACGCTTCTATTACGCGAAGGTCGCCTCTGTCACCGAGGCCGGCGTCCAACCGGTGTACAGCCTTCGCGTCGACACCGAGGACCATGCGTTCCTCACCAACGGTTTCGTCAGCCACAACACCGAGGCGCGGCTGACCCCGCTCGCGATGGAGATGCTGCGCGAAATCGACGAGGAGACAGTCGATTTCATCCCCAACTACGACGGACGGGTGCAGGAGCCCACCGTCCTGCCCAGCCGGTTCCCGAACCTGCTCGCCAACGGTTCCGGCGGCATCGCGGTCGGGATGGCGACCAACATCCCGCCGCACAACCTGCGCGAGCTGGCCGAGGCCGTCTACTGGTGCCTGGACAATCACGAGGCCGACGAAGAGGCCACCCTCACCGCGGTCTGCGAACGGGTCAAGGGCCCCGACTTCCCCACCCACGGCCTGATCGTCGGGTCACAGGGCATCCACGACGCGTACACCACCGGACGCGGCTCGATCCGGATGCGCGGAGTCGTTGAGGTGGAAGAGGATTCACGCGGACGCACCTCGCTGGTCATCACCGAGCTGCCGTACCAGGTGAACCACGACAACTTCATCACCTCGATCGCCGAACAGGTCCGCGACGGCAAGCTGGCCGGCATCTCCAACATCGAGGACCAGTCCAGCGACCGGGTCGGCTTACGCATCGTCGTGGAGATCAAGCGCGACGCCGTCGCCAAAGTGGTGCTGAACAACCTCTACAAGCACACCCAGCTGCAGACCAGCTTCGGCGCGAACATGCTGTCGATCGTCGACGGGGTGCCGCGCACGCTGCGCCTCGACCAGATGATTCGCCACTACGTGGCGCATCAACTCGACGTCATCGTGCGGCGCACCACCTACCGGTTGCGCAAGGCCAACGAGCGTGCGCACATCTTGCGCGGTCTGGTCAAAGCGCTCGACGCGCTCGACGAGGTCATCGCCTTGATCCGCGCGTCGGAGACCGTGGACATCGCACGGGCCGGGCTGATCGAGCTGCTGGATATCGACGAAATCCAGGCGCAGGCGATCCTGGACATGCAGCTACGCCGCCTGGCCGCCCTGGAGCGCCAGCGCATCATCGACGACCTGGCCAAGATCGAGGCCGAGATCGCCGACCTCGAGGACATCCTGGCCAAGCCCGAGCGGCAGCGCCGGATCGTGCACGACGAGCTGTCCGAGATCGTCGACAAACACGGCGACGAGCGGCGCACCCGGATCATCGCCGCCGATGGGGACGTGAACGACGAGGACTTGATCGCTCGCGAGGACGTCGTCGTCACCATCACCGAGACCGGCTACGCCAAGCGCACCAAAACCGACCTGTACCGCAGCCAGAAACGCGGCGGCAAGGGCGTCCAGGGCGCCGGGCTCAAGCAGGACGACATCGTGCGGCACTTCTTCGTGTGCTCGACGCACGACTGGATCCTGTTCTTCACCACGCAGGGCCGGGTCTACCGCGCCAAGGCCTACGAACTGCCGGAGGCGTCCCGCACCGCGCGCGGTCAGCACGTCGCCAACCTGCTGGCGTTCCAGCCCGAGGAGCGGATCGCCCAGGTCATCCAGATCCGCGGCTATGAGGATGCGCCGTACCTGGTGCTGGCCACCCGCAACGGCCTGGTGAAGAAGACCAAGCTGACCGACTTCGATTCCAACCGGTCGGGTGGAATCGTGGCGATCAACCTGCGCGACAACGACGAGCTGGTCGGCGCGGTGTTGTGCTCCTCCGACGAGGACCTGCTGCTGGTATCGGCCAACGGCCAGTCCATCAGGTTCTCGGCGACCGACGAAGCGCTGCGCCCGATGGGGCGCGCCACCTCCGGCGTGCAGGGCATGCGCTTCAACGCCGACGATTATCTGTTGTCGCTCAACGTCGTTCGTGAGGGCACCTACCTGCTGGTGGCGACCTCCGGCGGGTACGCCAAGCGCACCGCGATCGAGGAGTACCCGGTGCAGGGCCGCGGCGGCAAGGGCGTCTTGACGGTGATGTATGACCGGCGGCGTGGCCGGCTGGTCGGCGCGTTGATCGTCGACGAGGACAGCGAGCTGTACGCGATCACCTCGGGAGGCGGCGTCATCCGGACCGCGGCCGGCCAGGTCCGCAAGGCGGGACGGCAGACCAAGGGTGTGCGGCTGATGAACCTGGGCGAGGAAAACACCCTGTTGGCCATCGCCCGCAATGCCGAAGCGAACGCGGACGAAGCCGTCGAGGAGGTCGAGGGCGCCGAGTCGGAGAGCTAGTCGGTGTAAAGCCACTAGACTCAGCCCGATGACGATGCGGGCCGCGGCGCGGCCCGAGGAGGACCGGGGCATTTAGACTCAGCCCGATCAGACATGACGCGACTGCACCGCCTGCGCGGCCGGGGTAGCAGACCTAAGGAGTCGGGGTGACTTCACCGAACGAGCCGGGCGCCCCCAAAAAGGGAGACGTTCCCAACGGGGATGGTGCGGCCGAGCGCGCCGGGGTGCGCCGCGCGGCGCCGTCCGCGCAGGGTGGCCGTCCCCAGGAGCCCGGGGACGGACCGCCGTGGCAGCGTGGCGGCACCCGGCCCCAGCAGCCACCGTCTCGCCAGAACGAGCCTCCGACCGAGAAGCGGCCATCGGGTCCGGCCGGCGGGGTCGAGGCGAGGCTGAACCGTTTCATCTCCGGCACCGCGGCACCCGGAGCCGGCGCCGCGGCGCATGCGAAAGACGCCGACGCGGCACCGGCCCGCGAAGGATCGCCCGCTGAGGCCTACGCCAGCGAGTTGCCGGACCTGTCCGGCCCACTACCGCGCGGCCCGCACCGCAAGCCCGCACCCGAACAGCGGACGCCGGAGAGTCCGTCGGGAGCCGGCCGGCCTTCGACCTCGGAAAGCCGGGAAGCCCGGGAGAACCGCGACCGCGTGCAGGTGTCACGGCGGACGCGAGGACCCGTCCGGGCCAGCATGCAGATCCGCCGGATCGACCCGTGGAGCACGTTGAAGGTGTCGCTGCTGTTGTCGGTGGCGCTGTTCTTCGTGTGGATGATCGCCGTCGCCTTCCTCTACCTCGTGCTCGGCGGCATGGGCGTCTGGTCGAAGTTGAACAGCAACGTCGGCGACCTGCTGAACAACACCAGCGGCAGCAGCGGCGAACTGGTATCCAGCGGCACGATTTTCGGCGGCGCCGTCTTGATCGGCCTGGTCAACATCGTGCTGCTGACCGCGATGGCGACCATCGCCGCGTTCGTCTACAACCTGACCACCGATCTGATCGGCGGCATCGAAGTGACGCTGGCGGATCGCGACTAGCTGATGGCCAGCTCTGGTGCTGCGTTTTTGGGAGTCGGGCGGCTAGTGCGGTAATCTCGTCGCTCGGCCGTACGCGAGTACGGGCCTATAGCTCAGGCGGTTAGAGCGCTTCGCTGATAACGAAGAGGTCGGAGGTTCGAGTCCTCCTAGGCCCACAACCATGTGCCCGTCAAGACGTTGCGTACGACTCGCACTGCCACTGGCACTGATCGCCGTATTGGCAGCGGTGGCGTGGTCACGACGTGGAGTCGAGGTCTGGCACGTGGCTGTGGATGACCCCGGTCAACCACCCAGTCACGATGAGGGGCCTTAGCTCAGTTGGTAGAGCACCGCCTTTGCAAGGCGGGTGTCAGGGGTTCGATTCCCCTAGGCTCCACAAGCCGATTCCCTTTGCACGCCTAATTGGCCATCCCTGTCCGCGGCGCGTAGGACGGGCCGAGGAAGCGTTCCACCAAGGCGCGTTCGGCGGCCGGATCCTTGAGCGGCCAGGCCCACAGCCCCAGGAAGACGCGAATCAGCCACTGTGCGGCCAGCGGATGATGGTTGCCGGGGCCGAGCATCTCGGCGGCCAAGCTCGTCACGGTCGGCGAGCTGATCACCCAGTCGCTGACCGGGGCCGCGTGGATCGATCGCATGAGCTGGGCCAGTGGGTCCGACCGCAGGCGTTCTAACGCGATGATCGTGGCGGCGACGACACGATCGGGCCCGCGGAGGTCCTTGATGGCTTCCCGTGTGGTGTCGACGATGCGAGCCGCGTGGATGGCGACGACGGCATCGCGGATGGTGGCCTTGCCGCCGGCGTGCCGGTAGATCGTCGCGGGTGAGCAGTGAACCCGGGCGGCCAGAGCCTCGATCGTGAAACCTTCATACCCCCGGCGAGCGATGAGATCGGCCGCGGCGCTATAGATCCGCTCGGCCGCTTCGCTACGGCGATCACGGCCCACCAACCAGTCGTCGCGTGGCATCCACCCATGCTCCCCTACGCTGCGGGATGCGAAAATAGCTCTCGCAGCATGAGAAGTATTGGCCTATTTTTCTCACACAAACGTCCTGCTGGCGACCGGTGCGCCCGGTCGCGCGCCTTCGGCGACGGTCGCGCGGGTTCCTCAACTTCTGCGCGATCCATTGACCCCGCGGTGGGCCGCGCCGAGCCTGAAACGCGTGGCGGTCTTGGACAGTGCGATTCGGTTCTTCGGTAGCGAGGCGATACAGGATCCCTACCCGCTGTATGACCGCATGCGGGCGGAGGCACCGGTGCACCGCATCGGCGGTTCAGAGTTCTACGCCGTCTGCGGTTGGGACGCGGTGCAAGAGGCCGTCGAGCGGGTCGAGGATTTTTCGTCGAACCTCACGGCGACCATGGTCTTTCACGAGGACGGCACCGTCGCTCCGCTCGACATGGGACCGCCCGGGGACTCGATGCACGCATTGGCCACCGCGGACGACCCCGTGCATGCGATGCACCGAAAGATCTTGTTGCCACACTTGTCGGCCAAGCGCGTCCGGATCATCGAGGAATTCGCGGCTCAGACCGCCGACCGGCTGTGGGAGCAGAACCTGCGCGACGGCGAAATCGAATGGATGAGCGGCATCGCCAATCGGCTGCCGATGATGGTGGTCTGCAAGCTGCTCGGTCTCCCCGATGACGACGTCGACAAACTCATCCGCCTCGGCTACGCCACCACCACGCTGCTTGACGGGATCGTCACGCCCGCCCAGCTCGCAGAGGCCGGAGCCGCGGCGATGGAACTCTTTGGCTATGTCCTCGAGCGTTTCGAAAGGACAAGCGCCAACGGTGAATACGGCCTGATCGCCGACCTCGCGGCTCGTTACGCGTCGGGGGAACTCGAACAAACACCGGCGCTCGGGATCATGCTGACCCTCTTCAGCGCGGCCGGCGAGTCGACGGCGTCTCTGCTGGGAAGCGCGGCGTGGATCCTCACCGATCGTCCCGCGATCCAACGGCAACTCCGCGAAAAGCCGGAATTGCTAAGCGCTTTCATCGAAGAGACCTTGCGCTTCGAGGCGCCGTTCCGGGGCCATTACCGACACGTGTGGCGCGACACCACGCTCGGTGGGGTCGCGGTGCCGGCCGACTCACATCTGCTGTTGATGTGGGGAGCGGCCAATCGCGACCCGGCGCACTTCGAGGCCCCGAACGAATTCCGGCTCGACCGCGCCGCGACCAAGAGCCACATGAGTTTCGGCAAGGGCGTGCATTTCTGCGTGGGCGCCGCGCTGGCCCGCTTGGAGGCCCACATCGTGTTGCGGATGCTGCTCGAGCGCACCACCTGGATCGACGCCGCCGAGGTCGGAGAATGGTTGCCCAGCATCCTGGTTCGGCGCCGCGAACGCTTGCGCCTCAGCGTGCGGTGAACCTACGGACGCGGCTGTACCTCGACACTGGGCGGGCGCGACTGCGGCTCCTGAGGCTTGGCCCGCACCGAGCGCCGGACGATGCTGAATGCCACGGCGCCGCCCGCGAGGACCGCGACGGCCACCCCCGCAATGATCAACGGCCGCTTGCCGCGACGCTGCGCTCGCCGCGCCTCCTGCAGTGCCTGGGGCAGGTTGGTGACCACTTCCTGCGCGGCGGCCAGTTCCTGGGCGAGGGCCTCTTGGGCCGCCGCGATGTCGGCGGCCAAGCGCCCCTCCTGATACCGGCGACGCAGCTGCGCCGCGGTCGACTGCGCCGACTGGACGCTGAGGCCGACGACTCCGCGGGTGACGTCCACCGGCCCCCTCGTCGAGTAGGTCAGGCCGCGGGCCAGTCGCTCCCGGGGGGTCAGCCGGGACTCCGTCTTCGCGCTCATCTGCCGCCCTTCTGTTCCGCTGGTGACGCCTGTCGTGAGGCCGGCGCGCCGGGCCGGCCCGATACTGAACAGACTGCCAGCATAGGGACGTCGGCGGCGCGGGTGCGCGTTCGCGGGGTTTCGTCGGCGGGTCGGATGGGTGGCACCGCGTGCGGGCGCGCTCATCCGTAGTGGCAGACTCTCATGCCGTGACTAACAGCCCCTTTCAGACTGCTACCGCCACGCTCCACACCAACCGCGGCGACATCAAGGTCGCCCTGTTCGGAAACCACGCGCCCAAGACCGTCGCCAACTTCGTCGGCCTGGCGCAGGGGACCAAGGAGTACTCGACCCAGAACGCATCGGGGGGCTCGTCCGGCCCGTTCTACGATGGCGCGGTCTTTCACCGGGTGATCCGGGGCTTCATGATCCAGGGCGGCGACCCGACCGGCACGGGCCGCGGTGGCCCGGGGTACAAGTTCGCCGACGAGTTCCACCCCGAACTGCAATTCGACAAGCCCTACCTGCTGGCGATGGCGAACGCGGGCCCGGGCACCAACGGCTCGCAGTTCTTCATCACCGTCGACAAGACGCCGCACCTGAACCGGCGCCACACGATCTTCGGCGAGGTGACCGACCCGGACTCCCAGCAGGTGGTCGACGCGATCGCCACGACGAGCACCGACGGCAATGACCGCCCCTCCGAGCCGGTCGTCATCGAGTCGATCACCATCTCGTAATCGACCCGCCCGCGCGGGGCGTTCAGGGCTGCGAACGGCCCGCGTAGCCGGCTGCGGTGAGCGCGTCCAGCACGTCCAGCGGGTCGGTCCCAAGGTCCCAGCGGGAGAACAGCACCAGGCCGCCGTCGGCGGTCTCGACCTCCAGCAGCCGCACTTTGCGTCCGTAACGGCGGAACTCGATGATGCGGATGATCTTGATGTCGGATTGCTGCAATAGCTGCGTCCGGAACCAGCCGCGCAACGCCAGGCCGTCGGGCGTGATTGCCAGTTTCGGGCGCGCGCGCCACGACATCCCCGCAAACAACAGCAGACCCCCCGCGGCAACGCCCGCCAGAACCCGCCCCGGCGGGTCTGTGATTAGGGTCACACCGGCGATAGCCAACAAGACGCCCGCGGCTCCACAACCTGCGATTCCGGTCGCGTGTGGCTCCCATTGAGTTTGCTGCATGCGGTCCTTAGCCCCTCCCACCACTGCCGATGCAGTTATCCACAATCTCTATCAACAGTGGGGATAAATCACACGCGTGTGATTGGGTGGTCGGAAAGTTGCTGGCGCAACGACAAATCAGCCCGAAAATGAATTCATTCCGTCGGTCGTGCTGCTCAGTGCCAGCGCATCGTGAGCAACAAACCGGTGATCATGAAAGCGAACGCGATGGCGTAGTTCCAGGGGCCCAGTTGGGCCATCCAGTTCAGCGCGGTCGGCGCCTGGGATCCGACGGCGGCTAACTGAAACACCATCAGCCAGACGAGCCCGATCAGCATGAGGCCGATGAACAGCGCGACAAACCACACGCTGGACGGTCCGACCTTGACCTTCACCGGGGTGCGGCTGACCGCGCTGACGGTGAAGTCGTTCTTCTTGCGGACCTTGGACTTGGGCATGATTACCTCGCGGATTACCTCAACGACACGGTGAGCGGGACGGGGTGCAACGATGAACACGGCAGCTGCACCCATAGCTTGGCTACGAGACTAACGCACCTGGGGCGGTGACCAGGAAATGGAGACTCGATGATCCAGACGCGCCAGTCGCCATGGCGCTTCGGCGTCCCGGTGGTGTGCGCGCTGGCCGGGTTGCTGCTCGCCGCCACGCACGGGGTATCCGGCGGCGCCGAGATCCGGGGCAGCGACGCCCCGCGGCTGGTGGACCTGGTCCGTGAGACCCAATCGTCGGTGAACCGCCTCAACGCCGAACGCGAGGAACTCGCGAAGAAGATCGACACGGCGCACGGGCGCTCTTCGGACGCCGCGCTGGCCGCGATGCTGCGGCGCTCAGCGCAGCTCGCCGGTCAGGCGGACATGAACCCGGTGCACGGACCGGGCCTGGTGGTCACCCTCGAGGACGCGCAGCGCGACGCCAACGGCCGGTTCCCGCGCGACGCGTCACCCGACGACCTCGTGGTGCACCAGCAAGACATCCAGGCCGTGCTCAACGCGCTGTGGAGCGCGGGCGCCGAGGCGATCCAGATGCAAGACCAACGGCTCATCGCCACCTCGGTGCCCCGCTGCGTGGGCAATACGCTGCTGCTCAACGGGCGCACCTACAGCCCGCCGTACACGATCACCGCGATCGGCAACTCCGCGGCCATGCAAGCCGCCCTCGCCGCCGCTCCCCTGGTGGTCCTCTACAAGCAATACGTGGTCCGGTTCGGCCTCGGCTACCGCGAAGAGGTCAAATCGGACGCGCAGGTCGTCGGGCACTTCGAGCCCGACCGGCTGCATTACGCGCAGCCCAACGGCCCGATCGCCTACTGACGCCGCCCGACCGGTGGCGCGCCCTCGGGCGGTAACCTGGCACGATGCGGATCCTGGTTGTCGACAACTACGACAGCTTCGTGTTCAACCTGGTGCAGTACCTCGGGCAGCTGGGTGTGGACGCGGACGTCTGGCGCAATGACGACGACCGGCTCTCCGACGAGACCGCGGCCGCCCGGCAGTTCGACGGCGTGCTGCTCAGTCCGGGGCCGGGCACCCCGGAGCGCGCGGGCGCTTCCATCGGGATGGTTCGCGCCTGTGCCGCCGAGCAGACCCCGCTGCTCGGGGTCTGCCTGGGGCACCAAGCCATCGGCGTGGCCTTCGGCGCCACCGTCGACCGCGCCCCCGAACTGCTGCACGGCAAGACCAGCAGCGTTCACCACACTAATGTCGGTGTGTTGCAAGGCCTTCCGGATCCCTTCACGGCGACCCGCTACCACTCGCTAACCATCCTGCCCGAATCGCTGCCGCCGGTTCTGGAGGTCACCGCCCACACCGACAGCGGCGTGATCATGGGGGTGCGCCACGCCGAACTGCCGATTCACGGCGTGCAGTTCCATCCCGAGTCGATCCTGACCGAGGGCGGCCACCGCATGCTGGCGAACTGGCTGGCCGTGTGCGGGTTGGTGCGCAACGACACGCTGGTGCGCCGGCTCGAGAATGACGTGCACGCCGCGGTGCGGCCGTATTTCCCGGCCGACCCGGCGGCTACTGACCGAACTTCAGCGTGATGATCCCGTCCCGGTTCACCCCGGAGCCGGCCGGCGGGTTCTGATACACCACCCGGTGGGACTGGGAGCCACCGGCGTCGACGTCGGCGCCCTTGTCGAGGATGCCCGTCCAGCCCAGCGCCCGCAGCCGGGGTTCGGCGTCCGTCCAGAACATGCCGGACAGGTCGGGCATGACGAACTGATTGCCCTTGGACACCTGCAGCTCGATGACCGAGTCCACCGGAACCATCTGTCCCTTGGGCGGATTGGTCCCGATCACCTCACCGGCCGGCCGGGGGCTGTCCACCTGCACCTGGGTCACCTTGCTGAACCCGTAGACGGTGAGGTTGCGTTGCGCGATGTCCACGGTCTGGCCCGCGATGTCGGGAACCTGCTTGGTCTCCGGCCCGGAGCCGACGATGACGGTGATGACGTTGGTGATCGCCGACGTCTGGTTGGCCGGCGGGTTGGTCCCGATCACCTTGCCCAGCAACTCCGGTGTCGACGGCGAATTGGCCTGCTTGAACTTGGTGAATCCCGCGGCTTTGAGCTTGGTGACCGCGTCGGAGTAACTCAACGAGGACACGTCGGGCACCTCGCGTTGCTCCGGGCCGGTGGAGACGTTGACGGTGATCTCGTCGCCGGCGCTCACCGACGCGTTGGCGCCAGGGTCGGTGCCGATGACGTGGTCGGGCGGAACGATCGAATCCGGCTTTTGCAGCGTGCGCGTTTTGAAGCCGCGGTTTTGCAGCGCCGCGATGGCGTCGGCGGACACCTGCCCGCGCACGTCGGGCACCTGAACGTCACGAGCCCCGCCACCGAAGGTGTTGAACGCGATCACCACAACGATCGTCAGGACGGCCAGTGCCGCCACCGCGACGATCCAGCGACCGACCGAACCGACGGTGCGGTCCTCGCCCGCGTCGGCGAGAACCTGGCGGGGCAGCGGATCGGTCGGGGGCGGGCCCCCGCTGCCGGGGTTCGATGACAGCATCGAGCTTCGGTCGGCGTCGGTGAAAACCTTTGGCGCCTCGGGCTTTTCGCCGTTGTGCACCCGGACCAGATCGGCGCGCATCTCCGCCGCGGTCTGATAGCGGTTTTCCGGATTCTTGGCCAGCGCCTTGAGCACGACGGCGTCGAGGTCGGGCGAGATGCCGTCGTGGCGCTGCGACGGCGGCACGGGGTCCTCGCGGACATGTTGGTAGGCAACCGCGACCGGCGAGTCTCCGACGAAAGGTGGTTCGCCCGTGAGGATTTCGTAAAGGACGCAGCCCAACGAATACACATCGGAGCGGGCGTCGACGGCGTCGCCGCGGGCCTGCTCGGGCGAGAGGTACTGCGCGGTCCCGATCACCGCGGCGGTCTGGGTGACGCTGTTGCCGCTGTCGGCGATCGCGCGGGCGATACCGAAATCCATCACCTTGACCGCGTTGGTGGTGCTGATCATGATGTTGGCCGGCTTGACGTCGCGGTGGATGATGCCGTTCTGATGACTGAAGTTCAGCGCCTGGCACGCGTCGGCGATGATCTCGATCGCCCGCCGCGGCGGCAGCGGCCCGTCGGTGTGCACGATGTCGCGCAGGGTGACGCCGTCGACGTACTCCATGACGATGTAGGGCAGCGGCCCGGTGGGGGTCTCCGCCTCGCCGGTGTCGTAGACGGCGACGATGGACGGGTGATTCAGCGCGGCGGCGTTTTGCGCCTCCCGCCGAAAGCGTAGGTAGAAGCTGGGATCGCGGGCCAGATCCGCGCGCAGCACCTTGACCGCGACGTCGCGATGCAGGCGGAGGTCGCGGGCCAGGTGAACCTCGGACATCCCCCCGAAACCGAGGATCTCGCCGAGCTCATAACGGTCGGACAGGTGCTGCGGGGTGGTCATTGCGATGTCCCGTGTCCCGCCGGTCCGCCGCGGAATCCCGACATCCCTATCGTGCCGTCATCCGGCCACTCGAGACGCATGCCTGCCGAACCGCTCGGGGTGTTGGTCGGCGCGGGCGCCGATGCCGGCGGGGTGCCGGTGTCGGTGACCGTCGGAGGCTGTTGCTGCTGATCCCCCCGGGAATTGATGACGATGAGCACCGCGATGATGATCGCCAGCGCGCCGAGTACCCCGGCGGCCCAGAGTAGCGCGCGCTGCCCCGACGAGAAGGTGCGCCGGGCCGGGGGCGGGCGGTGCCCGCCGGTGGTGGGGCGGGATCGACGCGGCGCCGCGCTGCGCGGGGACACCGCCGCCGCCCGGGTCGTCGGGCTGGACGGTATCGCCGCCGGCGAGGCCCGGCCCGGGGGCGGTGACTGGCTGGGGCGGGGCGGACGGCGACCGGCGCGCACCGCCGCGACGGCGTCGGCGAACGGTCCCCCGCTGCGGTACCGCATCGCCGGGTTCTTGACCAGCGTGATCTCGATGAGTTCTCGCACGTTGGGCGGCAGCTCCGCGGGCAGCGGCGGCGGTGGTTCCTTGATGTGCTTCATCGCCACGGTCAGGGCGCCGTCACCGGTGAACGGCCGCTTGCCCGAAACGACCTCGTAGCCAACAACTCCCAGCGAGTACACGTCGCTGGACGGGGTGGCGTCGTGCCCGAGCGCCTGTTCGGGCGCGATGTATTGGGCGGTGCCCATGACCATGCCGGTCTGGGTCACCGGTGCGGCGTCGACGGCCTTGGCGATGCCGAAGTCGGTGATCTTCACCTGGCCGGTCGGGGTGATCAGTATGTTGCCCGGCTTGACGTCGCGGTGGACCAGCCCGGCGGCGTGCGCGACCTGCAGCGCGCGGCCGGTCTGTTCGAGCATGTCCAGGGCGTGCCGCAGGGACAGCCGGCCGGTGCGTTTGAGCACCGAGTTCAGCGGCTCGCCGTTGACCAGCTCCATCACCAGGTAGGCGGTGCGGCCTTCCCCGTCCAGCTGGCTCTCGCCGTAATCGTGGACCGCCGCGATCCCGGGGTGGTTGAGCATCGCCGTGGTCCGCGCCTCAGCGCGGAAGCGCTCGATGAATTCGGGGTCTTGGGAGAACTCCTGCTTGAGCACCTTGACCGCGACGCGTCGGCCCAGGCGGCTGTCCACGGCCTCCCAGACCTGACCCATGCCGCCGGTGGCGATCAGGCGCTGCAGGCGGTATCTGCCAGACAGCGTCACACCAACTCGCGGGCTCATGGTCCTCCCTGTAGCGCGGCCTGGATCACAGCCCGTCCGATCGGCGCGGCGAGTGCACCCCCCGTCGCGGACAGGCGGTCGGCGCCATTCTCCACCAACACCGCCACGGCGACTTTCGGGGTCTGTGCGGGCGCGAAAGCGATGTACCACGCGTGCGGCGGTGTGTGCCGCGGATCGGTGCCATGTTCTGCGGTACCCGTCTTGGATGCGATCTGCACGCCGGGAATGGCCCCTTTCTGCTGTGCGACCTTCTCGGCGCCGACCATCAGCTCTGTTAGCTTAGCGGCGACCTGCGGCGACACGGCGCGCCGCTGCTCATACGGTGCCGTGGTGCTGATCGTGGTCAGGTCCGGCCCCTTGAGGCTGTCGATCAGATACGGCTGCATCGTCACCCCGCCGTTCGCGATGGTCGCGGCGATCTCGGCGTTCTGCAGCGGCGTCATCGCGACATCCTTCTGCCCGATGCTCGACATGCCCAGGGCGGCCGCGTCCGGGATGATCCCGATGGTCGACTCCGCGACCTGAAGCGGGATGACGCTCGGGGTGCTGTCCAGGCCGAATGAGCGCGCCATGCCACGCAGCGCGTCGGATCCGGTGAGCATGCCGAGTTGGACGAACGCGGTGTTGCAGGACAGGGCGAAGGCCTGCTGCAAGGACACGGTCGGCTCGTTGCCACACGACTGTCCACCGTAGTTCTCCAGCGTCGCGGTGCTGTTCGGCAGGGGGATCGACGGCGCGGCGGTGAGCTGCTCGGTGTCGGAGGCGCCGGCCTGCAGCGCGGCCGCGGTGGTGATCACCTTGAAGGTGGAGCCGGGCGGGTAGGTCTCCGAGATGGCACGGTTGGTCATCGGGTTGTCGGGATCGTCGCGCAGCACCTGCCAGGCCTTGGCCTGCACCTCGGGATCGTGCGACGACAGCAGGTTGGGGTCGTAGGACGGCGACGACACCATCGCCAGGATCTTGCCGGTGGACGGTTCGAGGGCGACCACGGCGCCTTTGCACGGCGGACCGCCGCAGCCCTGCTGCATCCCGTCCCAGGCGGCCTGCTGGACGCGCGGCTTGATCGTGGTGTCGACGTTGGCCCCGCGCGGGTCGCGGCCGGTGAAGAAGTCGGCCAGCCGGCGCCCGAACAGCCGTTCGTCGGAGCCGTTCAACAGCGGGTCCTCGGCGCGTTCCAGGCCGGTGCTGGAATAGCGCAGCGAGTAGAACCCGGTGACCGGCGCGTACGTCGCGGGGTTGGGGTAGACCCGTAAGAAGCGGAAGCGGTTATCGGTGGCGACGGAGTACGCCAACAGCTGTCCGCCCGCCACGATCTGGCCGCGCTGGCGCGAATACTCATCGAGCAGCACGCGCTGGTTGCGCGGATCGGCGCGCAGCGAGTCGGCGGCGAAGACCTGCGTCATCGTGGCGTTGATCAACAGCAGCACGATCAACGCCATCACGGTCACCGAGATCCGGCGCAGGGAGGCGTTCATACTTTCTCGATCACCTCGGTGCCGGCCGCCGCGATCGGCGGCTCATGGCGCGCGGGGGCGCGCAGGGGACGACGGGCGCTGTGCGAGATGCGCGCCAGGATGGCCAACAGCACGTAGTTCGCCAGCAACGACGAACCGCCATAGGACATCCACGGGGTGGTCAACCCGGTCAGCGGAATGAGTTGGGTTACCCCGCCGACGACGATGAACAACTGCAGGGCCAGCGTCGACGCCAGGCCCGCCGCGAGCAGCTTGCCGAAGCTGTCCCGGGTGGCGATCGCCGTGCGCATGCCCCGCACGATGACGATGGTGTAGAGCATCAAGATGCTCGCCAGGCCCACCAATCCCAGCTCTTCGCCGAACGCCGCGATGATGAAGTCGGTCGACGCGGCGGGCACGGTGTCGGGCTGACCGTTGCCGAGCCCGGTGCCGAAAATCCCGCCGGTGGCAAAGCTGAAGAGCGACTGCACAATCTGATAGCCGCTGCCGTCGGGGTCGGAAAACGGGTCCCACCACATCTGCACCCGGACCCGGACGTGGTTGAAAATGAAATACGCGACAACGCTTCCCGCGACGAACAGGACCAGACCGATCCCCACCCAGCTGAACCGCTGGGTGGCGAGGTAGACCACCACCAGAAACGACGTGTACAGCAATAGCGAAGTGCCAAGGTCTTTTTCGAAGGCCATCACGCCGACCGAGATCACCCAGGCCGCCAGCAGGGGCGCGAGGTCGCGGGGGCGGGGCAGGGTCAAACCCATGAAGTGCTTGCCGACGCTGGTGAACAGGCCGCGTTTGGCGATCAGCACCGCGGAGAAGAAGATCAGGAGCAGGATTTTGGAGAACTCAGCGGGCTGAATTGAGAAGCCGGGCAAGCGAATCCAGATCTTGGCGCCGTTCTGTTCGGACAGCGAGGCCGGCAACAGGGCGGGAATCACCAGCAAGACCAGACCGACGAGTCCGCAGATGTAACCGTAGCGCGCGAGCTGGCGATGGTCTTTCAAGAAGGTGACCACCAGGGCAAAGGTCACCACCCCGACCAGGGTCCACAGCATCTGCTGGGTTGCGCTGGGGTGGTGACGGCCGCTGAGCTGATTGGTGACCAGATCGAGCCGGTGGATCATCACCAGGCCAAGCCCGTTGAGTAGAGCCACGATTGGCAACAGCAGCGGATCGGTATAGGGCGCGAAGCGCCGGATCGCCATGTGCGCCGATCCGAAGACGACGAGAAACACCAGCCCGTAGTTGATCGCGTCCCAGTGCAGATCGCGGGTTTGATTCGCCTCGACGATCAGCAGCGCGGCGACCGTGATCAGCGAGGCGAAGCCCAGCAGCAACAGCTCGGCATTGCGCCGGGTAGGCAGAGGAGGTGTGACCGCGACCGGCGGTTGAAGCTGTGTTGTCATGCCACCGTCCGGCAATCGATGCCCGGTTGAGGTGGGGGCCCGGGGAGAGCGGTCACCGTTTGCGAGGTGGTCGTCGGGCCTGCCGGTGATGAGGTCGCGGGGCCGTTGGAGGCGCTTGTGCTGGGTGGGGGGCTGGCGCTGGTGGAACTGGTGGTCGGGGGTGATGGCGTTGCGGTGGTGCTGGATTGGGGTGTACCGCCGGTGGACGGGGATCCGGGCGGCGAGGTGGCGCGCGGCGGCGGACAGATCGGCAGCAGGTATTCGGCCAGCAACTGGCGCAGCTGCGATTCCGCTTGGTCCAGGCTGCCGCCCGGCAGTCCGGTTTGGACCTGGACCTGTCCGGGACGGCGCAGATCTTGCAGGGTCATGAGCTGGCAATTGGGATGGCCGGATTGTCCGTAGCTGACCAGGGCCAGTTCGTTGCGCGCGTTGAGGCAGCCGACCAGGTAAGGCCGTTGCAACGGGACGCCCAGCAGCGTCCCCTGGATGCCCCTCACGATGGAGACCCTGCCGTTGTATTCGGCGACGTAATAGTTGCGCTGGATGACCCACCACCCCACGGTGAGGCCCGCGACGACCAGCAGCACCGCCAGCGCGGCGACGACGACCATCCGTCGGCGGGACCACCGCGGCCGGTGCGGCGTTTCGGGTTGCGGCGCAACACGTTTGGCCGACTCGTCGCGCGGCCTGATCGCCGAGGCCCGCCCGGCCGAGGTGTTGGGCAGCGTCATTTGATCCTCGTCACCCGAGACCGCGCCGGCCAGAATCGGTTGGGTCTGCCCGTAGTCGTAGTCGACGACGTCGGCGACCACGACGGTGACGTTGTCCGGCCCGCCGCCACGCAGCGCCAACTCGATGAGGCGATAGGCGGCCTCGGCGACGTCGGGAATCTGCAATGCCTCGAGGATGGTCTCGTCACTGACCGGGTCCGACAGCCCGTCGGAGCACAGCAGATAACGGTCGCCGGCGCGCGCTTCCCGCATGGTCAGCGTCGGCTCGACCTCGTGGCCGGTGAGCGCCCGCATGATCAGTGACCGCTGCGGGTGGCTGTGCGCCTCTTCCCGGGTGATGCGGCCCTCGTCGACCAGGGTCTGAACGAAGGTGTCGTCCTTGGTGATCTGGCTCAGTTCGCCGTCGCGCAGCAGGTAGCCTCGCGAATCGCCGATGTGTACCAATCCAATTCGGTCGCCCGCGAACAGGATCGCGGTAAGAGTGGTGCCCATCCCCTCGAGTTCGGGCTCCGCCTCTACCTGCGCTGCGATGGCGGCGTTGCCGGAGCGCACCGCGTTGTCGAGCTTGGCCAGCAGGTCGCCGCCCGGCTCGTCGTCGTCGAGGTGGGCCAGCGCGGCGATCACCAACTGGGATGCCACCTCGCCGGCCGCATGGCCGCCCATGCCGTCGGCCAGGGCCAGCAGCCGGGCGCCGGCATAGACAGAGTCTTCGTTGTTGGCGCGCACCAGGCCACGGTCACTCCGGGCGGCGTATCGCAGGACCAGGGTCACGGGCGCCACTCCTCGATCCCGGCCGGAAAATCTGCCGAGCCGGCATCATTGTCATTGGCGCGGGTCACGGGCGTAACTCGATCGCCGTTTTGCCGATTCGAATCGGCGTTCCTATCGGGACTCGTACCGCTGTCGTCACTTTCGCCCTGTCAAGGTAAGTACCGTTGGTCGATCCTAGATCCTCGACGTACCACTCCGAGCCGCGCTGAGACAGCCGGGCGTGCCGGGTTGAGGCGTAGTCGTCGGTGAGCACCAGGGTGGAGTCGTCGGCCCGTCCGATCAGCACCGGCTGGCCGCTCAGCGTGATGCGCCCCCCCGCCAGCGCGCCTTCGGTCACCACCAGATAGCGGGCCGCGTGGCGGCGCTGCCGCGACGGAAGCAGCGTGCTGCGCAGCGCCAGACCGCGACGCACCATGACGGCACCGGTCGGGGCGTAGATATCGGTCCGCAGGATTCGCAGCACGGACCAGATGAATACCCAGAGCAACATCAAAAATCCGGCGCGCGTCAGCTGCAGTACCAATCCCTGCATCTGGCGTCCTTTCCGTCCTAGCGTCGTGTTCCCGGCGCCCGTGACTCCGCGCACATCGGCTACGTCACGATACTTGGACGGTGGTCGACACGGGGCGAAGCACGGCAGCGTTGAGCCCAGCGACTTAGTGGATCCGGACGATGATTTCCGAATGGCCCAAACGGATGACGTCGCCGTCGGCCAATTGCCACTCCTGGACCGGCGCGTTGTTCACGGTGGTGCCGTTGGTGGAGTTCAGGTCCGACAGCAGGGCGACCTGCCCGTCCCAGCGGATCTCCAGGTGGCGCCGTGACACGCCCGTATCGGGCAGTCGGAACTGGGCGTCTTGCCCGCGGCCGATGATGTTGGAGCCCTCGCGCAACTGATAGGTGCGGCCGCTGCCGTCGTCGAGCTGAAGGGTGATCGTGGTGCCCGTCGCGCCGTAGCCGCCCTGCCCGTATCCGCCGTAGCCGCCCGCCTGTTGACCGTAGTCGGCGGGTTGGCCGTAGTCGGCGGGCTGGCCGTACTCCGCCTGCTGGCCGTAGTCGGGCTGCTGACCGTAGTCGTACTCGGGGCTGGCGGCCTCGGGGTATCCCCCGCCCTGGCCGCCGTACGTCGTGCCCTGCGCGTGCTCGGCGTACTGGGTGTATTCGGGCGAGCCGTAATCCTGGCGGGCGTATCCCCCGCCCTGTTGGTAACCCTGGTCGTACCCACCACCCTGCTCGGGGTAGGCGGGGCGTTGTTCCGGCGGGGCGTAGCCGCCCTCGTCCTGGCGGGCCGGTCCGCGACCGTAGTCGGCGTAGCCGCCGCCGTAGCCCTGCGGGCCACCGCCCGGCTGGCCGGCGGGAGGGCCGTAACCGCCCTGGCGGTATCCCTGCTCGTAGCCTTGCCCACCGCCATAACCGCCCGGCGCGGGCGGCCGCTGTTCATACGACTGCGGGTAGCCGCCCTGCCCCTGGTCGGGGTAGCCGCGCTGGTCCTGGTAGCCCGGCTGCGGCGGGTAACCGCCTTGCCCCTGGTCGGGGTAGCCAGCCTGGCCCTGGTAACCGCCCTGGTCTTGGTAGCCCGGTTGCGGCGGGTAGCCGCCTTGCTCCGGGTAGCCGCCCTGCTCGGGCTGGCGCGGCGGGTAGCCCTGCTGAGGTGGGTAGCCGCCCTGCTCAGGCGGATATCCCCCGCGGGGGTCGGGTGCACCCTGCGGGTCCGGGCCACCGCGCGCGTCGTCCTGGGGACGCCGGTAGCGGTCGTCGTAATACTCGTCGCCGGGCCGCCCCGGCCCCTGATCCCCGCGGTAGCTCGAATTGTCAGTCATTGGTGCTACTCCTCGTTCATCGCCGAACGCGTTATTTGATTGTGGCCGGACGGCGTCTTTGTCCGTCGGGCGGGGCTGGACATCGGGGTTGACAGCACCACGGGCGCGGTACTGGCCGGTACGCAGGTTCGACGACTGCTCGAACCGGACGACCACCTCACCATACGTTTGCCACCCCTGTTCGTGGATGTAGTCAGCCAAGTACCTCGCGAATGAGCTCGACGTGAGATCGGGATCGGTGCTCACCTTTCCGAAGTCGTGCATACCGAGGGTAATGATGTATTCGTTGGGGGCCAAAAGGCGATTTCCGTGAAGCTTCTGAACTCCGTCGCGGGCCTCGCGGCACAACAGGGCTTCTACCTCTTGCGGGACGATCGATCCGCCGAACACCCGGGCGAAGGCGTTGTCCACCGACGCCTCGAGTTTGCGCTCGATCCGCGCGGCCAGCCCCCGTTGGCTACTCATGTCCTACCGTTCGCCTGCACTTGCAGAACGTATTGCCGGTGCGCGGCAAACGAATCGCCCGCGTGCTGGTTCACTCCCGCATGGTATCGGCACATCGCAACGGCGCGGCACTGTCGAAACAGTGAGAACTGGGTCCCCGCAGCTCAGGGGTGCGCCTGCGGCGAGGGCAGGGCGCCGAAGGGGATCCGGGCCCGCTGCGGCGGTTCGGGAATCGGGCCATTACAGTGGTATGGTCCACCGGTTGTTTTTCCGGGCGAGTGGCGGAATGGCAGACGCGCTGGCTTCAGGTGCCAGTGTCCTTCGGGACGTGGGGGTTCAAGTCCCCCTTCGCCCACATTGAGCGGTACTACGCAAAGTCACGACCTCGCAAGGGGTCGTGACTTTCGTGTTTGGGGAGATCGGCCACGGCAGCCGAAAAAACGTAAGGTCTGGCGCATGGTCGACGACAAGACGGCCCACTTGCAGTCCGAAGTCAATCGCATCGCCGCGCTGCTGAACGCGCGGCCGATCCAGGCCGGAGTCGTGCTGAAGGATGATGACCGCAACATCTATATCGATGACGACGGGCGATACCACTACGACTACTGGGAGCGCGGCAGGCAGAAGGTCGATCACGTCGGCGACATCGACGAGGCCCTCTACTGGTTCGCCTGCGATATAGCTTTCGACATCGGCGGTTCGTCCTCCGCAAGACATTGTCCGCGAGATCAGGACCCGCGCATCCTGATGTGGGCCAAACAATATGAGGTTCTGAACCGAGTGAATCCGGGCTGGGCCACACGCTGCGTACGCGAAACGGCGGAATTATTACGGCGTTGGGGCAGGCACGACGACGTCGCGTTGTTGCCGAACATCCCCGGTCGCGACGGGTAATCCGCGGCGGTAAGTGTCCGCTATTCGCCCACTCGATACGTCCCGTGGCCCTCGACGATCACCTCGCCGTCGAAGATCAGGACCTCGTTGACGAGGTCGCCGTTCTGGTTGCGGTAGGCGATGACGATCGTGTTGACGCCTTGGTAGACGCCTTCGACGGTGAATCGGAGATCCGGAATGCGTTCGAGGGCGGCGATCCAGTACCGACGTAGCGCCGCCTTGCCACGGACCACTCCCTGTGTTTCCGGCAGGAGCTTGGCGGCCACGGGCGATGTGAACACCACGTCGTCATGGAAGTCGTCGAGGACGGCGTCGACGTCGTGGGCGTTCCAGCGTTGTGCCCATCGTTTCGAGAAGGCGTCCGCGTCGACGTTCATGGCCGGCACTGTAGCGCAGGTGAATTGGCCGGCCGAGCGGCTTTGATGCGCATCGTGTGTGGCGGTCACAGTTGGCGGCGAATGTCGAGAAGATGGTGCTGGAGTTCGTGCACGGTGTGTACCGCGACCCAGCGCAGCGACCGCTCGTGGGTCTCCGGATAGTGGTAAATCACCGTTCGGTCCCAGTCATCGGCGGATAGCCGAGCGAGGACATTGCTGAATAGTGCTGCCGCGTCGGCAAGTTGACGAGCGACCTCGGCCGGATCCTGTTCGCTGTACCCGTCGTGTTCGGCGCGCTCGCCGCGCCCCATGGACGCACAATCGTGGCCGTTCGTGCGCCGTGCTGCGAGCACTCGCTCGCGTTGCACCAGCAGCACGTCTCGCAGATGGCATGCGTACTCCAGCGGTGACCACACGTCGGGACGCGAGCGGGACCGCACGTCAATCTTGTTGTTAGACAGAAGTACAACGGCTTCGGCCGCCAACGCCCGGATGTCGTGGCGCACTGAGGCGGCTCGGCGCAGGTCATAGGCGAAACCGCACCCCGCGCAAGGTTCTGTCACAGCACCATCATTTCAGCGGACTCAACACGAGGTTGGTGGGCCATTCGCCACCGATCGCGCGGCGTTCAAAGTCGTTGTGCCTGTGGGACAATCGTCGGCGCGGGCAAGCCGCAGCTGGCCGACGTCAATGGGCGGCCCATTGCTGTCGGCCTCGACGGTGAGACAACCCACACCTACCCAATGAGGGTAGCCTTACCTAAATCAGCACGGTATGGTCGCGGCTCATGACCTCCTTCAATCCCCCTGTGCCCAGCACCGTCGACGATCAGTTGGTCAGCGTCCTTCGGGATGACCTGGACCTCAAATTCGAATCCGTCACTGCCGCAACGCGTCTGATAGACGACCTGGGAATGGACTCCGTCGCCTTTGCCGCCGGCCTGGTTGCCATCGAAGAACGGTTCGGTACGCAATTGAGCGAGGAAGACCTGTTGACCTGCACGACCGTCGGTGACTTGCAGGCCGCGATCGGAGTCGGGGTCGACGCATGAACGTTCTCGCGGCCGCCATGCGCGATGCGATGACGCGATCGCCCCATGACTTGGTCGTCCTGGACAAAGACACCGACAAATGGACCGCCCGCCCCTGGCCCGAGGTCCACGGGATGGCCGAAAGCATCGCAACGCATCTGCTCCAGCAGGACCACCTCGGTGCCGTGGGAATTGTCGGTGAACCGACCGTCGAGCTGGTCGCCGCCATACAGGGCGCGTGGCTGGCGGGTGCCGCCGTATCGATTCTGCCCCGTCCCAGGCGCGGTGCCGACCCGGCCGAGTGGGCGCACAGCACCCTGAGTCGGTTCCGCGGAATCGGAGTCAGCACGGTATTCAGTCACGGTGCGACCCTGCGCACGCTCGGCGATGCGGAGTCGACGCTGTCTGTCTCCAGCCTTGCCGAGGCCGCTCGCACCCCGGCGTCGAATGACCTTCAAAGTCACTCCGATTCGAACGCCGCGATCCTCCAGGGTACTGCCGGCTCGACCGGTGATCCGCGCACTGCCGTCTTGTCGCCGGAGGCCGTGCTGAACAATATGCGCGGCCTCATCGAGCGGCTACAACTCGACGGCTCCGACCGGGCGTGTTCGTGGCTGCCGATCTACCACGACATGGGCTTGGCCTTCCTGTTGACCGCCGTCCTGAGCGGGATGCCGCTTTGGCAGGCGCCGACGGGCGCGTTCTCTGCGGCACCGCTTCGCTGGGCGGATTGGCTTTCGGCGAGCGCGGCAACCTTCACCGCCGGACCCAATTTCGGGTACTCCATGCTCGGTCGCTACTCCGGCCGCGTTTCGGACGTGGACCTGGGGGCGCTGCGGATTGCCATCAATGGCGGCGAACCCGTTGATTGCGAGGGGTTTCAGCGATTCGCCGACGCGATGGCTCCGTTCGGATTGCGGGCGTCGGCGGCGACGCCGGCGTATGGGATGGCCGAGTCAACCTGCGCCGTGACGATGCCCGCCTGCGGGCAGGGGTTGCGCATCGATGAGCGGACGGAATCGGATGTGCGGCAACGCTATGCGCTGTTGGGGCCACCCATCCCCGGTATGGAGCTACGCATTAGCCCGACGCATCGATCAGCGGATGATGGTGTTGGGGAAGTCGAGATCCGCGGCTCATCGATGATGACGAAATATTTCGGCGACCCCGCCACAGGATCCGATCGCGGTGCGGAATGGTTCCGCACCGGAGACATCGGCTATCTGGTCGACGGTGAGCTGGTTATCTGCGGTCGGTCCAAAGAGGTCATCACGATCGCCGGCCGCAACATCTTTCCCACCGAAATCGAGCAGGTGGCCGCGCAGGTGGATGGAGTGCGACACGGTGGCGTGGTTGCGGTCGGTTCGAAATCCGGTGCCGCCCAGTCGCGGTTGCTCATCGCCGCCGAATTCGTGGGGTCGGATCACGACGTGACCCGCAGCGCTGTCATCAAGCGGGTCATCTCGGTGTGCGGGGTGACTCCGGCCGATGTCGTCTTGATGCCACCAGGCTCATTACCGCGTACGTCGTCGGGCAAGCTCAGACGGCTGGAGGTCCGCAGCCAACTACAGGCCTGAGCGCGAACGCTGTTACGGTGCTGGCCGATTCAGGGCGTAGAGCGCCATCCTGCGGTTCGGCATGTCGTGTTCGCCGAGGAATTCACAGCGCAGGAACTCGCAGAGCCGCCGCACCGTCGTATTGCGGTGGTCGGGGTCGAACATGATCCGTTGGCACGCCGGGTCGACCGCCAGAATGCTGGCGATCACCTTCCGGAGGATCAGCGGGCCTAGCCCGCGGTTCACGAGCTCCTCGTCTGCGATCGCCCCGTGCAGGCCAAGGTCGTGTGGCCGGCTGTCGTAGCAGCGGGCGATGGAATCCTTGGCAGCACGGTAGATCTCCATGTACGCGCGGTCGACACCATTGATGCTGAGGATCAGCGGTCGCGAGTAGGCGCCATCAACCTGCGCGCGCAAGTGGTTACGCCAACGCGCGACCGGCCAGTCGTACTCCCACGTCGTGACCAAGTGGGGCCGGTTCATCCACTCGGCAACCAATTCCGCGTCCGCTCCGTCAGGATCGGCGACGCGAATTCGGCTCGGCGGCAGGAGTTCAGGTACGGGAGGCGCCGGCACCTGCCGGACGCTGTCGGTGATGTCGGTGAGCTCACGAGCGAGCACAGCCCCGGGGGCGCCTGTCACGAGAGCGCCCCCGTCCCGGAGGCCGTTCTCACCGCGGTACGCGTAACACCGATATGCACTGAGCCGCTCCTTCTAACGGTTGCGAGGTCAGATTCATCGTTTCATGTGTAACTCAGGGGTTCCAGCGGTAACTGACTAGCGAAGCGTTTCGATCGGTCGTGAATTGACGAGCGCGTTTGCGCCAGTAGCCTTATGAGCTAGCTCAGGGAGGGTTGGAATGCGCGCAGTGCAATCACTAGGACCGGAGTTTATTGCTGCGCGGCGACCAGCGGTGCTGTGGGACTTCCGTATATAGATGAGCAGGCGCTGATCGCCGAGGCCGGTGGTGACCCCTGGGCGATCAACGCCAGCCTGCAGGCGGGTAGCCCGCTGGAGATTTCCAATCTGGCCGGAGCCTTTCACCGCGCGGGCCGATGCACGGCGGAGGCCGAGAACGCGTTCCAGCAAGCACGCGCACGCTTCGAGGCCGCTTGGAACCACCACGACGGCGGCGGTCATCCCATCAACGACTCTGACGAAGTTCAGCGCGTCACGAAATCCTTAGGGGCGCAGTCGTTACAGCTGCCCAAGATCGCTGCGGACCTGGAAAACATCGCCGCGTCGCTGGCCGATGCGCAAAAGGCCGGGGCCGCGCGCATCGCCACCTTAGAAGCCCAGTTGAAGAACATCTCGGACATGGTCAGCCAGGCCGTCTCCATCTTGCAAAACGACAAAAGCCTCAGCGCAGGGGAAAAGGACGCGCTGCATGCCCTCATCAACACTTGTGAGGACGACGCGCTGCGTGACACCAAAGCTGCGCTCGCAGCCCTGCAATCGATCCGCAACGGATACGCCGATGGCCTTCAGAAATCGCTGGATAACCTTCACGCCGAAGGGTACGACGGCGCCCCGCTGCATGGTGCCGACGCTGACGGCGTGGCCCCACCGTCTCCCGCCCAGCAGGCCGCGTTGGCTGACATTCGCCAAGCCACTAACCAGGCCGTCGTCGACCAAATGGCCAAGGTGCGCGCCGCACAGGAGGCGCTCAGTAAAGCCGCGGCCGACCTGTATACGCATGGCCCGGGTTCGCCGGAAGGCGAGGCGGCCAGCGCCAAACTGCCCAAGCTCAAGGCGGACCTCGCGCGTGCCCTCGACGACCTGGGCAAGATCCCCGACTACAACAGCATTGACCCGGCGTCCGTAAGTGTTTCCCCCGACGGGCATTTCACGTTCACCTACAAGGTCAACGGGCAGCCGGTGCAGGCTTACGGCCAGCTCAAGAACGGCACGGGCGAGTTCTTCGACCAAGCCACCGGCACGTATTACACCTTCAACGGCGGCAAATTGACCGGCATGCGCACACCGGATCCCGGGAAAGTGGAAGCGACTGCCGAGCCCCTTTTTACGGCCGTCACCCTGGCGGCCGGGGCGCCAGCGCTCAAGGCGGGCGGCGAGGCGGCCTTTCAGGGCCTGAAGATGCTTTTCAGCCGCGAGATGTTGGAGGGTGTGACGGCCGACAACGTGTTCCCCCGCGCACTCGCCGGAGCCGAGGAACGCTTCCAAGCCGCAGAACAGAACCTGGCTTCCCATGCACCGCTGCCCGGGGAGCCGGTCCCGGGCACTCACCCTCTCGAGCCGCCCCCGGTGGAGCACGCACCGCCGGCCCCGCACGGCGACGTACCCGTCGAACATGCGCCGGCCGGGCCTCACGTAGGGGCGCTACCTGATAGCCCGGCGCCGGTTGTCATAGATCCAGCCCATCCGGAATTCCACTTGGACAACCCGCTCAACTACATGACACCCGAGTTGCGAGCGATGGCTGAAGCGCATCTGACCGGAAGTGGTGAAACCGTTCTCGGACCATTTAGGCCCCCGGGCGGCGGGCCTTCTTACATCCAAGTCGCAGAGGACCGCGGCGCCAGCTACTTCAGTCTGGGCGACGCTTGGGATTCCTTCACGCCGACCGAACAACTAGCCGCCAATCAGCATGTTCTCGACGTCGCTATCTCGAATCAAGATAAGATCACGTTGTCGGTGCCTTTCCATAGGGTCCCACCAAATTCATTTACAGCGGCGGAGCTCCGATACCTCGAAGCGCACGGCTATCGGCGCATAGGTGAAAATACGTTGCTGCCGCCGAGCGAAGGAGCGCGATAAGTAATGAA
Source organism: Mycobacterium intracellulare ATCC 13950 (assembly GCF_000277125.1). Classification (NCBI taxonomy): domain Bacteria; kingdom Bacillati; phylum Actinomycetota; class Actinomycetes; order Mycobacteriales; family Mycobacteriaceae; genus Mycobacterium; species Mycobacterium intracellulare. Next base: position 34,576 of record NC_016946.1, read on the forward strand.
GACCTTGCTGGAGTTTTTCCTCCACTATTTCGACTTCTTGTATTTAGACCCTCGTTATCACGTCACAAATTCGACGACTTCGGGCAACCCGCTGAGCAATGCGTCATTGACGCTCACCGGCCCTGTCATCAGCTGGGAATTGACCAATGACAGGGGGCAACTCGGTTTCGTCATCGCACCTACTACCTTAGCGGAATCGCCAGATAACTGGTTTCGCGCAACACTGATTCGTCAGTACCTTGACGATTACGACGAGACGAACGTCGTATCTCCACGCGAGACCGTGGCGTGGATTCGGAGCAACCTAAGCCGCATCGAGCAGCTTTTTATCGAGCCAGAAACAGAGCGCTCATGTGAAGAATTGCTTAACCTCGCGAAGGCGCTTGCAATAAAGTACTTTGGCCCGCCGCAGGGATGAGTAGCATCCGTGCGGTTGTGTGCTACCCATCTGCAGTTAGGCCACCTTTTCGGGTGTCTCATGGACTCACCTGTCGATGAGATCCGATGATGGTCTCCGAGGCGCATGTCATCCGGCCGGGGGCCAGGCCCTCGAGACTTCAGCTCTTCCCCTAAGACCGCACCCACTGCGTTATTTCCGGAGTGACCGGGTCGGTGATGTCATCGAACTCGGGATGCTTCTTGAGCACGGTGCCGATCATCGAGCACACCGGAACAATGCGCTTGCCCTCATCGCGCGCCTCGTTGAGCGCCTCCTCGACGAGGATCGTCGCCAGGCCACGTCCGCCGTAAGCCGGATCGATTTCGGTGTGGTAGAAGACGCGTTGCTCGCCGCGATCGGCGAAATCCGCGAGCCCCACCGTCTTGCCCTCGACGGCGATCGTGTACTTGCCGTCCTCAAGGGTGACCGCGGTTTCCGCGCCGGTCTTATCGGTTGTCATTAGTGCTTTCCTTTCGTCGGGGTATCGGTCGAGGCCGCAGCCGAGCGGTCGGCAGCGGCGGGGCGGGCAGTCGGGCGAGCGCTCCCCGGTATCCGTGGACGGCGCCGAAGCGGTCGTCGTCGTCCTCCCACAGTCGGCGGTAGTTGACGATGTCCTCGTGGCTTCGTCCGACGAAGTTCCACCACATCACCAACTCTTCGGTGAACGGCGTGCCGCCGAGTAACAGCACCCGCGCGGGCCGCTCCCCCACGTTGCGCACGTGCAGCTGCGTGTGGCCGGGACTTAGGTAAGCCAGGTCGGCGATCGCCAGGGACGTCCCGTCGACCTGGACGGTGCCCGAATCGCAGAGCACTCCGTGCTCGAAGGTGGGATCCACGTCGATATCGAAACCTGCGTCGGCGTCGAGGTCGAGTTGGGCGCCCAGCAACGGACTGAATGTCTTTGTGGGCGAACGACTCCCGGCCAGCTCGCCGAGGAACACGCGCGCCTGGGCGCCCGGTAGCGGGACCACGGGGGGTGCGTAGTGGGCAAAGTCTCGTGCCGTGTCGCGGGCGGCAGCGGGAAGCGCCACCCAGAGCTGGACGCCGTGCAGGACCGGCCCTGCGTCAACCGACACCTCGGAGTGGCAAATGCCGGCACCGGCGGTCATCAGATTCAGCTCGCCGGGCCGAACGACCGCACGAACGCCGGCGCTGTCACGGTGCTCCACTTCCCCACTGAACAACCAACTCACGGTTTGTAGTCCCGTATGCGGGTGCGGCGGCACATCCATCCTCGCCGCGACGGGGCCGTAGTGGTCGATGAAACACCACGCACCGATCAGCGAACGCCCGCGTTGCGGCAACGTGCGTTGCACCCGGATCGCCCTGGGGCCGCCCAAGGGAACCTCCCGCGGATGCAGCACCTCCACCCTGGGCGAGGCGTCCCGGCGTTGCGAAGCGGCGCAGGCGACTTCGGCCGGCGCGGCTTCCAGGTTGCTCATCGCCCATCCTCCGTCGCAGGCTCGCCAACCGCGCCGTCATCCGCGACCGTACCCGGCCATCTCACTTGCCCGGTGGCCGCAGCACCTTCATGGCCAGCCGCATGACGGGCTCGGGCACCCGATCCTGCATGGACAGGGCGGTGTCGGCGACGCGGGACCGCAACGGCGTACCCCGCCCGAAGACCCGGTTCAGCGGTCCCCCGGACGGCTCGAGGACCACATGCAGCGGCGGGGTGCCGACGGCGGCGCCCAGGGCGTTGGAGATGACCATCCGCTGGATCTCGCTGGTTCCTTCAAAAATGGTGTACAGCTTGGCATCCCGATACCACTTCTCAACCGGGTGATCGGTGATATAGCCCCAGCCGCCCATGGTTTGGATCGCGCGCTCGGTGGCCTTGACCGCTACCTCGCTGGCGGCCATCTTCGACATCGAGCCCTCACCCCGTTCGAAGGGGACGTTGTTGGCCGCCATCCAGGAGGCACGCCAGGTGAGCAGCCGAGCCGCGTCGATCTGAGTGGCGAGTTCCGCGAGCGGGAACGCGATGCCCTGGTTGTCGATGATGGGCGCGCCGAACGCCTCCCGCTCGGTGGCATACGCCGTCGCGTACTCCAACGCCGCCCGGGCGATCCCGATGGCCTGGGCGGCGACCATGGGTCGCGTCTGCTCGAAGGTTCCCAACGTCGCTGAGCCGGAGCGCTTTCCACCCGCTACGACTTCGCGCGCCTTGGCGAGTTTGTGTTCGAGTTTTTCCTCCCCGCCGAGCAGGTTGGCGCGCGGCACGCGCACACCTTCGAAGAGCAGCTCGGCGGTGTGGGAGGCGCGGCAGCCCAGCTTGTCGAGCTTTCGCAGCAGTTTCAGCCCGGGCGTGCCGCCCGGCACCACGAAGAGCGCCTGACCCCGATGGCCGAGCTCCTCGTCGACCACCGCGTTGACCACGTGCACATTGGCGATCCCGCCGTTGCCGATCCACATCTTGTGTCCGTCGATGATCCAGTCATCGCCGTCACGACGTGCACGCGTGCGCAGGTTGCGCACATCGCTGCCGCCTTCGGGCTCGGAGATCGCCAGCGCAGCGAGCTTGAGATCGCCTGGGGTGCCGAAACATTCGGGTGCCCACTCCAGCATCTGTTCCGGGGAGGCGGCCTGGCCGATCGCCGAGAGCGCCAGGGCCGGCATGACGATGGCCAGCCCGATCCCGGCGCACCCCCAGAACAGTTCCTCCATGAACATGGGCAGGGAGATACCGGTCGGATCGCCGATCAGGTCGCGATAGAACAGCGGGCTGTAGAAACCTTGCTGGGCCGCCTCCTCGAGCACCGGCCAGGGGAACTCCTGGCGCTGGTCATAGTCGAGGGCTACCGGGCGTATTACGGATTCGGCGAACTCATGCGTGCGTCGGGCCAGATCATGTTGTGCGGCCGTCGGGGTCAGGTCGAACGTCATGGGCGCGCCTTTAAGGTCGACAGACTGGTCTTGCCGACCCCGACTACCCCATTGACCGGTTCAACAAACTGCCGAGCTGGGATTTCGCCGGAAGGTCAGGCGGCCGTACGAGGCCCGACCTGGGCCAGCGGCAGATGCAACACGACCGCGGCCACCGGGACCGCCTCGTGTTCGTGCCGCGCCAGCAGCGCCGCGTTCTCGGGCAGCTGCCGGGAGTTGATTTCCCCGGACGCGATACGCCGCAGGACGTCGTGGGCGTGCGCGAGCTGGTCACGCTTGCGGTACTGGCCGCCCGGCAGCTTCACGCCTGCCCACACGCCGTACTCCTCGCGGTGCGCGATGGCGTGCTGGGCGCAGCGGCGCTGTTGCGCCAGTGGGCAGCGCCGCAGGCATTGCAGGCGCGCCTCGGTGGCCGACCGTTCGTATGCGCGCGCCTTCGCCGCGCCGTCACCACCGTCGTCGTCGGGGTAGCCAAACCAAAGCTCCGGGTTGGCTGCGCACGGATGTCCCATGTCGGTCTCCTTGTCGAGCGTGAAACGTAGGCAAAAGCGTATATGGCGAGATGGGCCCGACGCAAGAGAAACATCGACAAAAACGTATATCCGCATATCCGAGACCGTGGCTGTGTACTATCCGGCCTATGGCCGGAGCGTGTGGTGAGCCGTGAGTCGGCCGGCGCGGCGATCCGCGCGTTGCGAGAATCGCGGGATTGGTCACTAGCCGACCTCGCCGCCGCGACCGGGGTCAGCATCATGGGGCTCAGCTTCTTGGAACGCGGCGCCCGCAAACCGCACAAAAGCACAGTTCAGAAGATCGAAAACGGGCTCGGCCTGCCGCCGGGCACCTATTCGCGGCTATTGGTGGCCGCCGATCCGGATGCCGAGTTGGCGCGCCTGATGGCCGCGCAAGCGTCGGCCGCGATGCCGGCGCGGCGCACCGGACCGGTCGTGGTCGACCGTCACAGCGACACCGAAGTGCTGGAAGGTTATGCCGAAGCCCAGCTCGACGCCCTCAAATCCGTCATCGATCGGCTTCCTGCGACAACATCAAACGAATATGAGACGTATATTCTGTCTGTGATCGCTCAGTGCGTGAAAGCGGAGATGCTCGCCGCCAGCTCCTGGCGGGTGGCGGTGAGCGCGGGCGCGGATTCGACCGGCCGGCTGATGGAGCATCTGCAGGCCCTCGAGGCGACGCGCACGGCCCTGCTGAAGCGGATGCCCGGCAGCCTGAGCGCGCGTTTCGACCGGGCCTGCGCACAGTCCTCGTTGCCGGAAACGATCATCGCCGCGCTGGTCGGCGTCGACGTCGACGAGATATGGGACATCCGCAATCGCGGGGTCATTTCGCCGGGCGCCCTCCCCCGCGTGCGCGCCTTCACCGAGGCGGTCGAGACGACGGGCCAAGAACAACAGGAAAGCCACGACGGCGCCGAGGGGGCACAGTGAGCCATAGCGAAGTCGAGGCGTTGAGCCGCGCGCATCAACTCTTCGCCGGCAGCACGACGCCTGCGTCCCTGGACGCGGACACCGGGCACTATCGCAGCCTGTTGCGCCGCGCGGCCCGACTGAACGACGGACTGGCCCACGGCGGCTACCAGCTCGCAGTGGACCACGGTCGCGAACGCCTCGCGTCGGCGGCCGGGACCGACGCCGCTGTTACCGAGGTGCTCGCCGGCGCCCACCGAGACCGCGCGCAGGCGCGCGGCCTGACCCAAAACGTCCTCGACGCGGCCCGCGCCGATGCCACCACGCGCCCGTCAACCCCGTTGGCGCAGCGGGAGGAGATGCGCCGCCGCGTGGCGCGACTGCGTACGCAACGGGCCCACGTCGTAACGGCGAGGTCGCGTGCGCGACGGCACCACGCGGCGCTGCTGGCGTTGCGGTATCGGTTGTGGCATGGGCGTGGCCCCGGGTTACCGCCGAACGACCGGGCCGCGCTCGCGGTGCGGGCGGCGTTGTCGCGGCTGGGCCGCCCCTACGTCTGGGGCGCCAGCGGCCCGGAGGCGTTCGACTGCTCCGGGCTGGTTCAGTGGAGCTACGCGCGGGCCGGTATTCACTTGGACCGCACCACATATCAGCAGATCAACGACGGCATTCCGGTACCGCGTTCGCGGGTGCGACCGGGTGATCTGGTCTTTCCGCACGCCGGTCACGTCCAACTCGCGATCGGCAACAACCTGGTTGTCGAGGCGCCGTACTCGGGGGCGTCGGTGCGAATAAGCCGACTGGGCAACAACGTTGCGATCCGCCGACCGTTATGACACGCCAACTTCGCCCGGCGATGCGGGCACGACGAGAAGGGTGAGCCGATGCCGGAACAACCCGGGCACTCGTTAGAGGCCGTCGAAGCACGGCGATCGACGCTGGCGAGCCAGCACGGCGCCGTGTCCGAAGCCGACCTTGTGCTGACCGACGTGCTGAACACCGCTCACAGCGCAGCGCGCGAAAGCGTCCGGCGACTGGACGCCATCGCCGAACAGATCGACCACGCCGTCGTCCAGCAAGCGAACCTCGCCGTGGATACACCCATGGGGGCGCGAGAGTTTCACAAGTTCCTGCTGGACAAGCAGCGCGAGATCGCCGCGGTCGTCGCCGGAGCGCGCGAACTCGCTCAGGCGAAAAGGGCTGTGTTGGAGAACCTTCGGGCGCAGTACACCACCGGCAGCAGTTAACCGGAACTAGTCCACAGCCATGCTGCTCAGTGAATTGTCGGCAGGAACGCCCGCCACTACTGTCGCCGGACATGGAGGGGTCGCGTCACTTTCCGCAGCGAGTGCCGCCGCAGCGCCGGCTGCGCGGCTGATGTCGGCATACGACGACCTGCTGGCCACGGTCAAGTCCGTCCGAGACCGCACCGGCGATCCCAACGCGTGGCAGACGGGATTGGCGCCGACCGAAGTCTCCGCTGTGATCACGCCGACCACCCGCACCGACCAACTCGAGGCGATCGCAGCCAAGATCCGCCGACAGCACGCGGACGTGTTCGGCGCCGTGCCCGCGAGCGGGCCGCCGACGGGTCGATCCCTGGCGGGAACCGCGACACCGCCGAACCGGGAATCGGGTGCGGCGGCGGACGCCATCGCCAGCGCCGAAGCCGCTCTCGCACAGCAGAATTCCGCGAGTTCGCAACTGGACATGCAAGTGGTGTCGGCCATCCTGAACGCACACCTGAGTGCGGTCGACGGCAGAGAAGCGCTCACCAAGTTGCAGCACGAAACCGAAGCCGCGGTGCTGATGAGATCGGACCTGGACACTCCGGCGGGAGCGCGCGATTTCCAACGTTTCCTGATCGGCAAGCTCAGGGACATTCGCGCGGTGGTCCTGAACGCCAGCCTGGACGACACGTCGAAGTCGGCGCTGATGGCCGCCTGGACGTCGCTCTACGACGCGTCCAAGAATGAACCGAATCGGCCGGGGGAACACGCGCCGGCGGCGTCCGTTGGTGATGCACCCGACCTCAGTGCGGCCGCCGAATCGAGCGATACCGACGCCGAATGGGATCCGCTGCTGGACTCGCTGTTCGCCGATGATGACGGACTGTGGCCCGAAGACGCCCCGGCGCCAGATCCGGCGGCGGGCGCCCCGATCCCAACGGCGACGGAAACGCCGATGGCGCCCCCGATGCCCAACTTCGGTGGTGGGCCACTTCCGGGCCTGGGCACCATGCCCGCCTCCACGGCGGGGTGGGAAGCGCCGGGCGGCCTTCCCTTTTCGGGCGGCGACGCGGACGATCCGGCGCTGCAGGACTTGGCCGGCGAAGAACTACCGGACGCGCAAGAGGAAGACCCCAGCGCGCACGACGCCTCGGACAATCCCGACGAGGACAACGACCCGCAGGATGTGTCATCCGATGAGCCGGCGGCCGGCCCGACGCCGGTGACCCTGCCCGACGGCGAGACAGTGACCGCCGCGAGCCCACAGTTGGCGGCGGCGATCCAGGCCGCCGTCGGCGGCACGCCGATCGCGGAGGCCTTCCAACAACAGGGAATGACCATTCCCCCACCGGGAACGGCGGTCGCCAACCCAATCGATGCCCTACGGGTGGGCCCGGGCGACATCGGTATGTTCACGGACCGTCACGCGCTTGCCGTGGGCCCTGACAAGGCGCTTCTCGATGGCCAAATTCAGCACATCGCCACCGTGAGCGGACCGAACTTTCTAGGCTGGGAGCATCCGCCGGCGGCGGCCGTGCCCGCGACCACGCCGACTAAGCCTGAACCACCGACACCTACCCGGCCGGCAACCTCGTCGACCACCTGAGAAAAATGAACTCGCCGGCACGTACGGCGGTTGTCAACAGGAGACAGCGGATGGCAGATTCGATACATGTGGTGCCCGCGCACTTACGTCAGGCCGCCGCGCATCATCAGGACACCTCGGAGTACTTGCGCACCGTCCCGTCGTCGCACGCCGCGATCCAGGAGAGCCTCGATTCGCTCGGGCCGATCTTTGGTGAGCTGCGCGATGCCGGCCGCGAGCTGCTCGAGCTGCGACGGCAGTGCTATGAGCAGCAGGCCGCTGACCACGCAAATTTGGCCGACCAATTGACCGTATCGGCGACGATGTGGGAACAGCACGAGCAGGAGGCTGCACGCAAGTTCGGCGACGTCGTCGACCGCGGTCGATGACCGACGCGAATCCCGCTTTCGACACCGTTCACCCGAGTGGGCACATCCTGGTCCGCTCTTGCCGCGGCGGATATATGCACAGCGTCGCGCTGAGCGAAGAGGCGATGGAAACCGACGCCGAGACTTTGGCGCAGGGCATCGTGCTCACCGCGGATGTGTCGTGCCTCAAGGCGTTGCTGGAAATCCGCGACGAGATTGTCGCGGCAGGGCACACCCCTTCCGCCGAGGTTCCGACCCCCCGGGACCTCGACGCCGCCATCGAGAAGTTGCTGGCGCACAAACTGCGCCGCCGCAACGGCGGACGCTAGCCGTCCTGCACGAATCTCAAATGCAACGCGGCGCTAGCGCAGCCACGGCTTAGCTGCGCTGGGATCGGGAGCGATCCCCGTGGGCGGCTCGACGGGATTGGGGCCGAACAACTCTCGCGCGCGGGCGAGTAGGGCGCGCACCTCGTCGAGTTGCTGCTGCAGTGCAGATTCAGCCATGTCCCCACGCTACCCAGGCCGTTGCGGGCGCACAATTCACTGACCGCACAAGTCGAACGCCCGCTGCCGGTACGCTTAGCTGGTGGCGATCTTCGGTCGGATGACGGCGCGTCAGCGCCTCCGGAGGGCTACCCGGGAATCGCTGGCGATTCCGGCTTTCAGCGCTCCCATCGACTGCACCCCTTGGGTGACAGGCGGGCTGTGGCCTGCCGAATTGTCGACGGTCACCGCCGAAACCGCAACTCTCGCAGACTATCTCAAGGCCGACCTGCAGCGAATCGCCAACGGCGCCAACGACCAACTCAAGATGCTCAAGCGGGCGGGCATGACCGACCCGGCGCGGCAGGCGGCCGAGGCGCGAGTCATCGAGGAGGCCCGCGGCCGCGCCGTGCGCCGAGTCGAATCGACGATCCGCTATCTGCACACGGTGCAGAGCGGTGCGCAGCCCCCCGCCGCCGCCCCGCCCGCCCTCGAGGGTCCGGGCGCTGACCTGGAAAGGACGCAGGTGCTGCCTGCGGTCCGCGAGGTCGACGACGTCGCCGAGCCACCCCCGCCGCCCCCGAGATGGCGTCCCCGCCCGGCCGAACCGGTCGAATCGGTCGAGCCGGTCGAACCAGCCGAACCGGTCGAACCGGAGGCGGGCGAACCGGAAGCCACCCACGCTGAGGAGCCGGCCGCGGCCCCCGATGTGTCCCATCTCGAGGAGACTCAGGTCATCCCGGTCGTCTCCGAAGCGGAGCCGGTCGTCGAGACGCCGGTGGACCCCGAGCCCGAGCCGGTCGAGGAGCCCGCCGCAACCGGCCGCCACCATGCGGTGGTGGACGAGCCCGCAGGCGGCGACGAGCCGACGGCCGGGCCGGAAGCAACCCCCGCCGAGGACGAGCCGGCCGACGTCGCCGACGAGTCGCACCTCGAGGAGACGCAGGTCATTCCGGTGGTCACCGACGCGGAGCCCCCGTTCGCGGCGCCGGCCGATCGCGCGCCGGCGCCCGTCGAGGAACCCGTCGAACCCGTCGAGAACGGGCGCCACCACGCGCCCGCGGAGGAACCGGCGGAGGACACCCGCGACGAGCCGGCCGCGGTGAGCCAGGAAGCCCCGGCCGAGGCGGCCGAACCCGTCGTAGCCGCGCCGACCGCCATCGAAAAACCGGTGACCCCAACGGGTTTCGACAAGGCCCGGCTGAACCGGCTGCTTGAGTTCGTGGTCCGGCAAGAGCCACGGCTGAGTTGGGCGATCGGGGATCGCGCCGACGGGACCACGGTCTTGGTCACCGACCTCGCCCACGGCTGGATCCCGTCTGGCATCAGCCTTCCCGCAGGCGTGCGGCTGTTGGAACCCGGGCGACGCGGCGGCAGGGTCGCCGCACTGATCGGCGACACGGCACGCGTCGTCACTTACGCTCCCGGTGATTCGTTGCGCCGCTCGGCCGACTTCGCCGCGACGCGATCGTCGGTGGAGCCACGCCAGCTGCCGGCCATCGATGACCTGGCAAGGGTGCTCAGCCAGGCCACCCGGGCGCACGCCGAACTGCCCAAGATCGTGACGCGGCTGGCCGACGCCACGGCCGCCGGCACGTTCGTCGTCGATCAGGAGGTCGACGTGCTACGCGTGCACCTCGACACGGCGCGCTATCAGCTGCTGGTTCAGTATCCGAACGTCAATCCGGGATTGCTGCTCAAGTGCATGTTGATGGCCGCCACCGAAGGCATTGCCAGCGGCGACACGGTGTCGGCGAACTATCACCTCGCGTGGTATCGCATGCTCGCCGGGTCGACGCCCGGCGGTTGAGTCGAGAACCCATCGCGTATGAATTGACGCTGGTCGGAGGGGTCGACGATACTGTTCCTCGTGTCGGGTTCGGGCAGTCGCGCGAATCTCAGCGATAAGGATCGCGTCGAATCGGTTCTTCGGGAACTGAGCGAAGCGGCCGACAAGTGGGAAGCCCTCGTGGCGCAGGCCGAGGCGGTGACCTATAGCGTCGACCTGGGCGACGTGTACGCCGTGGCGAATTCCGACGGTCGCCTGATCAAACTGACCCTCCATCCCGGTGTGATGACCGGGTACGGCCACGGCGAGTTGGCCGACCGGCTGAACCTCGCGATCACGGCGCTGCGAGAAGAGGCCGAGGCCGAGAACCGGGCGAGTTACGGCGGCCCCCTGCACTGATGGCGCTTACGCGCTCATCGCGCGGGCTCGGTTGACGGGCCCCCCGCGTTGGTCACACCGGTCGTCTCTCGGGGAAGGGACATGCCTGCTGCCCACCTCGTAGCGACACCGTGTGGCATTCGACGGGCCGGCGGCACCGCGCTGGATTTTGTCGCTGTGAGGCGGGCAAAGGACGGGTGCCGACTCCGAGCGACGCACGAGACAGAAGTGGCGCTCCCGCGACCGGCACCCGCGGCTTCAGCCAAATCGCGCGCTCATCGCCCGACGCCGGGAGGCCCCGCGAAAGCCTGCGCGATCTCCAGCCAGCGCCGCGCGTCGGCGCCTTGGGCCGTGATGTCCAGGGCGCTCAGCGGGCGCCGCTGGGTGACCAGGTAGCAGAAATCCTCCGCGGAGCCGCTGACCCGTTGGTCAGCCTCCGGCGGTCCCCAGGACCAAATGTCACCGCCGGGTCCGCGCAGTTCGACCAGGAACGGTTCGGCCGGGGGCGCGAGATTGTTGACGGCGAAGGCGAAGTCGCGGGTGCGGACCCCCAGATGAGCGATCGACCGTAGGCGGTCGGTCGCGGGGCGCGTGACGCCGAGCGCGTCGGCGACGTCGAGGCCGTGCGCCCACGTCTCCATCAACCGCGCGGTGGCCATCGAGGCCGCACTCATCGGCGGGCCGAACCACGGGAGTTTGCGGCCGGCGGTGACCCCGAGCAGCTCCTCGTGCAGCCGGCGTCGCGTGGTGCGCCAGTCGGCGAGCAGCTCCGCCGGCGCCAGGGCCGCAAGTTCTTCGGCACCCTTGTCGACGAAGCCCGTCGGGTCGGCGGCCGCACCCGCCAGCACGTCGGCGAATCCGGGCTCGTCGGTCACCGCGATCAGGGCGACGCGGTCGGTCCACAGCAGGTGTCCGATCTGGTGCGCGATGGTCCAGCCGGGCGCGGGCGTCGGGTCGGCCCAGCGCTCGGGCTGCAACGGCGCGACCAGGGCGTCGAGCGCCTCGCTCTCGGCGCGCAGGTCCTCGACCATGGGTGCGGGACCGGTCATCGCTGCGCTCCCCTGTCGGCCGCGGCCGTTGGACACCTCACGTCGTCACCCTAGCGATCATTCGCCTGCTCGCCGCGACGGCCGATGAAGCTGTGCACCGCCAGGCCGGCCAGGTAGAGCACCGAGCCGAACAATGCGAACGCGGGCGCGTGTCCGTCGCCGGGGATCAACGTTCCGGCCACCGTGATCGCGACGATGAACGCCACCCAAAACAGCGCGTCCTGCACGGCGAACACATGCCCGCGAAGAGCGTCGTCGACATCCATCTGGATCGCTGTGTCGGCGCAGAGTTTGACCACCTGACCGGTGACGCCGAGGAGAAAGCCACACGCCACCATGACGGGGACCAGCAGCTGGGCGCCGGCGATCTCGATGATCGCCGAGGCCGCCAACGCACCGTTTGCCGTGGCATAGCGCCCCCACCGCCGGATCGCGGGCGGTGTCAGCAGGTTGGCCAAAAAGGCGCCCAAGCCCGCCGCGCCGAAGAACAGCAGCGCGGTCCCGAATCCCCCGCCATCGGCATCGGGCATGTGATGGACCAGCAACAGGACCAGCAGCGAGTTGATGCCGACCACCATCCGGTGCGAGGCCAACCCCGACAGTGTGGCGCCGACCGTCGGGCGCTGCGCCACCGTGCGCGCACCGTGCAGCCAGCCGGTGACCACCGCGTAGATGACGGGGCCGTGGATCGCGCGCCGGGTGTCGTCGGGGCCCAGCGCCCGCGGACCGAACCGCCACGACAACAGCAACGCGATCGCCACGGGAATCGCCGTGATGAAGACGATGGCCGAGGCGCCCTTGTCGCCGGCGCCGAAGACGAACCGCGGCACCAGCATGAAGTTTGCGCCGACGAACGCCGCGATGGCACCGACCGCGGTGGCCACCGAGTTCATCGTCACCACCTGCTCGCGCGGCACCACGTGGGGCAGCGACGCGGACAGCCCGGACCCGACGAATCGGGCTAAGCCGTTGGCGACTAACGCGCCCAGCAGCAGCGGCAGGTCGCCCGCCCGGACCGCCAGGATCGTGCCGATCGCGGCGATGAGGATCAGGCGGCCCGCGTTGGCTCCGACGAGCACGAGCCGGCGGTCCCACCTATCCATCAGTGCGCCGGCGAACGGCCCCAGCAGCGAGTAGGGCAGAAACAGGACCGTGAAGGCGCGCGCGATGGAAAGCGGATCGGCCGCGCGATCCGGGTTGAACAGCAGCGCTCCGGCCAGCGCCGCCTGAAACAGTCCGTCACCGAACTGGCTCGCCATGCGCACCTGCAGCAGCCGCCAGAAGTCTGGCAAACCGCGCACGGACCGCCAGATTTCGACGGGTGCGCTGGACTGCATCCGGGTTGGGATCACCGAAACCGACTTCCGCGATTGGGGCTGGCAAACTCGTGCGCTCAGAGCTGTCCCAACAACAGTACAAATCGCCGTGGCCCGCGGTCGCGATTGCCCTGGGCGACGATCGGCCGGATGCGATGATGGTGTGGTGCCGCCGCCGGAGGATCCAGAGGACTATGTCGCACCCGCCGCGCAACGGGTGCGCGCGGGGACTTTGCTGCTCGCCAACACCGACCTTCTCGAACCGACGTTTCGGCGCAGCGTGATCTACATCGTCGAGCACAACGATGGCGGCACGCTGGGTGTGGTGCTCAACCGCGCCAGCGAAACCGCGGTGCACAACGTGCTGCCCCAGTGGACCAACCTGTCGGCGAAGCCGAAGACGATGTTCATCGGGGGGCCGGTGAAGCGTGACGCCGCGCTGTGTCTGGCGACGTTGCGCGTCGGCGCCGATCCGCACGACGTGCCGGGCTTGCGGCATGTGGACGGCCGAGTGGTGATGGTCGATTTGGACGCCGACCCCGACGCCATCGCACCCCTGGTGGAGGGCGTGCGGATCTTCGCGGGATACTCCGGCTGGACAATCGGTCAGCTCGAAGGCGAGATCGAACGCGACGACTGGATTGTCTTGTCCGCCTTGCCCTCCGACGTTCTCGTCGGGCCGAGGTCAGATTTGTGGGGTCACGTCCTGCGTCGGCAGCCGTTGCCGCTGTCGCTGCTCGCGACCCACCCGATCGACATCAGCCGAAACTAGGGCTCCCCAGCTAGAAGGTCAGTGGCACGACTGTGTGCAGCCGGCGCAGCTGCCCGCGCACGCGGGCGCCGCCGCTTCCTGGCGCAGCGCGAAACGCGCGCTCTGCCAGGAGCCCGCGGCCAGCGTCCCGAGCGCCCCCGCGACACACACGATCAGCACCACCAGCGCGGTGTGCGGGACCGCGGCCAGCGCCACCACACCACCGGCGCCCAGCATCACCGCGGCAGCCAACTGGGTGGGCGCCATGGCGCGCAGCGCCAGCGCCGTGGCGCCGAAATTCCGATTGTGCGCAAGCGACCAGGTGCCGAACCCCGCCGAGGCCACCGCCGCACACATGCACAGCACGCCCGCAATCAGCATGGGCCCACAATACGAGCCGGGTTGGCCGCCCGCTCATCCGGCTCTGCGGGGTGGGTGCCGCCGGGCTCAGTGCTGGAGGAACGAAAAGTTCGGCAGCGGCGGCAAGCCGGGCACCATGGCCAGCAGGCTGGGCGTGTGCTGCTGGTTGGGCAGCGGAGTCTGCGCGGGGAGCCGGGCCGGGGCCGCGGGTGTCGTCTGGGCGAGCGGCACCAACGGAGCCGTGGCGGGGGCCGGGGCGGCCGGGGCAACCGGGGCGACCGGGGCCGCTGGGGTGGCAGGGGCAGCCGGCGCCGGGGCGACCGGAGCGGCCGGGGCGGTGGCGGGTGCCGGGGCGACGGGTGGCTGGGCGGGTCGCCCGACCGGCGAGGCGGCCGGGGCCTGGGCCGGCGCCGGGGCGGCACCGCCGGGGGCGGCGACCCGGAAACCGTTGATGATGGCGTCGGTCGCCGGGGCGTCGGCGACGCTGACCGCGCGGTCGGTGGTCACCGCGAGCGAGACGAGGTATTTGTCGGGTCCCGACGTGGCGATGACGTGGCGCCGGGACGTGTTCAGCGTCAGGTCCCCGTCGCGGTAGGTGCCCTCGACGATGGACGACGGGAAGCCCCCGAAGTCGGCCATCGAGGCATTGGTGGGCTGCCACGCCGGCAGTTTCTGGCTGTCGACGTAGCCGTGGGTGATCGCCTCTTTCGGATCGAAATCCCCGACCAGCTTGTACACCACCACCTGGGCGTTGGAGGAATAGATGCTGCTGCCGCGCCGATCGGCGATGACCGCGAACGCGTCGGGCACGTTCGGGTCGGGCACCTGGGTCCAGCGGGCAGGCACCGGCAGCGTGATGTCGAGCGCCTTGAAGTTCTGCGGCTTCTGCGCCTCGAGCTTGACGCCCTTCGACTGCAGGAATTCACGAATCGTGCCGGAGGTCGCGGGAACGGGAGCCGGGGCCGCAGCCGAGGCCGGAGCGGCAGCCGGGGCGGCCGCGGCGGGTGCCGTCGTTCCTGGAGTCCCGGCGGTGGCCGGCGGCGCCAGGGGAGTGGCCGCCTGCGGCGCGGCGAGGTATCTGCTCGGAGGCACCAGCTCGGGCCCGAGGTTCTGCGGCGCCTGTGCGGGGACGGCGGGAACCGGTGCCGGCGCCGGGGGCAACGGGTCCGCCGATGCGGTGCCGCTCGCAACAACCGCCAAACCCATCAGGCCGGCGACCATGCCGCCGAGAAGTGCCCGGTGGACGGGGACGATGTCAATCATCTGCGTCGGTCCTTCCCATGGCTCAAATACCAGAAGCCGTCGATAGTGGCCGACTGTAACTAGAGGTCAAAGGCGGTGAACAGGCCCGAAATACACCTGGGATGAACCCCTGATCGGCGCGCAACGGAACCGAGACCAACCTGTGGCCGGCGAACGGCCGTGTCGGCCCTTATACCCTGTTCAAGTGACCGAATCCCCGACCACTTCGACAGGCAGCGGCCCTGGCGCCGCCCAGCCGGACTCCGACGCGCCGCCGCATCGTTACACCGCGGCGCTGGCGGGCCGGATCGAGGGCGCGTGGCAGGACAACTGGGCGAAGCTGGGGACGTTCAATGTGCCCAACCCGGTCGGATCGCTGGCGCCGCCAGACGGGTCTTCGGTCCCCGACGACAAGTTGTTCGTGCAGGACATGTTCCCCTACCCGTCGGGGGAGGGGCTGCACGTCGGCCACCCGCTGGGCTACATCGCGACGGACGTGTACGCCCGCTATTTCCGCATGACGGGCCGTAACGTGCTGCACGCGTTGGGGTTTGACGCATTCGGGCTGCCCGCCGAGCAGTACGCCGTGCAGACCGGCACCCACCCGCGCACCCGCACCGAGGCCAACGTCGTCAATTTCCGGCGCCAGCTGGGCCGCCTTGGGCTGGGCCACGACAGCCGACGCAGCTTCTCGACCACCGACGTCGAGTTCTACAAGTGGACGCAGTGGATCTTCCTGCAGATCTACAACGCCTGGTTCGACACCGCCGCCAACAAGGCGCGTCCCATCGCCGAGCTGGTCGCCGAATTCGATTCCGGGGCGCGCCGGCTCGAGGACGGGCGGGACTGGGCCGCCCTGTCGGCGGGGGAGCGGGCCGACGTGATCGATAGCCACCGGCTGGTCTACCGGGCCGACTCGATGGTGAACTGGTGCCCCGGGTTGGGCACCGTGCTGGCCAACGAGGAGGTGACCGCCGACGGCCGCAGCGACCGCGGCAACTTCCCGGTATTCCGGAAGCGGTTGCGGCAGTGGATGATGCGGATCACCGCCTATTCCGACCGGCTGCTCGACGACCTCGAACTGCTGGACTGGCCGGAGCCGGTCAAGGCCATGCAGCGCAACTGGATCGGCCGGTCCACCGGCGCCAAGGCGCTGTTCGCGGCGACCAAGGCCGACGGCGAGGCGGTCGACATCGAGGTGTTCACCACCCGGCCCGACACGCTGTTCGGCGCCACCTACTTGGTGCTGGCCCCCGAGCACGACCTGGTCGACGAGCTGGTCGCCGCCGCCTGGCCCGACGGCACCGACCCGCGTTGGACGTATCGCGCCGCGACGCCCGGCGAAGCCGTCGACGCCTACCGCAAGGCCATCGCCTCGAAGTCGGACCTCGAGCGCCAGGAGAGCAAGGCGAAGACCGGCGTCTTTTTGGGCAGCTACGCCACCAACCCCACCAACGGCAAGCCCGTGCCGATCTTCATCGCCGACTACGTGCTGGCCGGGTACGGGACCGGGGCCATCATGGCCGTCCCCGGCCACGACCAGCGGGACTGGGACTTCGCCCACGAGTTCGGCCTGCCCATCGTGGAAGTCATTGCCGGCGGGGATATTTCGGAAGCGGCCTACGCCGGTGACGGGGTGCTGGTCAACTCCGGCTACCTCGACGGCCTGGACGTGGCTGCCGCCAAGGAAAAGATCACCGCCCGCCTGGAGTCCGAAGGCCGGGGCCAGGCCCGCATCGAATTCAAGTTGCGCGACTGGCTTTTCGCCCGCCAGCGGTACTGGGGTGAACCGTTCCCGATCGTCTACGACGCCGACGGACGCGCGCACGCACTCGACGAAGCCGCGCTGCCGGTCGAGCTGCCCGACGTGCCGGACTACTCGCCCGTGCTGTTCGACCCCGACGACGCCGACAGCGAGCCCTCGCCGCCGCTGGCCAAGGCCACGGAATGGGTGCACGTCGAGCTGGATCTCGGCGACGGCCTCAAGCCCTACACCCGCGACACCAACGTGATGCCGCAGTGGGCCGGCAGCTCCTGGTACGAACTGCGCTACACCGACCCGCACAACTCGGAACGGTTCTGCGCCAAGGAGAATGAGGCCTACTGGATGGGCCCGCGGCCGGCCGAGCACGGCCCGCAGGATCCCGGCGGCGTCGACCTGTACGTCGGCGGCGCCGAACACGCCGTGCTGCACCTGCTCTATGCGCGGTTCTGGCACAAGGTTCTCTACGACCTGGGACACGTCAGCTCGCGGGAGCCCTACCGCCGGCTGGTCAACCAGGGCTACATCCAGGCCTTCGCCTACACGGACGCCCGAGGGTCGTACGTGCCCGCCGAAGAGGTGGTCGAGCGGGACGGCCGTTTCGTCTACCCGGGACCCGGGGGAGAGGTCGAAGTCTTCCAGGAGTTCGGCAAAATCGGTAAGAGCCTCAAGAATTCGATCTCGCCCGACGAGATCTGCGACGACTACGGCGCCGACACGCTGCGGGTCTACGAGATGTCGATGGGACCGCTGGAGGCCTCCCGGCCCTGGGCGACCAAGGACGTCGTCGGGGCCCACCGATTCCTGCAGCGCGTGTGGCGGCTGGTGGTCGACGAACAGACCGGTGAGACGCGGGTCCTCGACGGGCCCGCGCAGGAGCTCGCCACCGGCACCCTGCGGATGCTGCACCGCACAATCGCCGGAGTCGCGGAAGACTATGCCGCACTGCGCAATAACACCGCCGCGGCCAAGCTGATCGAATACACCAACCACCTCACCAAGGAGCACCGTGAGGAGGTGCCCCGCGCGGCGGTCGAGCCGCTGGTGTTGATGCTGGCGCCCCTGGCTCCGCACCTGGCCGAGGAATTGTGGCTACGGCTCGGCCACACCACCTCGCTGGCGCACGGGCCGTTCCCGGTGGCCGACCCCGCGTACCTCGTCGACGACACGGTGGAATACCCGGTGCAGGTGAACGGCAAGGTGCGCGGACGCGTGACGGTGGCCGCCGACGCCGACCAGGACACGTTGAAGGCCGCCGCGCTGGCCGACGAGAAGGTTCAGGCGTTCCTGGCGGGTGCGAACCCGCGCAAGGTGATCGTGGTCCCCGGCCGGCTGGTCAACCTCGTCGTGTAACGCCGCTACCGACCGGCCGGCCGAAGCATCACCTCGTGGACGTGCCCGTCGGGTGGGGTGGCCACCACGTTGGCGACCGCGGCCGCAACGGTTTCCGGCTTCAAGAACTTGGCGGGATCGTAGCTTCCGCCTTCGAATTCGATGAGTTCGCGTTGCATGTCGGTGTCGGTGCGGCCCGGATAGACCGTGGTGACGCGCAAGTCCGGCTCGTCGTTGCGCAGGGAGTCCGCGAAGGCGCGGACGGCGAACTTGCTGGCCGAATAGGAGGCCATGCCGGGCGAGACGTTGCGGCCCGCTCCGGAGTTGATGAAGATGACCTGGCCACGGGCGCGTCGCAGCGCGGGCAACAGCGCCAGCGTGAGTTCCACCGGCCCAAAGACGTTGACGGCGAAGGTGGCACGCCACTCGTCGACGTGGGAATCGGCGACGTTCCCGGGGATCGACAGTCCCGCGTTGTGCACGAGCACGTCGAGTTCGTCCACGATTTCGCAGGCGGCCTCGATGTCGCCCCCGTCGGTCAGGTCCAGTGGAAAGGTGGTGGCATCGAGTCGCTCCGCGACTGCGTCGAGCCGATCGGATGGGCGGCCGGCCAGCAGCAGGGTGTGCGTCGGTGCCAGCGCCGTCGCGATCGCCGTACCGATCCCGCGTCCGGCGCCGGTGATGAGTGCAGTGGGCATGTGGAAAGTCTACCCAGACCCCAACGGCAAGCGAAAAGCGTTGAACGCCAGCAGCTTTCAGGCTTCCTGGCGGGCGGGCGGCACGCCGGCCGGGCCGGACGTGGGGTCGCCGGACGCCAACCGCTCCAGCGGCGCCAGCGCCTTCATCAGGGTGTCGAGGTCGTCGGTGGGGAGCTGGCTGAGCATGGCGGCCAGGGCCGCGCGGCGGTTGGCCAGCGACTCCCCGTGGACGGCTCGCCCGCGCGGGGTGATGTCGACCAGGACCGCCCGCAGATCGGACGGGTCGCGGGAACGCTTGACCAACCCCACCTTCTCGAGCCGGCGGATCGCCACGGTCGTGGTGGGAGTCCGCACCCGTTCGTGCGCCGCCAGATCGGTCATCCGGATGGGCCCCTGATCGAGCAAGGTGACCAGGATCGACAGCTGCGCCAGGGTCAGTTCCCCGGCGGCGGCCCCGCTGGGGTCCCCACGCCGGAGCATGGCAAACAATTTGGACAGCGCACGGTGCAAACCTTCGGCGAGCTCGGCAACGTCGGCCGGGTTCGATTCGCTGTCTGCCATAAATCGGGAGTCTAACCCGTTATCAGGTGCTTACAAGGTAGCTATTGCCCATTAGGGCAGTGGGGATCAAAGCACTTGGGACAAAAACCGCTGCAGCCGTTCGGTCTCGGCGGCTTCGAATATCTGCTCGGGCGGGCCCGATTCCACGACCTTGCCGTGATCCATGAAAACCACCGCGTCGGATGCCGACCGGGCGAAGCCCATTTCGTGGGTTACGACAACCATTGTCATGCCGTCGGCACCGAGCTCGGCAATGAGTTCTAAAATTCCCTTGACCATTTCGGGATCCAGCGCCGAGGTCGCCTCGTCGAAAAACATCACCTGCGGCGACATCGCCAGGGCGCGGGCAATCGCCACCCGCTGTTGTTGGCCGCCCGACAGCATGCCGGGGCGGGAACCGGCCTTGTGTTTCAGGCCAACTCGGTCCAGCTGCGTCAGCGCCAAGTCGCGCGCCCGGTCGACGGGCAGACGCCGCAACTTGCGCGGTGCCAGGGCCACGTTGTCCAGTACGGTGCGGTGCGGGAAGAGATTGAAATGCTGGAACACCATGCCGATGCGCTGGCGTAGCTGGTCGGGATCGTCTTTCAACACCGACCTGCCGTCGAGCAGGATGTCGCCGCTGTCCGGCTCGTGCAAGCGGTTCAGCGTGCGCAGCAGCGTCGACTTGCCCGAGCCGGACGGCCCGATGACCGCCACCGTGCTGCCGGCGGGGACGTCGATATCGACGCCGCGAAGCACCGCGGTACCGTCCAGGGTTTTGTGAATGCCGTTGCACGTCAAAGAGACTGACGAACGGGCCACGACGCCCGAACTCACGTGATCTCCTGGCCGAACGTCGAGGTGAGCATGTCGGGCCGGTCCTCGGGGTCGACCGCGGCGCGACCACGGCGCAGCCGAGCGTCGATGTAATTCACCAAATGCGTTAACGGCACAGTCAATATCAGGTAGAAGGCGCCGGCGGCGACGAGCGGCGACAGGTTGCCGGTCTGCGCGTTGAGGTCGCGGCCCACCTGGAACAGCTCCCGCTGGTCGGCGACCAGGCCCAGGAAGTACACCAGCGCAGAGGCTTTCAGCAACGCGATGAATTGATTGACCAGCGCCGGCAG
Organism: Mycobacterium intracellulare ATCC 13950; assembly: GCF_000277125.1. Taxonomy (NCBI): domain Bacteria; kingdom Bacillati; phylum Actinomycetota; class Actinomycetes; order Mycobacteriales; family Mycobacteriaceae; genus Mycobacterium; species Mycobacterium intracellulare. Next base: position 55,339 of record NC_016946.1, read on the forward strand.
CACTCGTCGCACCCCCTGGGGCACCACCACCAACCGCATCGCCACCGGATAGCTGAACCCCAGCGCGCGGGACGCTTCCAACTGGCCGGGATCGACGCTTTGGATCCCCGAGCGCAGGATTTCGCCGATGTAGGCGGCGGCCATCATCCCCAACGCGGCAACGCCGATCGGATACGGGTTGTTGTTGGTCAACCCGCCCACTATCGGCCCGACACCGAGCCCGATGATCAGGATGATCACCACTTCCGGGAGCCCCCGGAAAACGTCGGTGTACACGCGCGCCGGCCAGCGCAGCCAGCGCGACTGTGATATCCCGGCGATGGCCAGCAGCATGCCCAGCGTCAGCCCGATCGCGCTGGCGCTGCTGGTCAGGATCAACGTGTTGGGCAGCCCCGTGCTGAACAGAGCGGGAATGGCCTGCCGGTACATCTCCCAGTCGAAGAACGAGTCACGCAACTGCGCAAGCGTCGACTTGGGCGCGGCCGGGCCCACGTTCTTGTGGTGTTGACTCGCCGCGATGGCGGCGAAATCCGGCAGGACCGGCGGGGGCGCGGCCAGCGATCCGGGCTTCCAGCCCGGCGGCAGAGTGCGGGGAACCCACTGCGAGTACAGGTTTGACCAGGTGCCGTCGGCAATCACGGCGTCGAGCCCGGAATTCAGTGCGTCCACCAAAGGCTTGTTGTCCTTGGCCACCGCGTACGCCACGAAGCCCTCGTTGCTGAAGGCGTGTGCCACGATCACCGCCGGATCGCCCCGCTGGATCGTGCTGGCCGCCTCCCCGGCCGGCGCCACCCACGCGTCGATCTGGCGCGTCTTGAGGCTGGCATACACGGTGGCGAAGTCGGGGTACTTCACCGGCTGCAAATGCAGAGTGTCGACGACGTAGGACTCTTCGACGGTGCCCTGCACGACGCCGATGCGCTGCCGGGCGGTCAGATTGCTGAAGTCTTTTATGGCGGAGCCGGGGGGTACCACCAGCGAGTAGTAGCCGAAGTCGTAGCCGTTGGTGAAGGCGACGGTCCGGCGGCGCTCCGCGGTGGCCTTGATCGACGAGGACCCGACGTCGAAGCGGTGCGTCGCCACCTGTGCGAGCAGCCCGGCGAAATCCGTGCCGACGAAGCGGACTTGAAGACCGAGCTTGCGGGCGATCGCCCGCAGCAGCTGGTTGTCGAACCCGCTGTACTGGCCGGTGGGGGTGATGCAGATGTGGGGCGGAGCGCCCGAGAGGGTGCCGACGGTCAACACCCCCGGCGTGCCCAAACCCAGGGTGTCGACGTTCACCGAACTCAACGGCTCGACGCCGGGCGTGGTGTGCTCGTCGGGCCGGCCCATGGCGCCGCTATGGGCCAGTTCCTCCGGCAACACGGCCGCGCTCTTCGGGCCGGCGGGCGCGCATTGGTTCCGGTCGGCCGCCGCGGGACTGGCCAGCGTGATCGACGTCGACCCCCACACCACCAGCAATGTCGAGGCCAGTGCGAACAGCTTGGCAAGGCGCGTGGCGCGCCGGCGCACGGGCAAACTCATCACTGCCACCGTATCGACCCGGCGGCGGCACGGCCCGGACAGCGCCGGTTCTACAGCGCCAACGACGCTTCGGCCGAGATCGCCTCGCCGCCGGTAATCACTTGAAGGGGGCCGGCAGCCACGCGTCCGATGTCGTCGGACGGCGTGAAGACCCTGCGCCGAACCAGCTCGGCAAGCATGGTCTGGGCCATCAGGTAGGAGCGGTCGACGCAGGCCGCCCGCGCGGCGTCGGGATCGCGGCGGTGTATCGCGGAGTTCTCGTCCTCGTAGAACGGCAGTATTTCCTCGCGTCCGCCCTGATAGGTCGTCCAGAACAGGCGGGGGATGAGGTTTTGCGAGGCGCGGATCGTCGCGTGCAGCCGCGGCCCGGCGTACTCGTCGTTGACGGTGCGCCGATATTCGGCGGCGATATCGCTGAACGCGCGCGCATCCTTGGCGGCGCGCAGCGAGCGCATGAGGGTGTCGAGCTGCCCCAGGATCCGCGGGGTGGGGTTGGTCGCCGCGCGTGCGGACGCGATCCCGTTGAGGAGCCCGTCCAGTTCGTGGTGCTCGAGGACGGTGGCTTCATCGAAACGCTCGACAAAGGCGCCGCGGTGGTACCGGGTGGACACAATGCCGTCGTGCTCGAGTTGGACCAGTGCCTCCTGAATGGGGACCCGGCTGACTCCCAAGCCCAGCGCAATTTCGTTGCGGTCGACGCGGTCCCCGCTGCGCAGCTTGCCGGTCAACAACAGGTGGAGGATGTGCGAAACAACCAGGTCCTTTTCTTTGACCCCGTATTTCTTCGGCATCTTTTTGTCGAATCTCTTTCGCGCCGGTTCGGCCATCTGGCGCTGAGAGTTTCTCACGAATTGACGCGCGCGTTCACGTGTTTGGCGAATGAACCCGGAGCAAAGCCGGCGGCCGCCCATTCAGCGGTTATTGCGCCACTTGCATAACGCTTCGGCGTCGCTCAGGTCGTAACCCGGGCCGTCGCATCCCACGGTCAGCAGTGTGACGCCGAGGCCGACCAGCGTTTCGGCGTTGGCCAGCAGTTCGCCGCCGTTTTTCACGGCCGCCGAGCGTTCGATGCCGGCCGGATCGCGACCGACGTCGGCGCAGTGGCGCGCCAGGACCTCCGACTTGGCCGGGAACTCGTCGGCGGCGGTGAAGCTGTGCCAGATGTGCGCGTGTTCGGCGACCAGTCGCAGCGTCTTACGTTCGCCCCCGCCGCCGATCAGGATCGGGATCTCCCGGGTGGGCGCCGGGTTCAGCTTGGCCAGCCGGCTTTTGATCCGGGGGAGCGCGGTCGCCAGGTCGTCGAGGCGACTGCCGGCGGTGCCGAATTCGTAGCCGTACTCGTCGTAGTCCTTTTGCTTCCACCCCGAACCGATGCCCAGGATCAGTCGCCCGTCGGAGATGTGGTCGACGGTGCGGGCCATATCGGCGAGCAGTTCCGGGTTGCGGTAGGAGTTACACGTCACCAGCGCACCGATCTGAATGCGCGACGTCTGCTCGGCCCAGGCCCCGAGCATGGTCCAGCATTCGAAATGCGCGCCGTCCGGATCGCCGTAGAGCGGGAAGAAATGGTCCCAGTTGAAGGCGATGTCCACGCCGATGTCCTCGCACCGGCGCACGGCGTCGCGGATCTGACCGTACTGCGGAGCGTGTTGGGGTTGTAGCTGCACACCGATACGAACAGGAAGCTCAGAAGTCATGGCTCCACCGTAAGCCCCGTCAGGCCACCGGCGCCGCCTCGATCCGTTCGCGCACCACGCAATGCGTTCCGCTGTAGACGGTGGGCATGCATTTCATGCAGTGGATGCACAACCCTTCGGTGGCGGAATCCTCTCGAAAACGGTTGACCAGGAAGGGATCTCGTAGCAGCGCGCGGGCCATGGCGACGAACTCGAACCCCTCGGCCAGGGCGCCTTCGACCGTGTCGAGCCGGTTGATGCCGCCGAGAAGGATCAAGGGCATCGACATCGCCGCGCGGAACTGGCGCGCGAGTGCTGAGAAGAACGCCTCTTCGAACGGATAGGCCCGGAACAGCCGCCGGCCCATCACGCGCAGACCCACGCCGACCGGCCGGGGTTGGGAGGCGATGAATTCGTCCATGGGGACATCGCCGCGGAAGTAGTACATCGGGTTGAGTAGCGAGCTGCCGCCGGTCAACTGCAACGCGTCGAGGTGCCCGTCGGACTCCAGCAGCCGCGCCGTGGGGATGCTGTCGTCGAGCCAGAAGCCACCCCGCACCCCGTCGTCCATGTTGAACTTGGCGGTGACGGCAACGGAGTCGCCGACGGTGGCCCGGACCCGTTCGGCGACGCGACGGGCCAGTTCGGCGCGGCGCACGGTGTCGCCGCCGAAGCGGTCGGTGCGCCTGTTCAGATTCGGGCTGAAGAACGAACTGAGCAAATAGCCATGGCCCATGTGGATTTCGAGGGCGTCGAATCCGGCGTCGACCGCGTTTTGGGCCGCTGTCCCGAAGCCGTCGACGACCGCGTCGAGTTGTTCGGCGGTGGCCGCGCGAACCAGTCCCATGGCCGGCGCGCTCACCCGGGTGGACGGCGCCAGGGTCGGCGTCCGGTTCGACAGCGTGTTGGCGACCAGCCCGGCGTGGCCGATTTGGGCGCACACGAGCGCACCCGCGGCATGCACGGCCTCGGTCAGTCGGCGCAGCTGGGGCACGCGGTCGCGGTCCAGCACGACGGTGTCGCGGTGAACGCGGCCGCCCGGGGAGATCGCGCAGTAGGCCACGGTCGTCATCGCGGCCCCGCCGCGCGCGACCTCGGTGTGGAAGTCGATCAGCGCGTCGCTGACCGTGCCGCGCGCCATCACGCCCTCGAACGTCGCCGCCTTGATGAAGCGGTTCTTCAGGGTGAGGGGACCCAGCCGCAGCGGGCTGAATGCCAGTTTCGATACCATTGGCACCGAAATATAGCACGACGGGCTGATCACAGATCGGAGAACCACGCATGCTCGTAGCCGTGACGGGCGGAACCGGATATCTCGGCGCGCATACGGTGCGCGCATTGATCCAGGCCGGTCACGAGGTGAAGCTGTTGGCCGCCCCCACCGACCCCACCGCCGTCCTCGACCGGCTACGAGCGCTCGGTCCCGTGACGGTATTGACCGGTGACGTGAGGTCCGCCGCGACCGTCGAGGAACTTCTCGCCGGAGCCGACGCCCTATTGCACGCCGCCGGCGTCGTGGGCACCGACGAACGCCGCGCGCAGTTGATGTGGGACGTCAATGCCTATGCGACGGAGGCGATCCTGACCCGCGCGGTCGCCCTCGCGCTCGACCCGGTGGTGTTGGTCAGCAGCTACAGCGCGCTGTTCCCGCCGCCCGACGGCGTCATTTCGCCCGACTCGCCCACGGCGTGCGGCCGCAGCGCGTACGCGAAGACCAAGGGTTACGCCGACCGGGTCGCCCGGCGGTTGCAGGAGACCGGCGCGCCCGTCGTGGTGACATACCCCTCGAGCGTCGTGGGACCGGCCTTCGGCACCGCCCCCGGCGTCACCGAACAAGGGTGGGCGCCGATCGTGCGGTGGGCGGTGGCACCGAAGGTGCGCGGCGGCATGCAGATGGTCGACGTGCGAGACGTCGCCGACGTGCATGCGCGGATCATGCGGGCCGGCCGCGGCCCGCGCCGCTACGTGTGCGGGGGGCAGCTGCTCACCTTCGACGAGATGATCGACGCGCTCGAAGAGGGGCTGGGCCGGCGGGTGCGGCGCGTGCGGCTATCGCCGGGCGCGTTGCGCGGCATCGGCCGCCTGGCCGACGTCGCCGGCCGATACATCGCGCTCGGCGACGGCCTCAGTTACGAAGCCGCGCTGCTGCTGACCGCCGCCACCCCCACCGACGACAGCAAGACCGTGGGCGACCTCGGAATCGCGTGGCGATCCCCGAAAGCCGCGATCGTCGAATCATTGCGGGTGCGACGCGGCGACGGCCGTGATCAACAGCTGCGCGATCCGGTTTCGTAGGGTCTCGGAGTCGTCCTCGACGGCGACCGTCGTGACGAACAGCGCGGCCCCCGCCGCCATCGCCAGGGTTGCCCGGGCGTCGACGTCGGCTCGGCGGCGCTTGGCGGACGTCGTCGCCTGCACGTCGTCGGCGAAAAGCTGCACGGCCGGCCCGCTGAACCTTGCCCACAGATCCCGGCGTAAGTCGTCGTTTTCGCCGAGGGCCAACAGCAGACCCGGAACCGCGGCCCGCACGTCGGGCCTGGCGAACAGCTCGTGACTTCCGCGCACCACCCAGTCGATCCAGCCGGTCAGATCGGTACCGGAAAACGGTGCCAGATCAGGGGTTTCACCGAGGATCGCGTGCAGCACCAGTTCCGCCTTAGACGACCAGCGACGGTTCAGACTGGATCGCCCGACGCCGGTCCGCACCGCGACGAGGCGCATGCTCAACCCGTCCCACCCGACCTCGACCAACAGGTCACGGGTCACCGACAGCACGCGCTCGTCGATCGAGGTGTCACGCGGCCGCCCGGAGGCCCTGGCGCTGCGGTCGTGGTCGGTCATGACGGCTCAGGGTGCGTCGAGCACCCCGCGCAGCAGGTCGATCAGCGCGAGAGGTTGGTCGCTCTGCACGGAGTGCCCCGAGTTCTCGACCACGTGGGCGCCGCGGAAATGCCTTGCGCGACGGGCGAGTTCGGCCGCGTCATCGTCGCTGACGAAGCCCGAACTGCCACCGCGCACGAGCGTCACGGGTGCGGACAACGCGTCGACGTCGTCCCACAGGCCGGAGAAGTCGGGGAAGGTGCGGATGGCGTCGTAGCGCCACGTCCAGCTGCCGTTGTCGAGCTTGCGGGAGTTGTGGAACACCCCGCGGCGCAGCGCCTTCACCTCGCGGTGCGGCGCGGCGGCGATCGTCAGGTCCAGCATGGCCTGGAAGCTGGGGAACTCCCGTTCGCCGTGCATCAGCGCGACCGTGCCCTGCTGCTCCTTGGTCATCTCGGAATGGCGTTGCAGCGCCGAGGGGGTGACGTCGATCAGCACGAGTTCCTTGACCAGCTCGGGTGCCACCGCGCCCAGCCGGATCGCGGTCAGCCCGCCGAGCGACATGCCCACGACGAGGTCGGCCGACGGTGCGTGCTGGCGCAGGAGCGGCAGTAAGGTGTCGGCGTTGAGCCGCGGCGAATAGTCGCCGTCCTCGCGCCAGGCGGAGTGGCCGTGGCCGGGAAGGTCGACCGCCAGCGCGGGCTCACCGAGGCCGACGATGACCGTGTCCCAGGTGTGCGCGTTCTGTCCGCCGCCGTGGATGAACACGATGCGCGGCGGAGCGCCGCCCCAGCGCAGCGCGCTGATCTTGCCCTCACCGGTGCCCGATTCGACGCGCTCGACGTCGGGCAGCGGGCCGGACACCCCGGCCTGCTCGGCGTTTTCATGCAACAGCGCGAATTCAGGTAGCTCCGCCAGCTCGTCCTCAGATACGTCGGTCACGATCATTGACCCTAGACCGCTCTAGAGGACATAGCGGCGGCGAATGCCGCGGAAGCGTTCCCACATCTGGGCGGCGCGTTCTTCGGCGCTCACCATGGCGGTTCCTTCGGGGAGCGCGCCAGGCAGCGCGTCATACTTGACCACCCGGGTGTCCAGCGCGGCGGGTTGGCCCTCGAGCATGTGCCGATAGGTCAGGTTGCCGCGTTCGAAGCCCTGGGTGTCCAGCCAGTTGTGCACGCCGGGATCACGGTGAGCCATCACCAGCCGGATGCGTCCGTCGCGGTCGACCCTGGTGCGGCTCGGCGTGTAGCTCACCGGGCGGTACACGTAGTCCATGCTGTTGAAGAAGACGCCCATGTTGGTGAACATCCACAACCCGTCGTGGGCGTCGAACTCGACGATCAGCGCCTCGTCGGCGGCCAGCTCCCAATACATGTTGGTGGCGGCTCGGCCGCGCTTGGTGTCGGCGTCGGTCGCCCCGACGCCGGGAAACCTGTTCGGGTGGTCGGCGTCGACGCCGCCGTATTGGGACGGGAACTCGGGCCAATCCGACATCAGGCCGGTGACGAAATCGCCGGCCCACCGCATCGCCTCGACCATGTCGGCGGGCGTGGGCAGCGGTTTGGGGCCGGCCATGTCGACGCGCTCGATGCGTAGCTGCGCGGGGAGCTCGTCCCAGCGGTCAAACCCTTGGCGGATGAACAGCTTTCGTGAGTCGGGCGTGGTGGGCAGCCAGTTCGGCCCGCGCTCCGGACCGCCGATGTAGAGCTCGAACGCCCCGTCTTCGCCGGTGCGGAGCTGATGGCCGAGCAGGTTGGCTTCCGGTGTGTCACCGAAGGGTTCGTGCAGCACGCTGGGCCCGGGGGTGCGTCGGCCCTGCACGGTGACGTTGAAGAATCGCGCGGTGCCGCGGGTGCCGGTGAGCCGGTAGGTCGAGTGCCCGTCGATCCAGGCCTGTTGATAGGTGAAGTCGGCGCAGTCACCGCCGAGCTTGCGGGTGGGGCCGCTGAAGGTGTGCAGCGCGGGGTAGCCGGTGTCGCGAGTTTCGAGGGCCAGGTCGAAGGCCTGGCCGAGGTTTTGGGTGAGGAACCGGTAGGCGTCGACGCGATGACTGCCCGACGTGGGGTTGGGGTCCTTGAAGACGCGCTCGCCGGCGCGCCGCAGCCGCTCGCAGAATTCGGTCCAGGCTTCCTGGAGGGCCGCGTCGTCCGGACCGTCACCGAAGGCCATGCTCACGCCCCCAGCCTGGCCAGCATCGCGCCGACGACATCGCATGCGCGCCGGGACGATTCGAGCCTGCCCTCGCGGTCGATGCGGGGCCCGATGAGCTCCAGGTCGAAGCCGTGGTTGTAACCGCCGGCGAGCACCCGGGCCACGAACGTTTCGATGGGGATGGCGCCGTCGCCGGGGACCGCACGGTTCGGCAGCGCCCGGTCGCCGAGCACGTAGTCGCTCAGCTGGATGAGCGCCGTGCGCGGTAGCGCCCGTTGCACCTGGGCATCGAAATCGCCTTCGGCCCAGCAGTGAAACACGTCGATGCACACCTGTAGGTCGCACATCTCCGCCAGGGCGACGGTGTCTCGCAGGGTGTGGGCGAGGTGGATGTCGGCGTACAGGCTGGACGCGTTCTCGATCGCCAGCGCCACTCCGGCGGCCTTCGCGCGCGCGGCGCACGGCGCGACCATCTCGCAGAAGCGCTCGGCACCCTGGTTCCAGGTCAGGTCTCCGCGTCCGCCGGTGAGCATGTAGACCGTGTGCGCGCCCACCTCGGCCGCCGCGTCGATGACGGCGGACAGCGCATCCCGGGCGGCGTGGGCGTCGGAGGTCAGGCTGCCCTCGGCGAAGAGGTGGTACACCGCCTCCACGGTATAGTCGTTGTGCCGCACCAGGTTTGACAACTCCGGGTCGAGCAGCTGGCCGTCCAGGATGCTCAACCGGGATACGCCGAGCGTCGCCCAGTGCTCGTGCAGCTCGGCCAGCGAAGCGCCGTAGAAGGTGACGTTGTGGACGGACAGCCGTTGGTGTGCGCCTGTCATGTCAGCCACGGTTTTCGATCGCGACGCCGAACCGGTCGCGGAAGGGCTTGAATTCGGCGTGCAGGGCGTCGAGGTCTTCTCCGATGTCGGTGAGCAGTTGCGTGGAGTAGTGGAATTTGCCGTAGCGGTCGCCGCGATTGTCGGCCAGGTACGCGCGCATCGCCGCCTCCGCCTCGGCGGTCAGTTCGCGACCGCAGAACGTGTAGTAACGCCGCACGGCGCCAACGTGATCGGTGATGAAGTCGGCGTAGCGGAGGTGCAGGATGCGGGGATCATCGACCAGCGGGTTGCTCATGGTGTTGGCGACGCCGGCGCGCGTCAACTCCAGATGCATCTTGGCCAAGGCGTGCAGGTCGACGGTGCCGACCATGCCTTCGGCGATGTCGGCCATCATCATGGTGCGTGAGGCGGCGACCTGCACGGGGTCGCGGTGCAACCAGACCATCCGCGCGTCGGGATAGGTGTCGAACAGCTCCTTGAGCCGGAATCCGTGAAAGCCCTTCAGCACCCAATACTTTCGCGGCCTGCGGTATTGCAGCTGTTGCAGCATGGCCTTGTGTAGCCGGTACTGTGCGGCCGGGTCGGTGGCCAGGCCGCCGACCAGTGACTGCATGGGCACCCGCCACCACGCGGTGGGTGTCATGACGCGGAAGTCGAACGCCCAGGTGCGTTCGTCCTCGGGCAGGCCGTCGCCCAGCATGTCGTTGTAGGGATGGCTGCGCAGCCATTTGGGCATCTTCGCGTTGATCTCGCGCCAGTCGGCGTCGGCGCGTGCCCGGCGCTCGTCGCCGGGTCCCGCGAGTCCCGGCGGCGGGGACGGATACATCACCTCCCAGAACCGTAGCGCCCGAGCGCCCGGGTCGACCGACATCAGGGCGTGCATCAGCGTTGTCCCCGAGCGTGGTTCGCCCGTGACGAACATCGGCGAATCGATCACTTCCTCGGCGATCGGGTATCGGTTGCGGTCTTCGATGAGTTCGAGCCGCGAGGTCAGCAGCCATCGACATACCTGCGCGGCTTCGAATCTGCCGTCGGCGTCCAGGCCGAGGCCGTTGAGATGGTCGACGGCGACGGCGAAGCGCTCCGGCAATGTCGGGTCGCCGTAGTCGTGCAGTCCGGTTTCGGCCTCGGCGGCGGCGAGCAACTCTGCGGCGTCCAAAAGCGTTGTCACGACGGGTCTCCGCAGAGCCGCATGAGTTCGTCCTCGGCGGCACGGACGTTCGCCGCCGAGGTCTGCGCGTAGGCCAATCCGGCCATGGCGCCGTAGTCGAGGATCTTGGGTACGCGCAGGCCGGCGTCCACATAGGTCTTGACGATTCTGGCGACCTCTTTCGGTGTCCCGTGGGGCACGACGGACAGCACCATCTCGGGCCGCACCTTGCCCAGGAACTCGACGATGCGGTCCCGGGTGAGCACCGCGGGGTCGATGTCCTGAAAGCCACGCCAACCGTCGCCCATGGGGTGTTCGAAACCGAAGTCGCGCAACGTCTTCGCGGACACCTGCAGCAGAAACGCCTTGACCAGGGGAGCCTGCAGGATCTCGGCGAGGGCCGCGTCGTCCTCGCCGATCAGGCACACCTGGATGAACGACGGTGTGATCGCCATCGGGTCGCGGCCGGCGCGTTCCGCGGATGTCCTCACCGCGGTGAGCATCTCGGCGTAGTGCCCGGGAGTCCAGGCGCCCGCCGGCCACCACCCGTCGGCGTGCCTGCCGGCGATGTCGAGCATCCGCGGGCCGCTGGCGCCGATCCAGATCTGCGGAGGCCGGCCTTCGTAGGGTTCGGTGTCCAGTCGGGCGTGGTGCAGCGAGTAGAACTGGCCGTCGAAATCGACCGGGCCGTCGCTGCGCCAGAGCAGCCGGATCACCGTCAAAGCCTCCTCGAATCGGCTGACCGGACGGGAGAAGTCGAAACCGTAGGGCAGCGTGTTTTCGCTCTCGCCACTGCCCAGGCCGAGGATGAAGCGCCCCTTGGCGAGGTGATCGATGGTCAGCGCCGTCTGCGCGAGCATCACGGGATGGCGGCGCACGGTGTCGACCACGGCGCTGACGATCGGCACCCGCTCGGTCAGCACGGCCGCCGCGGCCGCGACCGCGAGCCCGTCGAGGTGACGGTGCGGCGATGGGGACGCGGTAGCCAGGTCGGTGAACTCGGGAGTCCAGATCGAGTCGGGCCAGAAGCTGACCATATGGTCGGGCAGCCAAATCGAGTGGTAGCGGCCGCTGTCGAGTTCGCCGAGCCGCGACAGGTCGAGGGGCAGCGTCGTGCGGAGGAACGCCGCGGGTTGAACGGTCATCGAGAGATGATGCTAAGCACCCGCACAGCGTTGTGTCGATGAATCGGCTATTGCGCCCTCAACCCCGGCCGAGGTACGCCCTCAACCCCGGCCGAAGTACGCCCTCAACCCCGGCCGAACGTCGAGTTGTTGGGCGCCTGCGCGGCGTGTCGCCGCAACAACTCGACGTTCGCGGAGCAAGAAGGGAGCGTTAGCCCGAGATGAACTCTTCGAGCTGGGTGCGCGCGATGTCGTCGGGCAGCTGCTGCGGCGGGCTCTTCATCAGGTAGGCCGACGCCGGGATCACCGGGCCGCCGATGCCGCGGTCCTTGGCGATCTTGGCGGCGCGCACCGCGTCGATGATGACGCCGGCGGAGTTCGGCGAGTCCCAGACCTCGAGCTTGTACTCCAGGTTCAGCGGCACGTCACCGAAGGCCCGGCCCTCGAGCCGGACGTAGGCCCACTTGCGGTCGTCGAGCCAGCCGACGTGATCGGACGGGCCGATGTGCACGTCCTTGGTCTTGAACTCGCGCTGCAGGTTGGAGGTCACGGCCTGCGTCTTGGAGATCTTCTTGGACTCCAGCCGCTCGCGCTCGAGCATGTTGAGGAAGTCCATGTTGCCGCCGACGTTGAGCTGCATGGTGCGGTCCAGCTGCACGCCGCGGTCCTCGAACAGCTTGGCCATCACGCGGTGGGTGATGGTCGCGCCGACCTGGCTCTTGATGTCGTCGCCCACGATCGGCACACCCGCGTCGGCGAACTTCTTGGCCCACACCGGGTCCGACGCGATGAACACCGGCAGCGCGTTGACGAATGCCACGCCGGCGTCGATGGCGCACTGGGCGTAGAACTTGTCGGCCTCCTCCGAGCCCACCGGCAGGTAGGACACCAGCACGTCGACGTTGGCCTCGCGCAGCGCCTTGACCACGTCGACGGGGTCGGCATCGGACACCTCGATGGTGTCGGCGTAGTACTTGCCGATGCCGTCGAGCGTCGGGCCGCGCTGCACCGTCACGTTGGTGGGCGGCACGTCGGCGATCTTGATGGTGTTGTTCTCCGAGGCGAAGATGGCCTCGGACAGGTCGAACCCGACCTTCTTGGCGTCCACGTCGAACGCGGCGACGAACTTCACGTCGCGCACGTGGTACTGGCCGAACTTCACGTGCATCAAGCCGGGCACGGTACTGTTCTCGTCGGCGTCGTAGTAGTACTGCACGCCCTGAACCAGCGAAGACGCGCAGTTACCGACGCCGACAATGGCGACTCGTACCTCCGTCGACGCAAGCGGCGCGTTCTGCTCACTCATATGGGCGTTCTCCTAACCTCTGACCTCTGACTGGATGCTGGGTTCGTGCGGGGGATTATGTTTGCTCGGAGAGGCCGGGCATAGCCCGCTCCGCAGCAATGAGCTCGTTGAGCCACTTGACTTCGCGCTCACTGGACTCGAGCCCCAATTGATGAAGCTGGCGGGTGTAGCGGTCGAACGAGCTACTGGCCCGCGCCACGGCTTCACGCAGACCCTCCCGCCGTTCCTCGACCTGACGGCGGCGGCCTTCCAGAATGCGCATCCGCGCCTCTGCCGGAGTCCGGTTGAAGAAGGCCAGGTGTACCCCGAAGCCGTCGTCGGTGTAGTTGTGCGGACCGGTGTCGGCCACCAGCTCACCGAAACGCCGACGGCCCTCGTCGGTCAACTGGTAAACGCGCCGGGCCCGCCGGACAGGCGTCCCGGCCGGCGCGGCGTCCTCGGCGATCAACCCTTCGGCCTGCATGCGACGCAGGGCCGGGTAGAGCGAACCGTACGAAAACGCCCGGAACGCGCCGAGTAAACCGGTCAACCGTTTGCGCAACTCGTAGCCGTGCATGGGCGACTCGATGAGGAGACCCAGGATGGCAAGCTCCAGCATCGATTCACCCCCTCACAAGACGGTTTGCATGGCTAGTTACGACGGTCCGACGCCTCGCGCAATCGTATCGTCCCGATATATTAGCCACAACACCACGCGGTGTTGGTTTGCAGTTCGTCACAGCCCACCGGGGGTCGAGTTACGCCGGGGGGACGGGGCGTTACGTGGGCAAACTCATCTGTTTGACGGTGCCGTCACCGCCGAATGCGATGTAGCCGCCGCCGTAGTCACTGGAGACATAGAGCGACAGTGTCAGCGCCCCGGGTGTGGTCGGGTCTTTTGCCGGCTCGACGATCAGGTACGTCGATTTCACGTCGGACGGCTTCATGCGCAGGGTCTGCGGGGCGCCGCGCATGATGCCCACCGCCGCGTTGACGTCGAATTTGCTCAGGTCGACCGGCGCCGGACCGTCCGAGGAACTCTTGGCCGAGCTGGTCGGATCGCCCCATCCGCCCCGGTAGGTGTAAGCAAGGATTCGCCGGTCGTCGGAGGGGTCCGGGCGGTCCAACGCCGCATACGTCGGGTAGATCACCAGCCGGTAGCCCATGGTGTCGCCGAACCGTTTGCGCATCTGCTCGAGCAATCCCGTGAGCCCGCCGACCGAGTGCAGTTGCGTCGGCGGCGTCAGGACCACGGCGGCGACGCCGTCGGGCTTCGCTCCCGGGTCCGTGGTGAAGTCCAGCGGCGAGCGGGTGTTGCCGTAGAGGCCCCATCCGATGCCCATGCCCAGCAGGACCGAGACGACGAAGGCGGCGGCCGGTGCGCCCCACCCGGCCAGCCGCGGCCGCCGGGGCCGCGAGTCGAGGGCGGTCAGTTCCCGCCCGGTGTTGGACTGCAGATCGCGCACCAGAGCCTGCAGGTCGCCCAGCGTCACCGCCTTGGTGGCCGCGCTGACCCTTTCCCGATGCTCCTCGGCGGAGACTTCGCCGTCGCTCAGCGCGTTGTCGAGGATCGTGCAGGTGTCCTGACGGTCGCTGTCCCTGGCGCGGGTGGTCGCCGTTAACCCGCCGGCCAGCGGTGTCCCGAGCCATTTCGCCACGGGATGATCGTAGAAGTCCGGCTCGCGTTGGGCGCAGAAACCGACACCGAGCACCGCGGCAGGGCCGCCACAGTTTTGGTTGCGTATCACTGGTCGGGATGGCGTCGTACTCTGGTGGGCGTGCGACTGCAGCGACAAGTGGTGGATTACGCGCTTCGGCGGCGCTCACTGCTGGCCCAGGTGTATTCGGGCCGGACGGGCGTGTCCGAGGTGTGTGACGCGAACCCGTATCTGCTGCGCGCCGCCAAGTTTCACGGGAAAACGAGCCAGGTCATGTGCCCGATCTGCCGCAAGGAGCAGCTGACCCTGGTCTCGTGGGTGTTCGGCGAACACCTGGGCCCGGTCTCGGGCTCGGCGCGGACCGCCGAGGAGTTGGTGATGCTGGCCACCCGCTTCGAGGAGTTCGCGGTCCACGTGGTGGAGGTGTGCCGCACGTGCAGCTGGAACCACCTCGTCAAGTCATACGTGCTCGGCGCCGCGCGCCCGGCATCTCCTCCCAGGGGCAGCGGGCGCTCGCGGGCGGCGCGCAACGGCGCCCGCACGGCCACTGAATGAGCTCGAATGACGAAGGACGGCACAGCCAGTCGTCCGGTGACCAACGTGGGCCAGGGGCCGAGCGGGTGGGCAACCGCGACAACGACGACCGTCCGCAGGATCCCGGACAGCGCAATGCGCCGCGACCGTCCAACCGCCGCCGGCAGGGGCCGCCCGACGATCGCCTGACCACGATCCTGCCGGCGGTCAGAGACGACCAGGCGCCGCGGCGCTCCGACCCGATCGACGAAGTCAAAGCCGCCTTGGCCGGCCCGCCGTCGACGCCGTTGCGCCGTGACGCGATCGACGAGGTCAAGGCCGCCTTGGACGGCCGCGGGCCGGCGTCGGGCCGGCAGCAGCGCGCCGGCTCCGGAGGTCGCCCACCCGGCGGACCGCCGCCGCGGCCTGGCCGGCCCGGCGGATCCGACGGACCCGGCAGGCGGGCGGCCGGGCCGTGGCGCGACTGGGCCTGGACCCAGCAGATCAACTGGCTGTGGGTGCGCCGCGCCGCCTACCTGTGTGCGGCCGTGCTGGTGCTGTTACCGATCGTCACCTTCGCGATGGCGTACTTCATCGTCGACATTCCCAAGCCGGGGGACCTTCGCACCAACCAGGTGTCGACCATCCTGGCCAGCGACGGCTCGGAGATCGCCAAAATCATTCCGCCGGAAGGCAATCGAGTCGACGTCAACCTCAACCAAGTGCCCGTGCACGTCCGCCAGGCGGTGATCGCCGCCGAAGACCGCAACTTCTATTCCAACCCCGGCTTCGACTTCAGCGGCTTCGCGCGGGCGGTGAACAACAACCTCTTCGGCAGCGGGGACCTACAGGGTGGATCGACGATCACCCAGCAATACGTGAAGAACGCCCTCGTCGGGTCGGCGCAGCACGGCATCAGCGGCCTGATGCGCAAGGCCAAGGAATTGGTCATCGCCACCAAGATGTCGGGGGAGTGGTCCAAAGACGAAGTGCTGCAGTCCTATCTGAACATCATCTACTTCGGGCGCGGCGCGTACGGCATCTCCGCGGCATCGAAGGCCTACTTCGACAAGCCGGTCGAGCAGCTCACCGTATCGGAGGGGGCACTGCTGGCGGCCCTCATTCGGCGGCCCTCCACCCTGGACCCGGCCGTCGACCCCAAGGGCGCCCTGGCGCGGTGGAACTGGGTGCTCGACGGCATGGTGGAGACCAAGGCGCTGTCGTCGAACGACCGTGCCGCGCAGGTGTTCCCGCAGACCGTGCCGCCCGATCAGGCGCGCGCACAGAACCAGACGACCGGGCCCAACGGGCTCATCGAGCGCCAGGTGACCCGAGAACTGATGGATCTGTTCAACATCGACGAACGGACGCTGAACACCCAGGGGCTTCAGGTCACCACCACCATCGACCCCAAGGCCCAGCAGGCCGCCGAGAAGGCCGTGTCGAAATACCTCGACGGCCAAGACCCCGACATGCGCACGGCGGTGGTGTCGGTCGATCCGCACGACGGCTCCATCCGCGCCTACTACGGCGGCAGCGACGCCAACGGCTTCGACTTCGCTCAGGCCGGATTGCAGACCGGTTCCTCGTTCAAGGTGTTCTGCCTGATCGCCGCGCTCGAGCAGGGGATCGGCCTGGGTTATCAGGTGGACAGTTCGCCGTTGACCGTCGACGGCATCAAGATCACGAACGTCGAGGGCGAAAGCTGCGGGACGTGCAACATCGCCCAGGCGCTCAAGCAATCGTTGAACACCTCGTACTACCGGCTGATGCTCAAGCTCAAGGGCGGACCGCAGGCCGTGGCCGACGCCGCGCACCGGGCCGGCGTCGCGACCAGCTTCCCCGGCGTCCCCCACACCCTGTCCGAGGACGGCAAGGGTGGACCACCGAACAACGGAATCGTGCTGGGCCAGTATCAAACCCGGGTGATCGACATGGCCTCGGCGTATGCCACGCTGGCCGCCTCCGGCGTCTATCATCGGCCGCATTTCGTGCAGAAGGTGGTCAATTCCGACGGCCAGGTGCTGTTCGATGCGAGCAAGTCCGAGGACAACGGCGAGCAGCGCATCCCCAAGGCCGTCGCCGACAACGTCACCGCCGCCATGGCACCGATCGCCAGCTACTCGCGCGGCCACGCCCTCGCCGGCGGCAGGCCATCGGCGGCCAAGACCGGCACCACGCAGCTGGGTGACACCAACTCGGACAAGGACGCCTGGATGGTCGGCTACACGCCGTCGCTGTCGACGGCCGTGTGGCTGGGCACCGCCAAAGGCGACGAACCGCTCGTAACGGCCTCGGGCGCACCGGTTTACGGGTCGGGGCTGCCATCGGATATCTGGAAGGCCACCATGGACGGCGCGCTCAAGGGCACCTCCAACGAATCCTTCCCCAAGCCGACCGAGATCGGCGGCTACGCGGGCGTGCCGGCGCCGCCGCCCCCGCCGAAGCCGCCGGCCGAAACCGTCATTCAGCCCACCATCGAAGTGGCGCCGGGCATCACCATCCCGGTCGGCCCGCCCACCACGATCACGCTCGCGCCACCGCCGCCCGGCGGCGGCCCGCCGGGCGCTCCGGAGCCGGGCGGCGGTGTCCCGCCGGGTGGGCCCCAAGCGCCGCCCCCGCCGCCGTGACCGGGGACGCGGAACACGGAGCCACCATTTCACCGCGGCCGTTGGCCGCGGACCTACGCAGCGCCGACAACCGAGACTGCCCGAGCCGCACCGACTTTCTGGGCGCCGCGCTCGCCGACGTCGTCGGGGGTCCCGTCGGCCGGCACGCGCTGATCGGCCGCGCTCGGTTGATGACGCCGCTGCGGGTGATGTTCCTGATCGGGTTGGTCTTTTTGGCGCTCGGCTGGTCGACCAAGGCGGCCTGCCTGCAAAGCACCGGCACCGGCACCGGCGATCAGCGCGTGGCCAATTGGGACAACCAGCGCGCCTACTACGAGCTGTGCTATTCCGACACGGTGCCGCTCTACGGCGCGGAGTTGTTGAGCCAGGGCAAATTTCCGTACAAGTCGAGCTGGATCGAGACCGACTCCACCGGCGCCCAGCAGATCCGCTACGACGGCCGGCCCGCGGTGCGGTACATGGAGTATCCCGTGCTGACGGGGATGTACCAGTACGTGTCGATGGCGCTGGCCAAGACCTACACGGCGCTGAGCAAGCTGGTCCCGCTTCCGGTGGTCGCCGAGGTCGTGATGTTCTTCAACGTCTCGGCGTTCGGACTCGCGCTGGCCTGGCTGGCCACCGTCTGGGCGTCCGCGGGCCTGGCCGGGCGGCGGGTCTGGGATGCGGCCCTGGTGGCGGCGTCGCCGGTGCTGATCTTTCAGATCTTCACCAACTTCGACGCGCTGGCAACGGGTTTCGCGATGGCCGGATTGCTGGCCTGGGCGCGGCGCAGGCCGATGCTGGCCGGTGTGCTGATCGGGTTGGGGGCGGCGGCAAAGCTGTACCCGTTGCTGTTCCTGGGTCCCATGCTGCTGCTGGGAATCCGGACCGGGCGGCTGCGGGCGTGGGGCCGCACCGCGGCGGCGGCCGTGGTGACCTGGCTGCTGGTGAACCTGCCCGTGCTGGTGTTCTTTCCGCGCGGATGGTCGGAGTTCTTCCGGCTCAATACGCGACGCGGCGACGACATGGACTCGTTGTACAACGTCGTGAAGTCGTTCACCGGCTGGCGGGGTTTCGATCCCAAGCTGGGTTTCTGGCAACCGCCGACGGTGTTGAACACGGTCGTCGCGGTGTTGTTCGTGACGTGTTGTGCGGCAATCGCATTCATCATCCTGACCGCTCCGCGGCGACCGCGGGTGGCGCAGGTCGTGTTCTTGGTGGTGGCTGCTTTCCTGCTGACCAACAAGGTGTGGAGTCCGCAGTTCTCGCTGTGGCTGGTGCCGCTGGCGGTGCTGGCTCTGCCGCATCGACGGGTGCTGCTGGCGTGGATGACCATCGACGCGCTGGTGTGGGTGCCGCGGATGTATTACCTGTACGGCAATCCCAATCGTTCGCTGCCCGAGCAGTTCTTCACCACCACGGTGCTGTTGCGTGACGTCGCGGTCATCGCGTTGTGCGCGCTGGTGATCCGCCAGATCTACCGGCCCGACGAGGATTTGGTGCGCTGGGGCGGACGGGTGGACGACCCGGCGGGCGGGCCGTTCGACCGCGCACCCGACGCCCCGCCGGGCTGGCTGCCGGACTGGCTGCGGCCGGTGGGCTCACGCCGCGCGAGCGCCCCCGTGCCCGAGGACGCCGACGAACAACCGGCACTGGCGCCATGACATGACCCAGGTCGCCATCCCGATCTTTCCGCGCTTCACCGCTCTGGACGCGGTGGGGCCCTACGACGTGCTGCAACGCATTCCGTCGATCGAGGTCGTGTTCGTCGGGCACCGCCGCGGTGAGGTGCGGACCGACAACGGAATGCTCGGCGTCACCTGCGACGCCACTTTCGATGAGGTGAGCGCCCCGGAAGTGGTGGTGTTTCCCGGCGGCATCGGTACCCGCCAACTGATCCACGACGAGGCCATCCGGGACTGGCTGCGGGCGGTGCATCCGAACACCAGGTTCACCACCTCGGTCTGCACCGGCTCATTGCTGTTGGCTGCGGCCGGACTGCTCGAGGGGCTGACCGCCACCACCCACTGGGGCGCCGCCGACCTGCTCAACAATTTGGGCGCGCGCTACGTGCCCGAGCGGGTCGTCGAGCACCTGCCGCAGCGGATCATCACCGCGGCCGGGGTGTCCAGCGGCATCGACATGGCGTTGCGGCTGGTGGAGTTGCTCGTCGACCGCCAGGCCGCGCAGGCCGCTCAGCTGCTCATCGAATACGACCCGCAGCCGCCATTCGATTCCGGTGCGCTCGCCAAGGCCGATCCGGCGACGCTGGCCAGGGTCAAGGAATACATGGCCGCCCGGCGGTAGCGGGGTTGCGCCGTCGCGCGGATTTTCTGGTCAGCCCGGTATCCGGTAGCCTGGGGCGGTTGCCGACGCAGGCGACCCTCCTGCCACGGATCGACCGTGGCCGCTTGAGACCAGAGGAGGTGGTGAGGTTTCCATGCGTCCATACGAAATCATGGTCATTCTTGACCCCACGCTCGACGAGCGCACCGTTGCCCCGTCCTTGGAGACGTTCCTGAACGTCGTCCGCAAGGATGGCGGATCCGTCGACAAGGTCGACATCTGGGGCCGGCGCCGGCTGGCCTACGAGATCGCCAAGCACGCCGAAGGCATCTACGTCGTCGTCGACCTGAAAGCCGAGCCCGCGACGGTGTCCGAGCTCGACCGCCAGCTGAGCCTCAACGAGTCGGTACTGCGCACCAAGGTGATGCGCACCGACAAGCACTAACAATCGTGGCCGCGCCGTGGACCCACGGCGGGGCGCACCTGCGTAGGCTCAGCGAGGACACGCTCATGACATCCACTACCGGAGCGGCGAGCAACAGCGTGGAACGAGGAGGAAACTGTGGCTGGTGACACCACTATCACCGTCGTCGGAAACCTGACCGCAGACCCAGAACTGCGGTTCACTCCGTCGGGTGCCGCCGTCGCGAATTTCACGGTGGCGTCGACGCCTCGGATCTATGACCGCCAGAGCGGGGAGTGGAAGGACGGCGAGGCGCTGTTCCTGCGATGCAACATCTGGCGGGAAGCCGCCGAGAACGTCGCCGAAAGCCTCACCCGCGGCTCCCGTGTGATCGTCACGGGCCGGCTCAAGCAGCGTTCGTTCGAGACCCGCGAAGGTGAGAAGCGCACCGTCGTCGAGGTCGAGGTCGACGAGATCGGCCCCTCGCTGCGCTATGCCACGGCCAAGGTCAACAAGGCCTCGCGCAGTGGCGGTGGCGGCGGCGGCTTCGGCGGTGGTGGCGGCGGTGGATCCCGCCAGCAGGCGGCGCCCGCGACCAGCGCACCGGCCGACGACCCGTGGGGCAGCGCGCCGGCATCGGGCTCGTTCGGCGGCGGCGACGACGAACCGCCCTTCTAAGAACTTCAGCAGTAGAAAAGGGAAAGAAAGACAGACATGGCCAAGTCCAACAAGCGGCGCCCGGCTCCGGAAAAGCCGGTCAAGGCGCGGAAGTGTGTCTTCTGCGCCAAGAAGGATCAAGCGATCGACTACAAGGACACCGCGCTGCTGCGCACCTACATCAGTGAGCGCGGCAAGATCCGTGCGCGTCGCGTCACCGGCAACTGTGTGCAGCACCAACGCGACATCGCCATCGCGGTGAAGAATGCCCGCGAAGTGGCGCTGCTGCCCTTCACCTCCTCGGCGCGGTAGGCGTCGAAGGCCAACTGAAAGTTACGAACGATGAAGCTGATTCTGACGGCTGACGTCGACCACCTCGGTACCGTCGGCGACACTGTCGAGGTCAAGGATGGCTACGGCCGCAACTACCTGCTCCCGCGCGGACTGGCGATCGTGGCCTCGCGCGGCGCGCAGAAGCAGGCCGACGACATCCGCCGGGCCCGCGAAACCAAGGCGGTGCGCGACCTCGGCCACGCCAACGAACTCAAGACGGCGATCGAGGCGCTGGGACCGGTCTCGCTGCCGGTGAAGACCGCGGCGGATTCCGGGAAGCTGTTCGGCTCGGTGACCGCCGGCGACGTCGTCGCCGCGATCAAGAAGGCCGGCGGTCCCAACCTGGACAAACGGATCGTCCGGCTGCCGAAGTCGCACATCAAAGCCCTCGGTACTCACCCGGTGGCGGTGCACCTGCACCCCGAGGTCGACGTCGAGGTCGCGCTCGAAGTGGTCGCGCAGAGCTAAGCACCCGACATTTGCTCATTCCCGGCGGTGGCCTTGATCGGCCGCCGCCGGGCTTTTTGCGCTGCGGGCTTGCGGCCGTTGTTTGCCACGGGTGGTCGCGGACGTGCTCCGTAGCGAACGATTTCTGGGCCGCATCCGAACGGTCCGCGTTACCGGCCCGTAACGCTGGGAAAATATGGCGGAAAGCCAACACGCCCGGGACCGTAACCCGGCCCGACACGCCGTAGAGATTCTTGTCCACATGGTTTTCATGGCGTTGTATGGCCGGTATCTGCACCTATGTCCTGGCCCTTTGCTTTAATCCACAGGTTCTCCACACCCCGCTCAACACAGGTGTCGATGTATATGCACACACGATGCACAGCTTCATGAACAGCACCCCTTTTACCTAGTAGCCAGCAACGTCTAACGTCGTCCCGGCGCCGAGCGTGTGGGCGCTCTGAGGCGAAGGTGTCAGGACCTTGACCTACCCTCAATGTCGGTTGTCGAATGTATGTTCGGATGAGTGGAGCGCGGGAGAAGGGAATCCATGGCGGTCGTCGATGATCTGACGTCGGGCATGGATGCGTCGTCGCCGAGCGAGGACTTCGGGCGTCAGCCACCGCAGGACATGGCGGCGGAGCAGGCGGTGTTGGGCGGCATGCTGCTGAGCAAGGACGCCATCGCCGACGTGCTCGAGCGGCTGCGGCCCGGCGACTTCTACCGCCCCGCGCACCAGAACGTCTACGACGCGATCCTGGACCTGTACGGGCGCGGTGAGCCGGCCGACGCCGTCACGGTCGCCGCGGAATTGGACCGCCGCAACCTGCTGCGCCGGATCGGCGGCGCGCCGTATCTGCACACGCTGATCTCGACGGTGCCCACCGCGGCCAACGCGGGCTACTACGCGACCATCGTCGCCGAGAAGGCGCTACTGCGGCGCCTGGTCGAGGCCGGCACCCGCGTGGTGCAGTACGGCTACGCGGGCGCCGAGGGTGCCGATGTGGCCGAGGTGGTCGACCGCGCGCAGGCCGAGATCTACGAGGTGGCCGACCGGCGGACGACGGAGGATTTCGTTCCGCTCGAGGATCTGCTGCAGCCGACGATGGACGAGATCGACGCCATCGCGTCCAACGGCGGCGTGGCGCGCGGCGTGCCAACGGGTTTCACCGAACTCGACGAGGTGACCAACGGTCTGCACGCCGGGCAGATGATCATCGTGGCGGCCAGGCCTGGAGTCGGGAAATCGACGCTAGGACTAGATTTTTTACGCTCGTGTTCAATTAAGCACCGCATGGCCAGCGTCATCTTCTCGCTGGAGATGAGCAAGTCCGAGATCGTCATGCGGTTGCTGTCGGCGGAGGCGAAAATCAAACTCGCCGACATGCGTTCGGGCCGGATGAGTGACGAAGACTGGACGCGGCTGGCGCGGCGGATGAGCGAAATCAGTGAGGCGCCACTGTATATCGACGATTCGCCGAACCTGACGATGATGGAGATCCGCGCCAAGGCGCGCCGGTTGCGGCAGAAGGCCGACCTGCGCCTGGTGGTGGTCGACTACCTGCAGCTGATGTCGTCGGGTAAGAAGGTGGAGTCGCGGCAGCTCGAGGTGTCCGAATTCTCCCGTCAGCTGAAGCTTTTGGCCAAGGAGCTCGAGGTTCCCGTGGTCGCAATCAGCCAGCTCAACCGCGGACCCGAGCAGCGCACCGACAAGAAGCCGATGCTGTCCGACCTTCGTGAGTCGGGATCGCTGGAACAGGATGCGGACATGGTGATTCTGTTGAACCGCCCGGACGCATTCGAAAGGGACGATCCGCGCGGGGGAGAGGCGGATTTCATTCTCGCCAAACACCGTAACGGCCCGACCAAGACGGTGACCGTCGCGCACCAGCTGCATCTGTCGCGCTTCGCCAACATGGCGCGGTGACGTCCGACTGTCGCGATGCAGTGGTGATTGACGACCGTGTACTGATTGTTTGCCGACATTGTCGGGCCGCCAATCTTTTTCGTACTCGTAGTGGCCACCAAAACCAGCGGCCGCGAACGGCGGTGCCTGGTTAGGTGACACCGCTGAGGATGGGCCCGGTGGCGTCCGGGTCGGCGCTCACCGCGGCTGGTGTTCGCGGCGAAGACGGCGCCGTATTCACGGGCCTCGAGTAGACCCTGCGCGGCCACCAGAACCAGCGTCCGAGCAGCGCGGCGATCGAGGGCACCAAGAAGGACCGGACCACCAGGGTGTCGAGCAGTAGGCCGATCATGATCGTGCTGCCGACCTGTCCGATAGTGCGCAGATCGCTGACCAGCATGCCGCCCATGGTGAATGCGAACACCAGCCCTGCGGTGGTCACGACTCCGCCGGTACCGCCCATCGACCGGATGATCCCGGTCTTCAAGCCGGCGTGGATCTCCTCCTGCATCCGCGAGACCAGCAGCAGGTTGTAGTCGGATCCGACGGCCAACATGACGATCACCGCCATGGGAACCACGATCCAGTTCAGTGGCATGTGCAGCAGGTGCTGCCAAATCAGCACGGACAGGCCCATCGCGGAAGCGATGGAACCCGCCACGGTTCCGACGATCACGGCCGAGGCGGCCAGGGCACGGGTGATACCGAGCATGACTATGAAGATCAGGCCCATTGCCGCGGTCACCGAGACCGTCAGATCCAGCGTCGACGCCTCGTGGACGTCTTTATATGTGGCCGCGGTGCCGCCGAGATAGATGTTGGCGCTCTCCAGCGGTGTTCCCTTGGTGGCCTCGGTGGCGGCCTGCTTGATCTGGTCAATGTGCGAAATGCCTTGCGGGCTCGCCGGATCGCCTTTGTGGGTGATCACGTATTTCGCCGCCTTGCCGTCGGGGGACACGAACAGGTTGAGCCCGCGCTGGAAGTCCGCATTATCGAATGCTTCTGGCGGCAGGTAGAACATGTCGTCGTTTTTGGAGTCGTCGAACGCCCGGCCCATGATGGTTGAGTTCTGCGACATCTCATCGAGCTGATCGGTCAGGTCGCTAAACGAGCTGTAGATCGTCAGCAGCAAGCCCTGCACCGTTTTCAGGGTCGCGATCAGCGGGGGCAGTTGCGCCGCCAACTTCGGTACCAGTGTGTCGAGGCGGTCCAGGTCGACGTTGGTGATGCCCTGCAGGTCGTCGCTGAGCTTGTCGACACCGTCGGTGGCGTCGAACAGCGAGCGCAGCGACCAGCAGATCGGGATGTCGAAACAGTGCTGCTCCCAGTAGAAATAGCTGCGAAGCGGTCGCCAGAAGTCGTCGAAATCGGCGAGGTGATCGCGCAGCTCCTGGGTGGTGTCCAGGATTTGGTGACCCCTGCCATCCAAGTCGTGGGTGACATCGCTGAGCTGAGTCGTCAACCCGTAGATGGTCTGGGTGAGGTTGATGACCACGCTCAGCTGATCACTGGTTTTCAGCAGGTCACCCATGCGGTCCTTGAGGTGGTGCAGATTCTGGATCGTGATTGCGTTTTGGGCGCTGATCTGAAATGGCACCGAGCTGTGATCGACCGTCGAGCCCAGTGGACGCGTAATACCCTGTACCCGAGCGATTCCCGGCAGATGGAAGGTGAGCTTGGCGACCCGGTCCAACACCAGCATGTCGGTGGGGTTACGCATGTCGTGGTCGGCTTCGACCATGAGGATCTCGGGCCCCATCCGCGCCTCGGGGAAATGCCGGTCCGAGGCGCGGTAGCCCACGGAAGACGGTGCGTCGGTGGGTAGGTAGTAGCGGTCGTTGTAGTTGGGAACGTAAGCGGGCAGGGCCACCAGACCGATCACCGTTACCAGCACGGCACCGACCAGGATCGGTCCCGGCCATCGCACCACGGCCACCCCCACCCGCCGCCAACCGCGGGTCTTGACCTTGCGTTTGGGATCGAAGACCCCGAACCGGGTAGCTATGGTGATCACCGCGGGCGCCAGCGTTAGGGAGGCGGCGATCGTCACCAGCAGGGCGATCGAACACGGCGCACCGAGGCTGTGGAAGTACGGCAGGTGGGTGAAGCTCATGCAGAACATCGCGCCCGCGACCGTTAGACCCGACCCCAAGACGACGTGGGCGGTTCCCTTGTACATGGTGTAGAAGGCGTCGATCCGGTCTTGCCCGTGCGAGCGGGCCTCCTGATATCGACCGACCAGGAAAATGGTGTAGTCGGCCGCCGCGGCGAGCACCAGGCTCACAACGAGATTCACCGCGAACGTGGACAGGCCGATAACGCCGTGGTGACCGAGTACGGCCACAGCACCGCGAGCGGCGGCGAGCTCGGTAAGAACCGTGAGCAGCATGCCCAGCATGGTCGCTACGGAGCGGTAGACAATGAGCAGCATGGCCCCGATGATCACGACGGTGACGACGGTGATCGTCTGCATGCTGCGATTGGTGTATTCCATGCGCTCTGTGGCCAACGGTCCGGGACCGGTCACGTAGGCCTTGATCCCCGGTGGCGCGGGCACGCTTGCCACGATCTTGTTGACCGCGGCGACCGAGTTGTTGGACTCGGTATCGCCTTGATTACCACGCAGATTCAGCTGAACGTAGGCGCCCTTGGCATCGCTGCTCTGCGCCCCCGCCGCGGTCAGCCGATCTCCCCAGAAGTTCTCGACGTGCTCGACATGCTCGGTGTCGTGCGACAGCTTGGCCACGATCTGGTCGTAATACCGATGTGCCGCGTCACCGAGTTTGTCTTGTGCCTCGATCACGACCATCGCTGTGGTGTCCGAGTCGTACTGCTGAAAGTCCTTGCCAATACGCTTCATCGCGATCAACGACGGTGCGTCTTCGGGTATCAGCTGCACCGAGTGCGCCGCCCCGACCACATCGAGCTGGGGCGCAATGACGTTGAGCGCGGCCGTGATCAACAGCCATCCGATCAAGATCGGGATAGCCAGAATTCGCGTGGCATGCGCGAAGCGGCCGTGCTTTGCCGCCGGATCGATCTCAGCGGAGTGTGCGCCGGTCATGCCGACTTCATGATGCAGTGGGTCTGGGCACGGTGGCCGTCGAAGACCCGTTGGTCACGAACTTCACCGTTGACGGTGATGCGGCACCCGATACTGTCGGCCTCGCCCTGGGCGACCACCGTCGCGATCACCGCGGTGTCGGTGGTGACGATCTCGTAGCTCCATGGCACCGTAGCCGTTGCAACCCTCTGCGGTTGGGCGTGCTCGTCGAGGTAGTCGACCTGGACGACGGTGCCGGCGGGCCCCCAGACGTCGTAAAGCACGTGCTTGGGATTGAACTGCACGAGCGTGTCCACACCGTTGGCTCCGCCGGCCGAAACCGACTGTCTGCCAAAAACACCGTGCAGCCGCACCACAGCAAACGATGCAATCGCGATCACCAAGACCATCACCAGCGGAACCCACGCCCGCTTCACCAGAGCCATCGCGCTCCCAACTGGAACCGTTGTCGACGTACCTTTTCTGAGCAGCGGCCGGCTGGAGACATAGAGCTCCATCATGCGGACGCAGTCGCCGACGGTCCTGAACCCGTAGTCGCGCGCTTCCCCTGGAGGGCCGCGTCGGTGTCCGCGATGGCCAGCATCCTGTTGATGTCTGCGCCGGCCAGTGCGCCGGCCGCCGCGGAGGCCCCGACCTGGGCGACCAGATCGGTGGCGTTGCCGGCCACCCACACACCCGGCACCTCGGTGGTGCCGGCCATGCCGGAGGCAAAACCGCGGCCCATGTTCGGCAGGTCCTGCACCGGCAGGCCCAGACCTTCCAGGCCCTGGGTGCGGGCCTGCATCTGCGGGGCGACCGCGAGGACGCGCCGGGCCACGACCTGGCCGTCGGCCAGGCGCACCCCGGCGAGGGCACCGTCCTCGTCGTTGACGACCTCGGTGACCGGGGTGTTGATGACGCGGATGCCGCGGGCGGCAAAGCGGGCGCGGCTGTCCTCGTCCAGGTCAGTGCCGTGGGTGAAGTAGATCAGGTCCTCGGTCAGCTGACGGAACAGAAACGCGTGGCCGATGGAAACCGGGCCGGTGGCGAGGATGCCGATGGGCTCATCGCGCACCTCCCAGCCGTGGCAGTACGGGCAGTGCACCACAGTGTGCCCCCAGTGCTCGGCGAGCCCGGGCACCTCCGGCAGCACATCCGTAAGGCCGGTGGCTACCAGGATGCGGCGAGCGGTGATGCTGCGGCCGTCGGCCAGGGTGACGGTGAACCGCAGGTCCCCGTCCGCCGACGGGGCGGCAGACTCGGCCGAGACCACCTCGCCGTGGACGACGCGTCCGCCGTACTGGCGCACCTGCTCCCGGCCCCGCCGAAGGATCTCGGGCGGCGGGGTGCCGTCCAAGACGATGAAGCCGTGCACGGCCTTCGCGGGCGCGTTGCGCGGGGAGCCGCTGTCGATCACGACGACCGAGCGGCGGGAGCGGGCGAGGATCAGCGCACCGTTCAGCCCCGCGGCGCCCCCGCCGATCACCACCGCGTCGACCGTCCCGTCGTCCAGTGCGTCGCTCGCGTACGGAGAAGTCGTCACATCCATGGCCTCCTGCCTTTCCTTAGTCAGAACATAACCATTCAATATCGGAACGTCAACGTTCTATTCCGGGGCAGGCTACGATCACATCGTGTCCGTCTCGACGAAGCAACTCTCGGGTGTGCAAGCGCGCACCAGAGCCGCGATCCTCGCTGCTACGGCCTCTGCGCTGGCAGCGAACCGGACGGCCACCATGCCGGAGATCGCCACCGTGGCCGGGGTCGGTCGCACCACGCTGCACCGGTACTTCGCCGACCGCGAGACGCTGATCTACGAGGCGACCCTGGACTCGATCCGCGTGCTCAGTGAAGCGGTGGACGAGGCCGCCCTTGACGACGGACCCGCAATCGACGCGATGCGGCGATTCATCACCGCAGGCGTCTCAATAGGTGAACGGCTGGTCTTCCTCTTCGGTGACCCGGCGGTGCTCCGCGATATCCCCCCGGCCCAGTCCCCGAATGAGGAGTTGGTGATCAAACTGATCACGCGGGGACAGGACGAAGGCGTGTTCGACTCTGACCTCAATCCGACCTGGATTTGGCACGCGCTCTACGGATTGATCCTGCAAGGCTGTGAGCAAGCCATGGCCGGTGCACTGCCTCGGCACACCGTCGCGCCACTGATTATCCGGACCTTCGAGCGCGGCATCTGCCCGGTTCCCTAGCACAACAGGTGCGATCAGGACCGCACTCATTTCCGGGGATCGCGTCGCGCCGAATGACTTCAAAGCCATACGTGCTCTTGTCAAAGTAGCCCGGCGTGTCCTGTCAATCTTCTCTGCATCTCGACAGTTGTCGTTGGTCGAACCGGCGCTACTTTGCGCTCCCGCCACCATCCTTGGTGTTCGCCGCGCAGACGGCAGGCAGGATGAGCGTGTCGATGACTCTGCGGACGAACTTCGCGTCGACGGTTTGACCGCTGATGACCCGCATCAGCCCCATTCCCGTCAAGGTGTCGGCGATAAGGGTCCAGTCCCCGTCGGGTGCGACCTCGCCGCGGGCGGCGGCCTGTCGGAGGATGGCCGTCACCACGCGCCTGCCCTTGAGCAGCATCAACTCGTCGAGGGCCGATGCGAGCTGCTGATCGTGCATCGCCTCCATCGCCACTCGCAGCACCAGATCGCTGGAGATCAGGTCGTCATCGGCGCGCGCTACACGTTCAACCACCGCGTCGAAGTCACCGGCAAGGCTGCCTGTGTCCGGGGCATCGTCGTCGATGAGGTCGGGCCGCCAATACACAAGCGCATCGGTCATCAACGCGGCCTTCGACGCCCAGCGGCGGTATATCGCCGCTTTACCAACACCCGCTCGCGCGGCGATATCGTTCATATTGGTGTCGTTGTAACCGTTTTCGGCTAATGCGGCCAGCGCGGCGTCGAGGATCGCGGGATCGCGGGATCGATCGAGCCGGCCTTGGGTGCGTTGGCGCAGTTTTGATTCCGTGTCTGACAAGCATTCCGCCGCGGCGACCAACCCCGCCGCCAGCTTGCCAGACTCGGTCACGGCTCTCACGCCCTCGCTGTCGCAAGGGGCGCAGTGTTGTCGTCGTCGACCGGAGTTGGCTCGGGTCCGCCACGGCCATGCCTGGTGATCTCAAAGGTGTTGAGCGGCCACCAGAACCAGCGGCCCAGCGCGGCGGCAATCGAGGGGGTCATGAACGCCCGCACGATCAACGTATCGACCACCAGGCCGATGCCGATGGTCATGCCGAGCTGACCGACCACGCGCAGGTCGGACACGATCATCGCCATCATGGTGAAGGCGAACACCAGGCCGGCCGCGGTGACGACGCGTCCGGTCGCCCCGATGCCACGGATGATGCCCGTGTTGAGCCCGGCGTGTATCTCTTCCCTGAAGCGCGAGACCACGAGGAGATTGTAGTCCGAACCCACTGCCAGCAGGATCACCATCGACAACGGGATCACGATCCACTGCACGCCCAGCCCGAGGATGTCCTGCCAGAGCAGCACCGACAAACCACACGCGGTACCCAAGGATGCGGCGACGGTGCAGACGATCACCAGGGCGGCCACCACACTGCGCGTGATCAACAGCATGATCGCGAAAATCAGGATCATCGCCGCGATGATCGCAATCATGAGGTCGGTGACGACGCCGTCCTGCATGTCGGCATACAGCGATGCCGTGCCGGCGAGTGAGACCTTGGCATTACTCAGCGGGGTGCCCTTGAGGGCATCTGCGACAACACCTTTGAGGCCCCGCACATGGTCGATACCCTCCACCGACGCCGGGTCGCCCTGGTGGGTGATGATCATCCGGACTGCCTTGCCATCGGGCGACATGAACATCTTCATGCCACGTTTGAAGTCGGGATTGTCGAACACGTCCGGTGGCAGATAGAACAAGTCGTCATTCTTGGCCTGGTCGAAGTACAGGCCGATCTCCGTCGCGCCTTTGGCCAGCTCCTGCTGCTGAGCCTGGGTGCCGGCCTGGGTGCTATGGGTCGCGATCATGAAGTCGCGCATCTTTGTCATCGAGGTGATGGTGTTCTGCAGCACCGGCAACATCTGCGGCAGCAAATGATCCAACCGATCCAAATCGGTGGTGAGGCCTTGTATTTGGTCGGCGAGGGCGTCGATTCCGTCCAGGGTGTCGAAGACTGACCGCAGTGAAAAGCAGATCGGGATGTCGTAGCAGTGCTTTTCCCAGTAGAAGTAGCTGCGAATGGGTCTGAAGAAATCCTCGAAATCGGCGAGGCTTTGCCGCAATTCGTTGGTGGTGTCCACCATCTCGTGGGTCCTGCCCACCATGCTGTGCGTGGTTTCGGTCATCTCCTTGGTGATGGTGTACATGCGTTGCATGTTGGCGATGGTCCGGCTCATCTCGTCGGCCTGTTCGAGCATCTGCGCCGAGTTGTCGTTGTTGAACTTCGCGGCCTGCAGGGTGCCGGCGTTTTGCGCGCCGAGCAGGAAGGGGATCGAGCTGTGCTCGATCGGTGCGCCCAGCGGGCGGGTGATGGTCTGCACCCGA
Source organism: Mycobacterium intracellulare ATCC 13950 (assembly GCF_000277125.1). Lineage (NCBI taxonomy): Bacteria > Bacillati > Actinomycetota > Actinomycetes > Mycobacteriales > Mycobacteriaceae > Mycobacterium > Mycobacterium intracellulare. The sequence goes on from NC_016946.1 coordinate 86,284, forward strand.
TCGATGCCCCGCATGCGAAAGACATTCTTGGCGACCTTTTCGATCACGAGCATGTCGGCGGGGGTACGCAGATCGTGATCGGCCTCGAGCATCAACAGCTCGGGGTTCATGCGGGCCTGGGAGAAATGCCGGTCCGCGACGCCCATGGCCTGGTTGGCGGGCATATCGGCGGGGGTGAACTTCTGGTCGTTGTACTGCGGCACATACGTCATCAGGGCGACGAAACCCACGACGGCGATCACGCAGGTCACCAGGACGATCGGGATAGGCCAGCGCACCACGGAGGTACCGACCTTGCGCCAACCCGGCGAGGAAACCACGTTGTGCTTGGGGTCGAGCAGACCGAACTTCGAGGCGACCGTCAGGATCGCCGGCGCCAGCGTCAGCGCTGCGGCGATGATCACCCCAACCGCGATCGCGCAGGGCAGACCCATGGTCTGGAAGTAGGGCAGCGTGGTCATGGTGAGGCACAAGCAGGCACCGACGATGGTCAGCCCGGAACCCAGGATGACATGCGAGACACCGCTGTAGGCGACATAGAACGCCTCTTCGGAATCGAGGCCTTTCGATCTCTCCTCGTGATATCGCCCGAGTAGGAAGATCACATAATCTGTCCCGGCGGCCAAGGCCAGCATGGTCACCATGCTCACCGCGTACGGGGTCAAGCCGATGATGTTCAGGTTGCCCGCCGTGGCCGTAATGCCCTGTGCGGCAAATAGTTCCAGGCCGATGATGACCATGGACACCAGCATCGTCACGACGGAGCGGTAGACGATCAGAAGCATCACAATGATGACGCCGACCGACACCAGCTCCATGATCGCCATGCTTTGGTGCCCTGCCACGCTGGTGTCGGCATTGAGCACGGTATTACCGGCGACATGGGCCTTGATACCCGGCGGCGCTGGTACCGACGCAACGATGTCACGCACCGCTGCCACCGACTCGTGGCTGGGCGTCGTGCCCTGGGGGCCATTGAGGAAGATCTGCACGTAGGCGGATTTGCCGTCCACGCTCTGAGAGCCCGCCGCGGTCAGCGGATCACTCCAGAAGTCCTGGACGTTCTGCACGTGCTGATGATCGGCTTCCAGCTTGGCGACGATCTTGTCGTAGAACTTGTGCGCCGCGTCGCCGAGCTTGTCCTTGCCCTCCAGCACGACCATCGCTGTGGAGTCGGAATCGTACTGCTGAAACACCTTGCCGATGTGCAGCATCGCCCGATACGAATCCGAATTGGTGGGGCTGATAGGCACTGAACGCGTCGCCGCGACGGCATCGAGCGACGGGGTCAAGATGCCCAGGCCCACCGCGACGAGCACCCAGAACACGATGATCGGTAACGAGAAGATCCGGACCATCCGACCAACGAACGGGCGGTGCGGCTTCGTGTGCATGTTGCTCATACGGATTTCACCAAGCAGTAGATGAACGGTTTGATGGCGTCGGTGCTCGCCCTGCTGTCACGCACCTGACCGTCGACGGTCACCTGACACCGAAGATCGTGGGTGTCCCGATCGCCCTGGGCCAAGATGTTGGCCGACATCGACGGCAGCGTCGTCACGATCGTGAAAGACCAGGGCAGCGGGGCGTTTTCGATGAGATGGGGTTGTCCGTTCTCGTCGAGGTAGTTCAGATTCGCGGTCCCGCCCGCCCCGGTGACCTCGTACCGGATGTGCTTCGGATTGAAGTTCGCGGTAATTCCGGATCCCTCCGCCAGATTCGGGCCGTGATGCCCGGTGGACTCGCGGATGCGGGTGATCGCGTACGCGCCTAGTGCCACGACCACCACCAGCAGCAGCGGGATCCAGAACCGTCTCAACACTCGAAACACCGCGTGCGTTCCCCCAGCTTTCGTTGCGTTCAGTCAGACGCCGGACAGCCCGGTTGACGCGAGAAGATGGCTGCCAACCGAAGCGAAACTCGGGTTCCGAGTCAGCGACGGTGGCTACGCTAACACCGTCGCGTCAACCACGCCAACCGACCCGGGGGGCGTTGACGGGGTGGCGAGCTGTGTGCGCAACGGAGCCGTGATCGCATGGCCTTCACGCCGTAGCCGGTCGATTGGCATCGCGTCGAGCGGCGCGTAAAGGAGTCGTCCACCGCCACGCAGGTTGGCAACCTACGGTGATGATCGCCGCGTAAATCTCGTCCGGTGGGTGCCCCCGGCGCGGCGCCGCCGTAGAAGACGGATTCAGGGACTCCAATTGTGGGGTAGGCTGAAGGGCGAATGTGTTCTGCATTCGCGAAAGTAAACGAAAGAAGTACAAGAGATATGACGCAAGGAACCGTGAAATGGTTCAACGGCGAAAAGGGCTTCGGCTTCATCGCCCCCGATGACGGCAGTGCGGACGTCTTCGTCCACTACTCCGAGATCCAGGGCGGTGGCTACCGCTCACTGGAGGAGAATCAGCGGGTTCAGTTCGAGGTAGGACAGGGCGCCAAGGGCCCCCAGGCCACCGGAGTGACCGCGGTCTGATCTTTACGTAATCTGTGGGCCGGCAAGGGATTACCCTTGTCGGCCCACAGATCGTTTACGGCCGGTGCCGCGGGCCCCGCGGCTCGGTCGAGAAGCTGCGCGACGTATTTGCGGCCCATGCCGCGGTGGGGCGCGCCGACCAATTGCACCCCATAGGTGCCGGCCCCAATCCTGGCCTCAATCGCGAACAGCCGGGTCGTATCATACTCGAAGTACTAATGTCCATCGAATTCTATTGGCAGAACGATGTTTTCGGCGACGCACTGGTTGAGCGGTGGAAGTTCGTCAAGGGTAGGACCATCCCTGATTCCGAAACCCGAGCAGCGGGATAGCGACGGAAGCTGTGCGACTGGTTCACTCTGGAGGCGGTGGTGCCTCGCCGCAATCGGTAAGCCTCGGCTGGGAAAACGTCACCGAGCCGACACCGCCGAGGGTCATCCCGTTGTCCGCGAGCGTCATGGTGGTCGTGTACGGGCAGGTCTGAATTCCAGTCAGCCCGGTCAAGAACTCGACTTCGTAGGCGTACAGGAACGAACGCACGAGCTGGTCGGCATTCCACGGCACATCCAGCGCGAAGCCGAGGGATGACGCCGAACGTGCTCCGAGGACCCGTGGTCCCACCTCGCCGATCCCTGGTGTCAGGCGGAACGGGGTTCCGTCCTGCTTCGTGCCCGACACACTGCCGCTGCGGATGCGGTAACCGGTGGCGCCCGAAGGTACGAGCGGGCCTCTCGGGATCTTGGTGCTGAACAGAATCGAGTAGTTCGTACCTCCGGCGATGGCCGTTGTGCTGAAACTCGTCGAGGTGAATTCCTGGGGTAGCTGCACCGCGCAGTTGCCGACCATGCCGGATGGATCGCTGCACTCCGAAGGCTCGGCCAACGCGGCGGGTACGACGAGCGCGGCGCCCACGACGGGCACCGATAACGCGGCGCCCCGCATGAACACCCGGCGGGAGAAAGCGTCGTTGATGATGTCGGTCAATGCGAGCGCCTCCTTCGTGTGTCGGCCGACGCTACCGCGATAGCCTAGTCCGGCAGCGACAATGGCGCGACCACCCGGGAGCGGTCAGTAATCCCAGACGGTCGGTACGCACCGAAAGACGTTGCCGGCGACCGCGACCCGGCACACTGACGGGAACGGCAAGTGGGTGGCCACCAGCGACTCGCCTGTCGAGGCCAACTCCCGCAGGAGACGCACCCGAACGCGGGCCGCCTCCTCGGGGTCGTGCTCGAATCCGTTGTGCCACTCGGGGTTTTCGAATCCGACCTGAAACACGGCGTCACCCGCGAATGTCAGCCGGTCGCCGCCCGAAGCCAGGCGGACCACACTGTGCCCGGGGGTGTGACCACCGGTGCGGGTGACGAACACGCCCGCCGCCACCTCGTAGTCCGTCTCGAACGTCCGGAGCCGGTCGCGGTACTCGTCCAGGAATCGCGAGGCGACCGAGCGAAGCACGTCCGGTATCGGCTCCGGCATGGTGGTGTGGGAGAAGTCGGGTGCCTCCCAGAAATCGGCTTCTGCGGCCGCCACGTGGATCCGCAGGTCCGGACGCAACCGGTCCTTCAGCCCTTCGGTGAGCAGCCCGCCCACGTGATCCATGTGCAGGTGGGTGAGCACCACGTCGGTCACGGATGCCAGATCGACACCCGCGGCCTCCAGTCGCTTCGCCGTTTGCCCCGCCCGCGGGAAGTCCGGGAACTCCAGCCCCAGCCCGGCGTCGACCAGGATGGTCCGGTCACCACTACGCACCACGACCACGTTCAGCGGCCAGTCGACCACCTCAGGCGGCAGGAAGTTATCGCCCAGCCAGCCTGCCAGCTCGGCGGGGGCGGCGTTGGTGGCCAACGTCGAGGTGGTTATCGGTAGCACCCCATCGCTGATCACCAGCACGTCAATCTCGCCGACCCGCACCGCGTAGCGCGACGGCACCAACTCGTCCGCCGGGGCCATCCGGGCGTCTGAGGCGTGCGCCAGGCTCATCTTCGTCTCCTCGATAGTTGAAGGGCGGACCCGAACGGGCCGGCGAGGAATGGTGGAAAATTCATGCCGGTCCGGGTCGCACGGCATGAGCTTCGCGTGTCCAGGCAGTCCTTCGCGCCCTTGAAAGTGCGTAGTCCGTGTCCCGGCGTGCGTAGTCGAACACGCGGCCTCTCGCAGGTTGATCACAACGAGGCCAGCCGTCCTGAACGAACACGCCCGCCTTGATGAGGTCGACCCCACGGTGTGCTATACAGATGTACAGCGAAGCCATTACTTCAGCGGAAGGACCGTCATGACCAACGGCGACGAGCTCAAGCAACTGCAGCAGCGGGTGCAGTACCTCGAGGATCGCACCGCCATCCTCGACTGCGTGATGAACCAGTCCCGTGGGCATGACCGCCACGACACGGAACTGATGGGCAGCGTCTATTTCGAGGACGGCGTGGACGAACACGGCCCGACCGTGAAACTCGGCCCCGAATACGGGGATTGGGCCAACAACGCGCACAGCATGGTCTTCGAGGACCACCTGCACAACATCACCACCCACACCTGTGAGATCAATGGCGACGAAGCCCATGCGGAGAGCTATGTCATCGGGGCGATGCGGGCCAAGGGCGGCAAGATCGTGTCGCTGATGGGCGGCCGTTACCTCGATCGCCTCGAGCGCCGCGACGGGGTCTGGAAGATCGCGCTGCGCCGCTGCACCCTCGAGTGGATGATGAGCGGCGATTCCTCGGTGATTGCATCGGGCGCCGTCAAGGGCTTCATCAAGGGCAAGTGGGACCGCACCGATCCCTCCTACGCCCGTCCGCTGACGATCGAAGACGTCCCCGCCGAACGGTGGTGAACCTCAGCGACGAGGTAGATCGCCTCGGTTGGAATCCGGTCTGTGGTTACAACCCCAGCAGACCTCGCGTCTCGCCTGTGTCTCAGACACCTGCGGGGCCGGGCCCGCCGTGCATGTACAGCGTCTGGCCCGAGCAGTAACTGGACGCATCGGAAGCGAAAAACAGTACCCCGTAACCAATCTCATCCGGCTCGGCAACGCGACCCGAGGCGTTGGTCTGTCCGATCACGTTGACGTCGAAGCCCTGACGCTCTGCGTCGGCTTCTAGGCCGGGCGTGCGGATGGCGCCGCAGGCGATGCAGTTGACCCGCACGCCCTTGCGGGTCCAGGCCGCGGCCATCGAGCCGGTGAGGTTGTTCAGCCCGGCCTTCGCGGCGGCATACACCGGCGCCTGGGGCATGGCCAACAGGCCGGCGCCGGACGAGATGTTGACGACGGCGCCCTTGCCCGCGGCGATCATCGGCTTGGCGGCCGCGCGCGACAGATACCACGCACTGGACAGGTTCAGGTCCAGCACCCGATGCCACTCGTCGTCGGTCCACTTCATCAGGGATTTGGTCTCACCGCCACCGGCATTGTTCAAAAGCACATCCAGGTGGCCAAATTCGGCCAGCGTCGTATCGACGAGGGACTGGCACGCCGCGGCATCGGTCACGTCGGTCGGCACGGCCAGTGCCCGCCGTCCCAGTACCTCGATCTCGGCGGCCGTGGCCTTCAGCGGCTCCTCCCGCCGTCCGGCGAGCACGACGTCGGCGCCGTATTCGGCCAGGACCAGTGCCGAAGCCCGGCCGATCCCAGTGCCGCCGCCGGTGATGACGGCAACCCGCCCCTGCATCGAGAACCTGTCGTCCACAACACCACTTCCCATCGTCGCGACCGGCAACAGACGCAATACGACTGTACAACATCAGCGAAATGCGGCCGCCTTGTCTACGGCGTACGTATCGCTGTACATTCGTACAGCACCCACCCAATGTCGGTGCGGCAAGGAGCGTGTCTGAGATGAGCCGAGTGGCGGTGGTGACCGGCGGCGGATCGGGCTTGGGTCGGTCGATCTGCACGATGCTCGCTGCCGACGGGCACCGGGTGGCCGTCCTTGATCTGAACGAGGAGGCAGCCACCCAGGTCGTCGCCGAAATCCACGAGGCGGGAGGCAAAGCCGTCGCGGCCGGTGTCGACGTATCGGAGGAAGCGTCGGTTCACGCCGCGTTCGACACGGTGCGAGCACAGTTCGGCCCCGTCGAGATCCTGGTGACCAGCGCGGCCATCGGCGGGTTCACGCGGTTCGACCAGATCACCCTGGCGGAGTGGAATCGGTTCCTCGCGGTGAACCTGACCGGCACCTTCCTGAGCCTGCAGGCCGGCCTCGCGGACATGGTCCCCGCCGGATGGGGGCGCATCGTCACCATCTCGTCGGCGGCCGGCCAACAGGGCGCGCCACGTCAGGGCCATTACTCGGCCACCAAGGGCGGGGTGATCGCGTTGACGAAGACCGTCGCGCGGGACTACGCCGGAAAAGGCGTCACCGCCAACACCATTCCGCCATTCGCGATCGACACCCCGATGCTGCGCGAACAACAGCGGCTGGAAAAGCTGCCGCCGACCGAGTACCTGACGCGGGCGATTCCCGCCGGCCACCTGGGCTCGCCCGAGGACGTCGCCGGATTGTGCTCCTACCTGTGCACCGACGCCGCGGGCTACATCACCGGCCAGGTGATCGGCGTCAACGGCGGTGCCGTCATCTAGGCCGAATGCCAAACGAATCGCGCCGCTCGGCAATAACTTTGGAGGCAGCAGATGGACGACCTGTACTACGATCCCTGGGATGTCGAGATCGACCTCGACCCCTACCCGACGTATCGCCGGCTTCGCGACGAATCCCCGCTCTATTACAACGAGCGGCACAACTTCTGGGGCATCAGCCGCTACGCCGACGTCGACGCGGCGCTCAAGGACACCACTCGCCTGAGCTCGGCCAAGGGCGACATCCTCGAAGTCGTGCTCACCGATCCGGTGATCCCGGCAGGCGTCTTCATCAATGAAGATCCCCCGGTGCACACCATCCACCGCGCCATCGTGTCGCGCGCATTCACACCGAAGAAGATGCGCGCCATCGAGGACAAGGTGCGCGCGTTCTGCACCGCCTGCCTCGATCCGCTGGTTGGCGGTGAACGCTTCGACTTCGTCCAGGACCTCGGGGCCGAACTCCCGATGAAAACGATCGGGATGCTCGCCGGCATCCCGGATTCCGAGCAGCCCGCGGTGCGCGCCCACGCCAACGCGGTGCTGCGCAACGAAGCCGGCAAGCCTATGCACGTCGACAAGGAGCACTACTTCACCGGCGAGATGTTCGGCGAATACGTCGAGTGGCGCGAGAAGCACCCGTCCGAGGACCTGATCACCGAGCTGCTGAACGTCGAATTCGACGACGAAACCGGAACTACGCGCAAGTTGACCAAGCAAGAGCTGGTCATCTTCCTCGCCGTCGTCGCCGGCGCCGGCGTCGAGACCACCGGTCGGCTGTTCGGGTGGATGGGCAAGGTCCTCGCCGAGCACCCCGACCAACGCAAGGAACTCGCCGAAGACCACTCCCTGATCCCGACGGCGATCGAGGAACTGCTGCGCTTCGAGCCGCCCGGGCCGCACGTCGCGCGCTACGTCGCGACCGAGGATGTCGCGTTCCAGGAGCAGATCGTGCCGGCCGGCAGCGCGATACTGCTGATGCTCGCCTCGGCCAATCGCGACGAACGGCGCTTCGAGGACCCCGACCGGTTCGACATCCGCCGTAAGCCTGGCGGACACCTCACCTTCGGTCGCGGCGCCCACTTCTGCGTCGGCTCACCACTGGCCCGCCTCGAGGGCCGCGTCGCGCTCGAGGAGGTGCTCAAGCGATTTCCCGAGTGGACCATCGACATGGACAACGCGCGTCGTTCGCGCACTTCGACCGTCCGGGGCTGGGACTCCATGCCCGCGATCGTCGGCTGACCCGACAGACAGGAGAACTCTCATGTCGTCCGCACCGTGCGTGGCCGTCGTGACCGGAGCCAGCCGCGGCGCCGGAGCCGGCATAGCCCACGCCCTCGGACAGCACGGCGCCACCGTGTACGTCACCGGCCGCAGCGAGAACGCCGGCGACGCCGCCCTGCCCGGCACGATCCACCGGACGGCCGAAATGGTCAGCGCCGCAGGGGGACAGGGCATCGCCGTGCGTGTCGATCACGGCGACGACGAACAGGTCAAGGCGTTGTTCACCCGGATCGAGCAGGAACAGGGCCGCATCGACATCCTGGTGAACAACGCCGCCCTCATCCGCGACGAAATGATGGGGCGCACCAAGTTCTGGGAAGAGCCGCTCAATGTCATCGACACCCTGGATGTCGGCGTGCGCAGCAGCTACGTCGCCACCGTCTATGCCGCACCCCTGATGCTCCCGCAGCGACGCGGCCTGGTGGCCTTCACCTCCTCGTCGGGCTCGGTGCACTATGCCTTCGGACCCGCCTACGGAGTGCCGAAAGCCGCCGTCGACAAGATGGCCGCCGACATGGCCGTCGACTTCAAAGACACTGGGATCACGACGGTATCGATCTGGATGGGATCGCTGCTCACCGACCGCGTCCGCGCCATCATCGCCAACAACCCCGAGAAATTCGGGCACATCCTCGACAGCGCCGAAACACCCGAGCTCACCGGACATGTGATCTGGGCGCTCTACAACGACCACCAATGCATCGAACTCAGCGGCCAGACGCTCATCGGCGCGGAACTGGCCGTCAAGTACGGCATCCACGATGAAGACGGCCGGCAACCACCCTCCTACCGCGACCTGTTTGACGTCCATCCACACACCCAGTGTGCGCACGTGATGCGCTAGCCCAAGCGGCACCGCGGTGTCGCTATGCAGTTGCGCTGCGCCCTGATTCGATCCGGCTTCCCTGGAGAAGTCCGCCCTGAACGCTACGGTGAACGCCGTTGGGCGGTCTTACGTTTCGGCGCTGGGGCCGGTTCGATCGAGTCCAGGTACTTCTCGAAGGCGTTGGTGACTTCCTTGTGGGCGGTCTTGACGCCGATGCCCTCTTCGAGGTTAAGGAACTTGGGCAGCCCGGAGATCAGCAGTTGCAGGGCGGGTAGCGAGAAGTGTCCACCCGGGCGTGCGCTCTTGCCGAATTTGGCGACGAGCGCATCGACCTGACGTTTGCGGTTGGCCTGGGTCACCGCGGCGATCTCGGCCTGGATGGATTTGCGGTGGTTGCCCAGAGCCATGAATTCCGTCATCAACGCGCCCGATGCCTCGGTACGGCTGAACTCCCACAATGCGCGGAGTGGATCATCGGGGCGCGATTCGAGCACTTTGTCGAGGAGCCGCCGGCTGCGTTCGGAATAGCGGCGGATCGCCGAGAGAAAAATGTCGTCGAGTGTCGGGAAGTAGTACTGGACCAGGCTGGGCGTGACCCCGGCGGCCGAGGCCAGGGCGCGGTAGGTCACGCTCGCGTATCCCTCGTCGAGCATCATTTTCTCGACATGGTCGAGCAGGGTGTCGCGGGTCTTGGACGTCTCGGCGCCCACACGCCGCGCGGATGCTGCCATGTTCTCCTCGTTCAGCCGGTTCGTTGTATTGTGACACCGGTGGCACGCTGTACAGGCGTACAGTGCCGGGCGATTCTGCGATTGCGGCGCGGGGGTCTTGCGCCGAAGGGGGGCGCCGTCGCCCGGTCACGTCAACCCGATCTCCCGCTGCATGCGGTGGCCGGCAACATCTCTCGGCAACTGGCCGCCGAAAATCTTCGCCAGACCCTTGCCAAGATCGCCGACCCGAGCTATATAAAAACTATGCCGCAAGGCATAGATAACCGATGCGAACAGACACCAGATGGGAGTGTTGGAGGTGACGACCATGTTGGTTCGTAGCGATCCGTTTCGTGACCTCGACCGCTTCACTCAGCAGCTATCGGGCACCGCGGCACGTCCGGCCGCGATGCCGATGGATGCCTGGCGCGACGGCGAGCAGTTCGTGGTCGAATTCGATCTGCCGGGAATCGATGAGCAGTCGCTGGACCTCGACATCGAGCGCAATGTGGTGACGGTGCGCGCCGAGCGCCCCGACGTCGATCCAAGCCGGGAGATGCTGGCAACCGAACGGGCGCGTGGGGTGTTCAGTCGGCAACTGGTGCTCGGCGACAATCTCGACACCGAACATATCGACGCGTGTTACGACGCCGGGGTACTGCGGTTACGTATCCCTGTGGCCGAGAAGGCCAAGCCACGCAAGATCGCGGTCGACCGCGGGGATAGGCAGCAGACCGCAATCAGCGCCTGATGGGCCGGTGCCATGCTGACAGAACGTGAGTTGGTGATGACGCACTGCGGCACCGGGACAGCGGCGCCCGGCACCGACGCCGAGGGATCACCAGGCCGGCAGACGGGGCTCTTGCCGGCCGATGATCCGGAGGTGGCGGTCCTGATTGCCGAGGTCGACGCCATCTTGTGCGCGGCGTCAGTCACCCTGCTTCGTCGGCCACCGGCGCCACCAGTGGCCGGGTGCGCCCTGCTTGGGCCCCGGTCACCTGGTCGGTCCTGGGAGGTATGCGCACCGCCATGGCGCGCGCCCGCGCCCAATGTGCGCGCCGTGCAGCGCAGCCCTCCGCGGCGACCGTCGGCCAAGCCCGGTAACACCAGGATGGAGAAAGGCAGGTGATGAGATCACAACGAGGATGAATGGGCCAGTCCGCCGGCCCGGGCAATTCCGTGGGCACTACCTCGATCCTGCACGGATGAGGTTCGGCCACTGCCATAGCCAGGCGACTCGTCCGGGGGCGGGCGGCCCACCCTCACAAAGCCAAACATGTTGACAGTCGGGGTTATTCATCAGTCGCGAAGGAGAGGGTAACCGTGATCGAACAAGCCATGCTCAACAGCCGTGCGCGCAGATACTTCGGTGCGTGGGACAGCTTTTTGCCGGTGGAGGCCGACCCCGCCGACTGGGCAGAACAGCAACTGTCGGTACCCCTGCCCGACGACGAATATCCCCATCTCGGTGGTGACCGCCGCGTCCTGATCTCGATGTCGGGCGGGGCCGACATCGACTGATATCGCATTGCGTTGAGGTCCAGCTTGTTTGAATCGGCAGGTTCCGTGCCTCACGACCTGGCCTGAGACTTGTTGTCCGGAGTGTGGCCGGCGTGTGACCCTCCCGCGACCGTGACGAAGGACGCTCATCACGTGACGGTAATCGCGGCGATCTGCGCGCTCACGACAGCGACGTGCATCGGCTACTACGTCGGCCGCCGTGCGCGCCCCACGCGGCCGAGCTGGAAGAAGCGCACCAGCAGGATCGCGCTGGGCAAGCTGGCGATCAACCTGGTCGCGGTGGTCACGGCACGCCGACTTCAGCAGAGCCTGCAGCTCGAGCGGATGTTCGCGAGTGGGCGAAGATCGAGACCGGTTGCCCCACTTGACCTTCTGCGGGGTAGCGTCGTGCGGATGCGGTCCTACTAGCCTGCCCGAAGCATGCACGCCGCATCGAACTCGCCACGACGAAGGAAGAGAGCTGGCATGGCTGCGCTGCAGGACAAGGTGGCATTGGTGACGGGCGCGTCGTCGGGACTGGGCGCGGAAACCGCCAAACTGTTCTCGCGGCAGGGCGCAACGGTTTTCGGCATCGGTCGCGACGCCGGACGCCTGGCCGGCGTCTTCGCCGACGTGGAACGCGGCCGCCACGCATCGGTGGACATCGCTTCGCCCCGGGCCTGCAGGGACGCGGTCGAGCAGTGCGTCAGCGAATTCGGCGGCTTAGACATTCTCGTCAACGTCGCCGGCAAACACCAGATGCGCCGCACGGAGTCGATGTCCGACGCCGACTGGGAGCAGGATGTCGCCGTCAACCTGAACGGCCCCTTCTTTCTCTGCCGGGCCGCGCTGCCCCACCTGCTGGAGCGAGGCGGAAACATCGTCAACGTCAGCTCGATCGCCGGTGTCGAGGGCCAGGCGTACTCGGCCGGCTACTGCGCCGCCAAGCATGGGCTGATCGGCCTTACCCGCGCGCTGGCCGTCGAATACACGGCGGATCGCCTGCGCGTCAACGCCGTGTGCCCGGGCGGGATGCTCACACCCCAAATCGAACAGTTCAGCGCCCCGGACAATCCGAACTACGACCTGATCATGCGCACGGCCTCCCCACGCGGCATGATGCAGCCGCTCGACGTCGCCAACGTGATCGCCTTCCTTGCCAGCGACGCCGCCGCGGCCATCCACGGCGCCGTCTATCGCGTCGACAACGGCAAGGGCGCCGGATAACGGTTGGGGCACGTTTCGGTCAACCGTCGACATGTCATGCGCCGCCACGGTTCTCGTGGCCGACAATTCGGGACATGAGGCAGTCGCGGGAGCCCGACGTTGGCGCGTGAGATCTCACGGCAGACGTTTCTGCGGGGCGCCGTCGGGGCGCTAGCCGCGGGGGCGGTGCTCGGCTCACCCCGTGCTTTCGCCGATCCCAGGCCGTCCGGGTGGGAAGGCCTTTCCACCGCGCTCGGCGGCAAGGTGCTGCTCCCGGACAGCCCCCAATTCGCCAGTGCCAAACAGGTTTTCAACACCAACTACAACGGGTCCACGCCGGCGGCCGTCGTCACCCCCACGTCGGCGGCCGACGTGCAGAAGGCGATGGCGTTCGCCGCCGCCCACAACCTCAAGGTCGCTCCGCGCAGTGGCGGGCACTCCTACATCGGAGCGTCGACCGCCAACGGGACCATGGTGCTCGATCTGCGCCAACTGCCCGGGGACGCCAACTACGACGCGGCCACGGGGCAGGTCACGGTGACGCCGGCCACCAGCCTCTACACGATGCACCGGACGCTTGCCGCGGCCGGCCGGGGCGTCCCGACGGGCACCTGCCCATCGGTCGGCGCCGCGGGGCACGCGCTGGGCGGCGGCCTGGGTGCCCAGTCCCGGCACGCGGGTCTGCTCTGCGACCAGCTGACATCGGCGTCGGTCGTGCTGCCCAACGGCCAGGCGGTCACCGCATCCGCGGCCAGCAACCCCGACCTGTTCTGGGCGCTGCGCGGCGGCGGTGGCGGCAACTTCGGTGTGACGACCTCGCTGACCTTCGCGACGTTCCCCACCAAGGACGTCGACGTCGTCAACCTCAACTTCCCGCCGGAGTCGTTCGCCCAGGTCCTCGTCGGATGGCAGAACTGGCTGCGCACCGCGGACCGAAACAGCTGGGCGCTGGCCGACGCCACCGTCGACGCGACGGGCACGCATTGCCGAATCATGGCGACCTCCCCGGCCGGATCCGGCAACAGCACGGCGGCGGCCATCACCCAGGCGGTCGGAATGCAGCCCTCCGGCACCGAGAACCACACCTTCAACTACATGGACCTGGTGAACTACCTGGCGGTCGGGAACCTCAACCCGTCACCGCTCGGCTACGTCGGCGGATCCGACGTCTTCGCCACCGTCAACGCGGGCGTCGCGCAGGGGATCGCCGCGGCGGTCAACGCCTTTCCCCGCGGCGCCGGGCGCATGTTGGCGATCATGCACGCGCTCGACGGCGCCCTTGCCACCGTGGCGCCGGGGGCGACGGCCTTTCCCTGGCGCCGGCAGTCGGCGCTGGTGCAGTGGTACGTCGAAACCGGCGATCCCGCGGCCGCGACGAATTGGCTCGGCACGGCACACCAAGCGGTGCAACAGTATTCGGTCGGCGGCTACGTGAACTACATCGAGGCCGGCCAGTCGCCGGCGCGCTATTTCGGCCCGAACCTGTCCCGGCTGAGCGCGGTGCGGCAAAAGTATGATCCCGGCCGGGTGATGTTCTCCGGGCTGAATTACTAGGCGGCGGGCAGGGCCCGCAAGTCGGTGATTAGACCAGCTTTGCACGGGGTACTTCCACTGCATCTGTGCGAATGAGGGGTTTGGTGAATGGCAGTGGAACACGGTCGCGCACGGTGCCCACGATGCATGGCATGGGCGCAGTACAGCTTTCTAGAGCGCGACGACAAGCTCGAGTATCAGGTCCGTTGCGATGCGTGCGGCAACCTCTACTCCGAAGTCACGACCGCGTCGACCGCCACGACGCCGGCCGCCTAGCCGCCCGACCTGCTGCGTTACGGAATTTAACCCTCGTGTAAAGTCGAGGACGCGAGCCAAGACGCCCCCAACCCGGAGTAGCGCCTAGTGCGCGCAAACGCCGTGCGGAACGCGTTGAAAGGGGCGGCGTGGACGACATTTTGGCGCGAGCCGGCATCTTCCAGGGCATTGCACCCGACGCGGTCGCCGCGTTGGCCCGCCACCTGCAGCACGTCTCCTTCCCGCGCAGGCGCACCGTCTTCGTCGAGGGCGAGGCGGGCGACGACCTCTTCGTGATCTTGGCGGGTTCGGTGAAGATCCGTCATCAGACCGCCGACGGCCGTGAAACCGTCTTCGCGGTGCTGGGCCCCGGCGACGTGTTCGGCGAGCTCGCACTGTTCGATCCGGGCCCGCGAACCTCGACGGTGATCACGCTGACCGAGGTGGAGACCGTCAGGATGGACCGCCACGCCCTGCGAACATGGATGGCCGAACGCCCCGAAATCGCGGAGCAGCTGCTACGGGTGCTGGCGCGTCGGCTCCGGCACACCAACAACACGCTGTGCGACTTGATCTTCACCGATGTGCCCGCCCGGGTCGCCAAGCAAATCCTCGATCTGGCAATGCGTTTCGGTACCAACAGCGGGGGACCGGTGCGCGTCGAGCATCACCTCACGCAAAAAGAGCTCGCTCAACTCGTCGGTTCCTCGCGCGAAACGGTCAACAAGGCGCTATCGGATTTCACCCAGCGCGGCTGGATCCGGCAGCAGGGCAAGGCCCTGATCATCGACCAGCCCGCGAAGCTGGCCCGCCGCGCACGGGCCTAGGTGATCGACCAGAATTCCAGCAGCGTCCGTAGCGTCGCGACCAGGGGAAGCGGCTGGTCCAGCATCGGGTGATGACCGGCTTCGGCCAGCTCGACAAACGGGCCCCTCAGCTGCAGGAGGGAGCGAATCCGTTCGGCCATGGCGGGCGGCACCAATCCGGCCTCGCAACGCAAATACCCTACGCGGCAGCGCATCGCGGCGAGCATGCTCTCCAGCGATTCCTCGTCAGCGGGCGTCGGATCGAGATACTCACCGCCGTAAATCGCCGGATCGAATTTCCAAACCCAGCCCCCGTCGGACTTGCGTACCGACTCCGCCGCGATATGCCGGCGGACATAGGGGAGGATCAACTCCTGCGACGGCACGGCCGTAAACCGGGCCAGGATCTCGTCTTTCGTCCGATATTCGGTGTGTTTGTGCCGGCGTAGGCGTTCTTCCTCCGGCGCACGCTCCCACAGCGGCGAATCGATCACCAACATGCTGTTGATCTGCCGGCTGTGGTGCATCGCCGTTGTGGATGCGACCCAACCGCCCATGCTGTGGCCGACGATGGTCGGCCTCCCGGCGGGGCCCGCGGCGGACGCGGCGGCCATCACTTCGCTCGCCCAGATCCGCAGGTCATAGTTGGCGCGCGACCCGCTGTCGCCATGGCCGGACAGATCCAGCGCAATCACCCGGTGGGTACGGGAAATGAACGGCGCGATGTGGTCCCACCAACCGGAGTGGGCTCCGCCGCCGTGGATCAGCACCACCGGCGGCTGGTCGGCGGCACCCCAAATGCGTAGGTGGATACGGCAGCCGTCGACATCGACCTCGCCGTGCTCGGGCTGTTGATCGAGTGCGGCAGTGAACCACGCCGGTGTAACGGGTAGCTGGCGCGAACGGGAGAACAGTTTGACCCTCCCTATTCGTGATGCAGGTCAGCCGCGCCGACGCCCCACTTTAACTGCAGCGGAACAATTTCGAAAGCATGCTCGCGCATCCACGGCGGCCCTGTGGGTGGCAGCGAATCATCGGAATGGACGCCAGGAGGGCCACCCATGTCCCAAAAGCTGTGCATAGATCCAACTTTCACCGTGTTGAGGTGCGTGCCGTTGTCCGGGAGGGACTGCGATCTCCACGGATCCCGCCGGTCGGCCGTGGCGGAAGCCGTATTATCATCGCCTTAATATTCTTACCATAACCTTAGATTTGCGGTATGCTGCTGCGGCATGGGTCACACCACAAACCGTGTGGGCTCCTCTGTTCACAGGCCTGTGCCGTGAACGCCTCGCGTGAGCACGCCGTTGTGCTAGGTGCGGGGATCGCGGGTCTGCTTGCCGCGCGGGTACTTTCGGATGTCTACGACTCGGTGTGCGTCATCGAGCGTGACAAGACTCTCGGCCTTCCCATTCACCGGAAGGGTGTGCCACAAGGGCGTCACATCCACAATTTCCTGAGCCGCGGCACGCAGGTGCTCGCCGAACTGTTTCCCGGGCTGATTGACGAGCTGGGCGCCGCCGGTGCGGTTGTCATCGACGACGGCGACTTGTCGCGGCTTTATGTGCGGGCGGGCCGCTACGAGCTCCAACGTGCGGGCACGTTGACCGATCCCACGGCGGTGACGTTGTGCCTGGCGACGCGACCTTTTGTGGAGTCCCATGTGCATCGACGCGTCGCGAATCTGCCCAACGTGCGGTTTCTCGAGGGCCATGAGGTGATCGAGCCGCTCACCGAGGCAAATGCCATTGCCGGCGTGCGAATAGTGCAGCACGACAACGGCACGCCGGGGGACCTGGCCGCCGATCTGGTCGTCGACGCGATGGGCCGGTCCGCCCGCACCCCGGCGTTTTTAGAGGGGATGGGCTACGGACGCCCGCCCGAGACGCGCTCCACCGCCATGCTGGGCTATTCCAGCCAACTGCTGAGCATCCCTAACGGATGCATCAACGAGCAGATGGTCGTGTTCAACCTCGGGCTCCGTGGCAAGCCCGGCGGGCTGCTGCTGGCCTGCGAGAACGACACCTGGATGTTCGCGGTCGCCCGCACCATCGACACGGGCGGGGCGCCACCCGATTTCGCCACCATGCTTGCGCTGGCCGAGGGTGCATTGCCCCCGGAAATCATGGACGGGCTACACCGCGCGCACCCGCTCGCGGACATTGCCACCTTCCGCAATCCCGCGGCGGTTTGGCGGCGCTACGACCACATGACGAGACTCCCCCGCGGACTGCTCGTCATCGGCGATGCGCTCTGCAGCCCTAACCCGGTGTACGGGCAAGGCATGACAATGGCGGCGCAGCAAGCGCTGGCACTGCGTGACTGCCTACGCGGCGGCGACGCCGACTTGGCCCAGCGCTTCTTCCTCATGGCGGCACGCGGCATCCGGCCGACATGGGCGATGAATCAGGCCAACGACCGCAACCGGTCGTCGAACCGCAAGCCTTCCCTGCAACGGTGGCTGCGGGGCCGTCTGGTCGGGGCGATGCTGAACGCCGCCGGCGACGACACCGCGGTCACCGAACGCCTGCTGCGGGTCACTCACCTCGTCGACCCACCGGTGCGGCTGCAGGACCCCACGTTGTTGCTTCGCGTCCTTCGAGCCAACTTGCGGCAACGATTCCGACGGGCGCAGCAGCATCGACACCATCGATTGCGGGAGGCATTGTGACGACCGGTGAGCGGCGGGCCGACGAAGACGCGATCCGCGGGCTGATCGATCAGCAGGTAAGGGGTTGGGCGGCAGGCGATCCCGACGCCTACGCCAGTGTCTTCACCGCGGATGCGGACTACGTCACCTTTCTGGGCGCCCACCATACGGGCCGCGACGCGATTGCGGCGTCGTACGCCCCGCTGTTCCGCAAGCTCCTCAAGGGCACCCGGCTACGGATCGACGTCGCCCAGCTCCGGTTTCTCACACCCGACGTGGCGCTGATTCACGCGAACGCGACGGTGGTGAGGCGGCGACGCAACCGGCGCAATGCCCGGGTGAACACCAGTGTCGCCGTGCGGACCGACGGGCGCTGGTTGCTCGCGTCTTCGCAAAACACCACGCATCGCCCGTTCGCAGAAGCCCTTATGGCCAGGTTCTTTTCCTGAAGGCCGCGACCATCGGCCGTCGTGCGGCTAGCCTTCTGTGGTCGTGAGGCTAAGAATGGCCACGCCCGAGGACGCGGGCGCCATCGTGGACATCTATCTGCCGTATGTGCGGGACACGGCCGTGTCCTTCGAGACGGTCGCCCCGAGCGTTCAGGAGATGCGGTCGAGGATGACCACCACGCTGGCAACGCTGCCCTGGCTGGTCGTCGCGGACAGTCGAGGCCCCAAGGGATACGCCTACGCAAGCCCACACCGGGCACGGGACGCCTACCGTTGGTGCGTCGATGTTTCGGTGTACCTCGACACATCCGTTCAGGGCCGGGGACATGGCCGCCGAATTTACACGGCGCTGCTGAATGTGCTTGCCGCACAGGGGCACATCAATGCCTATGCCGGCATCACGCTTCCCAACGCTGCCAGTGTCGGTCTGCACGAAGCCTTGGGCTTCACCCCGGTCGGCGTCTTTCGCGACGTGGGCTTCAAGCGACAAAGATGGTGGGATGTCGGCTGGTGGCATCGTCGCTTGGCCGACCCGCCCGCGTCCCCGCGCGAACCGAGGCCCTGGCCCGAACTGGCCGATCGGGCCGTCGACTCCGCGCTCGAGGGTAACGGCTCGCCTCAGGAGAGTTCACCACCATGACCGCCCTGTTGTGGGACCAGCACACGTGCCTGCCGCTCGCCACCGACGCCGACATCGGGCCGTTGAATCGTTACCAATTCGCCGGTGGCACGGTGCTTTCGGTCAACGCGGGATATTCACCACACAGCTTCGGCGACGCCGTGGCGCTGCTGGATCACTATCGTGCCGCGATCGACGACCACCCCGGCCTGGAATTGGCGGCCACCCTCGGTGAGGTAGACGCGGCGACCCAAGCCGGGCGCATCGCGGTCGTCTTCGACCTGGAAGATTCACGCCCGCTTGACGACGACCTGGAGAATCTGCGGAGGCTGGCGAACCTGGGAGTGCGCACCCTGTTGCCGACCTATAACAACGCCAACCGCGCGGGCAGCGGCTGCCTCGACCGCACCGACGGCGGCCTCACCGCCTGGGGCCGTGCGATCGTCGCGGAACTGAACACGGTCGGCATCGTTCCCGACGGGTCTCACTGCAGTGCGCGCACCGGTCTCGACATGTGCGAGGTATCGACCGGCCCGGTCATTTACAGCCACTCATGCATGCGCGCGTTGTGGGACCATCCCCGCAACATCACCGACGATCAGGCCAGGGCCTGCGCGCAGACGGGCGGTGTCATCGGCATCACCGGCGTCGGCATCTTCCTCGGACCCAACACGCCCACGCTGGAAGCGATGACACGGCACCTCGAATACGCCGTCGACCTCGTCGGCATCGAGCACGTCGGTATCAGCACCGACTTCTGTTTCGACGCCGCCGATTTCGCCAACGAGCTGCGCCGCAATCCCCACCTGTTCGACGCCAGCTACACCCGCTGGGGCCCGATCCAGTGGGTGCCGCCGGAAACCTTTGTGACACTCGGTGAGCACCTGCGGGGAAGGGGATGGAACGGTCGTGACATCCACGCGGTCCTCGGTGGCAACTTCTATCGGGTGGCCAAACAAGCCTGGCGCGCCTGAACAGGCCACCGGCGCATCACTTCACGGCAGTTCGACCTTGCTGGCCAGCCATCGGCCGTCCACCTTTTCCATCGTCATCTTTACCCTGCTGCGGTCCAGCTGAGGTGCCGGCGCCGCACCGTTGCTCACCGACTGATCCACGAACAGCACGACGTCCACCTTGTCCTCGGTCGCCGACTGGACCGCCGCGTCGACGACGTTGCCGTGCGCCGCCGCCTTGTTGTCGATGAGCGTTTGGCGCAGCTGGGCGCTGGATTTCGTGTACATGTCCTTGAACTCGCCGGTCGAGCCGTCGAGGACTTCGGCGAAGTTCTTGTCGATCGCGTTGGTGTCCACGCTGGTCAGCGCGAGGATGTATTTCTTTGCCGCAGTGAGTGCTTGGGCCGCCGCCACGTCCTTCTGGTGATGCTGGAACAGCAACCAGCCCTCGTATCCGGCGCCGGCGAGTACGACCGCCAGAATCAGAGCGGCCGCCCAACGAGCGACGTTGACGCGCCGGCCCTTTCGCTTGCTCGGACGCTGATCGTCTTCCCCGTCGGCGGAGCCCTCACCGGGGTCCGTGTCCGGGGAGGCGTCGGCCGGTGGACGGCTGACGTCGTCGTCCTCGGCCTCCGCCGCTTCCGTGTCTTCGGCAACTTCTGTGCCTTCTGCGGCGATGCGGAAGCGACTCACCAACCACGTCCGTGGGTTGCCGACTGTTCGTAGCGATGGGCGATGGTTCATCAGTTACATGCGCCGGAGTCACGCAGCGCGTTCGCCCAGCCGATGGCCGAGACGATATTCGCGTGGGTGACGCCCGACGGATCCTTTCTCTTGATGCTGTCGCTGATCCGGGACAACTGAAATGCCAAGTGGACCATGGATTCCCCGCCGTATAACGGCGAATAGGGGCCGAAGTTGTCGGGTTCGTTGGTGATGATCAGTGGCTTCACCCGCGGGCCCAGAAAGGCCGTCGACCGATCGATGTTGGCGACAACGGCATCGGCGTTCCGCTGCATGCCGCCGGTCGTGTAGTCGTCATGGTGGTCACCGAGGTGGCGATTGAAGTCGTTGATCTGGCCCATCAACGGATCGAATTGGGACTTGAACCATTGGCAGGAGTCGGACATTCCGCCGATCATCTCGGGGGTCACCCGAGAGGTGAACGTGTTGTAGGGCCAGACGTCGAAGTTCGGTGACCAATCGCTGGGCGCGGGCGTGAACGCCGGCTGCGGTGGGGGAGGTTCACCCGGATCGGCGTAGGCGGTGCCGGAAAGCACGACGGCGGTCGCGAGCAGCGCCTGGCCGGCACACACGATGCCTCCGCCCGCCTGTCGCAACCTCGCCAGAATCATCCGCGCCTTCCCCGAGAACACGATAACTCGCGACCGCTCTAACCAACCATTTAGTCGACAAATGTCCAGTAACATCTGTGGCCTGGAACGGGATCTTCTCGCGAAGTCGGCGTCGCGTCAAGGACCCGCTGGCAGGCGAAGATGCGAAGTGACCACGGGTCATAGCGGCACCAGGCGGGGCAATTTAGCGCCAAATCTGCACAAAGTGCAAAGTGAGATCTTTCGCATAGCCTGAATAGCGGTTAACATAGCCGCCCGTGGGGGCACAGCAAAGGTTCACCGATGAACAGCCGTACCGGCGAGTGACCGCGCCGAGGCGCATCCGGCGATGACCGCCCAGGACGATCGCCCGCTCACCGAGGATCGGGCGCCCGACAGTGTGGCCACCATCCAGGAGTGGTCCGCGGGCTATGTGGTGCGGCACCCCCTCGCCTCGCTGAACACACTGGGCGAGCAGTACATCCTCGCGGTCCGCACGGTCGAGTACTGCATGGTCGACCTGTTCACCGGCCGCTTCCAGTGGGCGGAGTTCGTGCGGCAGGGGGCCTTCATGGCGGCGACCGCCGTGCTGCCCACGGTCCTGGTGGCGCTGCCCATCGGGGTGACGCTGTCCATCCAGTTCGCCCTGCTGGCCAACCAGGTCGGCGCGACCTCGCTGGCGGGCGCCGCCAGTGGGCTCGCCGTGATCCGTCAGGCCGCCTCGCTGGTGGCCGCGGTGCTGATGGCATCGGCCGTCGGGTCCGCCATCACCGCGGACCTCGGGTCTCGGACCATGCGCGAAGAAACCGACGCCATGGAGGTCATGGGGGTCTCGGTAATCCGCCGCCTGGTCGTCCCTCGCTTCGCCGCCGCCATCATGGTCGGCGTGGCGCTGACCGGAATCACCTGCTTCGTCGGCTTTTTGGCCAGTTATCTGTTCAACGTCTACTTCCAACGCGGCGCACCGGGAAGTTTCGTGGCGACGTTTTCGTCGTTCGCCACCACGGAGGACATGATCGTCGCGCTGCTCAAGGCCGTGATCTACGGAGCCATCGTGGCGGTAATCGCCTGCCAAAAAGGGCTTTTCACCAAGGGCGGGCCGGCGGGCGTGGCCAACTCGGTGAACGCGGCCGTGGTGGAGTCGATTTTGGTGCTGATGATCGTCAACGTCGGGATCAGCCAGTTGTACAACACGCTGTTCCCCAGGACGGGACTGTGAAATGACGGCCTCCGCATACGTTCCCGGACTCGCACGACCGTTCATCGGCGCGTACCGGGTCGCGGCCGCACCTACCATGCGGCTGGGACACATGCTGGTCTTCTTCGTCCGTGCCGTGCTCGCGGTGCCGATCGTGCTTCGGCAATACCGCACGGAATTCCTACGATTGCTGTCGAACATCGCCTGGGGCAACGGCTCGATCGTGGTCGGCGGCGGCACCGCCGGCGTCGCGGTGGTCCTCGGCTTCACCGCCGGCGCACTGGTGGCCGTGGAGGGATACAACTTTCTCAACCTGCTCGGCCTCGGCCCCGCCACCGGGATCATCTCGTCACTGGTCAACACCCGCGAACTGGCGCCCATCATGGCCTCCCTGGCGTTCGCGATGCAGGCCGGCTGCCGGTTCACCGCCCAACTCGGCGCCATGCGCATCGCCGAAGAGATCGACGCCCTGGAATCCCTGGCGATACGCCCCATCCCGTTCCTGGTCACGACGAGGCTGATGGCCTCCGTCATCGCCGTCATCCCGCTCTACATCGCCTGCCTCGCCGTCACCTACCTCACGTGCCAGGTGGTCGCCAACATCATCAGCGGCGGATCGATCGGCCCGTACCTGCACTACTTCACCATGATGCTCAGCACCAAGGACATCGCCTACTCGGTACTCAAATGCGTTGTCTTCGTGTGGCTTTCCTCCACCGTGCAGTGTTACTACGGGTTCTACGCCGCGGGCGGACCCGAGGGCGTGGGCGTCGCGGCCGGCCATGCCATGCGGGCGAGCATCACCGTCGTGATCATGGTCAACATGTTGCTCACGATGGCGCTGTGGAGCATCGACGCCGGCGCGAGATTCGGTGGCTGAATGGCCAATTCGCTAGATTTCGACGGGCGGGGCCCCACCGACCAACAGCTGGTGGCCCTGGGCGCGACGGTGCTGCTGATCGCGGGACTGATCACGGGAAGCCTGCTGCTGAAGTCCACCGGCCGGCTCAACGACTACATCCGCGTGGTCGCCGAGCTGACGAACGTGGGCGATGGGCTGCCGGCGCGGTCCGATGTCAAATACCACGGGCTGCTCGTCGGCGCCGTCGACAACGTCGTCCCGGCGGCCTACGGCAAGCCGAACTACGTGCACATCAACCTCAAACCCGAATACGCCAAGGACATCCCGAGCGCGGTGACCGCGCGCGTGGTGCCCAGCAACGTGTTCGCGGTCTCGTCGGTGCAACTCGTCGACGGCGCCCCGAGCCCGAGCATCCGCAACGGGACGCGCATCCCCGAGGACCTGCAGCTGTCGACGGTGATCTTCCAGACCACGATCAGCAAGCTACGCGACATCCTGGCCGCGACCGGCCGGGGCCGCGAAGACCACAGTGTCGGCATCCTGGCCGCCGTCGCGGCCGCCACCAACAACCGGCGCGGCACCTTGCTCAACGCCGGCGCGCAGCTGACCCGGGTGCTCGACGAGCTCAATGCCATCGTGACCACCTACCCCGGCCCGTCCACGGTCTCCGCGCTGCTGGACGCCACCCGCGGCCTGCAGGCCACCGCGCCCGACCTCGTCGACGTCTTGCACGACGCGGTCAAACCGATGCAAACCCTGGCCGAAAAGCACGAGCAATTCCGGTCTCTGGTCACCGGCTCGCGCCACACCTTCGGCGTGAACCGGCAAGCGTTCGACAACCACACCGACCAGCTGATCGAGATGAGCCAGAACCTCACGCCCGCCCTCGGCGTGTTCGCCCTGAACAGCGACAAATTCGTCCCCATCTTCACTCGGCTGAACCGGCTGTCCGACAAGTTCTTCGAAGAGGTGTGGGACCCGGAAATGGACACCGGGAACATGCGAGTCAATCTGGCGCTCACCCCGACCTACACCTACACCCGCGCCGATTGCCCGCGGTATGGTCAGTTGCTCGGGCCGAGCTGCTACACCGCCCCGACCATCGCGGTGCGCCCGGACCTGCCCGAGGTGTTGTTGCCGCAGAACTACCACGCGCCAGCGGATTTGGCGCCGCCCCCGGGCACGCAGATCGGACCCGATGGCAACCTCACCGCGGTGGGCCCGCCCCTGTTCAACCCGAATCCCAGCCTGGAAGACCCCAACCCGCCGTTGCCGTGGTGGCCGTGGCAGATCGGCCCGACACCCCGCGTCCCGGGGACCGCCGACCCCGACGACGCGCCGCCGGCACCGGCGCCGGGACCGCCTCCCCCGAGTCCGGGCCCGCCCGACGCGGCCGCGCCGGCGGCCTACGGCGGCAACGTCGGCCCGGTGGGCAGCCAACACGAACGTGACCAACTCGGCGCGATCACCGGCCAGGGTCGTCCGGCGTCGGTGGCGACGCAACTGCTGCTGGGCCCGGTGGCGCGCGGCGCCACGGTCTCCCTGAAACCACGGCAACCGCAGCCGGCGCCGGGTGGTGAGCCGAAATGAAGGTACGCGGACCGCTGATCGGGCTGTCGCTGTTCATGGCGATCGCCATCGCCGTGACGTGGATGGTGTACGCCACCCTGCGGCGCGACGTGGCTGGGCCGACCACGCGGTACGCGGCGATGTTCACCGACGTGTATGGACTACGCATCGGTGACGACGTCCGCATGGCCGGCGTGCGGGTGGGCCGCGTCGAAAACATCGAACTGGCCGGCAAATTGGCGAAGGCCTCGTTCATCGTCGAGAACGACCAGCACCTGTACGGCAACACGGTCGCATCGGTGACCTACCAGAACATCATCGGGCAGCGGTATCTGGGGTTGTCGCTCGGCGAAACCGGCAGCAGGGGAACGCTTTCGGCGGGCAGCGTGATACCGGTGCAGCAGACCGACCCCTCCTTTGACGTCGGCAAGCTGCTCAACGGTTTCGAGCCGCTGTTCACCCTGCTCAACCCCAAAGACGCCGACGACCTGACCAAGGGGGTCCTGCAGTCGCTGCAAGGCGACCAGGCGTCCATTCCGCTGCTGGTGCAGCAGACCTCGACGATCACGCGGACGCTGTCGGCGCGCGACCAGTCGTTGGGCGACCTCATCAGCAATCTCACCAAGGTCACCGACACCGTCGCGCGGCAAAACGACGACCTCGACCACGCCCTCGATCAAACCCGCTCCGCGGTAGCCAATTTCGATGCCCGCCGCCCGGCGCTGCAGGACTCGGTGGGTTCGATCGCCCGGGTTACCCGCCGCCTCGCGGCGATCGCCGACGACGTCGACCCGTCATTGAACCAGCTGATCACCCGGGAGCCGGGATTCAGCAAGCACCTGGCCGGAATCGAGCCCCAGCTGGCGTTCACCGGTGACAACCTCCCCCTATTGCTCAAGGGTTTCGCGCGGGCGCTCAGCGAGGGTTCCTACGGCAACGCCTACGCGTGTGACCTGAACGCGACGGGCTTCTTCCCCGGGCTCAACGACATCACCACGTTCATCGTCAACGCGGCCACGCCCGGAAACGCGTATCCGATCACCACGAAGAACATGGGGTGGCACACCCCGCGATGCAGGAACATGGCCAATGGCTGACGCACTGAGAACCCGATGGCTGCGCTGGCGACCGCTCGAGTCCTACAACAGGACCTGGCTCGGGCTGGGCGGGCTGGCGGTGGTCGCGGTCCTCGTCGCGGTGTCGCTGGGGATCAAGCTTCTCGGCGTCGGTTACACCCATTACACCGCCGAATTCCTGCAAGCCGCCACGCTGCGGCCCGGAAACCCCATCACCATCGCCGGGATCGAGGTCGGGCACGTCACCAGCATGAAACTCGACGGCGATCACGTCGAAGCGGGCTTGAGCGTGCGGGACAACGTCGCGCTGGGCAAGGACACCCGGGCGGTCATCAAGGTGATGACCATCCTTGGATCGCGCTATCTGGAGCTGGTGCCCGACGGCCCGGGATCGATTCCGGGCAAGACGATCACCCTGTCCCACACGGCGGTGCCCTACGACCTGCAGTCTCTGCTCGAAGACGCCACCACCACATTCGAGCAGGTCGATTCCGACCAGTTCGCGCAGTCGCTCGCCGTGCTGGGCAAGCAACTGGGCGGGGTGCCCCCGCTGGTTCCGCAGGCGGTCGCGAACCTGCAGACGTTGTCGACGATCACCGCCGACCGCCGGGGACAGCTCGGCACGCTGCTGAAAAGCACTCAGCGAGTGGTCAATACGCTGCGGCGCCAGCAGACCAACATCGGGCATCTGATGGATCAAGGGCAGGACCTGCTCGGCCACCTGGTGGCCCGCCAGGCCACCTTCCACGCCATGTTCGCGGCGCTGACCGAGCTGGTCGATCAGCTCGACAAGGTCGTCGTCACCAACCGCCCCATGCTCGACGAATTGTTCGTCAACCTGCATGACCTGACGAACATGATCGGCCAGCACGACGACTTGGTGCGCAACACGCTGCAGGTCGCCCCGGTGGCGCTGCGGGGCTTGACGAACGCCACCGGCTACGGTCCGGTCGTCGAATTCAACCTGCCCAACGGGCTCGCCATCGACTCGTGGATGTGCGCCATCAGTGGGCGCGCGAAGGAATTCAAGATGATCCAGTACTTCAAGGACTGCAAATGATTTCCGGTCGGCGCAGGCTCATCGCCGTCGCGGCCGTGGCAGCCGCGGCGGCGGCCGTCGCCATCGGCTTGGTAGGGCACTATGTCAAATCCCGACTAGACACGATGACCGTGATCGCTCAATTCGACAGCGCCGCCGGCCTTTACGAGGGAAACGTGGTAGCGGTGCTCGGCATGCCGGTGGGGAAGGTCAGCAAGGTCACGTCCAAAGGCAGTTACGTCGAGGCCGAGCTGACGCTGGACAAGAAGGTCAAGATCCCCGCCGCGGTCCGTGCCGTCACGATCACCACCTCGATACTCACCGACCGCCAGGTTGAATTGACCCCGCCATACCGGAGCGGACCGGTGCTCAAGAACCACGACACCATCGGACTGACCAGGACGAAGACGCCCGTGGCGTTCGACCGCGTGCTCGACATGCTCGACAAAGTCTCCAAATCGCTCAAGGGCGACGGGAAAGGCGGCGGCCCGGTCGCCGACCTGAGCGACGCGGCGGTCGCCATCACCGATGGGAACGGCAAGAAGATCCTGGCCGCCCTCGACGAGCTTTCCAAAGCGCTGCGCCTCAGCTCCGAGCGTGGCGTCACCACCCGCGAGCAACTGACCACCATCATCACCGACCTCAGCTCGATCACCGAGGCGGCCGCGCGCAACGACGCCAAGGTACGCGAGTTCGGTTCCACCACACGGCAGCTCAGCCAGATCCTGGCGGACGAGAAGTTCGGCACCGGCGCCACCGGGCGGACCATCAACCGGATACTCGAAGAAGTCACCACGCTGATCGAGAACAATCGCGACAACCTCAAGCAGGCCGTCCGCAACGGGGACACGGTCGCCAAGACGGTTGTCGCGGATCAGCGCGTCGTGGCCGAGATGCTGGACGTGCTCCCGCTGACACTGGAAAACCTGTACAACACCGTCGACCGCACCAATGGCGCGATCCGTGTGCACGGCCTGCTCGACAAGGCGCTCACCGACAGCCAGTCGGCCAAGGAGCTGTGCAATCTGATGCACCTGCGCCAATTGGGCTGCAGCACAGGGACGCTCCAGGATTACGGCCCGGACTTCGGGCTGACCTACATCCTCGACGGCCTCTCGGCGATGGGGCAGTAGCGATGACCTGGGGCAAGCACAAGGCAGCGGCGGCGGCGCTGAGCGCGGTGATGGTCAGTGCGGGCTGTGCCACCAACGGCCTGGCCAGTTTGCCGCTGCCGGCACCGGGAATCGGCGGCGGTGGATATTTGCTCAACGCCGTGTTCTCCAACGCCCTGAATCTGCCCGCCCATGCCAAGGTCAAACTCGCCGGAGCCGACGTCGGGCAACTCGAGAAGATGGTCGCGCGCAACTACACCGCGGTGACCACCCTGCGCATCATGGACGGCGTGCGCATCCCCGTCGGCAGCACCGCGGAGCTGCGATCCGCGACACCGCTCGGCGACGTGTTCGTCGCCATCAAGCCACCGACCCCGGTGGACCCGAATGCGCCGCTGCTCAAGGGCGGCGAAACCATCGGGCTGCCGGCCACCCGCGCCGCCGCCACCGTCGAGAGCGTGCTCAGCTCGGCCGCGCTGCTCGTCAACGGCGGTGCGGTCCGCAACTTCACCAACATCGTCAACGGCGCCGGGAAGGCGACAGGCGACCAGGGACGCGCGTTCGGCGACCTGATCAACCGGACCAATCTATTGCTGGGCAAGCTCAACGCCCGATCGGAGCAGATCGACGCGGCGGTGACCGAGACGGCGGGCCTGGCCGATCGCCTGGATGAGAAGAACCAGGCGATCACCGAGGTCTTGCAGGCCGTCGGCCCGGCCACGAACGTGTTGTCCAGCAACGCCGATGAAATCGCCGACGTGGTCGACGAACTCGGCGCCACGACCCGGCAGCTCTCCAAATTCCCCTCCATCGCCGGCACCGACAAGACAGGCCGCAGCGTCATCAAGGACGCCAACACCATCGCCGCCGCCTGGAACGACGTGGTGCTGAGCCCCGATACCAGCCTCGCCGCGCTGAACCGGCTGATCCCGCCGTTCGTGAAAACCACGTCCAGCGACGCCATTTCGGTACGCGGAAGCTTCGACCGGCTGGTCATGGGATCGCGACCCGGTACCGGGGCGGAGACCGGGGGGTTCAAGGGCGACCCGGCATTTCACGGACCCATGCGCCGCGACTGGAACTACATGATCGGCTCCATCAAGTACGTGCTGTGGCGCCTGCAGGAACGCGTCGTGGGTCGCGGGCCGCAAACGCCGATGGGCCAGACCCCGTGGACGCCGAGCGGTCCGCCCCTCCCCCCGGCGCCCGGGGGAGAAGCGCCGCCCGATCCCATCAACCCGGAGCCACCGCGATGATCGACACCCTCGCTCGAATCATCGTCGCCGCGGTCCGAGCCGGCCACCGCCAGCGCGCCTGGCTGTCCGGCCTCGCCTTGGTGCTCACCCTCGTGGTCGGCCTGGCCTACCTGGCGATCGGCGCACTGCGCATCAATCCGCTGGACTCCACCTTCCAGGTCACGATCCGGCTGCCCGAATCCGGCGGGTTGCTGGCCAACCAGGACGTCTCCGTCCGCGGGATCCGGGTCGGGCGGATTCAGTCGCTGCGACCCACACCCACCGGTGTCGAGGTGATCGCAAACATCAACGCGAACAACAAGATTCCCGCTGTCAGCCCGGTGCGGGTGTCCGGACTCTCGCCCGCCGGCGAACAGTACATCGATTTCGAGCCCGCCTCCAACAGCGGACCGTTCCTGTCGAACGGCAGCGTGATCGGCCCACAGCGGACCACGACTCCCATCCCGCTGTCCCAGGTGCTGGCCGACGCCGATGGGATGCTCGCCCAAGCCGACCCGAAGAAGCTCGAAATCGTGAAGCGCGAACTGAGTTTGAGCAAGGAGGGCCCGCAAAAGCTCACCGACATCATCGACGGTTCGACGTTCCTGCTCTCCACGATGGACCCGGTGCTGCCGCAGACCGTCAGCATGCTCAAGACCAGTCGCGTCGTCCTGACCACCCTCTCCGACAAGAATGCCGGGCTCGCGGTCGCCGCACGCAATGTCGGCGACCTCATGACCGGTGTGAACAAAATGGACCGCGGCTATCGCAAATTCGTCGACCAGACACCGCACGCGATGTCGTCGGTGGACAACCTGTTCGACGACAACTCCGACACCATGGTCGGGCTGCTGGCCAACCTGGTGACCACCGCGCGGATCATCTATGTCCGGGTTCCTGCCTTGAACGCGGTCTTCCCGAACTACCGGGGGTCCACGCTCGAGGCCCTGATGACGACCATGCACGAGCACGGGCTGTGGGCGACCGCCGACATCTACCCGCGCTACACCTGTGACTACGGCACCCCGCGCCGGCCGTCGTCGTCGGCGGACTACCCCGAACCGTTCCTGTACACCTATTGCCGCGACGACGATCCCCAGGTGTTGATCCGCGGCGCCAAGAACGCCCCCCGGCCGGGCGGCGACGACACCGCGGGCCCCCCGGCCGGCGCCGACCTCGGCCAAACCGCGGATCCAACGCCCAAGGGCCGGTTCACCATTCCCACGCCGTACGGCGGACCGGTGCTGCCGATCGAACCACCCCACTGACCTACCGACGCCCAGACCTCGAGGAGAAACCGTGACCGTGACCGCCGACCAAGAATGCGACACCACCGAGGACATCGAGAAGCCGCCCGACGACGGCGAAGACGCGTCGGATGCCGGGGAGAAGGGCCCGAAAACCGCGGCGCGCCAGTGGAAAAGGTACGCCGGCGTCGCCGTGGTGGCCGCCGTCTACCTGGGCGCATTCGGCCTTGCGGGCGGGCTGGGCTGGAAGCTGTGGGATGAGCACACGGTGACTCAGGCCGGGCAGGCGGCCCAGCGAACCGCGATCGATTATGCCCAGGTGCTGACCAGCATCGACTCCAACCAGGTCGACCAGAACTTCTCCGCCGTACTCGACGGCGCCACAGGGGAATTCAAGGACACCTACACCAAGGCCAGCGTGCAGCTTCGGCAGCTGCTGGTCGACAACAAGGCCACCGCGCACGGCACGGTCGTCGACTCCGCGATCGAATCCCTGAGCAAAACCAGGGTGGTGGTGTTGTTGATGGTCGACCAGACGGTCAGCAATGCCGTGCGTCCCGACGGCCGCGTCGACCGGAGTCGGATGAAGATCACGATGGACAATGTCGGCGGCCATTGGCTGGCCAGCAAAGTCGAACTCCCCTAGGGCGTTTCGGTCATGCGGATTATCCGGCTCTCGGCCAGTGTCGCGGCGGTGGCCGCGGCGGTGGCCACGGCGGTGTTGACCGCGCCGCCGGCGTCGGCGTCGGCGCAGTCGTTTTGCGGCGACCTCGGCGGCGACTGGGACGGACAGTACTGCCACGCCTCGGTGACATCCGAGCGAAAAGCCGTGCGCGACATCAAGATGGCCCTGCCGGGCGATCTGGTCGAAAACCCGACCAGCGGCCCCGCGATCCGCGAGTACCTGCACACCCTGATGAACAACTGGCGCGCGAAGGGCGCCTCGATGGTCCAAGACAGCTGGGGCGAGGAGAACTTCCAAGTCTTCTCGCATGGGCGCGCGCTCAGCGTGGCCTTCCACGAGGACTACCACGCCGACGGGCCGTCGTTCAACAACGCCTATCGCACGTTCACCTTCGACATGGCGTCCGGACGGCCGCTGCAGCTGGCTGACATCACCAAACCCGGTGTCGCCCCGCTGACCGCTATCCCTCCGTTGGCCGAACCCTTCATTCAGGAGGCGCTCGACCGCGCCGCGTGGCAACACACCCCGGGGACATATCCGTTCACCGTCGACCGCTGGACACCGGACAACGTGTTCTCCGGGGGCTACAAGGCGTGGGCGCTCACGCCCGACGAGCTGATTCTCTACATGCCGGACTACCCGGTCGGGCACGACTCCCCGATCCAGTACGGGCAGTCCCAGCAATGGTTTATGGACGGAGGCACCGTTGAGCCACACATCCCGCTCAGCGCGCTCAGCCCGGTGCTGCGGCCGGAATTCGGCGGGGCGTAACGGGGTTAGACGTCCAATGACCTCGCGTACGACGCTGCGCCCGGCCGGGCGGCCCCACCTTGCCGTCCCCACAAAACCGGCGGTCCACCGATCGCCCGATCAGCCGCCGCTGCGGCTACGGTGATCTGTATGCCATCGGCTAGCCGCTCGTCTGCGGATCACGTCAAGCGGCGCCCGAAGGACCGCAAGATCCAGATCGCCCGCGCCGCCACCGATGCCTTCAGCGAGCTCGGCTACCACGCCGTCAGCATGGAGAACATCGCGGCGAGGGTCGGGATTTCCGCGGCCGCGCTGTACCGGCATTCGCAAGGCAAATACGACCTGTTCCGCGATGTCGTCTTGGCGCTGGGCCAGCAACTGGTCGACGCGACGGCGTTCGCCGACGACGTGCCCGCCGACGCCGATCCCGAAAAGGTCCTCAGCGCGCTCACCCGTGCGCTGATCGACACCACCATCGTCAACCGCACCACCGGCGGGCTGTATCGGTGGGAAGGCCGCTATCTGCGCGGGGACGACCAACGCGCTTCGGCGGAGCAGATCAAGCGGATCAACCGGCGCCTGCAGCGGCCGTTGGTCAGGCTGCGCCCCAAACTCACATCGCGGCAACGCTGGTTGCTGTCGGCGGCCACGTTGAGCGTCATCGGCAGTATCACCGACCATCGGTCCCGCCTCGGCAACGCGGAGATCCGGGCAGCGCTCACCGATATCGCGACCGCGGTGTTGCACGCCGAGTTGCCGGCGCAGCACCCACGCGGCTCCGAACCGCTGCGGACGTCGACGCTGACCAGCGCCGCGGGCAGCTACGAGCTGCTGCTCCATGAGTCGATGCGCCTGTTCAACGAGCGCGGTTACCGCGAGACCGGGATGGAGGACATCGCCGCCGCGGTGGGCATACCGGTTGCCAGCATCTACCAATACTTTCCGGGGAAGGCCGCCATCTTGGCGGTCTACTACCGGCGCGCCGCCGACCAACTCTCCGGCGACCTGTCCAGCATCCTGGCCACCAGCGACGATCCGGAGCAGGCACTCGCCCGGCTCATCGACGCCTATGTGACCCGGTCCTTCGCCAACCCCGAGCTCGCGTGCGTCTATTACACCGAGCGTCACAACCTGCCCGAGTCAGATGCGGTGCTGCTCTACAACATTCAGCGCTCGACCGTCGAATCCTGGGCCCGGTTGGCCGTCGCGGCAAGACCGGAACTCACCCTGGGACGCGCGCGGTACGCCGTGCACGCCGCGTTCGCGCTCGCGGTGGACATCGGGCGACTCGTGTACCCCGACACCAGTCAGTCCGCCACACTCACGGTTCGTCGCCTGATGGAAGTGACGGTGCTGGGGCGGCCGGCCGCGTCGCCCGACGCGGTCGGCGAGATCCGACAACGTCGCTGAAAGACAATTCACTCCGAAGAACCGCGCTGCACTTGCTGTGATGCGTGCGCAGCGACCGACGAGTCGGTGGTACTGAACGTGCTGTTGCAGCAGCATATCTCCGCGTAAAGTCGCCATGCCGATCACCGCCGGCCGTTCCCCTGCACTACCAAAACGTGCGAATAGGGATTAACATATTCAGCGTCTAGTCCGCGCGCCGGAATGTGGTGGTCCTCATCGCTTGGTGTGGGCCGGCGGCAATTCCGGCGGCGCCCGCGCGAAAGGGACGCTCATGCTCGCCAGACTCCGCAAGCTCCTCGAGTATCAGTTGAGCATCGCCGAACTGCTGGGACTGGGCATCCTGCTGGGTACGCCGTACCTGATCGTCGGCGTGATCTGGTCGAGCACCCACACGGCGCATCTGCACGACATGCACGGCGTCGATTTGGTGGTGTCGTTCCTCGGCTCGATCGTGTCCTGGCCGGTGCTGCTTTTCGCCAACGTGTGCATGACCTAGGGGCTCAGGGGGATGGTCACCCGCGGACCGCTCATTGTCTTCGCGGCGGTGGTGTTCTTGGCCGGCGGACTTTTCGCGCTCCGGTTCCCGGTTTTCATCGAGGCCTACGACCAGTTCGGTTGGCAAGTCAAATGCGGCAGCGGTTTTACCACCGATCTGACCCAGGCCTCCAATGCGGAGAAGAAGCCGCCCGGCCAAAAGGCAAGCGCCGGTGCGCCGCACGCGGCGGGCAACAACTACGTGCGCCAGTGCAATAACGCGCTGATGGCCCGGCGCGCGTGGGCGATCCCCGCGGCCGCCCTCGGGGGCCTGACCCTGACCTGGGTGGCGGCCGCGGCGCTCGCCCACGATCGTCGAGCCCGCATCGAGCACAGCGAAGGCTGATCGACAATAATCGGGATCCGAAAACGCTTGGTAATCAACAGTTGTCGGTGAGCCTATCGCGTGCTCTCGTCGGGGGTGTCATGCCGCGACTGGTGCAAACCCGGCGCGTTGGGGTCTTCGTGCTGGTGCTCGAGCTGTTCCTGCAGTTTGCGTTGTTCCTCGGTTGTCTTCCGCGCGTCCTGGGGCGCAGCGGGCGAGTCGGCGTTGACTTCCTGATCCACCGGGATCTCCTCCGAACGTCTGCGATGGCTCCTGTCAGGGTCGCCCGAATCGCACGCGTCGAAACACTCAATACCGTTTGACCACGGCGCGCGGGGCGGTTCGCCAGGTTCTGCCGCCCCCGTCCCGACCGCGCGGCGGCTCGAGAAGCAGGACGGCCAGTCCGTCGAGCAGCACCGGGCGCACCCAGTCGCCCAGTTCGATCACCTCGCCGGGTGTCGGCTGGCGGTGCAGGTCGTCGCGGGCGAGATCGATCGGTGTCAGGGTGCGGACGGTGTCGAGCGTGGCGTGATGGGGCAGCTTGCGGATGCCGGGCAGGGTGATGAACAGGCCGTCGTTGCCGGACAGGTGCAGTCCGATCGCCGCCAGCGCGCCGGTCATGCCCTCATGGGTGCCGCCGTGTCCCGACAGATGCACCCCGAGCGCCGGGCCGAGTTCGCGGGCTTCGCTGGGATGCAACACCTCTCGTTTGGCGCGGCGACCGAACTCGATGAGTGGCGCTGCGTCGTCGAGATCCCCCGGAATGACGACGGCGAGGCCGGGGTCGGCGTCGGGTGGGCAGACCCGTTCCAGGAATCGCCCGGCGAGTTCGATGATTTCGCCTCGTGCCCCGTGGGGGTCGCCGTCGGCGCTGCGCCAGGCCAGGCAGGCGCTCGAATTGTGGGACGTATAGGGGATCCGGTCGTCGACGAGCAGCTGGTGACGGGTGGCGCCGGCGGGGGCGCCGAGGCCCGCCGCCGCCAACTCGCGAAGCAGCGCGCGGGCGCGCCGACCGGTGCCGGGTGTGTAGGCGTTGTCGGTGTCGTCGATGCCGACGAGCAGGTCCACACCGGCGAGCGCGACAGCTTCGGTCATGGGTTGACCACCAGGGCGGTGACATCGCGAACCCATTGATCGCGGCTGAGCCGCGCGCCCGTCAGCTTGAGCGTGTTGCGTTTGGTGAAGCTGAGGATGGTCTGATCGTCGAGCGCGGCGGCGATCAGCGTCTGGGCCGGGTCACGCCCCTCGACCCGGACCCGGGTGGCGTCGGCCGCGCCCGCCGCGTTGAGAATCGAGCGCACGCTGGGCCCCTTCTGGGCCTGTGCTCCGTGCGATTGCGGCGTGGTGATCTCCACCTGGGGGAGCTGCTGCAGCTGCGCGATGGTGAACTGGTCGAGGACGCGGTGGTTGTCCTGGACGACGAGCCGGTTGTCGGTCCCGGAGGGGCCGCACGCCGCGATCCCAGCGCTGACGGCCAGGACCGCGACTGCCCGAAGCGACGGCGTATAGCTGCGCATTTTCGGATCCTATCCTGTGAATACGCCGCAAATGAGGGTCAGGGTAGCTGCTCGCAATTTATGCTTTCCGGATGACCGTGATGCAACGCCCCGCGGCCGGCTTCATGGCCGCCCGCGAGGCGGTGTTCCCCCTGCTTGCCGCCGCCACGATCGTCGCCTCCACCGATGTCCGGATCCCGCTGGGCCTGCCCGGGCACCGTGGATTGGTCTGGCTGACCCTCTTGGTGGCGGTGGCGCTGGTAACCGTCCGGCGCGAGACGGTACTCGTGGTCGGGGCGGCCTCCACGGTGGCGACGTTGCCGATGCACGGGTGGGGCGACCCGTTGTGGAGTAGTCGCTATGTGGCCGCGGCGGCGTTGCTGTACACCGCCGCCGCGCTGCCGGCGGTGCGGGTGCGGCGATGGTTGTTGGCGCCAGCCGCCGCCCCGATTCATCTTGTCGCACTGGCCAGTTCGGTGTTCGGCCTGCGCGCCGGCGGTCATGTGTCGACCTGGGTGTCGAGCGGGCTGCTCGAAAAGGCCGGCTGGCATCTGGTTTTCGGATTGTCAGCCGGTCTGCTCGCCTGGGTGGCGGCGATGTTCATGGGCAGAAACCGATGTGAGGAGTGGCCGCTATGACGCTACGAGTCCTTCCCGAGGGCCTGGCCGCGACGAGCGCGGCGGTGGAGGCCATCACCGCCCAGCTCGCGGCCGCACACGCGGCCGCCGCCCCGGTGGTCTCGGCGGTGGTTCCACCGGCGGCCGATCCGGTATCGCTCGGAGCCGCCGCGGTTTTCAGCGGCAGGGGCAGCCAGCATACGGCCGCGGCGGCCAAGGGCGTCGAGGTGTTGGGCCGGGCCGGGCTGGGTGTGAGCCTCGCGGGCGTCGGTTACGCCGCCCAGGACGCGGCGGACGCGGCGACGTACCTGGGGGCAGGCGGCTGACGATGACCGCTCCGGTATGGATGGCGCTGCCCCCCGAGGTGCATTCGACGTTGCTGAGCAGTGGTCCCGGGCCGGGCCCGCTGCTCGCCGCGGCGGGCACCTGGGCCGCCCTGAGCTCCCAATACCAGTCGGCGGCAACGGAATTGACGGCGGTACTGACCGGATCGGCCGGGGTGTGGGATGGCCCGACCGCGGAAACTTATGTCGCCGCGCACATGCCGTACCTGGCCTGGCTGGAGCTGGCCGGCACGCTGAGCGCCGAGGCGGCCGCCCAACATCAGGGGGTGGCCACCGCTTACACGGCCGCCCTGGCCGCGATGCCGACGCTGCCCGAGTTGGCCGCCAACCATGCCATGCACGCCGCCTTGGTGGCAACGAATTTCTTTGGGGTCAATACGATTCCGATTGCGCTCAACGAGGCCGACTACGCGCGGATGTGGACCCAGGCGGCCACCACGATGAGCACCTATCAGGTCACGACCGAAGCCGTGCAATTGACCAGCGGCGCCGGGTCGGGCGGTGGCAAGGGGACCGGCACTGGAACCGGGGCCGGCGCGGGGACCGGCACCGGGACCGGAACTGGGGCGGGCGGCGGGACCGGAACTGGGTCAGGCGGCGGCGGCGGGCAGGGGTCGTTCCAATTGCCCACACCCGAAGAGATCTGGGAGATGCTCTTCGGGCCCGACGGCGAAAAGATCCCCGGCCAGGGACAGCCGAACTGGAGCCCGTCGGAGTATCTGCAGAATCTGGGGAACTTCTTCAACGGAAACGCCCAGGCGCTGGCGTGGCTTCAGCAGAACGCGTCAGGTCTGCTCAACCCGTCCACATTCCCGGCGCTGATGAATTATTTCATCGCCTGGCAGACCTTCCGGATCATCAACTGGACGATCAGGACGCTGCGGTTCATCCTCCAGGAGCTGCCGCTGCTGTTGCAGGTCGGCTTGAGCCTGTCCATCACCAGCCTGGGAGGACTCGCCGGACTGGCGGGTCTGGCGGGGCTGGCCGGGGTGGCTGCGCCGGCCCCGGCGCCCGTCGCCGCCCCGCAACCCGCCGTGGTGGGGATGCAGCCGCCGCTGGTGTCGGTTGCGCCGGCGATGGCTCCGATGGCCCCGGCCTCACCGGCGGCGCCGGTCACGTCGGTGGCGTCGGCCCCGGCGACCACGGTCTCCACCGTCGCGCCGCCCGCGGCGCCCCCCACGCCCCCCGCTCCGGTGACCGGCGCCGAGGGCTTCGGCTACATGGTGGGCGGCCTCGGCCTCGGCATGGGTTCGAAAGCGCAGAGCCGCACCAGAACCGAGCTACCGGCCGCGCAGGGCGCCGCGGCGCCGGCGCGCGTGAGCGCACCGGAACGGGAGCAGGCACGGTCGCGGCGCCGCCCGCGTTCGGTCATCGACCCCGGCTACCGGTACGAATTCATCGAGGCCGACGACGATTCCGGCGCGGTGAGCCCGTCCCAGCCCGTCCGCGCCCTGGCGTCGGACTCCCCTGGTGCGATCGAGGGTTTCACCGGGACGCTGCCCAAGCCCGGCGTGCGGGCGGGAGGCCTGATCACGTTGGCCGGCGATCAGCCCGGCGACGGCGCCCGTCTGCCGATGCTGCCGGAGAGCTGGGACGGCCCGTAGGTCGCGCCGCTAACCGAGATGCGCGGACAGTAACCAGGCCCCTACGGACTTGCGGCCGTTGCCCTCGTCACGGATGTCGGCACCGGCGAAGGCCTGGAAGCCTTCCAGAAAGCTCTCCGGCACGTTGGCGTGGATACGTGCCGGGCGGATCTCGTCGATCACCCAGTACTTGGAGACCGCGTCGCGCAGTTCGTCTTCGGTGACCGCGTTGACCGGGCCATCGGCCGGCATGGCGGCGCGGTCAAAGACCAGCACGAAGTACGACGCTCCGGGCGCGGCGGCCCGCACGATCGACTGCTGATAGCCGTCGCGCAGCTCGACGGGCATCGAGTGGAACAGGGTGCTGTCGACGATGGTTCCGAAGCGGCCGTCGTACCCGGTGAAGGCACTGATGTCCGCGACGTCGAAGCTGGCGCTGGTCAGGCCGCGCCGGGCGGCCTTCTCGCGCGCCAACTCGATGGCGGTGGGCGACTGGTCCAGGCCCACCGTGGTGAAACCGCGTTCGGCGAGGTACAGCGACACCGCCGCCTCACCGCAACCGGCGTCGAGCACGTCGCCGTGGAACTTGCCGGCCTCGATGAGGGCCGCGATCTCGGGCTGCGGCTCACCGATGCTCCATGGCGGCCGGTTGCCCTCGCCCATCTCGGGGGCCTCGCCCCGGTAAGCAGCTTCGAACATCTCTTGCGTTGGCTGAGTCATACCACCATTGATATCAACCAACCTGATATGTGTCAACAAAGTTGATATAGCGGGGATCGGCCCGGCGATGCCCGTGGTGGCCGCTACCGAAGTGTCGCGGTCAGGTAGCCCGACGCGTCGCCGAACGAGGCCAGCTCATCGTTGGGCACGCCGAACCCCTGGGCGGCGAAGGCCTGCTCGGTGGTCCAGATGTCGGTCTGCCACCCGCGCGCGGCGAGGTATTCGGCCGCGGTGTTGCGCTCGCCGGTGTAGAAAAGCTCGGCCAGATTGATGCTGGACCCGATGCGCCGTGACCGCTCGGTCAGCTTCTGTGCCCAATCCGACGGAATCTTGCGCAGGTCCAAGTGTTCTGTGGCGATCCGGCTGCCGGTCGCCGACGCGGCGGCGATGTTGTCGAACAGGCGGTCTTGCGCCTCGGGCGGCAAGTAGACGAGCAGGCCCTCGGCGCTCCAGGCGGTCGGTTGTGCGGCGTCGAATCCGGCATCCGCGAGCGCCGCCGGCCAATCGTCTCGCAGGTCGATCGGAACCGTCCGCCGCTCCGCGCCCGGCGCGGCACCCAGGCCGGCCAGCGTCCGCGTCTTGAACTCGATGACCTCGGGTTGGTCGATCTCGTAGACGATCGTGCCCGCGGGCCAGGCCAGCCGGTAGGCCCTGGTGTCCAGTCCGGACGCCAGGATGACGGCTTGCCGGATGCCCGAGCCCGTCGCTTGCAGGAAGAAGTCGTCGAAGAACCGGGTGCGCACCGTGATCTGTTCCTTGACGGCCTGGCGGTTCAGCAGCGGATCGTCGCTGCGGTCGAGCGGGCTGTCGAGGAGCTTGATGAAGGTCTCGGTGCCGACGGCGCGCACGAGCGGGTCGGCCCAGGGGTCGTTCAGCAGGGCGTCCGGGCCTTGGGAGGCGATCGCGCGCTGTGCGGCGACCGCTGTCGCGGTGACTCCGACGCTGGACGCCAGATCCCACGTGTCGTTCTCGGTGCGGGCCACGCCAATCTCCTCTCGGCCACGAACGCCTGATTAGTTAGCTTATGTAAGTGTCGACTCGACTGTACCCGCTCCGCCGGAGCAGGCGGTGGTGTTCACTGTCGTTATGGGCGACCACATCGAGCTGAGCCCCAGGGGCTGGGTCCGCGAGCAGACCGAACAAATCCTGGGCCGCGGCACCACCGACGGGGTCGAGGTCTTCGACCGGCCCATCGTCCTGCTGACCGTCACGGGGGCGAAGTCCGGCAAACGGCGTTATGTACCGCTGATGCGGGTCGAGAAGGACGGCCGCTACGTCATCGTCGCGTCCCACGGTGGCGCCCCCGAGCATCCCGCGTGGTACGCCAACGTCAAGGCGAACCCGACGGTGACGCTGCAAGACGGCGACAAGGTCGCCACGCTCACGGCTCGCGAACTCGAGGGGCCCGAGCGCGACGAGTGGTGGCAGCGGGCCGTTGAGGCCTTTCCTCCCTACGCGGAATACCAAACCAAGACGGCACGACAGATCCCGGTCTTCGTTCTGGAATGAGAGATTTGCGGCACCGCTGACGGGCCCGCGCAAACATTTGCATTCGATATGCGCCCGGCCCGTCCGGTTGACCGGTCTTGGTTGCCCACCTACTTTCGTACGCAGAGGCCAGGCACGCCCCGCTGAACAATGATGTTCAGTGAATTTGAATCGCCTGGGCCGCACGGCTTTACGAAGTGTTCCGGTTGCCGTTGTCGGATGGATACCCCAAAAGTCCACCGTCATTGACGAATTCAGGAGAAGCTCTTGCAACACGCTGAATCGTCGGGTCGGCAAGGCGTGGAGCAGGGCGTATCGTCCCGCATTGACCGGTTCCGCGAGATCGCCCAATACGACCTGCCCGCATCGCTGGTGGTTTTCCTGGTGGCGCTCCCGTTGTCCCTCGGGATCGCAATCGCTTCGGATGCGCCCGTTCTCGCCGGCTTGATCGCGGCGATCGTCGGGGGCATCGTCGGAGGATGGATCGGCGGATCGCCGCTGCAGGTCAGTGGGCCCGCCGCCGGACTGACCGTCATCGTCGCCGATGTCGTCCATCAGTTCGGCTGGGGCATCACATGTTTCATCACGGTCGTCGCCGGAATCCTGCAAGTTGTGTTGGGATTCAGCCGAATTGCACGCGCCGCACTGGCGATCTCGCCGGTCGTCGTGCACGCCATGCTGGCC
This sequence comes from Mycobacterium intracellulare ATCC 13950, assembly GCF_000277125.1. Taxonomy (NCBI): domain Bacteria; kingdom Bacillati; phylum Actinomycetota; class Actinomycetes; order Mycobacteriales; family Mycobacteriaceae; genus Mycobacterium; species Mycobacterium intracellulare. Next base: position 127,435 of record NC_016946.1, read on the forward strand.
GGCATCGGGATCACGATTGCGCTACAGCAAGTGCACGTGCTGCTGGGCGGCGCCTCGGAAAGCTCGGCATGGAGCAATGTCACCGGGCTGCCCGCGCAGATCGTCGGCGCCCACCGGCCGGGGCTGGTGCTGGGGCTGCTGGTGATCGCCATCCTCGTCGCCTGGCGCTGGGCTCCGGCGCGGGTGGCCGGCATCCCCGGGCCACTGGTCGCCATCGTGGTGGTCACGGCGATCTCGGTGGTGTTCCCCTTCCACGTATCCCGGATCGTGCTGAACGGCTCGGTGCTCGACGCGCTGCAATTACCGACGCTGCCGCACGGGAATTGGGGCGCCGTCGTGATCGCCGTCATCACGGTCACCCTGATCACCAGCGTTCAGAGCCTGCTGACTGCGGTATCGATCGATCGCATGCACAACGGACCGCGAACCGACTTCAACCGCGAGCTGATCGGGCAGGGCGCCGCGAACATCGCATCGGGGGCGATCGGTGGGCTGCCCATCGCCGGTGTCATCGTGCGCAGTGCGGCCAACGTGAACGTCGGTGCGAGAACGCGTGCCTCGACGATCATGCACGGGTTCTGGATCCTGCTCTTCGCCGTGCCCTTCGCCGGGCTGGTCGAAAAGATCCCGACCGCTGCGCTTGCCGGCCTACTCATCGTCATCGGGATCGAACTGCTCAAACCGGCGCACATCGAAACCGCCTTGCGCAACGGTGATCTCGCCGTCTACCTGGTGACCATCACCAGCGTCGTCTTTCTCAACCTGCTGCACGGCGTCATGATCGGACTCGCCTTGGCCGTCATCGTGACCGGTTGGCGGGTGGTGCGCGCCCGGATCGAGGCCAAGCCCGTGGGGGATGGATGGCACGTCGTCGTCGAGGGGGCGTGCACGTTCCTGTCGTTGCCGAGGCTGACCGGTGTCCTGGCGTCCATCCCGGAACGCACGTCGGTGACGCTGCACCTGCTCACGACCTATCTCGACCATGCGGCCCATCAGGCGATCAGCGACTGGGAGCGGCGGCATACCGCCATGGGCGGGGAGGTTCATCTCCGCGAAACGTTCGAGACGGAATCCGTTGGGGACGAGGGCAAGCCGTCAAAACCCCACCGCCGCAACGCGCACCTGAGCCTGGTCGCTCAGCTCTCCGCGGACGCGCGCGCCTGACGCGGGACGCTAGCTCAGGTCGGCGGCCACTCGTTCCAATGCGGCGAGGTGGTCGTCGACGTGCGCGAAGCCGGCCTTCATGGTGTTCACCGACAGATGGCTGGCCCCGGCGGCTTTCCACGCGGCGATGTCGGCGGCGAGCTTGTCGGGGTCACCGGTCCAGCTGACCCGGCCTTCCATGCCGATGCTCCGCGGGTCCCGGCCCGCCGCCTCGGCCGCCCGGTTCACCTGCGCGAGCGCGTGGTCCAGGTCGGGGCCCGGCGCGGTCATCGGAAACCACCCGTCGCCGAGGCGACCGGCGCGTTCGTAGGCCCGATCGGAGGCCGCCCCGAACCACACCGGGATCGGCCGCTGGGTGGGCAGGGGGGCCAGGCCCGCGCCGGTCACGGTGTGGTACTTGCCCTTGAAGGTGACCGATCGCTGCGTCCACAGCATGCGCATGAGCTCGACCTGTTCTTCGGAACGTTTTCCGCGGTTGGTGAACGTCTCCCCGAGCGCTTCGTACTCCACGGCGTTCCAGCCCAATCCGACACCGAGCCGCAAGCGCCCGCCGGTGAGCAGGTCGACCTCGGCGGCCTGCTTGGCCACCAGCACCGACTGCCGCTGCGGCAAAATGATGACGCCCGTGACGAGTTCCAGGCTGGTGACCGCGGCCAGGTAGCCCATCATGACGAACGGCTCGTGAAACGTCGAGTCGATGTCGTAGGGGCCCTCGAAGCCCCGGTGCACGGTCGTGTCGGCGCCGACGACATGGTCGTAGGCCAGGATGTGGGCGAACCCGAGTTCTTCGACGCGCTCGGCGTAGGCGCGTAGGACGGCGGGGTCCGGTCCGAGCTCGGTCTGCGGAAAGACGACTCCGATGCGCATTCGCGGTTCAACCGTCCCGCATCGCGATTGCTTCCCACGCGGCCCGTCGCTGGATACCGCGCGGGCTTCACGCATGATGGGGACGTGACGGCCAAGGAACTGAGCGGCGTGCTGAGGGTCGGCGAGCTGGAGCCGACGCTGGCAGCAGAACTGGCGGCGCGCTACGACATTGCGAAGCTTCCCGACGGCCCGGCGCGAGCCCGATTCCTGGCCGAGCACGGAGCCGACGTGCGCGTGCTGCTGACGTGGGGACCGCCGGGCGTCGACGCCGACACCATCGCCGCGCTGCCCAACCTCGAGGCCATCGTCAACGACGGGGCCGGGGTGGACCTGATCGACCTGGCGGCGGCGAAGCGCCGCGGCATCGGCGTGAGCAACACCCCGGACGTGCTGTCGGACACGGTCGCCGACACGGCGCTGGGCCTGATGCTGATGACCCTGCGCCGCTTCGGCGCCGCCGACCGCTACGTGCGGGCGGGCCGCTGGGCGCGCGAGGGCCGGTTCCCGTACGCCAGGGACGTCAGCGGCCTCCAGGTGGGCATCCTCGGCCTGGGCCGCATCGGTTCGGCGATCGCCACCCGGCTGCTCGGATTCGATTGCGCCATCGCGTATCACAACCGGCGTCGCATCGACGGGTCGCCCTACCGCTACGCCGCGTCGGCTGTGGAGCTCGCCGAGTCGGTCGACGTGCTGGTCGTCGCCACCACGGGCGACCACGAGTCCCACAAGCTGGTCGACCGCTCCGTGCTGGCGGCCTTGGGTCCCGAGGGGTATCTGATCAACATCGCCCGGGGCAGCGTCGTCGATCAGGACGCGCTGGTGGAGCTGCTCGTCGGCGGCGGGCTGGCGGGGGCCGGCCTGGACGTCTACGCCGACGAGCCGCATGTGCCGGCCGAACTGTGCGACCTGGACAACGTGGTCCTTCTCCCGCACATCGGTAGCGCCACGGCCCGGACCCGCCGGGCGATGGCGCTGCTGGCGATCCGCAACCTCGACAGCTACCTCGACACCGGCGAACTCGTGACGCCGGTGCTGACGCCGCGCCGTCGGCGCTGACCGCCTCCCGGCGCCGTGACCAGGCGATCCTGGATGGAAACCGGTCTGTGGCCGAAGCGATACCGCGAGAAGGTTATCGCCGCAACTGCATCTGGGTATCCGGCTCTCATGAGTCCGCTACTGCAGGAGACAGCCGCGCCGGTGCGCTTGACGCTCGCCGGCACAGCGCGCCCCGATACGGCGGCGAAGTGGCGCCATGTTTTGCAACACTGGCTGCGGCACGAGGTGCGCGCGCCGGAGGACATTCGTGAGGACGTCGTTCTGGGGGTGAACGAGGCGTTGGCCAATTGCGTCGAGCACGCCTACCGCTCCCGTCGCGAGGCCGGCGCAATGAAATTGCAGGCCAGCTACGATCCCGGCGCCGAGTCAATCCGGGTATGCGTCAGCGATCGCGGAAGTTGGCGCAAGCCATCGTCGAGGCAGACCACCGATCCCCGCGCCTCGCGTGGCATCACGCTGATGCACCGCCTCGCCGATCACTGCACGATCCACGCCCGCCCCAACGGCACCAGCGTCTACTTGGACTACACAACCGACGCGGATAACGCTGTCCAACAATAACTTTCACGCTGGGTTCCAGCTCAGCCGCCCGAGGGCGCCGAGGGCGTGAACGTGACCGGCATGCGCTCGAGGCCGCTGACGAAGTTGGCCGGCCGCAGCGGCAGCGGGTCCTGAGACGCCAGCTCCATGTCGGGCAGGCGTTTGAGTAGTCGCTCGAGCATCATCGAGAGCTCCAGACGCGCCAGCTGGTTGCCCAGGCAGAAATGGGTTCCGAAGCCGAACGCCAGATGGTTGTTGGGGTAGCGGTCGATCCGGAAGCTCTCGGGATCCCCGAACACGGCTTCGTCGAAGTTCGCCGATTCGAAGAGCAGGATGATCTTCTCGCCCCGCGCGAGCTGGGTGCCGTGGAACTCGAGATCGGCGGTCATGGTGCGGGCCATGTTCTTGACCGGCGCGGTCCACCTGAGCATCTCTTCGATCGCGTTGGGCAGCAGCGCCATGTCGTCGACCAGTTGCCGGTGCTGTCGCGGGTGGCGCAGGATCTGCGCGGTGCCGCCGGACAGCGTGTGCCGGGTGGTCTCGTCGCCGCCGATGAGCAACAACAACACCTCGGTCACGATCTCGTGGTCGGCGAGCTTCTCGCCGTCGACCTCCGCGTGCACCAGCACGCTGACCAAGTCATCGGTCGGCTCGGCCTTGCGCGCCGCGATCATGCTCGTCATGTATTCGGTGTAGGCGGCGAAGGCGTCGATGGAGACCTGGAAGTCCTCTTGCGCGGTCGTGCTGCTGAGCATGGTGACCATGTCGTCAGACCAGCGCAGAAACATCTGCCGCTCCTCGGGCAGCACCCCGAGCATGTCGCCGATGACCGCCATGGGCAGCGGGGCCGCAAGGTCCCAGACGAAGTCGCACTCGCCGCGTTCGCAGACGTTGTCGATCAGGGCGTCGCACAGCGCGCCGATCGAGGCCTCCCGGTCCTTGACGCGTTTCCGGGTGAAGCCCGCGTTGACGAGTTTGCGCCGCAACAGGTGGGCGGGGTCATCCATCGCGATCATCATGGGCGGCGCGTCCTGGTCCGGCCGGATACCGCCGGCGTTGGAGAACAGCTCGGGCGCCCGCTCGGCGTCGATCACGGCCTGATACGTCGCCGCGGCGGCCAACCCGTTGCGGTCCCGAAAGACCGGCTCGTTCTCGCGCATCCACCGATAGACCGGGCGCGAGTCGCCCGCGTAGAAGGCGCCGTCGGTCAGATCGACGTCGGGCCGTGGCCGATTTCGCGCGTCAACAGTGCTTGGCATGGCTCACCCTTCCCCGAAGCGGGCATGCTCGGTCTTACCGTGGACCTTACAGTAGGTGCCGTGGTAGCGATCCCACCCTCACGCCGGCCCCGGTGCGGCGCGCTCGCGTAGCGCCGCCAGGAACATCTCGTCCATCCGCGGACTCACCTCGGCCAGGGTCGCGGCGCTGACGTAGCGCGCGGAGCCGAAAACGCGCTCGAGCTCTTCGGCGGCGGTGGCGCTCCCGATGGACAGGCACAGGCAGGCCACGCCGTCGCCACGGAGTTCCTCGAGCGCCTTGTTCGCGTCGGCCTCCGCGTAACGACCGTCGTAGCCGTCGTCGTAGGGGCACCCGTCGGACAGGACAAGAAGCAGCCGGTTGGGTGCGCCGGCTTCGGTGTTGAGTATCTCCCCCGCGCCGCGGATCGCCGCACCCAGGCGCGTATACCCCGACGGCTCAAGCTGATTGAGCCGCGCGCGTTGCGGGGCGCCAAAGCGCTGTCCGAACGTTTTGATCGCCGGCAGGTGCACGGCGTGCCGCCCGTGGGACCGAAACGCGTAGATGGCCGCGCGGTCGCCGAGTTCCTCCAGGGTCATCGCCACGGTTGCCGCCGCGCGCCGCTGGTGGTCGTGGACCCTGTTCCCCCGCTGGTCGGCGTCGGTGGCCGATCCGGACGCGTCGAGCAGGATGAGGACGCCGAGGTTCCGAACGACGTTGCGGCGCTGGGTGTAGATGGCGTCCGTGGGTGAACAACCGGAGCGCAGGTCGACGAAGAGATCGACGAGCGCCTCGATGTCGATCTCGTCACCGTCGGGGCGCGCGCGTAGGAGCTTGGGGCCGAGACCGACGCGCGCCAATCGCCGCCGCAGCTCGTCGTCGTGCGAGACGTGCGCGGCCGAGATGTGGGTGGGCTCGGTGAGCGGAAAATCGATGACGCGGCACCAGTCCGCCCGATAGCGGTTGTTGAAGACGTCCCATTCCGGATGCAGTGCACCGCCGATTCCCAGCGCAGCGCCGGGCCGGTCGCCGACGAAATTGATGCGCGTCGGAAGTGGACGGGCTGACGCGCCGACCGCTCGTGCCGGCCGAATCGAGCGCGCCTCAAACTCCCCGCCCGACGGGTCGTCGCCGCGCGACGGCGCCTCGCCCAACAGCTTTCGCAGAAAGTCCATCAGTGCCCGCGAACTGAACAGCGGGTTCTCGAACAGCTTGAGGACCTTGCTTTCCTCGGAGGCGGCGTCGTCCTCGTCGTCGGGCTCCCGCTCGGCGACGAGCTCGATCGCCGTCCGCAGGTTCGTATCCGTGGCCGGCGCGGCCCCGCTGTCGGACGACGCCAGGAGTTGGGCCGGCCGGATGACACCGAACCACGCCGGAGGGTCCGCGATTCGGCTTCTGCCCCTGGCCATTTCGAGGGACCCGTCCGCGGTCGTGGTGCGGGGGTCACCGTCGGGGCGAAGTGCCGCCGCCAGCGCAACGGTGGGGGCGAGTTCGGCGAGCACCCGGTGGCCTTCCAGCGCGAGGTAGCGGCGCGCGATCGCCGGCCGGCCCCGCAGCCGCTTCACCAGCCGCCGATCCAGGCTGCCCGCGCCGAGCAGCGCGGCCTGGACCAGCACCTGCCGGCGCTGCTGCCCGGAGTCGGCGGCCGGGACGAAGATGACGTCGCCGTTCGTGTAGGCGTCCTGGCCGGGCGCCGCCTGGGCGACGTCGACGGCCCGGCCGGCCAGGTGGGCGGAGAGGAACCGATACCGTTGCGTGCCAACGGTTTTCATCACCTTGGCGGCAGCAGGGAATCGACGAGCTCGCCGAGCGCCGTGACGACCTCCCGGTCATCGGAGAGGATCCGCACGATCGCCGCCTGGACGGCGCTGCGCAGGCTGAGTCCTTCGGCGACCAGGCTGCCGGCCAGGATCAGCGTGCGGGTGGATGACACTTCGCGCAGCGGTGAGCCATCGAGCTTTCGGATCGCGTTGCCCACGGTGACAAGGGCGCGCGCCGTCGCATCGTCGATTCCCGCTTCGTGGGCAACGACTTCCGTCTCGGCCTCGACGGGCGGGAAGTCGAGTTCGATGGCCACGAATCGCTGCCGGGTCGACTCTTTGATGTTCTTCAGCACGCTCTGGTAGCCGGGATTGTAGGAAATGACCAGTTGAAATCCCGGTGCCGCGGGCACCGTCGTTCCCAGGCGGTCGACCAGAAGTTCGCGGCGATGATCGGCGAGCGGATGGATGACCACCGTGGTGTCCTGGCGCGCCTCGACGATCTCGTCCAGGTAGCAGATCGCGCCCTCGCGAACGGCCCGCGTCAACGGCCCGTCCACCCAGACCGTTTCTCCCCCTTTGAGAAGGAAACGCCCGACCAAGTCGGCCGACGTCATGTCTTCGTGCGCCGCGACGGTGATCAGGTTGCGGCCGAGCGCGTGGGCCATCGCCTCCACGAACCGGGTCTTCCCACATCCCGTCGGGCCCTTCAGCAGCACCGGCAGGCCGCGGCGGGCGGCGGCGCGGAACACCTCCACCTCATCGCCGGCGGGCCGATAGAACGGCGCCTCCGACGCCGGGCGCACGGTGGTCTGGGAATTCGTCAGCACCTAGCGCCCTCGCGCGCGCTCGAAGGGGACGACCTCCGGCAGCTGGCCGCCCGGCGGGAGGACGAGATGGCCGTGCACGTCGACGTACCCGGAACGCTTGGTGGGTATGGGCAGAGCGGGATTCGGGCATGGCGTGTCCGTCCCGTCGCCGCAGATGCCGCCGTTGAAGTACGAACGCTTCTGGTGGTCTTGGGGCCACGGGTCGGAGTGCATCCCGATCCATTGCGCGGGCACGTTGTAGAAGAAAAAGAAGCACGAGCTGACGCCGGCGAAGATCGCCAGGAAGCGCGTGAACTGCTGTCTGGCGAATCCGCCTCGCACGTGGTCCAATCCGCGTTCGACCACGGTGCGGCCGCGATCGTCGGTGAAGAAGCGCAGACAGCACAGCGCGGCCTGCACACCACCCCACATCAGGCCTTCGTAGACCGGCCATTGGTAGTAGGTGTCGGCATTGATCGACACGGACCTGATGGCGCCGGGGTAGGTGTAGAAGCCGATCGGTAGCAGGACCAGACCCTCCATGACGAAATCGAAGACAAACGCGAGCGCGTAGGTGACGAGGACCAAGCGAAGATTGCTGAGGTTCGGCCAGCGCGTCTTGATTTTGCGCATGATCCAACACCCGACGATCGTGATCAGCAGGACGCCGTAGGCGTAACCCGGAGCGTTGGTCAACAACGGCTCGGACACCTGACGGCCCGGCTCCTCCGGGGAGACCCAACCCGGAATGTTCGACGACCAGGAGCCGCGGTTGAACAGCCAGGTGTTGTAGGTGCACCACGTGTTGAAGTAGTTCAGCAGCGGATCCTGGAAGAACATCAGGCCCATCGACAGCACGAGCATGCCGTCCAACGTGATCCGCCGCTCGCGCCGCCACGGCCTGATGAAGAACCACCACACGACGACCGGCAGCGCGATCCACAACACCACCGCGTTCGCCATCAGCGGCACCTTCATGTACATCGGCGGCTCGCTCGGCCCCGACGGCACCCGTTCGAAATACGGGCCGGTGATCCACCGGATCCACACGTAGAGCTGGAGCACCAGCAGCGCGCCACCGGCGGCGGCCCAAATCTTGATCGGTCGCACCGGCGACGCGGCCTGCGCGCCGAGTTCGCCCGCGCCGGGCAGTGGCTCGGTGACGGACGACGGCTGGTTCCTGTTCGCGAGATCGCTCATGACGCTGGTGTCCTCCGGGGTCGGCATTCCACGCTCCGAGCAATATACTCACGAGTATCTGAGAAACGGAATAGCTTCTCGCAAGCTCTGGCAGAATCTGGCGCATGGTTGAGCGTTGGACGCGAGAGCGCCGCCTCGAGCACACTCGCTCGCTATTGGTCGACGCCGCCGAGGAAGTCTTCGGCGAAAAGGGGTTCGTCGCCGCGACGCTCGACGATATCGCCCACGCCGCCGGGTACACGAAAGGCGCCATCTACAAACACTTCTCGACGAAGGAAGACCTGTTTCTGGCGGTCAGCGACCGCTACTGGCGCCGGTACTTCGTCAACTTCACCGAGGTGATGGCGCCGGCGACGCAGGTCGGTGCGCGCGAACTCGACGAGATCGCCAAGCGCTGGAGTCAGCTCAGCCGCGATCGGGGGGCGGAGCACGCCGCGCTGGGTCACGAGTTCATGCTGTACCTGCTGCGCAACCCCGAGGCGCGGGAACGCGTGGCCGCCAAGCGATCAGAGGCCGTCGAGGCGCTGGCCAAGTTCATCGTGGCGGGCATCGACCGGCTCGGCGGGACGTTGCTGATCCCCGCGTCGACGTTCGCCCAGGTCCTCGTCGCCACCAGCGACTCGGTGGTGTTGGGCAGTCAACTCGATGACGTGGACCTCTTCCGCCCGATCGTCGAGATGTACGTGTCGGTGATCAAGCTGCCCTGACCGCCGATCCGAAAAGGGCTGTGGCGCACGGCATCTCAGGCACCCGTGGCGATCTCCAGGTCCTTCAACGACTCCTCTAGATGACCGAGCATCCGCTGCAGGTGCGGGACGCTGCGCCGGCAGCCGACCAGGCCGAAGTCGAGGTTGTCGGCGTTGTTGGTCACCGTGATGTTGACCGCCTGGCCGTCGAGGGGAATGGACAGCGGATAGTTTCCGTCCAGGCGGGCCCCGCGCCAGTACAGCTGCTCCGAGCGACCCGTCGACACGTTCGAGATGACGATGTTGAACGGCGGCGAGGCCGCGGAAAGGTAGCCGGGGACCAACCCGAGGAACAGGCCCCCGATGTTGAAGGCGGACAGGGCCAACTGCTGAACCGGCGGCAGCTGCCAGAACACCTCTTTGGTGTCGCGAATGGATGCGCTGATGACCTCGAGCCGTCTCGCCGAATCGTCGAGATCGGTGGCGAGGTTGCACAGGAAGGTACCGACCATGTTCCCGCCGCGGTCGTCGTCGTCCTTGCGCAGATTCACCGGGACCATCGCGGTCAGTGGGGCGTCCGGCAGCGCGTTCTGATCCAGCAGGTAAGCGCGCAGGGCCCCGGCCGACATGGCGAGAATGACGTCGTTGACCGTGACGCCGGCGGCCGCCTTGACCGCGTTGATGCGCTCCAACGCCCAGGACTGGGCCGCCACCCGCCGCGCACCGCCGATCCGGACGTTGAACATCGACCGCGGCGCCTGGAACGGGAGCGTGAGTTGTTGTTCGAGCAGCGCGGCCCGCGCGAGCTTCAGCGTGGACGGCGCCAGCGCCAGCGCCGACCCCGCGGTGCGGCCCACCCGCCCGAACAGGGACGGACTTCTGCGTCCGCCGCGCTTGCGCGGCGCCATGCTCCACGGGACCCGCACCTCGTCGTCGTCGGGATCGGAGGTGAAGGCCCGCTGCATCAGGCGAAGCGCCGAGACGCCGTCCATCAGGGAGTGGTGGTACTTCGTGTACACGGCGTACCGCCCGTCCTGCAGGCCCTCGACCAAATGCGCCTCCCACATCGGGCGGTGCCGGTCGAGCAGGCTGCCGTGCAGCCGGGAAACCAGCTCCAGGAGGTCTCGCACCCGTCCCGGTTCCGGAAGCGCGGAACGGCGAAGGTGGTAGTCGAGCTCGACCTCCTTGTCGAAGGACCACGCGACGTTGGTGACGCCGCCGAAGAAGGCCGGACGCTTGCTGAAGGCCGGTTGCACGTCGGTGCATTCGAGCATCGCCTGATAGGACTCGCGGACGAAATGCGGGCCGGCATCCTCGGGCGGCTCGAAGAGCTGTAGCGCGCCCACGTGCATCGGATGTTCGCGTGATTCGCCGATGAGGAACAGCGCATCCGTCGGTGATATCGGTTCCATGCGTGTCGCCCCCAACTGTTGCCGTCGCGCCGCCCACCGGAGGGACGGCCTACCTCCTAATAGCCACAGCGGGTGGCGGCCCAAACGGCCATCCGCCGCGGGACGGTCGCTAGCGGACGTCGTCGGCGAGCGCGCGAGCCTCCCGCTCGGTTTCGACCGCGGGCCCGGAGCCCGGCAACGGCTTGCCGGCGACCTCGGGGGTGAACAGGAGCGTGATCGCGCCCACCACGCCCCCGAAGATCAGCATGTAGGCCGGCACCATCACGTTGCCGGTGCCCGAAACCAGAGCCTGGGCGATCAGCGGCGTGATGCCGCCGACGAGTGAAATCGAGATGTTGTAGGAGATGGCCAGCGCGCCGTAGCGCACGTTGGTGGGGAACAGCGCCGGCAGCATGGCCGGCCCGGTGCTGTCGAAGCACAGCTCCATCAGGCCGATCAGCAGCACGCCGATGAAGATCACCGGGTAGATGCCGCCGAAGCGGATGAGCAGGAACGCCGGGATGGAGGCGACGATCAGCAGGCCGCACCCCGTCCACATGATGGGTTTGACGCCGATGCGATCGGACAAGGCCGCGACTAGCACCACCGTGCCCATCAGGATCGCCAACGTGGTCACGATCATGACGAGTCCGGCGGTGTGGCCCACGCGCACGAACAGCCGCAGGTACGTCGGCAGGTATCCGGTGAGCATGAAGTCGGCGACCTGGGAGGTCAGCACCAGCGCCGCGCAGATCAGCATGGGTCGCCACTGCTCGACGATGGTGCGGTGAATCTGTTGACGGCCCTGGTCGCCCGCGTGCGCGTCGTCGTGGGCGCTCTGGTAGGCCGAGGACTCCTCGAGCCGCAGCCGCAGGAACAGCGCGACCAGCCCGAAAGGCAAGCCCAACAGCAGCGGAATCCGCCAGCCGTAGGTCAGCATGGCGTCCTCGGGCAGCCAGGTCTGCAGCCCGGTCACCAGCAACCCCGCCAGGACGAACCCCACTAGATTGCCCATCGGCAGGAACCCGACCATCATGCCGCGTTTGTGATCGGGGGCCTGCTCGACGAGATAGGTCATGGCGCCGACGTATTCACCACCGGTCGACAGGCCCTGGAATATTCGCGCGAGGACGAGCAGGATCGGCGCCCAGATGCCGATGGTGCTGTAGGTGGGCAGCAGGCCGGTCACGGTCGTGCTCACCGTCATCATCAGGATGGTGACCACCAGGACGCGGTGGCGCCCGATCCGGTCGCCCAGCGGACCGAAGATGAACCCGCCGAGCGGACGCACGACGAACGCCGCCGCGAGCGTTCCGAAGGTCGCGATGAGGTGGACTCCGCTGACGTTCTTGCCGGGATAGAACACCTGGGCGATCGTGGTCGCGATGTACCCGTAGACCCCGAAGTCGTACCACTCCATGAAGTTCCCGATCGCGGTGCCCATGATGGTTCGGCGCATCGCGGGGTCGGCGACCCTGATTTCTCTACGTGCCCATTTCCTCCGGCGGCGTCGAATAACCATCGAATCAAGACTTACCCACAACTTTCTCAGGGACAACCGGCGGGGTGGGCTTCACGGGCCTGACGTGGGACGACCGGCGGCGATCGCCGCGATCCCGCTCGGCCACGATCGCGTGCGACAAACGCCAGCTAGAACGGGTCGCCGGCATTGACGTCGGCGGCATCGCTGCGCCACCGGAGCCGACGCGCGGTTATCCCTGTCACGTTCGCCCAGTCACGGGCGCGCGTCACTGGCCTTTCAGGCTGCCGATGCGCAACGAGAAGTCCGCGGGCTCGGGGCGGGGGGCCTCCACCTGCTCGACATAGCGACGCGGGTCCCGGTCCGTGATGGGCAGCCCCTCGGTGGTGGGGTGCTCGGCCATGAACTCGCTGTATTGGCGCCCGAGCGCTTCGCGAAGGCCGATCGGGGCGTTGCGGCGGAAGTCCGAGAGCCCTTCGCGTTCCTCCTCGCCCATGTGATCGTCGTTGGCCTCGCGGGTGCGCCCGACCGCCGCCCACCACTGCTCGCTGCCGAGTTCGGCCGCGTCGGCGTCGCGGACCCCGTCGCGGATGTCGTTGTGGTCACCGATGGCGTCGAGGGTTTCGCCCTCGGCGTCCTCGCCACCCCGTTTGAGCAGTTGGGGGTAGAAGATCTTTTCCTCGATGTAGGCGTGCACGTCGAGCTTGTCGGCGAGCGGCCGCCACACCCGTCCGAGCCCGGTGTGGTCGGCCGGCTGCTTTGCCTGGAGGTAATCCAGCTGGGCGAACTGTTCGCGGAACCAATCGTGGTCGGCGAGGATCAACATGGTGATGTCGGCCATCGGTGCGCCTCCGCCCCTGTGACGCCGGTCAGCCGGCTGGGTTATCGCGTTCGGCATCATTGACGAACGCCAGCCTCGTCTTACCCGCTTGCGGGGTCGATGTAACGACCCCGCCGGCACCGCCTGGATGTGCGTGCCCGAGTTGCTCTGCGCCGCAGGGGATTAGCAAATTTGCGCCGACGTAAGTGTTCTGGCAGGCTGAGAGCCATTTCGGCGGCACTAGGCTGGTCGGGAACTCGGCGGAGGGGCACGGTGTGCCGGCCGGATACACTGGGGCGTCCGTGCGGCGATCGATTCGATCGCGCCGTTGAACCCGATATGAATAAGTCAGAGGTTGTGCCTTGTCCGAAAATCCCGGCGATGCCGTCAGCTTGGAACCGCATTTCGAGGACGTACAAGCGCACTACGACCTGTCCGACGAGTTCTTCGCGCTTTTCCTGGATCCGACGCGGACCTACAGCTGCGCGTATTTCGAGCGCGAGGACATGACGCTGGAAGAGGCGCAGATCGCCAAGGTCGACCTCTCGCTGGGCAAGCTGGGATTGCAGCCGGGCATGACGTTGCTCGACGTCGGGTGCGGCTGGGGCACCACGATCGTCCGCGCGCTCGAGCGCTATGACGTCAACGTCGTCGGGCTCACGCTGAGCCGCAATCAGCAGGCGCACGTGCAGCGCCGCCTCGACGCGCATCCGTCCGCGCGGTCCAAGCGGGTGCTGCTGCAGGGCTGGGAGCAGTTCGACGACAAGGTCGACCGCATCGTGTCGATCGGCGCCTTCGAGCACTTCGGGCGTGACCGCTACGACGATTTCTTCAAGACCGCCTATGAGGCTCTTCCGGCGGACGGCGTGATGATGCTGCACACGATCATCAAGCCCAGCGACGAGGAGTTCGCCGAGCGCGGGCTGCCCATCACCATGACCAAGCTGCGCTTCATGAAATTCATCATGGACGAGATCTTCCCGGGCGGGGATCTACCCCAGGCCAAGGGCGTCGTGGAGCATGCCCAGCGTGCCGGATTCGGGGTGAAGCTGGTGCAGCCGCTGCGCCTGCACTACGCGCGCACCCTCGACACCTGGGCGGCCGCACTCGAGGCGCGCCGCGACGAGGCCATCGAGATTCAGTCCGAAGAGGTCTACGACCGGTACATGAAGTACCTGACCGGCTGCGCGGACCTGTTCCGTGAGGGCTACACCGACGTCGCGCAGTTCACCCTGACCAAAGGCTGACGCCCGTCCTGTGCCCCCATCCCGGGGGGCGCCCGGTTTACCGGCATAACACGGCGGGTAATTCCACGGCAACAACCTGATTCGGTGGGTGTCGATGTCCTTCGGCGCAAGCCGCAGGAAGGACGGATCGTGGCCGCCAAACACCGCATGCCGGAGTCGCTGGAGCAAACCCAGACGCCGACCGATCGAGGTCAGCGTCTGTCCGGTGCGGCGAAGGTGTGCGAGATCGTCTGTGCTGCCCTGATATGCGCGGCGTGCCTGACGGCGTTGGTGCTCAACGGTGTTCGCGCCGACAAACGAACCGTGACCGCCGAGGTCAGTCCGCCTTCCGTTTCGCAGCCGGTGAAGCAGGAGGGCACCGTGATCGCCGTGACGGTGGACTCGGTCACCATGCGCAGCCCCGACGGGTACACCCAGACCTATCGCTTCACCCCGGACACCACCGTCATCACCCATCGCGGCAGCCAACCCGCCGTCGCGGCACCGCAATTCACCGTCAACGACCGGGTGGTTGTGGTGGGCACCATCGAAGGTGGCTCGGCGCTGGCAACCGCGGTGGCCTACCGCGGCGCGGGACATGGGGAGGCGCCGCCGATGGATTACCTTGAGGGGCAACCGGTTCCGACCGACGCCGCCTGAGCCGCTCCCCGGCTCTCCCCGGGATGCCCGTCCGCCTAGGCTGATAGCGATCCAGCCACACGGAGGCGCCATGAGCGAGCACGAAGCAAAGATGATCATCCTGTCCACCGACGACCTGGACGAGTCGATCCGGTTCTACAGCGAGACCCTGGGCATGCCGTTGAAGTTTCGCGACGGGGCGCACTTCGCGGCCCTGGATGCCGGCCCGGTCAAGTTGGCGCTGGCAACCGCCGTGGACCATCCCATCCCCGGCCAGGTCGTCGTCGGCATCAAGACCGCGGACGTCGACGCCGCGGCGAAGGCTGTCGAGGCCAGCGGTGGTGGCATCGTCAAGGGCCCCTACGACGACGCCCACGAACGACGCGCCGTGGTCTATGACAACAAGGGCAACGGCCTGGTCTTCTACAAACCGCTGGGACGCTAGGGCGCCTCCCTTCCGGTGCGTTCGCGGTGTTTGCAGCCCGGCCAGCAGCACGGCCTGCGTTTGCCTTCCTCCAGCTCCTCCTCGGTGCGGCGGATGCGGCGCGCCCGGGTGGCCTCCTGCTTGGCATCCTCCACCCAGCAGATGAACTCGTTTCGGGCCAACGGCGTGATGTCGTTCCAGGCGGCCAGGGCCGTGGGGTTGGCGAGCAACGACTCGCGCAGGTCGGCGGGCAGCTTGTGCACCACCCCGCCGGGCACTCGCCGGGCGCTCATCGGTCCACCAAATGTGCGTTGTCATCCTGCAATTCGTCGCGGCGTAACGCCATGGGGGTCGCGGCGGGGACATCGCCGGCGGCGACCACGGCGCGCGTGATGGGGGACAGCGCCCGAAACAGCGTTTCGACCTCGTCGTCGCTGAGCGCGTCGAGCGCCGACAGGGAAAGGGCGTCGGTGCTCGACTCGATGTGGTCCTTCAGTTCGCGCCCCGCGGCGGTCAGCGTCCCGTCATCGCGTAGCAACCCGCGCTCGGCGAGGCGCTGTTCGTGATGGCGCCATGCCGCCTCGTCGTAATCGCGGGTGCGGGCGATGTAGTCGCGCCCGACGTTGCCCGCCGCGGCGTGTAAGACGTTGGATTCACGTCCGGAGATGCCCGCCGCCGCCAGCACCGCCACGTGCCCGTCACCGCGCTGTTCGCGCAGCAGCGTCGTGGCGTGCCACAGCGCGGCCAGGGGATCGTCGGGCCAGGGCAGGGCCAGATTAGCGGCGAACAGCGGGCGGGCATCGAGCGGCGCGTGGCGCGCCGCCTTCCCGGCGAGTTCGGCTGCCACGCGGACGTTTTCGTCCGACCCGAGGCCGTAGCGGCGCAGCGCCGCCACCGCGGACTCCTGGCGCGCCCGCAATGCGGCCTCCGGACCCGCGATCTCCCACGCCGCCGGCAACGCCTTGGCAACCCGTTCGGGCGCGAAGTTGTAGAAGACCGAGGTCACGACCTCCCGCGGCACCATGCCCAGCGGCGCGGAGCGGGCCGCGAAATAGCCCATCCAGAAACCCCGGTAACCCAACGCGTCCAACGCCGCCCGGGCCTCGGGCGCGAAATACGTCACCGCGTGCACCGGCTCGTAGCGATCGAAGAAGCGTCGGGCCAACTCGGGTTGTCGTCGCATGCTGGCAGTTAACCACCGGTGACGGGTGGGGACCAAGCACGCGGCCCGGACGACCCCGCCTAGGCTCGAGCGGTGACCATCCCCTATGACCAGGTACTACACGAGCGGATCCGGAGCAATCTCGCCGGCCACGAGCGTCGAAGCGTGGCCGATCCGGCCAAGCGGCACGCCGCCGTGGCGGTGGTGCTCGTCGACTCCGATGTCGGGGAGGACCGGGTGGATCCGGCGCCGGTGGACGACTGGAACGTCGATCGAGGGCTGCCCGCGGCCGGCCTCGACGGGCGCATGGTCGACGTGTCGGGCGGGGCGGCTTTCCTGCTGTGCCGCAGGGCTTCTCGACTCACTTCGCACGCCGCGCAGTGGGCGTTACCCGGTGGCCGCCTCGACCCGGGCGAGACCGCCGTCGAGGCCGCGCTGCGGGAATTGCGCGAGGAGGTCGGCATCGAACTCCCCGAGGCGACCGTGCTGGGACTGCTCGACGATTACCCGACCCGGTCCGGATATGTCATTACGCCGGTGGTGATTTGGGGAGGCGGCCGCCTGGATCCGCGCCCATCGCCCGACGAGGTCGTCGCGGTGTACCGGGTGGGCCTGCACCAACTGCAACGTGACGATTCGCCGCGATTCATCGCCATCCCGGAGAGCCCGCGACCGGTTGTCCAGATTCCGTTGGGGGGCGACCTGATCCACGCGCCCACCGGGGCGGTGCTCCTGCAGCTGCGGTGGCTGGGACTGGAAGGCCGCCACGACCCGGTCGACGGGCTGGAACAACCCGTTTTCGCCTGGAAGTAGCTTTCGCGCAACCTCTTCGAAAGTCGGGGCACTCAAGGTCGGCCCTGCGCACCGAACAGTGAGCCCGCCAGTTCGACCAGTGAGGTGCCTGAGACGTCCCAGGGGCCCGGGGGCGCGGGGGCGGGCACCGGGTCCGGCCCGTACTCCTGCGGGCGCGCGACGAAACCGGTCGCCAGGCCGCTATCGCGGGCCGCCTCGAGGTCGGCGGTGTGCGCCGCCACCAGCATCACCTCACCGGGCTCCAGGCCCAGCAATCGCGCGGGAGTCTGGTAGGCCCGCGGGTCGGGCTTGTAGGCCTGACTGACGTCGGAACCCAGGACCACATCCCAGGGCAGGCCCGCGTACTTCGCCATCTCGACCAGCAGCCCGGTGTTGCCGTTGGACAAGGGCCCGACGATGACGTGCCGCTTCATGACCGCGATGCCGTCGACGCTGTCCGGCCACGGTGGCAGCCAGCGCCACGACCGGGCGAGTGCCTGCACCTCGTCGCAGGGCAGCGCGTCGGCACTGACGCCGAACTTCGCGAGCGATGCGACGAGGTTCTCTCGATGCAGAACGTCCAGCGACACGAATTCCCGTCGGCCCGAGCGAATCTCGGACATGGAGGGCAGGTATCGACTGCGCCACTCCAGCGCGAACGCGTCGGGGTCGACGTCGATGTGTTGGCGCTGCGCGAAACGCCGTACCGAGGCGGCGATCCCCGAGCGCCAGTCGACGACCGTTCCGAACGTATCGAACAGAACTGCACGCACTACCCGACCGGTCGACGGTGAGCGGTAGTCGGTCATGCCTCAGGCTAACGCTGCGCTCGTCACCTGCGATGCGCCCGGCGGTGCACGGCGTACGCTATCGTTAGCTGTGCGAACGAATCTTTGACTTCCCGATTGATGACCGAAGGGAGGCCGTTGTGGCCCGAAGCGCCGGCGATACCTGGGATATCGTGACGAGCGTCGGCTTCACCGCCTTGGCGGTGTGTGCGGCGCGGGCCCTCGACGCGGGTCTGCAGCCGCCGTTGGCGAACGACGACTTCGCCGCCGGCTTCGTCGCCGCCGCCGGTGAACCGAATCTGATTGCGGCCGTGGACAACGCCGACATGAGCAGTGCCGCGGCCTTCAACGCGCAGTGGGTAGGGGTGCGGACGCGATTCTTCGACGAGTTTTTCGCTGATGCCACCCGATCGGGGACGCGCCAGGCGGTCATCTTGGCGGCCGGATTGGATTCGCGGGCGTACCGGCTGGACTGGCCCGCGGGCCACACGGTTTACGAAGTGGATCAGCCTCGGGTGCTCGCGTTCAAGCAACAGGTCCTCGACCGGCAGGGCGCCGTGCCCTCGACGAGGCGCATCACCGTCGCCACGGATTTACGGGATGACTGGGCCGGCGCGCTGATCGCGGCCGGCTTCGACCCCGACCGGCCGACGGCGTGGGCGCTCGAGGGACTGCTGCCGTATTTGCCCGGGCCGGCCCAGGATGCGCTGTTCGAAAGGCTGCACGAGTTGTCGGCGACCGGTAGCCATATTGCCGCCGAACTCGGTCCCGCCCCGGGCGAAGTGCGCGAATTCGCCGACAATGTCCCCACGATCAGCCAAGACACCGGTCAGCCTCCGGTGGCCGAGCTGTGGTACGACGATGCGCGCATCGACACCAAAGAGTTTCTGGCCCAGCGGCATTGGCGTGTCACGGCCGTGAACCTGGTCGACAAGGCGGCCACCGAGTATGGTCGGCCCTTCCACGAATTGCCGGCGGTCTTCGACCGGTTGATGCGCACCAAGTTCTTCACCGCGGTCCGCGAATCGCCGACAGGCGTCGTTCGATGACAGCCAGGGCTTGCTCGGCCCATCGAATGTTCTCCTCCTCGAACGAGATTCCGCGGACCAACGTCAGGTAGGGGCCGACCCGGTCGGTGTGGGCCAGGTACTCCTTCTCGGTGCGACCGTCCATCATGCGCGCCCGCAACCGTTCGTAGCGTTGCAGTTTGGCCCGCGCCCATTGCATCCGCTCGAGGATGGACTCGCGCACAGCCGGCATGTCGCCGGCGTCGGCGGCCTGGACCTTGACCAACAGCTCGTCGCGGATCACCGAGGGTTTCGGCGCCTTCGCGGTGAACTGCCGGATCGCCTCGCGCCCGGCCTCGGTCAGCGAGAACATCCGCTTGTTGGGCCGCCGTTCTTGACGCACGACCCGTGCCCGGATGAGGCCCTGCTCGGCCAGTCGATCCAGTTCGCGATACAGCTGCTGCGGGGTGGCCGGCCAGAAGTTCGCGACCGAGGCGTCGAAACCCTTGGCCAGGTCGTATCCCGACGACTCGCCCTCGAGGAGGGCCGCCAACACCGCGTCACGCAGCGACACCGGCCGATCGTACAGCGATGCGACTAGTCAACAAAGTGACCAACCGCACCCTGGACAATTCCCGACGGCGGCCTTAGCGTCGACCTCATTACTCAACAAGTTGACTATGCGAGGTCGCTGATGCACCCGTTCCGCACGGCCGTCGAAGAGCGCGATGAACAGGCCATCCAGGCGATGCTGGCCGACACGGTGGTGTTCACCAGCCCGGTGGCGTTCAAGCCGTATGTCGGCAAGCCGATCACCGCGGCCATCCTGCGCGGTGTGTTGCGCGTCTTCGAGGACTTCCGCTACATCCGGGAGATTCACGACGCAGGCGGCCGCGACCACGCCTTCGTTTTCGAGACCGGGATCGTCGGGGCGCCCGGGTTGAAGATCACCGGCTGCGACTTCTTGCATTTCGACGACGACGGGCTGATCGACGACTTCGTGGTGATGGTGCGGCCGCTGTCGGGCGCGACGGCATTGTCGGAGGCGATGGGCGCCCAGTTCGACCGCATCCAGCGGGAGGCGCTGGAGTTGGCCAATCAATCCGGCACCGCGTAGAAGTAGGGACCATGCGGATTGGTTTGAGCGTCAATTATGCGGGCGGTTTCAAGGACGTGGCCGCCGAAGTGGCCGACCTGGAACGCGCCGGGTTGGATATTGTTTTTGTCCCCGAGGCGTATTCGTTCGACGCGGTGAGCGCGCTCGGCTACCTGGCGGCAAGCACACAGCGGGTCGGGCTGGCGTCGGGCATCCTGCAGCTCTACACCCGCACGCCCACCCTGACCGCGATGACCGCGGCGGGCCTGGATTACGTCTCCGACGGCCGGTTCACCCTCGGCCTGGGCGCGTCCGGCCCGCAGGTCATCGAGGGCTTCCACGGTGTGCCCTACGACGCCCCGATCGGCCGGACGCGTGAAGTCATCGACATCTGCCGCCAGGTGTGGCGGCGCGAGACCGTGCGCCACCAGGGCAAGCACTACACGATCCCGCTGCCGCCCGACCGGGGGACCGGGCTGGGTAAGCCCCTCAAGCTCATCAATTCCCCAGTGCGTGAACGCATCCCGATACTGGTAGCCGCGCTGGGGCCGAAGAACGTCGAACTGGCGGCCGAGATCGCCGAGGGTTGGCAACCGATCTTCTACCTGCCCGAAAAGGCGCAGGACGTCTGGGGGGAGGCGCTGGCCACCGGGCGGGCCAAGCGGGACCCCGCGCTGGGCGAGCTCGACGTCTACGCCGGACCCGTCCTGGCCATCGGCGAAAACGTCGAGCCGCTAAGGGAATTCGTCAAACCGCACCTGGCGCTCTACATCGGCGGGATGGGCGCCAAGGGCAAGAACTTCTACCACACCCTGGCCACCAAGTACGGGTACGGCCCGCAGGCCGACCGGATCCAGGAGCTCTACCTTGCCGGCGACAAGGACGGCGCCGCCAAGGTGGTGCCCGACGATCTGGTGCGCGACGTCAACCTGATCGGCTCCCGAGCGTTCGTCAAGGAACGTCTGGCGGCCTACCGCGAGGCGGGGGTAACCACGCTGAACGTGGCGCCCATCGCGTCGACCACGGCCGAGCGGATCAAGCTCATCGAAACGCTGCGCGAACTGGTGTGACGGCCGCTGTGGAGCCAAATCAGTTCTGGCGGTGACTATCTCGTCGTAGCCGCATCGCCCTGCCGACCGCGCTCACCGACGCCAGCGCCGCCATGGCCGACAGGATCGCCGCCGAGACGCCAGGCTCGGCGGTCGCCAACAACAGTGGCAGCGCGAAGCCGATGTACGTGACGACGTAGAACACCCCGGTCAGAGCGCCCCGCAGGTGTTGCGGCGCCGCGGCCTCCAGATCGATCAAGCCCTCCCGCAGGCACAGGCCCGAAGCGCAGCCCAGGATCAACAACAGCGGTATCCCGACCGCGGGCGTCAGGGCCGGTGGCGTCGTCGCGGCCACCACGTAGCCGACCGCGGCCAAAGCCGCGCCGGCGGTCCCGGTCTGTGGCCCCCACCGGCGCGTGCGGGCCAGGACCTGAACGACACCGCTGACCCCGTTGACGATCAGGGTGGCCGTGCCCGCCGCGATCGGGGCCGCCAGCGCGGTGTGCAACCGCGTGGGGATGGTGACGAAACCCAGTGTCGCCGAGGCGTATACCCACGGTGCGAGCGGCATGGCCCAACTCAGGGCCCGCGACACTCCCTGTGCCGCCGGTCCCGTCGGGCCCGCGTCGGGGGGCGGCGCCGGCCGGGCCACGTGTGCGCCGGGTGTGGCCGCGACGGCGACGGCAAGCGATGCCAGCACGACGATCGCGGCGGCGACGGCGAACGACACCTGGATGCCGGACTGCCCGGCCCACGCGAATCCCCCGCCGGCGAACGGCCCGATGGCGAAGCCGGCGGTGAGTACCGCGCCGGCGGTCGCGGCGCCGGCCGGGCCCCTCAGGTCGGACGCCCACGCGGTGCCGGAGCTGATGGCAAGGCCCACACCGACCCCGACGACGAGGCGGCCCACCAGCAGCGCGCCGGTGTGCTGGGACAGCAGCATCGCCACCGTCCCCGCCACGGTGGCGGCCGCGCCCGCCAGCGCCATTGGCCGCCGGCCCAACGCGTCCGACGCGCGGCCGCCGATCAGCAACCCGGGGAGCAGCCCGAGCGCGTAGATGCCGAAGATGCCATCGAGGGTCGCGGTGCTGAGGTGTTCGCGGCCGCTGATCACCGGCATCAACGCGACGAAGTGGTTGGCGACCCATCCCGTCGCCAGCAGCAACGCCAGCACGCTGACGAACAGGGCCCGGGTGGCGGCCCGGCCGTTACGCGCTCGGCGGTTGCGGCCGCTGCGCACGCTCGACGAGATCACTGGTCTTCTCCCCCTCCAACGCGCGGCCGACGATCGTAGAACGCGACGCCACCCGGGTGGTTATTCCCGTGGACGTGATCGCGCCGCCGCTGCGGGCGCGGACTTCGCGGTGTGAAGGGGTTTGAAATCAGCGGATTTGGTGTACTGATACCACTACTCGCACCCAGGAAGGCACACGATGAAGTACATTGCGGCAGCCACGATCGCGATCTCCGTCTTGTTGTCCAGCGCGTGTTCGGCCTCACAGGTCATCAACACCGGCGGCGACACAAAGTGCAAAGACTTCACCACGCAGGACGAGAAGAAGCAGAACGACGAAGTCAGCAAGATGCTCAAGGACAAGAGCGGCGCAGACCCGAGCAACGTCGAGATCTCGGCGACGCGGCTCTCGGTGACGACGTACTGCCAGACGCTCGGAAAGCCGGACACGAAGATCTCCGAGGCGCCGCACGGCTGACGCACTCGGTCGGTGACGTGGGTTACGTTGCCGCCCTTGCGGTTTAGCGCCTAGTCCAGGAGCAACTGCGCGGGCACCTCGTCGTCCAGCACGGCCCGCGCCAGCAGTTCACCGAGCAGCGGCCCGAATTTCATGAGATTGCTACCGACGAACGCCAGCACGCGCCCACGCTGCGCCACCGTCCAGCCGTCGCCGCCCGGATCGAGCCACGGGGCGCGGACACTGACGCAGTCCACCTGGTCCACCGGCGAAAGTGCTGGGAACAGCGTGCGCACGGTCGCGGGGTCCGCCACCTCCTGGCCGAACGCCCACCGGCCGGTACTGCCGAGCGGCAATCCGTAGCCCTCGGGCGCGGACAGGCACGGCGCGCCGACCGCGTCCGCGCCGCGGTAGGTGAAGCGGGTGTGCGGAACGAAGTCAACCCCGAGCGGACCGAACAGGTCTGGGGTGTGCGCACCCGCACAGATCAGCACGCGGTCGCCGCGCAGCACGGTGCCGTCGGCGAGCGTCGTCGCGCCGTCGTCTGCCACCGACAGCACGTGTGCGTTGCGGATGGCGACGCGGCGCGCCAACGCGCTCAGGGCGCGGCGGATGCGCAGGCTGCCGCCGAGGGGATCGAAAACTCCTGTCTCCCAAGGCACGACCGCGAACGGAATCCGTGCCGCGATTTCGGAACGCCCGAGCCGGGAGAACTGCGCGCCGGCGGAGCTCATGGCCGCCGCGACGTCGTCGCAGACGCCGGCGGCGATGAAGCCCTCGGAGCCCAGCAGTCGCCCCGCGCCGAACTCGGATTCCCACCGTTGCCAGCCCGTTCGCGCCGTCAGCGCCAACCGGCACAGCGCCGGGCGCCGATGCGCGACCCGGAATATCCGCGCCAGCCCGGCGGATTGCTCCCCGAATGGCCGCCCGCGCTCCAGCACGACGACGTCGTGGCCGCGCCGCGAAAGCTCGTAGGCCGCCGCGAGGCCACATATTCCCGCGCCGATGACGACGATCATCCGCATCACCCCCGCCCTCAGAAGTAAAACCCGGCGTGGGGCGCCTCGGGCACGGCGAACAATCGATCGGCCGCCGTTAGCGCTTCGGGATCGTCGGCACGGGCCAGCCCGGCCACGGCGAGATCGCGCCACGTGGTGCCGCCCAACAGGACGGCGCCCAGCCCCTCGACGTCGACGGTGACGTCGGGTCGCCGGTCGGTGACCGTGACGCCGTCGGCCGCGATGGCGAACCGTGCCGAATTGGCCGGCAACGCAGGGTCATTGACCGCGATGGTGACGGCACCGTCGCCACCGTAGCCGCGGGCGGACAGCGCCGCCGCCACATCGATGATGCGCAGCCAGGTTTCGTCGTGCACGGCGGTGACCCGCACGGCGCGCCGGTCGGCAACCAGCCAGGGCAGCGGATCGTCGAGCGGCAGCATCCAAAACAGCACGCGGTCAACAAGATCCAGTGCGAGCAGAAAGCGCAGCAACCCCAGATAGGCCTCGGCGGTGGGCGCGAAGAAATCCTCGACCACGATGGTGCGCTGGTCGCTGACGAACCACCGCTCGGTGTCGATCGGGCGGTATCGGACGAAGCCGGATTCGGATCCCGGCTCGCCGTGCACGGCGACATAGGCGGCCCCCGGGTCGGATTCGGCGCGCAGCCGCACGCCCTGCCACCACGACTGTGGGCGGTCGATGGTGCCCGGGCGGGCGGGACGGTTCTCGGCATAGATGCGCGGCAGCAACTCCCACGCCTGCGCGGTGTCGAGCAGGCGCACCCGACCGCCGGTCCCGACGTCGCGCCGCAGCCCCGCCCGCGCGGTGTGGACCTCGACGGATTGCGACGAGCTCGCGACGCCGTAGCCGTAGCGCCCGTAGATCGTCGCCTCCGAGGCCCGCAGCGTCGCCACCACCTCACCGCGTGCGGCGAAGTCGCGCAGCTGGTGACGGATCAGCTCGGTGGCGATGCCTCGCCGGGTGAACGACGGCAGCACCCCGATGTGGGTCACGGCGGCGTGACCCACGATCGCGGGGCCGGGCAGCGTCAACCGGCTCGTCACGGCGTCGGCGGTGCCGACGAGTCGACCGTCGGCGAATGCCCCCACGGTCCGCCCCGGCTCGAGCAGCGTCGTGATCTGGCCGGGGGCGAGCCCCGTAAGCGGCGGAAACCCGACCATGGCAGTGCGAAACACGTTCGCGGCGGCGATCAGATCGTCCTCGCTGTCGAGCACCCGGATCTCGGTAGCCATCCCGCCATCATGTCGCGTTCCCCGGCCGGCGGGCCGCGGGCCGCGCGACGCGTCAAGCGGCGATCGTCACCGGATAGGCAAACCCGTCAGCGCCCGGGAGACCACCAGGCGCTGGATCTCGCTGGTGCCCTCGAAGATCGTGAAGATCTTCGCGTCGCGGTGCATCCGCTCGACGGGGTAGTCGCGGGTGTACCCGTTGCCGCCCAGGATCTGGATCGCCTCGTCGGTGACATAGACCGCGGTTTCGCTGGCCACCAGCTTGGCCATCGACCCCTCCGCGGAGTCGAAGGATTGGTTGTTGCGGGCCATCCATCCCGCGCGCCACACCAGCAGGCGGGCGGCGTCGATGCGGCACTTCATGTCCGCCAGTTTGAAGGCCACCGCCTGAAATTCGCCGATCTTGCGGCCGAATTGCTCACGCTGGCAGGCATAGTCGAGCGCGTACTCGTAGGCGGCCCGGGCCACGCCGACGGCCATCGCGCCGACGGTGGGCCGGGTGCGCTCGAAGGTCTTCATCGCGGCCTGCCCGCGCGCGGAGGCCCCGGACTTGACGCGGGCGATGCGCGCCTCGAACTTCTCCCGGCCCCCGAGGATGTGGTCCTCGGGCAGCCGGACGTCGTCGAGCACCACCTCGGCGGTGTGGGAGGCGCGGATCCCGTGCTTTTTGAATTTCTGGCCCTGCGCCAGGCCCTTGACGCCCGCCGGGATGACGAACGTCGCCTGGCCGCGCGTGCCGAGCTCTGGGTAGACCGACGCCACCACGATGTGCACGTTGGCGATGCCGCCGTTGGTCGCCCACGTCTTGGTGCCGTTGAGGACCCACTCGGAGGTCGCCTCGTCCCAGCGCGCGCGGGTGCGGATGGCGCCGACGTCGGAACCCGCGTCGGGCTCCGACGAGCAGAACGCGCCCAGCTTGGGTTCGTCGGCGGTGCCGAACATCTCGGGCAGCCAGCGGCCCAGCTGTTCGGGGGTTCCGTTGCCCGCCAGCGCCGCCGCGGCGAGTCCCGTCCCCATGATGGACAGCGCGATACCCGCGTCGCCCCAGAACAATTCCTCGAACACCGTCAGCATGCCCAGGCCCGTCGGCTCGGCCGCCTGCTGGGCGAACAGGTCGGGGGAGTACAGCCCCACCTTCGCGGCCTCCTGGATCACCGGCCACGGTGTTTCCTCGCGCTCGTCCCATTCCGCGGCGGCGGGCCGCACGACGTCGGCCGCGAATTTGTGCACCCAGTCGCGGACTTCGATCACGTCATCGGACAGTTGTAGTGAAAACGTCACTGCTGGTCTCCTGAATTGTTGGTGTTCAAAGGGTTTCGGGGATTCGCGTACTGGGCCAGGACGCTGACGGTCTGGTTGACCCACGCCTCGAAATACCGTTCTTCGTCGGTGTTGCCGGGCAGGCGGCCGGTGAGCGCTTGCAGGGTCGCGGCGTAGGACAGCGAGCCGATCGCGACCGCCGCGGCCGCTTCGGGGTCGGGAATGCTGGTGCGCCCGGAGCGATTCGACGCGGCCAGTTCGTCGGCGAAGCGTTGGTAGGCGTTGTCGGTGATGACCTGCCACGTCTTCTCGTCGAGATCGCCGAGCTCGTCGGGCTCGCGCAGCATGACCTTGAGCAGATCCTCGCTGTGTTTGAGGTTGCTCCAGATCAGCTGCCCGGCGGTGCGCACCGCGTGCTCGACGCTGCCCGGTTGTCCCGCGTCGTACTGCTCGCGGGCCGCCACGATGCTGTCGATCCGGTGCGCGACCGCGGCCTCGAGCAACTCGCGTTTGGAACCGAAGTGCTTGTAGAGCGCGCCCGAGCCGGGCGCCAGGCCCGATTCGCGCTGGATGTCGGCCACCGACGTGGCCGCGTACCCCTTCGCGGCGAACAGGCGTAACGCCGCGGAAAGCAGGCGGTCACGTCCGCGGCCGGGCCCGGTGAGCATGGTGAGAGAGTACTCACTCACCATGCGGGCGAGCAAACGGCGTCCGGGTCCCCGGCCGGCGGCGGGCACGGGTGCGGCGCGGTTGACGGTAAATTCTTGCGAAACGCCATCGCGCTTGAACGTGCCGAACCCCCGCGGCTGTGAGGGTTGTACTCAGGCTGGTCGTCACGAACCCACAAAGGAGCCCGACATCCGCGTCTTCCCGCGTGTACAGCTGCCGATGCGGGTGCTGTCGCTGCGCACCATCCTCATCGTCGCCGCCATCTCGGTGATGACGCTGGTCGTCCTGCTGGGCACCTGGGTGTGGGTGGGCGTCACCAACGACCAGTACAGCCAGCTCGATCGCCGGCTCGATTCGGTCAGCAGCCTGGGCGACATCAGCAGCCTGCTCAACACCGCGCCGCCCGCCACCCCCGACCGGCACATGCCGGACGGCAACCTGGTGCGCACCGCGCGCATCGGCGGGGTGACCGTGTCGGCGCCCAGCAGCATCGTGTTGCCCCAACTCCCGGACGGCTACGCCAACACGACCATCAACGGGGTGCAGTACCGTGTTCGCACCTTCACCGCGGGTCCCGCCTCGATAGCGTTGGCCGCGCCGCTGGCCGAGGCCCAGCACCGGATCAACGAACTACACCTTCGGGTGTTGCTGATCTGCGCCAGCGTGATCGGCGGCACGGTCGTGGTGGGCTGGGTGATCTCGTTGATCATGGTCAATCCCTTCCTGCTGCTGGCCCAGCAGGCCCGTGCGATCAACGCCCAGTCCAGCCCGGACGAGGTCCAGGTGCGCGGCGTGCGCGAGGCGGTGGAGATCGCCGAGGCGGTGGAGGGGATGCTGGCCCGCATCGGCAAGGAACAGCAGCGCACCAAGGCGGCGCTCGAGTCGGCGCGCGACTTCGCGGCGGTCGCCTCCCACGAGCTGCGCACGCCGTTGACGGCCATGCGCACCAATCTCGAGGTGTTGTCCACCCTGGACCTGCCGCCCGAGCAGCGGCACGAGGTCATCGGCGACGTCATCCGCACCCAGAGCCGCATCGAAGGGACGCTCACAGCGCTGGAGCGGCTGGCGCAGGGCGAACTGACCACCGTCGACGATTTCGTCCCCTTCGACATCACCGAGCTGCTGGACCGCGCCGCGCACGACGCGCTGCGCAGCTACCCCGCCGTCGAGGTCTCCCTGGTGCCCTCGCCGACGGTGCTGATGGTCGGGCTGCCCACCGGCCTGCGGCTGGTGATCGACAACGCGATCGCCAACGCCGTCAAGCACGGCAACGCCGGCAAGATCCAGCTGACCGTCAGCAGTTCCGGCGAGGGCGTGGAGATCGCGATCGACGACGACGGCACCGGCGTCCCGGAATCCGAACGTGCCACGGTGTTCGAGCGCTTCGCCCGCGGATCGACGGCCTCACGTTCGGGATCGGGGCTGGGCCTGGCGCTGGTCGCCCAGCAGGCCGAATTGCACGGCGGCACAGCGGCATTGCAGACCAGCCCACTCGGTGGCACGCGACTTCTGTTGCGGCTCGCCGGCGACGGGCGTGGCCCGGCCTAGCCGCCTGCCTGGACCAACGGAACCGTTCTTAACGCGCCGCGAAATGTTTCCTCCGATAACCTTGACAGCCGGCGCGCACTCACCCGCCCGCCATTTCCCGCAAATATCCCCGACACCATTACGCCGCCGTTCGGAACCTGCCATTCGGCATCAAACTCGACCCCCCGGCGAGAAAAGACGGGGATTTTGTGACTGCCGAGTCTCGAGTGGCGATTGAGGTTTATTAACGACTCTTTGTGGGAAATCACCAGTTTCGCGCTTGGGACCAGCCTGAATTACCGAAATCAGGGGCCACGCATCCGGCCGATAGGCAGTGAATACAAGATCAACCAATCCGCACTACACTAAGGCCCCAAGAAGGCCCCGAGCACGTGGCTTTGGCGTTGAGGGTTCGGAGGGAATCATGGTTGTTTCGGTGCAGTCGGAGGCGGTGCTGGCGTCTGCAGCCGCCGAGTCGGCGATCAGCGCGGAGACCGAGGCCGCGGCCTCGGCGGCGTCGCCGGTCCTGCTGGGAGTGCTGCCGATGGGCGGCGACCCCGACTCGGCGATGTTCGCGGCGGCGCTGAACGCGTGCGGCGCGAGCTACCTGGGCGTGGTTTCCGAGCACGCCGCCCAACGCGGCTTGTTCTCCGGCACGCAGACCCTCGCCTCGGGGACCTATGTGGTCACCGAGCTCATGCGCAGCCTGACGCTGGCTATTGGCGCTTAGTCGCTAGCAACGTTTAAAGGGGGAAGTGCGCATGGCCGATCCTGGGTGGGCTGCGCGTACGCCTGAGGAAAACGACCTGCTGCTCAAGGCCGGCGCGGGCGTCGTCACTCATCTGGCCAACCAGGCAGCCTGGACCGCGCTGGCGGCCACCCATCACGGCTCCAGCATCGCCTCGACGATCAACACCGTCGCGACGTCGGCCAGCTGGACCGGCGCCGGTTCGTTGGCCTCGGCGGCCAACGCCACCGCGCTCAACGCGTCGCTGCACGGGCTCGCCGGCTGGGTCGACGTGAAGCCGGCGGTGGTTTCGACGGCGGTCTCGGCGTATCAGATGGCGTACGGCTCGATGCGCCCCGCGCCCGAATGCATCGAAAACCGCACCGAGACCGCCACCGACTACGGCATCAACCCGCTGGTGCTCGGCGCGCTCACCCCACGGATCACGTCGCTGGAGCTCGAGTACTTCGGGTCGATGTGGCCGAACAACTCCGCGGTCGGGGCCAGCTACGGATCGATCCTCACGGCCTTGTCCTCGAGCCTGACCATTCCGCCGCCGATCGCGACCATGGGCGCCTCGCCGGCGGCGCCGGCGCAGGCCGCGGCGGCGGTGGGGGAGTCCGCAGCGCAAATGGGCGCGGGCGACGGCATGCGCGCCGCCATGCAGGGCGCCCAGACCGGTACGCAGGGCGCGGGGCAGGCGACCTCGGGCGCCCAGGACTTCATGGGTCAGGCCGGCACGTTCATGCAGCCCGTGCAGCAGATGATGGGGGCGGCCCCGCAGATGATGCAGGCTCCCATGCAGGCGATGCAGGCCCCGATGCAGATGATGCAGCCGCTGATGGGCATGTTCGCCAATCCCGGCGCCATGGGCATGGGCGGGGCGACGCCCGCGGTTTCCGCGGTCTCGGCCACCGGGCTTTCGGCGGCGGAGGCCGGCGGGGGCGCGTCCCTGGGCAGTGCGGGCGTCCCCGCGAGCACTTTCACCCGTCCGGTCAGCGCATTCGAGCCCGCCACCAGTGGCCGGCCGGTGGGGTTGCGCCCGGCCGGTGCGTTGGGCGCCGAGGCCATGCGACCGCAGACCACGACGACGGGCGGCGCCCCGATGGGCGGCATGCCCGTGGGGCATGCGGCGGGAGGCGACCGCGGATCCCGTGACAAAGCCGAACAGCCGGCGACCGTGCGGGTTGTCGACGCCAGAGTCTGAAGCACACCCCCTGGTGAAAGGTGAATCGACAGGTCCGAATAGCCGCCATACACTTCGCTTCATGCCCTTACGGGGGGCGGCCAACCGCAGAAGGAGAATTCCGTGACAATCAAGGTGACCCCGCAAATGCTTCGCGATACTTCAAACGCGATTCAGGCAAACATGGAACATGCGATCGGGATCGGTCAGGGATACGTCGCAAATCAGGAAAATGTGATGAACCCGGCCACCTGGTCCGGTGACGCGGTCGCCGCGTCGCACGCGACGGCCATCGAGGTTCAAAACGACTTGAACAAAGTGTTGACCGGCGGCACCCGCCTGGCCGAGGGCCTCACGAAGGCGGCGGCACTGATGGAAGGCCACGAGGCGGATTCCTCGCACGCCTTTACCGCCCTATTCGGCGGCCACGGCTCCTGACCCGCCCACCCATTCGTCAATTCATAAAGGTCTTTTGAAAGGAAATTCACCATGTCCGACCCGATCACTTACAACCCGGGTGCCGTAGCCGACTTCGCCACCGACGTCGCCTCCCGCGCCGGCCAGTTGCAGTCCATTTTCGACGACACCTCCAACCGGACGCACGCGCTGCAGGAATTCTTCGCCGGCCACGGCGCGTCGGGCTTCTTCGAGGCGCAGGCGCAGATGCTGTCGGGGTTGCAGGGCCTCATCGACACCATCCGCCAGCACGGCCAGACGACCTCGCACGTGCTCGACAGCGCGCTCAGCACCGACCAGCACATCGCCGGCCTGTTCTGAGCCCGCTCGACCACCGGGACCAGCGAAGGTGGGGCAGATGCGCCGAGCGTATGTGCCCCACCTTCGGTCTCTGCTACGCCGATTCGAGGGAGTCGCTGATTAAGGGCGGGGCGACATGCTGACGACGACGGTCGATGGCCTATGGGTGTTGCAGGCGATCACCGGTGTCGAGCAAACGTGCCCTGAGCTGGGGTTGCGGCCGATGCTGCCGCGGCTGGACACCCCCGAACGCGCGCTGGGCCACCCCGCGGCCGCCGACCTGATCGCCGCCGGCGCCCTCGATGAGGCCGGCAACGTCGACCCGATGATCCGCGAATGGCTCACCGTCCTGCTGCGGCGCGACCTGGGTCTGGTCGTGATGATGGGCGTGCCGGGTCGCGAGCCCACGCGCGCGTCGATCAACCGCTTCGCCACCTGGTGGGTGGTCTTGGAGCGGCACGGTGAGATGGTGCGTCTGTACCCCGCCGGCACGGCCAGCAACGAATCCTCGGCCAGCGAGCTCGTGGTGGGTCAGATCGAGCGGCTGTGCGGCGTGGCCGAGGCGGCGCCGCTGCGGCCGATCACCCTGGACACCGAGCAATTGCTGAACTCGGTGCGCGACACCGCCAGCCTGCGCGCATTCCTGCTCGAACAGCGCCTCGACGCCGACCAGCTTCAGGTGGTTCTCACCGCCGCCGATCCCGCGCGCTCGGCGCACGCGAACATCGTCGCGCTGCAGGCGGGCGTCGGGCCCGACGAACTGGCGCGCGTGGCCGTCGGCGATGCGACGGTGTCGATCGTCGACACCCCCGGGGGCCGCGTGTGCATCGAAAGCGTCATCTCGGGGCAGCGCCGCTACCAGATTCTTTCGCCCGGCTCGCGCAGCGACATCGGCGGAGCGGTGCAACGGCTCATCCGTCGGCTGCCCGCCGGCGACGAGTGGCACTCGTATCGGCGGGTGGTGTGACGGTGTTATCGGATGCCGAAGTAACTTAGCTAACCAAAGTCTTGTAATAACAACGCCTGTCGCGCTTGATGGGTGGTTTCTCAACGGGTAAACGCGGTATCGCGAACCGTGTTAGCATCTCGTCGTGACGAGCCCTTGGAATGACCCGAATATGTCGGACGAAGGAGCGCTCAGACGGGGGGATCCGTCAGGGGGCAGCAACTTCCCGGATTCGGTATCCGACACGATGCGAATTACCGATCTGGCCGCACCACGAAAGATTCCACCGGGGTCCGGATGGCGTAAATTCATTTACGCCATCTCATTTCGACAAATAAATCTCGGTGAATCGCCCCGAGAACGGCACTACCGTGACTTACAAAACCGCATCCGCCGGCATATTCGACGGCAGTATGTGATCACCGTGGTCTCCGGCAAGGGCGGCGTCGGGGTCACGACGCTCACGGCCTGCCTCGGTGGCGTGTTCCGGGAATGCCGCCCGCAGAACGTGATTGCGATCGACGCCGTCCCCGGATTCGGCACCCTGGCCGACCGCATCGACGACTCCCCGCCTGGCGACTACACCGCGATCATCAACGACACCGATGTCCAGGGCTACGCTGATATCCGAGAACATCTGGGGCAGAACGCAATCGGGCTCGACGTGCTGGCCGGCAACCGGACCTCGGACCAACCCAGGCCGCTGGTGCCGGCGATGTTCTCCGGGGTGCTGTCGCGGCTGCGGCGCACCCACACGGTGATGATCGTCGACACCTCCCCCGATCTCGAACACGAAGTGATGAAGCCGGTATTGGAGAACACCGACACCCTCGTGTTCGTTTCGGGGATCACCGCGGACCGCTCGCGTCCGGTGCTGCGGGCGGTGGATTACCTGCGGTCGCAGGGCTACCACGAGTTGGTCTCGCGCAGCACCGTGATCGTGAACCACACCGACCAGATCACCGACAAGGACGCGCTGGCGTACCTGACCGAGCGGTTCACCAAGGTCGGCGCGACCGTCGAGGCGCTGCCGTTTGATCCGCATCTTGCCAAAGGCGGCATCATCGATACGGTTCACGAGTTGAAGAAAAAGACGCGGTTGCGCCTCTTTGAAATCACCGCGGGGTTGGCCGACAAATACATTCCAGACGCCGAGCGGGCGGTACCGTGACCTCGCCGCATAAGGTCGCTTTTCCGGCGCGTTGTGCGGTCAACATTTCTTACGAGAAGCATCTGTGTTCCCAAGTCTTCCCCGCCGGAATTCCGATGGAGGGATTCTTCGAGGGAATGGTCGAGCTGTTCGACGCGGACCTGAAGCGCAAAGGTTTTGACGGCATTTCGTTGCCGGCCGGCAGCTACGAACTCCACAAGATCAATGGGGTCCGGCTCGATATCAATAAGAGCCTCGACGAGCTCGGCGTCCAGGACGGCGACACCCTGGTGCTGGTGCCCAGGGTCGACGGGGAGTCGTTCGAACCGCAGTACGAGTCCCTGTCGACGGGCCTGGCCGCGATGGGCAAGTGGCTGGGCCGCGACGGCGGGGATCGGATGTTCGCGCCGGTGACGCCGCTGACGGCCGCGCACACGGCGGTCGCGGTCATCGCGATGGCGGTCTCGGTGGTGGTGGCCCTGACGCTGCGGGCACGGACCTTCACCGACGGCCCGATCCCGGCGGCGGTGGCCGGCGGGGTCGGCGTCCTGTTGGTCATCGCGACCCTGGTGGTGCGAACCGGATGGCGGGAGCGGCGCGATCTGTTCAGCGGGTTCGCCTGGCTCGCGGTGGTCTCGCTGGCCACCGCCGGCGCCTGCGCGCCGCCGGGTGTGCTGGGCGCGGCGCACGGGCTGATCGGCGCCGTGGTGGTGATCCTGGGTGCCGTCGCCATCGGGGTGACGGCACGCAACGGGTGGCAGACCGCGGTGGTCACCGCCGTGGTGACGGTGTGCGGCGTCCTGGCCGTCGTTGCCGCCGTCCGGATGTTCCGCCCCGCCTCGGCGCAGGTATTGGCGGTGTGCGTGTTGGTCGGATTGCTGGTCCTCGTCCGGATGACCCCGCTGATCGCGTTGTGGGTGGCCCGGGTCAGGCCGCCGCACTTCGGGTCGATCACCGGACGGGACCTGTTCGCGCGGCGCGAGGGGATGCCGGTCGACACCGTGTCCCCGGTCAGCGAGGACGAATCCGAGGACGAGGACAACGAACTCACCGACATCACCGCGCGCGGCGCCGCGATCGCCGCCTCGGCGCGCCTGGTCAACGCGGTCCAGGTGGGACTGTGCGTCGGGGTCTCGATCGTGCTGCCCGCCGCGGTCTGGGGGGTCTTGACGCCGGGCCGCCCGTGGGCGTGGTTGGCGCTGGTGGTCGCCGGCCTGGTGGTGGGGATCTTCATCACCCAGGGCCGCGGATTCGCCGCCAAATACCAGGCCGTCGCGCTGGTGTGCGGGGCGTCGGCCGCGGTGTGCGCGGGGGTGGTCAAATACGCCGTCGCCGGGGCCCACGACGCCATGGCGGGATTGCTGTGGCCGGTGGTGGCGGTGGCGACATTCGCCGGACTGGGTTTGGCCGCAGCGCTTTTGGTGCCGGCCATGCGGTTCAGACCGTTCATCCGGTTGACCGTGGAATGGGTGGAAGTGCTCGCATTCATCGTTCTGCTGCCGGCGGCGGCGGCCCTGGGAGGGCTCTTCACGTGGATTCGCCACTGAGAACCGTTGCGGCGCTGACCGCCGCCCTGACCCTGGTCGCGTTATCCGCCAATATCCCTGCCGCCCAAGCGATCACACCGCCCTCGGTGGATCCGGGGATGGTGCCCCCCGACGGACCGCCGCGGCCCGAACAGCCGATGCGCCGGGCCAACAGCTGTTCGTCGCCGATCGTCGTGCGAAACCCCGACGTGGCGCAGCTGGCTCCGGGGTTCAACCTGCTCAACATCGCCAAGGCGTGGCAATACAGCACCGGCAACGGGGTGCCCGTCGCGGTGATCGACACCGGGGTGACGCCGAACCCGCGGCTGCCGGTGGTGCCCGGTGGCGACTACATCATGGGCGAGGACGGCCTGATGGACTGCGACGCCCATGGCACCATTGTCAGCTCGATCATCGGCGCTGCGCCGCAAGGGATTTTGCCGATGCCGCGGCCCATGCCGGCCACTCCCGCGTTCCCGCCGCCGGCCGGGCCGCCACCGGTCGCCGGGGCGCCTCCGCCACCGGTCGAGGTGCCGCCCCCGATGGCGCCGCCGGCCCCGCCGCCGCCGGTGACGATCACCCAGGTTCTTCCGCCGCCGCCACCGCCGCCCCCGCCGCCGGAGGGCGGCGGCGCCACCGCCGCATCGAACGGGCCACCCGATCCGCAGACCGAGGAAGAACCCGCGGTGCCGCCGCTTCCCCCGGGGGCGCCCGACGGGGTGGTGGGTGTGGCCCCGCACGCGACGATCATCTCGATCCGGCAATCCTCGCGGGCCTTCGAACCGGTCAACCCGCCGCCGGGGGATCCCAACTCCGACGAGAAGGTCAAGGCCGGCACGCTGAATTCGGTTGCGCGCGCGGTGGTTCATGCCGCCAACATGGGTGCGAAGGTGATCAACATCTCGGTCACTGCGTGCCTGCCCGCGGCGGCCCCGGCCGATCAACGGGCCCTGGGCGCGGCGCTGTGGTACGCGGCCACAGCGAAGGACGCGGTGATCGTGGCGGCGGCCGGCAACGACGGGGAAGCCGGTTGCAACAACAACCCGATGTACGACCCGCTGGACCCGTCGGATCCGCGGGACTGGCATCAGGTCAAGGTCGTCTCGGCGCCGTCGTGGTTCTCCGATTACGTCCTGTCGGTGGGCGCCGTCGATGCCAGTGGCGCCGCCCTGGACAAGAGCATGTCGGGGCCGTGGGTCGGCGTCGCCGCCCCGGGGACGCACATCATGGGTCTCTCGCCCCAGGGCGGCGGGCCGGTCAACGCCTACCCGCCGTCGAGGCCGGGCGAGAAGAACATGCCATTCTGGGGAACCAGCTTCTCGGCGGCCTACGTCAGCGGCGTCGCGGCGCTGGTGCGCGCGAAGTACCCCGACCTGTCCGCGCACCAGGTGATCAACCGGATCGTGCAGTCGGCCCACAATCCGCCCGCCGGGGTCGACAACAAGGTCGGCTACGGGCTGGTGGACCCGGTCGCCGCGTTGACCTTCAACATCCCGCCGGGTGACCGGATGCCGCCGGGCGCGCAGAGCCGGGTCATCACCCCGGCGGCGCCGCCCCCACCGCCGGACCACCGGGCGCGCAACATCGCCATCGGATTCCTGGGGGTGGTGGCCGCCGGCGTGCTCGTGTTCGCGATCGCCGCGCGGTTGCGGAGGGCGCGATGAGGCCCAACCTCACCGGGTTCAGCCGCGGCAGCAATCGCCGGGTCGTCGGGGTGTGGGTGGTGTTCGTGCTCGCGCTCGCGAGTTGGCTGCTGGCCGGCTACATCGGCGCCGCGGTCGCCGTGGTGGTGGGCATCGCGCTGGTGTTCGTGCGCTGGTGGGGCCAGCCGGCGTGGTCGTGGGCCGTGCTGTGGCGGCGCGGCCGGCGCCCGATCGACTGGTCGGCCCCAATCACCGTGGCCAACAACCGATCCGGTGGCGGCGTGCGCGTGCAGGACGGCGTCGCCGTGGTCGCGGTGCAGCTGCTGGGCAGAGCGCATCGGGCCACCATGGTGACCGGGTCGGTGACCGTCGAGACCGAAAACGTGCTCGACGTCGTCGAACTGGTGCCGATGCTGCGCCAGGCCCTCGGCCTGCAGCTCGACTCGATCAGCGTCGTCAGCATCGGTTCCCGGCACGGCACCGTCGGCGACTATCCGCGGGTGTACGACTCCGAGATCGGCACCCCGCCGTACGCGGGCCGGCGCGAAACGTGGCTGATCATGCGGCTGGCGGTGCTCGACAACGCGCACGCGTTGGTGTGGCGCACGACCGTTGGCGCGGCGGCGATTTCGGTCGCGCAGCGCATCGCGGGCCTGCTGCGCTGTGAAGGCCTGCGGGCCAAGGTGGCCAACGCCACCGATTTGATCGAGCTCGATCGCCGGCTCGGCTGGGACGCGGTGTCGGGACCGGCGCAGCGATGGAAAGCCATCCGCGGGGAAGCGGGCTGGCTGACCACCTATGCGTATCCGCCCGAGGCGATCACGTCGCGCCACCTGTCGCAGGCGTGGACGCTGCGCGCCGACGAGGTCATCCAGAACATCACGGTGTATCCCGACGGGCAGTGCACCGCGACCATCACGGTGCGCACGCCGACACCCGCGCCCACCCCGCCCAGCGTGATCCTGCGCCGGCTCAACGGCGAGCAGGCCGCGGCGGCGTCGGCCAACATGTGCGGACCCCGGCCGCACCTGCGCGGAATCCGGCGCAGCCCGCTGCCCGCCGAGCTGGTCACCGAGATCGGGCCCTCGGGCGTGCTGATCGGGAAACTCAGCAACGGCGACCGGCTGCTGGTGCCGGTCACCGACGCCGGTGAACTGTCGCGCGTATTCGTCGCCGCCGACGACCCGATCGCCAAGCGGATCGTGATCCGCACCGCGGGGGCCGGGGAACGAGTCTGCGTGCACACCCGTGACATGGCGCGCTGGGTCAGCGTGCGGATGCCGGAGATCAGCGTCGTCAACGGCTCGCGCCCGGCACCGCGCACCACCGTCAGTGTGGTGGAATACGCCGCGCGGCGGGGTAGGGACGGCAACGGTGCCCCCGACGGCGGGGGCACCGACATTCGGGACGCCGCGATCTCGCCCACCCCCCGGCCGGCGACGGTGATCACCATCGCGCCCGCGGGCGTCAGGCTCTCCGAGGGGCAGCGCCACGGGTTCGAGGTGATCATCGAGCAAGTAGGGCCCTCGGTGGTGAATGTCAGTGCCGCGGGGAAGAATTGGCTTGCCGAGATGGACATGTTCCGCGCCGAGCACCGCTACGTCAGCCTGGATCCGGTCACCATGTCGGTCGGCACGTAGAAGTTCGGCAACGCGAGTTTGAGGCATAGTTTGATGAGCGCACGCGGCGGCAGCTCGCTCCGGCCAAGGGCGGCTACCCGCAACCCCGATGACCACGGTCGCGGCGCTCGCGATGGGGGATGTGATGGGTGATTTACAAACGGCCCGAAGGCATTTCGACCGGGCCATGGGGATCATGGGCCGCCAGGGCCGGGCGGCGGCCCTGCCGGAGTTCGTCGCCGCGACCGACGCCGACGCGTCGATGGCCGATGCGTGGCTGGGGCGCATCGCCTGCGGCGACAGCGACCTGGACTCGTTGCGGCGTCTCTATGCCACCAGCGAATGGCTGCACCGGGAGACCACGCGGATCGGGCAGACGCTGGCCGCGGAGATCCAGCTGGGCCCCTACATCGGCATCACCGTCACCGACGCATCGCAGGTCGGGCTGGCGCTCTCGTCCGCGTTGACGATCGCCGGGGAGTACGCCGAGGCCGACCGGCTGCTGGCCAACCGCGACCTGCTGGACTCATGGACCAACTACCAGTGGCACCAGCTGGCCCGCACCTTCCTGATGTACCGGACGCAACGCTGGCCCGACGTCCTGCTCGCCGCCGCCGAGGAGTTGCCCCCGCAGGCGATCGTGATGTCGGCGGTGACGGCGTCGATCTGCGCGTTGGCCGCGCACGCCGCCGCCCACCTAGGGCAGGGCCGGGTCGCCCTCGACTGGCTGGACCGCGTCGACGTGATCGGGCACACCCAGTCGTCGTCCCGTTTCGACGCCGACGTGCTGACCGCGTCGATCGGCCCGGCCGACATTCCGCTGCTCGTGGCGGATCTGGCGTACGTGCGCGGGATGGTGCACCGCCAGCTGCGTGAGGAGGACAAGGCCCAGATCTGGCTGTCCAAGGCCACCATCAACGGGGTCCTGACCGCGGCGGCCAAAGAAGCGCTGGCCGACCCGAACCTGCACCTGGTGGTCACCGACGAAGAGACCATCGACAGCCGCACCGACCGTTGGGACGCCTCGACGGCCAAGAGCCGCGACGAACTCGACGACGACGCCACCGCCGACCGGCGGGCCGAGCTGCTGGCCGAGGGGCGCAAGCTGCTGGCCAAGCAGGTGGGGCTGGCCGCCGTCAAGCAGGCCGTCGCGGCGCTGGAAGACCAGCTCGAGGTTCGGATGATGCGTCTCGAGCACGGCCTGCCGGTGGAAGGGCAGACCAACCACATGCTGCTGGTCGGTCCGCCGGGTACCGGTAAGACGACCACCGCCGAAGCGCTGGGCAAGATCTACGCGGGCATGGGGATCGTGCGCCACCCCGAGATCCGGGAGGTGCGCCGTTCGGATTTCTGCGGTCACTTCATCGGGGAGTCGGGACCCAAGACCAACGAACTGATCGAAAAGTCGCTCGGCCGAATCATTTTCATGGACGAGTTCTACTCCCTGATCGAGCGCCACCAGGACGGCACGCCCGACATGATCGGCATGGAGGCCGTCAACCAGCTCCTCGTCGCGCTGGAAACGCACCGCTTCGATTTCTGTTTCATCGGCGCGGGCTACGAAGACCAGGTGGACCAATTCCTCACCGTGAACCCGGGTTTGGCCGGCCGGTTCAACCGCAAGCTGCGCTTCGAGTCCTACTCACCGGCGGAGATCGTCGAGATCGCGCACCGTTACGCGACGCCGCGCGCCAGCCTGCTCGACGACGCCGCGCGCGAGAAGTTCCTGGACGCGGCCACGACCATCCGTAACTACACCACTCCCGGTGGGCGCCACGGCATCGACGCCATGCAGAACGGCCGGTTCGCCCGCAATGTCGTCGAACGTGCCGAGGGCTTCCGCGACACCCGGGTGGTCGCGCAAAAGCGGGCGGGCCAACCGGTGACGGTCGAGGACCTGCAGATCATCTCCGCCGACGATATCGAGGCGGCGGTGCGCAGCGTGTGTTCGGACAACCGCGACATGGCCGCCATCGTCTGGTGACCCGGCGCGTCACGCCGGTTCGAAGCGGAAGACGGCGAGTCGGCCCGCCAGGGCTTCGAATTCGTCCGCGGTCCCGTCGCGCACCATCCCGGAACGTTTCGCGAACGCCACGCCGACCGGCACTTTGGCGGGGAACTCCCGCAGCACCGGCCGGGCCTCGCCGGCGGACAGTTCGACGATCCGGACCCGGCGTGAGCGACGGCCGCGGCGCAACGTGCCGGTGCCCGCCGCCCGGGCGTTTGCCGCCCAGTCGGCCCCGGGATAGCCGGCCACCACATAGAGGCCGCCCGGGAAGTCGAACGGCGTCATCGGCGTGCTGCGCGGTTGACCCGTCTTGCGCCCGGGCACGGTGAGCACCATGGCCGGCCCGGTCGGGATGCCCAGTCGTTGCACCGCCATCATGAACTTGTTCATGGGCTTGAGGTAGCGCGGGGGACGCGGTTCGGTCATGTCAGGCTCCGTGGTTCTCGTTGGTGAAGACGTCGCGGTGCTCGGCGACCCAGTGGCCGAACGGAAGGGCCGGGCGGCCGAGGATCTTCTCGACGTCGTGGGTGACCAGCGCGGGCTTGTCGAGCGATTCGGCGAGCATGGCGATGTAGGCGTCGGCGAATCCGGCGCTGAATCCCAAGCCCAGGAAGCGTTGCCGCACAGCGTCTGTGGGAACCTCCAGGTATTGGAGCGGCCGGCCCAGCACGGCGCCGATGACCTGCACCAGCTCCGAGTTGGTGAAAGCCTGTGGGCCCGTCAACGGAATGCGCTGTCCGGCAAGCTCGTCGGTGAGCAACGCGCGCGCCCCCACCGCCGCGATGTCCGTCTCGACGATCGGCGCCGTCGACGCCGCGGCGTACGGCCCCGCGACCACGTCGCCGGCGCGGAGCTGCGCGGACCACATGCCGGCGAAGTTCGACGCGAACACGCTGGGCCGCAGGCTCACCCAGGCCAGCCCGGAGTCGACGGCGAGCCGTTCGACCTCCCTGTTGCGGTCGCCGCGAAATCGGGACGGCTGGCGGGACAAGTCGTCGTCAGCGTTGATCGCCGACAGGGCGACCAGTTTCCCGACGCCGGCGCGCCCGCATTCGACCACCACTTCTTCGAGCTGCCCGCGCAGCGCGCGGGAGTTCAGGAAGACCGCCGACGCGCCCGGCAGCGCCTCGGTGGCCGAAGCGAACACCTCGACCTCGGGGGGAAATCCGGCCGGCCCCGGCTGTCGGGTGATCGCGCGCACGCGCGCGCCTGCGGCAAGCAGGTCCGCGACGAGTGGGCGCCCGACGTTACCGGTCGCACCGGTGACGACGATTGTCATGGGACGGTTCCTTTCGTGGATTTGTGCACTGCTGCAAGGACGGGGCAAAAGGTGGGAAAGTTACACGACAGAACCTGTAACTTTTCGGGGCGGCGGATCGTCGAAGAGTCATGAACCAGTCGCAGTCAACGGGCGACCAGGTCGCCGAGGCCTGGCGCCGTCACCGCCCGTATCTGGTCAACCTGGCCTACCAGATGCTGGGCGACATCGGCGACGCGGAAGACGTTGCGCAGGAGGCATTCCTGCGGCTCTCACGCGCCGAGGTCGGCGACATCAAGGATGTCCGGGGCTGGCTGACCGTGGTCGCGAGCCGGCTCTGCCTCGACCAGGTGCGCTCCGCGCGCGCCCGTTACGAACGCCCCGGCGACGTCGAGGAGCGGCCGGCACCACGCCGGTCCGACCCGGCCGACCGGATCACCCTCGACGACGAGATCCGCAGCGCGCTGTTGGAGGTCCTGCGGAGGCTCAGCCCCGGTGAGCGGGTGAGCTTCGTGCTGCACGACGTGTTCGGCGTTCCCTTCGACTCGATCGCGGAAACCGTGGGCCGTCCCGTCGGCACCTGCCGCCAGCTGGCGCGGCGGGCGCGGGCCAAATTCGTTGCCGCGCAACCGAATATGAATGACGTGGCCGTGGCCGAGCATCAGCTCGTCACGGAGAAGTTCATCACCGCGTGCGCCAACGGCGATCTCGCCGCGCTGGCCGCCGTCCTGGATCCGACGGTCTGGGGTGTGGGCACGATTCTCGCCGACCCGGCGCCGCCACCACAGGTCAACCACGGGCCCGATGCGGTGGCGACCAACCTGCTGCGCTACCTGTGGCCGGACGTGACGCTGGTCGGCGGTCCGGTTGGGGCGCCGGTGTTGCTGGCCTTCAGCGATCGTCGATTGTTCGCCGTTATCGTGCTGACGATCCGCGGCGCGCGCGTGACCAAAATCGAGGCGATCGCCGACCCGTCGGCGCGGGCGGGCAACGCTGCCGAGAACGCCTAGGCCTGTTGGTCTTTCGCCCCGCGCTCGCCGGGGCGGTCGGGGCGCGCCGCGAAGTAGCCGGCGATGGTCGCGGTGATCTCGAGGAACTTGCGCCGCGTGGCCGGCGCCATTTCCCGGGCCACGTCGATGACCCCGCCCGGTCGCAGGTGCGGGTCGAACGGCACCTCGATGACCGGCCGCCCGTGATCGGTGAACTCGCGGGCCAGCAACGCCCGGGTGCGTTTGTCCGCGTGGCCATCCGAATCGTTGAGCACCACGATGCTGTGCTGCAGCAGCGTCGTCAGGCCCTGATCCGCCAGCCATTCCATGGTCCGCGCGGCGGCGGACGCGCCGTCGGCCCAGGGCGAGGACACCACGATCAGCGCGTCCAGATCGCGCAGCACCTCCTGGGTCAGCGGCGCGTCCATCGTCGAACCGCAGTCGATGACCGAGATCGTGAAATGGCGATCCAGCCGCAGCGCGGCCTCCCGGTAGATCGCGGGATCGAGCACGCGGCGCGGTCCGGACGCCGGTTCGCCGCCGAGCACGTGCAGGCCCGCGGAATTGCGGCCCAGGCGCGCCACCACATCGTCGAAGGACCGCAGGTTCTTGTCGGCGGTGAGCTCCCAGAACGAGCGCGTCGATCCCGGATCGATGCGGCTGCTGAGGCGCCCGAAGGCGGTGTCGGCGTCGATCGCCACGACGTGGTCTTG
Organism: Mycobacterium intracellulare ATCC 13950; assembly: GCF_000277125.1. Taxonomy (NCBI): domain Bacteria; kingdom Bacillati; phylum Actinomycetota; class Actinomycetes; order Mycobacteriales; family Mycobacteriaceae; genus Mycobacterium; species Mycobacterium intracellulare. Next base: position 170,546 of record NC_016946.1, read on the forward strand.
CCGGCGGAGTTGGGCGAACAGCGAGCCGACACTGGCGGCCACCGAGGTCTTGCCCACGCCGCCCTTGCCCAGCACGCCGACCTTGTAGTTGCCGTGCAGGCGGGTCTGGATGGTCGCCTCGAATTGAGCCTCCTGCCGCTGGGCCGGGGAAGGGCCCAGGGTGATCAGGCCGAAGGTGGCGATCCGCAGGACGCGTCGCCAACCGCGGTCGGGGAGGTCCTGCGAGGGCGGCGGCGCAGGGGCGGGTTGCTGCGGCGCCACGGCGGGTGGTGGCCGGAAGGACGGGGCGGCGGCGGGAGGCGGGGGCGCCGATGCCCAGCCCTGCGGCGGAGCGGACGGCCGGGGCGGGGCGGGGGCCGGGGCCGGTGGCCGCGGGGCGGCGTGGGGCCCGTGCGCAGGGGGGCCAGGCGGGCGGGCCGCCGCGGTTTTCCGCGCGGGCTGCAGACGGTCCCGCAGGAATTCGTCGCGCTCGTTCATGGGCTCCTCAGGTGCCGGGCGGTCGGTCGTCGCGCCGTGTTACGTGATAAGCGCCACGGTCCGGCGTGCGACGCCGGACGTGACCAATACCGGTCCAGTATCTCCTCACGCGGGCGGCGTGGGAACCCGCAAACCCGGCCCGGTTCGCTGCGGGATCGGCGCGCCGCCGCGATCGCGGCACTGAGCACGTCGATCCCCGGCGCGGGCGCCGTTACCACCGGGACCGCAAAGCGCCAGCAGCAAACTTATCGCGGCCCGTTGATCGAGGCCGCGAGCGCGCGGTGGAAGGCCGGCGGTGGTGGAAATCACCGGCCCGAACCCCGGCGCCGCACGAGTGCCGATCAGCGGCAACCGCGAAATTTACGAGGGTGCCCGCCGACGGTTTAGACTTGACGAAGTTGGCATGTCAGGCGGGTATTGTCATATCGTTTTACGACTTGTCGAGACCGGTTCCAGGCCACCGTTCAGAGCTGCACGGACATCCCGAACAGGATCATCTCCGCCTGGGGCACAGCCTATCGAGACAAGACCGAAGGGATATTCGCCCGCAACGTCCGGGGTGCGATCTCATCGGGGCCGCTGGTAACGGCCGCGCAGAACGTTCAGGTGAAGGGTCAGGTGCATATGACGCCCAAGCGCGTCGGGTTATACAACCCCGCGTTCGAGCACGACGCGTGCGGGGTAGCCATGGTCGTCGATATGCACGGCCGCCGCAGCCGCGACATCGTCGATAAGGCAATCACCGCGCTGCTCAACCTCGAACACCGGGGTGCCCAGGGCGCCGAGCCGCGCAGCGGCGACGGTGCCGGCATCATGCTTCAGGTTCCCGATGCCTTCTTGCGCGAAGTCGTGGACTTCGAGTTGCCGCCGGCGGGCAGCTACGCCACCGGCATCGCCTTCCTGCCGCAATCGTCCAAGGACGCCGCGACCGCGTGCGCCGCGGTGGAGAAGATCGCCGAAGCCGAGGGCCTGACCGTGCTGGGCTGGCGCAACGTCCCCACCGACGACTCGTCGCTGGGCGCGCTGTCGCGCGACGCGATGCCCACCTTCCGGCAGGTGTTCATGGCGGGGGCGTCCGGTATGACGCTGGAGCGCCGGGCCTACGTGGTCCGCAAGCGCGCCGAGCACGAACTGGGCACCAAGGGCCCGGGCCAAGACGGCCCCGGCCGCGAAACCGTTTACTTCCCGAGCCTTTCGGGTCAGACCCTGGTCTACAAGGGCATGCTGACCACCCCGCAGCTCAAGGCGTTTTACCTTGACCTGCAAGACAATCGGTTGACCAGCGCCCTGGGAATCGTGCACTCGCGGTTCTCCACCAACACTTTTCCGTCGTGGCCGCTGGCGCATCCGTTCCGCCGCGTCGCCCACAACGGTGAGATCAACACCGTCACCGGCAACGAGAACTGGATGCGGGCCCGCGAGGCGTTGATCAAGACCGACGTGTTCGGCTCGGAAGCCGACGTCGAGAAGTTGTTCCCGATCTGCACGCCGGGCGCGTCCGACACCGCGCGCTTCGACGAGGCGCTCGAGCTGCTGCACCTCGGCGGGCGCAGCCTGGCCCACGCCGTGCTGATGATGATTCCCGAGGCGTGGGAGCGCAACGAGTCGATGGACCCCGCGCGCCGCGCGTTCTACCGCTACCACGCCTCGCTGATGGAGCCGTGGGACGGACCGGCGTCGATCACCTTCACCGACGGCACGATCATCGGCGCGGTGCTCGACCGTAATGGCTTGCGCCCCTCGCGGATCTGGGTCACCGAAGACGGTTTGGTGGTGATGGCGTCCGAGGCCGGCGTGCTGGACCTGGACCCGGCCAAGGTGGTGCGTCGGATGCGGCTGCAGCCCGGCCGCATGTTCCTGGTGGACACCGCGCAGGGCCGCATCGTCTCCGACGAGGAGATCAAAGCGGAGCTGGCCGCCGAGCACCCCTACCAGGAGTGGCTGGACAAGAACCTGGTCCCCCTCGACGACCTGCCGCAGGGCCACTACAAGCGGATGCCGCATGACCGACTGGTCAAGCGCCAGCAGACATTTGGCTACACCTACGAGGAACTCAACCTGTTGGTGGCGCCGATGGTGCGCAGCGGCGCCGAGCCGATCGGGTCGATGGGCACCGACACCCCGGTCGCGGTGCTCTCCCAGCGGCCCCGGATGCTCTACGACTACTTCCAGCAGCTGTTCGCGCAGGTGACCAACCCGCCGCTGGACGCCATCCGCGAGGAGGTGGTGACCAGCCTGCAGGGCACCACCGGCGGCGAGCGTGACCTGCTCACCCCGACCGAGCTCTCGTGTCACCAGATCGCGCTGCCGCAGCCGATCCTGCGCAACCGGGAGCTGGCGAAGCTGATCAACCTCAACCCGGACGACGAGGTCAACGGACGCCCGCATGGCATGCGTTCCAAGGTGATTCGCTGCCTTTACCCGGTGGCCGAAGGTGGCGCCGGGCTGGCCGCCGCCCTCGAGGACGTGCGCGCGCAGGCATCGGCGGCGATCGCCGACGGCGCGCGGGTGATCATCCTGTCCGACCGCGAATCCGACGAACGGATGGCGCCCATTCCGTCGCTGCTCGCAGTGGCGGGGGTGCACCACCACCTGGTGCGCGACCGGACACGCACCCACGTGGGTCTGGTGGTGGAGACCGGTGACGCCCGCGAGGTGCACCACATGGCGGCGCTGGTCAGCTTCGGCGCCGCGGCGATCAACCCGTACCTGGCGTTCGAGTCGATCGAGGACATGCTCGACCGGGGCGTGATCGAGGGCATCGACCGCAAGACGGCGCTGAACAACTACATCAAGGCGGCCGGCAAGGGTGTGCTGAAAGTGATGTCCAAGATGGGCATTTCGACGCTCGCCTCCTACACCGGTGCGCAGTTGTTCCAGGCGGTCGGCATCTCCGAGGATGTGCTCAACGAATACTTCACCGGGTTGAGCTGTCCCATCGGCGGGATCACCCTGGACGACATCGCCGCCGACGTCGCCGCCCGCCACGCCCTGGCCTACCTGGACCGGCCGGGCGAACGCGCCCACCGCGAGCTCGAGGTGGGCGGGGAATACCAGTGGCGCCGCGAGGGCGAGTACCACCTGTTCAACCCCGAGACCGTCTTCAAGCTGCAGCACGCCACGCGCACCGGCCAGTACAAGGTGTTCAAGGACTACACCCGCCTGGTCGACGACCAGAGCGAGCGCATGGCGTCCCTGCGCGGCCTGCTCAAGTTCCGCGCCGGTGTGCGGGAACCGATCCCGCTCGAAGAGGTCGAGCCCGCAAGCGAAATCGTCAAACGCTTCTCCACCGGGGCGATGAGCTACGGCTCGATCTCGGCGGAGGCCCACGAGACGCTGGCCATCGCGATGAACCGGCTGGGCGGCCGGTCCAACAGCGGCGAGGGCGGCGAGGACGTCAAGCGCTTCGACCGCGACCCCGACGGGGCCTGGCGGCGCAGCGCGATCAAGCAGGTCGCCTCGGGCCGGTTCGGTGTCACCTCGCACTACCTGACGAACTGCACCGACATCCAGATCAAGATGGCCCAGGGCGCGAAACCCGGTGAGGGAGGCCAGCTTCCGGGGCACAAGGTGTACCCGTGGGTGGCCGAAGTCCGCCACTCCACCCCCGGCGTCGGCCTGATCTCACCGCCGCCGCACCACGACATCTACTCCATCGAGGACCTGGCACAGCTGATCCACGACCTGAAGAACGCCAACCCGGCGGCGCGCGTGCATGTCAAGCTGGTCTCCGAGAACGGCGTCGGCACGGTGGCGGCGGGCGTGTCCAAGGCCCACGCCGACGTGGTCCTGATCTCCGGGCACGACGGCGGCACCGGCGCGACGCCGATGACCTCGATGAAGCACGCCGGGGCGCCGTGGGAGCTGGGGCTGGCCGAGACGCAGCAGACGTTGCTGCTCAACGGGTTACGCGACCGGATCGTGGTCCAGGTCGACGGCCAGCTCAAGACGGGTCGCGACGTGATGATCGCGGCGCTGCTCGGCGCCGAGGAATTCGGCTTCGCCACCGCGCCGCTGGTGGTGTCCGGCTGCATCATGATGCGGGTCTGCCACCTCGACACCTGCCCCGTCGGGGTGGCCACCCAGAACCCGGTGCTGCGCGAACGTTTCACCGGCAAGCCCGAGTTCGTCGAGAACTTCTTCATGTTCATCGCCGAAGAGGTCCGCGAATACATGGCGCAGTTGGGATTCCGCACCCTCAACGAGGCCATCGGGCAGGTCAAGGCGCTCGACACCACGTTGGCGCGCGCCCACTGGAAGGCGCACCGGCTCGACCTGGACCCGGTCCTGCACGAGCCGGAATCGGCGTTCATGAACCAGGACCTGTACTGCACCTCGCGTCAGGACCACGGCCTGGACAAGGCGCTCGACCAGCAGTTGATCGTGATGAGCCGCGAGGCACTGGATTCCGGTACGCCGGTGCGTTTCTCGACCACGATCAGCAACGTCAACCGCACGGTGGGCACCATGCTCGGCCACGAGGTCACCAAAGCCTATGGCGGTCAAGGGTTGCCGGACGGGACCATCGACATCACCTTCGACGGCTCGGCGGGCAACAGCTTCGGCGCGTTCGTGCCGCGCGGCATCACCCTGCGCGTCTACGGCGACGCCAACGACTACGTCGGCAAGGGTCTGTCCGGTGGCCGGATCGTGGTTCGGCCGTCGGACGACGCCCCGCAGGACTACGTGGCCGAGGACAACATCATCGGCGGCAACGTGATCCTGTTCGGCGCGACCAGCGGTGAGGCGTACCTGCGCGGTGTCGTCGGCGAGCGGTTCGCGGTCCGCAACTCCGGGGCGCACGCCGTCGTCGAGGGTGTCGGGGACCACGGGTGTGAATACATGACCGGCGGCAAGGTCGTCGTCCTCGGTCGCACCGGCCGCAACTTCGCGGCCGGCATGTCCGGCGGGGTGGCGTACATCTACGACCCGCACGGCGAATTGCCAGGAAATCTCAACACGGAGATGGTCGAGCTCGAGAGCTTGGATGAGGATGACGACGAGTGGTTGCACGGCATGATCCAGGCACACGTTGATGCCACCGATTCCGCTGTGGGTCAGCGCATTCTGGGTGACTGGCCGGAGGAGCGCCGGCATTTCGCCAAGGTGATGCCGCGCGACTTCAAGCGGGTGCTGCAGGCCATCGCCGACGCGGAACGCGACGGCGCCGATGTCGACAAGGCGATCATGGCGGCCGCCCATGGCTGATCCGAGCGGCTTCCTGAAATACACGCACCGGGAATTGCCGAAGCGCCGGCCGGTCCCGCTGCGGTTGCGCGACTGGCGCGAGGTCTACGAGGATTTCGACAACGAGACCCTGCGCGAGCAGGCGACCCGCTGCATGGACTGCGGTATTCCGTTCTGTCACAACGGTTGTCCGCTGGGCAACCTGATTCCGGAGTGGAATGACCTGGTCCGCAGGGACCAGTGGCAGGCCGCGATCGAACGGCTGCACGCCACCAACAACTTCCCGGACTTCACCGGCCGGCTGTGCCCGGCGCCGTGTGAGCCGGCCTGTGTGCTCGGCATCAACCAGGATCCGGTGACGATCAAGCAGATCGAGCTGGAGATCATCGACAAGGCCTTCGACGAGGGCTGGGTGCGGCCGCTTCCGCCGGAAAAGCTGACCGGGAAAAAGGTCGCCGTGGTCGGTTCCGGACCCGCGGGCCTGGCCGCCGCTCAGCAGCTGACCCGCGCCGGCCACAGCGTCACCGTCTTCGAGCGGGCCGACCGCATCGGCGGCTTGCTGCGCTACGGCATCCCGGAATTCAAGATGGAAAAGCGCGTGCTCGACCGCCGGTTGGACCAGATGCGCGCCGAGGGAACCGAGTTCCGGGCGGGCGTCAACGTCGGGGTCGACATCAGCGCCGAGCAGCTGCGCTCCGACTTCGACGCGGTGGTGCTGGCCGGCGGTGCGACCGCCTGGCGCGATCTGCCCGTTCCCGGCCGGGAATTGGACGGCATCCACCAGGCGATGGAATTCCTGCCCTGGGGCAACCGGCAAGCGTTGGGTGATCTGGGCGAAGGCGAGGTGGACGCCGACGGGCAACCGCCGCTCACCGCCAAAGGCAAGAAGGTCATCATCATCGGCGGCGGCGACACCGGCGCCGACTGCCTGGGCACCGTGCACCGGCAGGGCGCCACCGAGGTGCACCAGTTCGAGATCATGCCGCGCCCACCGGAGACGCGCGCCCCGTCCACCCCGTGGCCGACCTACCCGCTGATGTACCGGGTCTCCGCGGCGCACGAAGAGGGCGGCGAGCGGGTGTTCTCCGTCAACACCGAGCAGTTCGTCGGCCGGGACGGTCGCGTCACGGCGCTCAAGGCGCACGAGGTCACCATGGAGGGCGGCAAGTTCGTCAAGGTCGACGGCTCCGATTTCGAACTCGAGGCCGACCTGGTGTTGCTGGCGATGGGATTCGTCGGACCCGAGAAGGAGGGCCTGCTCACCGAGCTCGGAGTCAAGCTCACCGAGCGCGGCAACGTCGCGCGCGGCGCCGACTTCGAGACGTCGGTTCCGGGCGTCTTCGTAGCCGGGGACATGGGTCGCGGCCAGTCATTGATCGTTTGGGCGATTGCTGAGGGCAGGGCGGCCGCCGCGGCGGCGGACCGGTTCATGATGGGTTCCACCGCGCTGCCGGCGCCGATCAAGCCCACCGCGGTACCGCTTCAGTAGTAACACCAGTCACACCAGAAACACGCGCTGGTTCGTTCGGCGCGTCTTCCGCAGTTTGCCAGAAGGTGGGTGTCTAATAATCCCCTGTGAGCCCGCTCACAGGGGGGTCACACTGTTTCCCGGATGGACGGACCGATTGCAGGAGTGGTTTTTGTGCATATCCACCCAGTACCCCGGACGCGGATGGGGCGAATGGCCTGGTCATGGTTGCGTCACCCGGTAAAAAGTCGCGAGTTCCCCGCCAAGCACGAGCGGTTGGTCACCGCCCAGGATCTACTGCTCTTCGGCGCGTGACCACTCTGCCGCCGCGCCTGCGGGCGCCCGGCGGGTTTGCTCCGCGCCCGGCGGGCGGGATTTTCGCCTGAGCGCCAGGGGCGGGGCCCGAAAATCGGTGCTATCCGTCGAGTAATCCCGAATCGCGGATCGCCTCGGCGAGCGGTTCCAGCACGGCGGGGTCGTGTGGCGGGGGTAGGTAGACGATCCCGAGGTCGAGCCCTTCGGCGGCGAGTCCGGCGGCGTCCGCGACGACCTTCCCGTAGTCGAGGTCCGGCTCGAGGCGCAGGTTCGCCGAGAGGGTGATCTCCTTCGGATCGCGGCCGATGTCCGCGCAGTGTGCGGCGAGGACGTCACGCTTGTGGGCGAAAACGTCGGGCGGGCCGCCGACGAAGTTCCAGTGCTGGGCGTAGCGGGCGGTGATCCGCAGCGTGCGCTTCTCGCCGCTGCCGCCGATGCAGATCGGGGGGTGCGGACGCTGCGGCCCCTTGGGCTCGTTGCGGGCACCCTTGAGCTGATAGAACCTGCCTTGAAAATCGGAGCAGTCCGTGGTCAAAAGGCTGGTCAACACCTCGCAGGCTTCCTCGAAGCGGTCGAAGCGTTCCTTCATGCTGCCCAGCTCGATGCCGTAGGCGCCGGATTCCTCCTCGTTCCAGCCGGCGCCGATCCCCAGCTCGAGGCGCCCGTTGGAGATGATGTCGAGGGCGGCCGCCATGTTGGCCAGCACCGCGGGGTGGCGGTAGTGGATCCCGGTGACCAGGGTGCCCAGCCGCAATCGCGTGGTGGCCTGTGCCAGCGCCGTCAGCGTCGTCCACCCCTCCAGACAGGGCCCGCTGCTGTCGGAGAAGATCGGGTAGAAGTGGTCGAAGGTCCACCCGGATTCGTAGACGTCGATGTCGTCTGCGGCCTGCCAGACGGCCAGCATCTGGGCCCAGGTGGTGTTCTGCGGAGAAGTCTTGAAGGCGAATCGCATGTCAACGACGTTAGTCGGCGTTTATGAAGGGCAACTAAACTCGACCGCGCTATGACTTGCCCTTGTTGCTCCCTGGGAATCGACACCAAGCTCACGCTGCTGGCGGCGGGCCTGATCTTCCTGCTCGCGCTCGTTCTCGGGATCTGGAAATACCGCGGGATGATGACCTCCGAGAATCATCTCGCGCATCCCTACGTCGACATCGCGCATCGCGCGGCGCTGCTGTATTCGTTCGCGACGCTGCTGCTCGCGGTTTTCGTACAACTGAGCGCCTGGCCGGTGTGGGTGAACCTGACGGCCGCCGGCGTCGTCGTCTTCTTCTTCGTGGCGGCCATCGCCGCCTACATCACCCACGGGGCACGGCGCGACACCGTCAACCAATTCGAAAACGCCGACCGCAGCACCGAATTGGCGATGGCCGCGCTGATCGTCGGGGAAATCGGCGGGTTCGGCGTGCTGCTCGCCGGGTTCGTGGTCGGCCAACTGCTGTAACTCGCCGAGGTCTGGCGGGCACACTGGAGTCATGGATCCGGTAGCGGCCCTGCGGCAGATCGCCTACTACAAGGACCGGAGCCGTCACGACCCGAGACGCGTGATGGCCTACCGCAACGCGGCCGACATCATCGAGGGCCTCGACGACGCGGCGCGCGAACGCCACGGCCAGGCCAACAGCTGGCAGTCGCTGCCGGGAATCGGCCCCAAAACCGCCAAGGTCATCGACCAGGCGTGGTCCGGCCGAGAACCCGACCTGCTGGTCGAATTGCGTTCCACCGCAGAAGATCTCGGTGGCGGTGACATTCGTGCCGCGCTGCGCGGCGACCTGCACCTGCACTCCAACTGGTCGGACGGCTCCGCTCCGATCGAGGAGATGATGGCCGCGGCGGCGGCGCTGGGCCACGAATACTGCGCGCTGACCGACCATTCGCCGCGGCTGACCATCGCCAACGGCCTGTCGCCGGAGCGGTTACGCAAGCAGCTCGACGTGATCGACCGGCTGCAGGAGACGTTCGCGCCCATGCGCATCCTCACCGGGATCGAGGTCGACATCCTCGACGACGGCAGCCTGGACCAGGAACCCGAACTGCTGGAACGCCTCGACGTCGTGGTGGCCAGCGTGCACTCCAAGTTATCGATGGATTCCGCCGCGATGACCCGGCGCATGCTGCGCGCGGTCGAAAACCCGCACGCCGACGTGCTCGGCCACTGCACTGGCCGGCTGGTGTCCGGCAACCGCGGCATCCGGCCGGAATCCAAGTTCGACGCCGAGGCGGTGTTCACGGCGTGCCGCGAGTCCGGCACCGCGGTGGAGATCAACTCCCGGCCGGAGCGGCGCGACCCGCCGACCCGCCTGCTCAACCTGGCGCTGGAGATCGGTTGCGTGTTCAGCATCGACACCGATGCCCACGCCCCGGGCCAGCTGGACTTCCTCGGTTACGGCGCGCAGCGCGCCCTGGACGCGGGCGTTCCCCCCGACCGGATCGTGAACACCTGGCCGGCCGACCGGCTGCTGGAGTGGACCGGGTCGAACTGACCGCGAGCCGGATGTCCCGCGATCAACGACTCCCGTGACCGCCGTTGGTGCCCGCGGAAATGACCAGTCCCGCAAGGCTTCCCACCGCAGCGAGGGTGCCACCGATGAAGGCCTTGGCCATGCCCCGCTTCGACACCTCGGCGCCGCGGGGCAGCGAGGCCAGCCAGGCGACCGCGTCGTCGCGCTCGGCGTTGCCATACACCCGCAGCGGGCACGGCATCCACGCACCGATGCCGCGCGCGGGCGCCCGAATCCACTCGATGTCGCTCACGACAGCACACCCATCGAGCGCGGCCAGGTAGCCCACCCCAAGTCGGGTGTCCGCCCACAATGCGCCCGGCGTGATCCGCTCGAAGCCCGGGCCGAATTGGTAGAGCAGCCGCATCCGTCCCTTCGTTCGGCGCACCCGATCGACCAGCGGCGCAAACACCCGGTCGTAATCCTGCGTCGTCACCGTCCCAACCGCCTCCAGGGCCTGAATTCCTGCGGGCACGCTCGCCAGTTCTTTCAGCACGAGACCCCCATTAATTTGCCTAGTGCAATTATTGCCTAGTGCTAGGATAGGCCCTGCTCCGCGACTGGGTTAGGCACGCGCATGAAAGTCGTATTGTCGGTGCGGGACGGGCCGGCCTCACGGCGGCGGCCAGTTGTTCGCGGCCGCTCAGACCCGCACCCGTTCGGCGCGCTCGGGAACCGGTGCGGCGCTGCGGACGGTGCCCTGCAGCAGGTTTGCGGCGCCGACGGTCGCGCAGATCGCGGCCGGGATGAGCAGCGCGTAACCCCCCAACTGAGCCCCGAACATGATCCCGGCCACGCCGCCGCCGAGGAATAACACCAGGGTGGCGGCCAGTATCGCCGTTTTCCAGTTCTTGATGCCGTGTATCCGGCTGCGGCCGAGGATCAGCCCGAGGTCGGTGATGGTTCCGGTGAAGTGCGTGGTGCGGATCGCCATCCCGCGAAAGCTCGATGTCATCCCGTTTTGCAGGCCGAGCGCCGCGGCGGCGAACAGCGCCTGCACCGCGGTCTGCTCGACGCCCAGGGCATTGATCTGTGCCCTGACGACGGTCTCCGCTCCCCCGGCCGCGGCGAGCACGAGCAAGCCTGCCTCGAGGTACAGCACGGCGGCGTGGCGTGGGCCCGCAAGGGCATCGGTGGGTGCGAGGATCGCCCCGGCTATGGCCGCTCCCATCAGGAAGCCCAGAAAGATTGCGCCGAGCACGTGGCCTTCGTACAGCCATGGGTTGGCCGTGTGCATGCCCAGCTGGGTGGTGATCCCGGTCAGATTGCCGACGGGCACCGCCAAGATCAGCAGCGCCACGGCATTGACGAAGCCCGCGGATAAGGCGAGTAACGCGCTGTAACCGAGCAGGAGACCTTCGCGGGGCAGGCCGGTGTCGCGGGATTGGTGCGGCGGCATCGGATTCAGTTGCTCACTTTCGAGGTCGGGTTTACGCCAACCTAACAAGCGGGCCGCCGCACAAGCGGGGTCGCGAGGCTGATTCAAATCAACCTCAAATCATCGAAAAGGCATGCGGCAAAGAGTAATTGAATAATTAGTGAAAACACCGACGACCCGTCAGTCGGGCAGGTGCGGCATCTCGAAGCCCGGATCGCGCCCCAATAGCACCGCGGGGGTGAGCGCCGACTTGCCATAGCGCCGGCGCACCCGGTCGATGGCGGCGTCGATGTCGTCGCCGGCAGCGCGCCGGCTCGCTTCGCCGAACGGCAGCATCAGCTGCTGGGCGCCGCTGCGGTCGATGCCCGACACCGCGAACCCGACCAGCGTCAGGCCGCGCTGCGCGATCAGCGGCGCCGCGCCCGCGACCAGGCGCCGCGCGGCGGCCAGGATGGGCGCCGTGGCCGACGTGGCCCACGGCAGGGTGTGCGAGCGCGTGGCCCTGGTGAAGTCGTCGAAGCGCAGCCGCAGCACCACCGTGCGGCCGGTGCGCCCGGCGGCGCGCATGCGGCCGGTGATGCGGTCGATCAAGTTCACCACCACGGCGTCGATCTCGTTAGGCGACATGGCATTACCGGAGCGGCCCAGCGCTCGCTGCGCCCCGACGGAGCGGCGACCAACGCCGGCGGTGACCCGCCGGCGGTCGATGTTGCGCGACAGCGCATAGAGCTGACGACCCATCGCGCCACCGACCATCGAGCCCAGCGCCGACTCGCTGAGCTCGGCGACGTCGGCCACGGTGACGATGCCGTGCGCATGCAGCTTCTCGGCGGTCACCGCGCCCACGCCCCACAGCCGGCGCACCGGCAGCGGCCGCAAAAACGTCAACTCCTGATCGGGGGGCACCAGCAGCAGCCCGTCGGGCTTGGCCTCCTGGCTGGCGACCTTGGCAAGGAACTTGGTCCGGGCGATCCCGACGGTGATCGGCAGCCCGACCCGCTCGCGCACGTCGGCGCGCAACCGCTCGGCGATCGCCACCGGCGTGCCGCTGACCCGGCGCAGCCCGCCGACGTCGAGGAAGGCCTCGTCGACCGACAGCGCTTCCACGATCGGGGTGCAATCACGGAATACCTCGAAGACGGCGTCGCTGGCGCGGCTGTAGGCGCTCATCCGCGGCGGCACCACCACGGCGGCGGGGCACAACCGCCGCGCCTGCGCCCCGCCCATGGCCGTGCGCACGCCGTAGGCCTTGGCCTCGTAGCTCGCGGCCAGCACCACGCCGCCGCCGACGATCACCGGGCGCCCGCGCAGGGCCGGGTCGTCGCGCTGTTCGACGGACGCGTAGAAGGAATCCAGGTCCGCGTGCAGAATGGACGGGTCACACCGCACGAACATATGTTCGCACAAGGCGCCGACAAACCCGTTTCAGCAGGCCTCGCCGTACACGCTGCTGACCCAGATGTGCACCAGCGTGTCGAGCAGTTGCTCGCTGGGCACCGACGGTCGCCCGCCGGCGAACGCGCTGAGCATGACCTTTTCGTTGAGCAGGTTCAGTGCCGCGGACAGGTTGCGCGCCGGCAGTGTCACCGGCGCGGCGCCGCGCGCGCGCTCGGCTTCGATCACGGTGGTGATGTGGTCGACCCATTTCTGCATGAAGCGTGACCACAGCTCGCCGACGTCCTTGTTGGTGCGCGCGGCATCGGCGGCCAGCGACACCGCGCGATGCGTGCCGAAGGTCTCGACAAACACGTTGATCCCGATGCGCCACAACGCTTTCAGGTCGGCGGGCGGGCTGGCGACCAGCGACTCCAGCGCGGAGTCTGCCTCCATGATCACCCGCTCGAACAGGGTGAACAGCACCGCGTCCTTGGACGGGAAATAGAAGTAGAACGTCGGCCGGGACAGCCCGGCCCCCTTGGCGAGGTCGTCGACGGAGATGTCGGCGAGTGGGCGTTCCTGCAGCAACCGTTCGGCGGTGGTCAAAATGGCCAGTTCGCGGTCGTCGCCGGACGGGCGCGCCGAGCGCCTGCCCCGGTGGGTGCGGGCGGAACCGACGGTAGTCACGGCCGCTACTTTACACGGCGTCGAGAGTTCGACACGGTGTTGACCGATTCAACACCGTGTTGATAGCGTGGCCGTATGACTGAGCACCTTGACGTCCTCATCGTGGGCGCCGGCATCTCCGGTGTGAGCGCGGCCTGGCACCTGCAGGAACGCTGCCCGACCAAGAGCTACGCCATCCTCGAGCGCCGCGCCGACCTCGGCGGCACCTGGGACCTCTTCAAGTACCCGGGCATCCGATCGGACTCGGACATGTTCACCCTCGGCTTCCGGTTCAAGCCCTGGCGTTCGGCGAAGTCGATCGCCGACGGCGCGTCGATCAAGGCCTACATCAGGGAGGCCGCGGTCGAGAACCGGATCGAGCCGCACATCCGCTACAACCACCGGGTGGTGGCCGCCGACTGGTCCGACGTCGACAACCGCTGGACGCTGACGGTCGAGAACGACGGCCGCACCAGCGAGATGACCTGTTCGTTGCTGTTCGCCTGCACCGGCTACTACAACTACGACGAGGGGTTCTCGCCCACCTTCGAAGGCTCCGACGACTTCGGGGGCACCATCGTGCATCCGCAGCACTGGCCGGAGGACCTCGACTACGCGGGCAAGCGGATCGTCGTCATCGGATCCGGCGCGACCGCGATCACCCTGATCCCCGCCCTGGTGAACTCCGGTGCCGGTCACGTCACGATGCTGCAGCGCTCGCCGACCTACATCGGGTCGCTGCCCGGCGTCGACCCCTTCGCCGAGAAGGCCAACCGGCTGCTGCCCGAGCGCCTCGCGCACATGGCCAACCGCTGGAAAGCCATCGCGTTCAGCACTTTCCAGTACCAGCTGTCCCGCAAGGCCCCGGCCTACATGCGCAAGACGTTGATGACGATGGCGCAGCGACGGCTGCCGCAGGGCTACGACGTCGAGAAGCACTTCGGGCCGCGCTATAACGTCTGGGACGAGCGGCTGTGCCTGGCGCCGGACGGCGACTTCTTCCGGACCATCCGGCACGGCAAGGCCGACGTCGTCACCGACACGATCGACCGGTTCACCAAGACCGGCATCAAGCTCACCTCGGGTGAGGAGTTGGCGGCCGACATCATCATCACCGCAACGGGATTGAACATGCAGTTGCTGGGCGGGGTGAAGCCGACCCGCAACGGCGAGGACATCGACCTGACCTCGCTGATGACCTACAAGGGCCTGATGTTCTCCGGCGTGCCGAACTTCGCCATCACCTTCGGCTACACCAACGCGTCCTGGACGCTGAAGGCCGACCTGGTCTCCGAATTCGTCTGCCGACTGCTGAACTACATGGACGCCAAGGGTTTTGACTTCGTGGAGCCGCAGCATCCGGGCAACGACGTGGACGAGTTGCCGTTCATGGACTTCACTCCCGGCTACTTCCGGCGGTCGATGCACCTGCTGCCCAAGTCGGGATCGCGGGCGCCGTGGCGGCTCAAGCAGAACTACTTCTTCGACATGCGCACGATCCGGCGCGGCAAGGTCGACGACGAGGGCTTGAAGTTCGCGAAAAAGCCTGCGCCGGTGGCGGTTTAGGAGTCTGTGGCGACGACGACGATCCCGTCGTCGTCGCTGTAGGCGATCTCACCGGGCACGAACGTCACACCGCCCAGGGTGATTTCGACATCGCGTTCGCCGGCGCCGGTCTTGGTGCTCTTGCGCGGATTGGTGCCCAGCGCCTTGATGCCGATGTTCATGCCCCGCAACGCGGCGGAGTCCCGCACCGCGCCGTTGATGATGAGCCCGGCCCAGCCGTTGGACCGCGCGAGCTCGGCGATGACGTCGCCCACCAGCGCGGTGTGCAGCGAGCCGGCGCCGTCGATCACCAATATCCCGCCGTCACCGGGCTCCGAGAGCACCGACTTCAGCAGCGCATTGTCCTGAAAGCAGCGCACGGTACTGATCGGGCCGGCGAACTCGGCGCGCCCGCCGAGCTGGCGGAATTGGGTGTCGCAGCTGCGCACGTCGGGGCCGATGCTGTCGACCAGGTCGGCGGTCGGCCGGAATGGCACCGTCACTTCTGACATGTAAACGCCCGCGCCCTCAGCGACGGCGCAGCTGGCGGATGAGCAGGATGGCCAGCAGGCTGACGGCCACGGCGACGATCAGCGGCACCGGGGATTGGCCCACCGCGGGGCCCGGGACGGCGGGAGAGACCGGGTTGTTGGCGGCTTCCACGGTGGACTTCGCCTGTGCGGCAGCGTCTTTGGCGGCGGCCGTGAGGTCGCCATTGGTTTCGGCCCGCTGCTGCACGCCGGCCGGCGGCTCGGGTGGCCCCGGGGGTGCGGGTTCGGCGTTCTTGGCCGGCGCCTTCTTCGCGGGCGCTTTCTTGGCGGGCGCCTTTTTGGCGGGCGCCTTCTTCGCAGGTGCCTTCTTGGCGGGCGCCTTCGCGGTCTTTTTCGCCGCCTTGGCGGGCGGTTTCTTCTCCGGCGGAGTGCCGGCGCCGTCGGGCGCGCTGTTGGTGGGGTCCTGCGGGTCTGCCATGCGGCCGCTCCTTGAGCTTCCTCTGTCGTCGTTTCCCTAGCTCAGGGATCTCGACCCCATCATGCCAGCACGCGTGACGGCGCCTCGATCACCGCCTGTGCCGCACCGCCCACCAGGCGCCGCCCGCGACGAGCGCCAACGCGGCCGCCACGAACGGCCAGACGGGGACGTCACCGCCGCCGCCCCCGCCGCCGGCAACCGGTGGCCCGGGCGTGCCGGTGCCGGACACCGTGAGCTGGAACGACCAGGACCCGGACACCACGTGGCCGTCCGCGGAGGTCACCCGGTAGTTCACCGTGTACGTGCCGGACGGTCCCAGTGGACGCAGGGCGATGCTGACCATCGCGCCGGCCACGGTGGGCTCGCCGGCGGACCACACGTTGCCGTCCGGGCCGACCACCGTCATCGCGGCGAACGTGGTCTGCAACTGCTCGTTGAAGGTCGCGCTGACCCGCTGCGGGCCGGAGGCCAGCACCGCGTTGGCCGCGGGGTCGGTGGCGATCCGCGTGGCGTGCGCCGACGACACCGGCGCGGTGAGCGTGGCCATCGCGAACATGGCGCTCACGCACGCGCCGAACGCCAGCCGTTTCACGGGCGGCGGCGGATCAACGCGATCGCGACGCCCAGCGCGGCGACCACCAGAGCGGCGCCGCCCAACAATCGCGCGGTGTTGTCGGCCGCGTGGGGCCGCGCCGGTTCGGTCGCTTGGTCGGGCGTCCCATGGTGGTGGTGTGACCCCGCCGGCCCGGTGGCAAGGGTGAGCATGGGCGCCGGGTGTTCGGGCTCGCCGCCGTCGGGCAGCGGCGCCTGATCCCACTTCACGACGGTCCCGTCGGCGTAGGACTGCGTGGCCGGGAAGCTGACGGTGTCGGTGTCGGGCAACTTCACGGATAACCGGAACAGCGCGAATTGGTCAGCGGCGATCCCCCCGCCGGGGGCGGCCGTCCATGTCACCGAGCGGACGGCACCGGACGCCGCGTCGCGGTCGAGCCTGGCCGTCCAGCCCGGCATGCTTTCGGTGCGCGCCGAGGCGACGCCGGGCAGGGCGACGGTCAAGGCGGTGGTGGCGGCCCCGACGTTCGATTCGTTGGGCACCTGGAAGGTGACCAGGGCCATGGCGCCGCGCACCGGATTGTCGCTGCTGGCGTGGACGTGCGCCGACGCCGTCGGCGACTGCAGCGCCGACCCGAGGGCCAGGACGACGACCGCGCCGGCCGCGAACAGGATGCGCGGGATCCACCTGCCGTGGATTGACATGGGAGGAGATTGCCTTTCGTGGGGTCGGTCAGCTCAACCCGAGGCGGGCCATCAGATCGGCCTCGATGCCTTCGAGCTGCGACGAGATCGCGGCGTGGGCCGCCCGGCGACGCGCGGCGGGCAGATTCTCCGCGGCGGTGACGGCCGCCGACAGATCGGTGAGCCGCTCGGTGATGGCGACCACGAACGCCTTCGTCTCGGCGTCCTTGGGCTTCTTGTCCTGCACCGACCGCAACGACCTCTCGGCCCCCGCGATGCGGGCCGACAGCTGGGCGCCGGGGCCGGAGAACTGGCCGATCTGAGCCAGCGGGATTCCGAGCCGGTCCGCGCGGCGCTGATCGATCAGCGCGCGCGCCGAGACGGCCAACCGGTAGATCACCGGGGTGAGGATCGGTGCGAGCAGCCGCGAGACCGTCAGCACGCGGCGGATCCGGGTCGGGGAGAAGATCTTGCCCTCCCGCGCCGCCTTGAGTTGGGCCTCAGCGACTTTGAGCGCGTTGCGGTCACTGTCGCGCTGCGCCTTGATCTGGGCCCTGAGCGCCTTGTTCTCCGCCCGTTGGGCGGACTTGGCGCGCCGCACCTCGTTTTTCGCGGCCAGCTTGGCCTCGAGCTTCGCGCGGGCCTTGATGGCGCGGGCTTCAGCGCGACGCGTCGCGCGGCTCTTTCGCTTGCCGAACAGGGCCATTCCCGGCCGCCTCCCGGTATCTCGCTGGCAATCGTCGTCTAACGCTCTCGCGTTCGCGATCCGTTTGCCAACCCTAATCGGAATGGGCGGGCGCCAGCCCCCCAGGGCTGGCCGAGGCCGCTAGGCGTCCAGGTGCTCCGCGCGGCGCAGCTCGTTGACGCGCTCCATGACCTCGCGCTGGGCCTCGGGGGAGAGCTCGGCCGTGCGCATCGCGATGCGGCGCACGTTGTCGTCGCGCGCCGTGGCCAGCCACGACAATTCCTTGTCGAGCTTCTCGTAGTACTCGTCGTCGGTGAAGTAAGCCGGCTTGATGCGGAAGAAGTTGGCCAGGGCGGCCATCGTCGCCGAGGACGGGTTGGTGCGGTTGCCGGAACGCAACTGCGACAAGTAGGGAGCCGACATCGTTATGCCCTCCGCCTTGAGCGCCGCGATCACTTCCGCGGAGGTGTGCGCACCGCGTCCAGGCGGATACACCGTGTCGAACAGGCGGTTCAGGCGAGCAGCGAACGTCGTGCTCATTGATATGACCTCCACTGGGCTGTAGAAGCGAACTATTACCTAGGTGTATTTGCTGATCATGGTAGCGAGGCTTGGTAAGGGTAACCAGGTGCAAACCCCGAAGGATTCCCGAGCGGCACAGCCGACGCCCACCAACTCCCCACTTGACGAGCGTCTAACTGATTCGCTGAGGTGTCCACAAAATCCATGGAACTCACAGGTTATCCGCAGAATCGGACACCCGTCCCGAAGTGGCGGGCCGGGCGCCTCGTGGGGGCCGTTGCGAGGGCCCGCGCCGTGCTGGGCGATTGCACCGCAACGGACCGGCAAGCTGGCCCGATCCGGTACGCCATTTGCTGCCGGGCCCGAAACCTGGCCATCGAGGGCGCGCCGCAACCCGCCGGCCGCATGGTGGACACCGATGGTCGAGGGGCCGTTAACTTAGTGGGCGCCGTCGGGGTTGCGCTCATCCACGACCGGTCCACCGCTGACCGCCGCCCGACGTGACGGTCGCCAGAGCGGTCCGGTCGCGTGATCCCCGCGGGCGCGAAGCGCCTCCTCGCGGCCGGGAAGGCGAATCGCCATTCGCGCCGCCGTGTTCTCGCTAGGCGGCGAGCAGCATCGCCAAAATCGCCGTGTCGGGATGGCTGATCGGATCGACGCCGACCCGGCTCACCATCGACGTGATGGTGCCGTCGGCTTCTGCCTCCACCCAGGCCGCCCGGTGTTCCAGGCCGAGATAGGGCAACCCGGGCAGCAATACGCATCCCGATGCCGCCCCCGTGCATTCGGGCAGCGACGGCGTGGTTTCCGACGGCGGATGCAGCATGAGTAGCGCGGGGGGCTGATGGTCGGCGAAATAGCCTGGCTGGATTGCCGATTCACCAAAGACCGTGCCCTCGGCCAGCACCAGGCCGACCGTGTCCGGTTCGGGTTCGTCGGGCAGTTCTTCGCGGGCGCCGAACACCGTTGTGGTGGAGAGCAACCCGGGCAACGACGCGATCCGGACCGCGACCATGAGCAGCTGGGCCCATTCTTTCGTCGAATCGGGCCAACGGCCGGAGATCAGGAACCCCTTCAGGGACCCACGAGAATGGAACGGGGAGACCCCGATCGGTCGATCCGACCCAGTTTCCATCTCCGACCTCCGCGCGACGCCTCCGTTGGGAATAACCACACTGGTAGTCCGAATAATTAAGAATGCCTGCGGATTAGGCGCCGTGCAACACGACACGGTCAGCGTCGCGGATCTTCAGATCGACCCGCTGCGGGGCCACACAAACGACTGGGGCGCCGCGCAATCCGCGCGACGCCCCCGCCGATCGAAATAAAAGTCAGCCGAAAATCAGGCCCTGGGTTTTCGAGGTCGCCGCGGCGTAGCGCTTCTGCACATCGGCCCAGTTGACGACGTTCCAGAACGCCTTGACGTAGTCCGCCTTGACGTTCTTGTACTGCAGGTAGAAAGCGTGCTCCCACATGTCGACCTGCAGCAGCGGAATGATGCCCAGCGGCACGTTGGCCTGCTGGTCGTAGAGCTGGAAGGTCAGCAGCCGGTTGCCGAGGGTGTCGTAGCCCAGCACCGCCCAGCCCGACCCCTGCAGGCCGTTGGCGGCCGCGCTGAACTGCGCGCGGAACCGGTCGAAGGATCCGAAGGCGTCGTCGATCGCGGCGGCCAATTCGCCGGTCGGCTTGTCGCCGCCGTCCGGCGACAGGTTCTTCCACCAGATGGAGTGGTTGACGTGGCCGCCCAGGTGAAAGGCCAGGTTCTTTTCGTTCAGGAAGATCGCAGCGTGATCTTCGTTGGCACGGGCCTCTTCGAGCTTGGACAGAGCGTCGTTCACGCCTTTGACGTAGGTGGCGTGGTGCTTACTGTGGTGGATCTCGTTGATCTGGCCTGAGATGTGCGGTTCCAACGCTGCGTAGTCCCAGTCCAAGTCGGGCAGGGTGTATTCAGCCACGGCGTTCCTTTCTTCGATTATCGTCTTGACGCTCAGTCACGGGGCGCCTTGCGGCGGCCGACCGTTATCAACCCTGCTCCATGAGCGCGCGCACCGCAAGAATGACCCCTCTGAGCCGCAGGGCGGATACCCGCTCGGGGTCAGTTCAGAACAAGACGATGACCGCGAGCACGGCCAGTAAGGCCAGTGCGATCAGTCCGGCGCGCAGCGCCGCGATGGTGTAGCTGTGATTCCACGCGGGCGAGCCGCAATACGACTTCGACGCGGCCGGTGAACCCGGACCGAACGAATGCGTGGCCATCAATCGCCTTCCACCCCCCGGTTCACCTCACGGTGAGTGAGGTGAGTCACAAACACTTACGAGAACGCGATCATAGCGCTTTGCGGCGAAGTTGAAAAAATAGCGCCCTGAGCTGCGGGTTAGCGAGGACCGGGACGTGGGTGGTTACAAGACGTCGGGACGGGAGCCGGGGCGGCGCGGGCGCCGTCGCGCCGATGCTTAGTGGGGCAATCCATTTCGCTCACACGGGCGGCTTGGACTGTTTAAGACATGCGTGCAACACCGCGATGTTATCCACAGTTACACCACAGTTCGGCGCCAGAGGCAGTAGCGATGGTTCTCTATACCCCGGGGGCCTATGTGGATAAACCTGTGGAAACTGTGGATAGTCCGCGGCGGCCGATTACGTTGCCCACGCCCCCTCGAGCGCCGCTCCTCAGCGCCCCGCGTTCCGCTGCGCGCATCGTCGCGGCGCTAGTCTGGTCCGGTGATCCAGGTGTGCTCCCAGTGCGGCACCCGCTGGAACGTGCGCGACCGGCAACGCGAGTGGTGTCCCCGCTGCCGCGGCGCCCTCATGGCGCCTCAGTCGCCGCCCGCCGACCCGCGGTGGGCCTCCGCGGGCGCCCCGCCCCCGGCCGGACCCCAGCGGTCTCCGGGGTGGCAGCGCACCCCGCCACGGCTGCCGCCCGGCTATCGCTGGATCGCGGTGCGTCCCGGCGCCGCGCCGCCGGCCCGACACGCCCGGCGCCCCCTCGGGCCCACGCCGCGCTACACGGTGATACCGCGTTGGAGTTTGGCGGACCGCGTCGAGCAGGCGCCCGCCGCCGGCGCAGCGCCCGCGGCGGCGGGGCCGACGGGGCAGGTCATCCGCACCACCTCATTCGTGAGCGTGCTGGTCCTCAGCATCGCCGCCCTGGTTTACGTCGTCCGCTATGTGCTGCTGGTCATCAACCGGAACACCCTGCTGAATTCGTGGGTGGCCCTCGCGGCCGACTGGCTGGGCGTGCTCGCCAGCGTGGGGGCGGGCGCGGCGGTGATCGCGTCGGGCGTGCTCCTGATCCGTTGGCTGATCGCGCGGCGCGCCGCCGCGTTCGCCCATCACGGGCTGCCGGAGCCGCGCTCGCCGCGGGCACTGTGGGCCGGCTGCGTCGTGCCGCTGGCCAATCTCTTGTGGGCCCCGGTCTACGTGATCGAGCTGGCCCTGCTCGAAGACCATTGGGTGCGGCTACGCGGACCCGTCCTGCAGTGGTGGATCGCGTGGGTCTGCAGCTACGCCGTCTCCATCGCTGCCATCGTGACCAGCTTCGCCACCGACGCGCAGGGCATCGCCAACAACACCGTCCTGATGGTCGTCGCCTACCTGCTCGCGGCCGCCACCCTGGCGGCCGCGACCCGCATTTTCGAGGGCTTCCATCGCAAACCCGTCGCGCGTCCCGCGCATCGGTGGGTCATGGTTCCCGACGACGGCGCCCCCGCACCGGCTTCGGCCGGCCCAGTTGAGTTAGAGGGGCAGGAACCGGCAGCATAGGGATATGACGTGGGCCGACGAGGTGCTCGCCGGGCATCCGTATGTCGTCGCCCACCGCGGTGCTTCGGCGGCGCGTCCCGAACACACGCTGGCCGCCTACGATCTCGCGCTCAAAGAGGGCGCCGACGGCGTGGAATGTGATGTGCGGTTGACCCGCGACGGCCATCTCGTGTGCGTGCACGACCGCCGGCTGGACCGCACCTCGACCGGAGCCGGCCTGGTCAGCACGATGACGCTGGCTCAGCTGCGCGAGCTCGAGTACGGCGCGTGGCACGACAGCTGGCGCGAGGACGGCACGCACGGCGACACCAGTCTGCTGACCCTGGACGCGCTGGTTTCGCTGGTGCTGGATTGGCATCGGCCGGTAAAGCTCTTCATCGAAACCAAGCACCCCGTCCGGTACGGCTCGCTGGTGGAGACCAAGCTCCTGGCGTTGCTGCACCGTTTCGGCATCGCCGCGCCCGCCTCGGCCGATCGGTCCCGCGCCGTGGTGATGTCGTTCTCGGCGTCCGCGATCTGGCGGATCCGGCGGGCGGCGCCGCTGCTGCCCACCGTGCTGCTGGGCAAAACGGCGCGCTACCTGACCAGCGGCGCGCCCACCGCCGTCGGCGCCACCGCCGTCGGGCCCTCGCTGCTGACGTTGAAGGAATATCCCCAACTGGCGGACCGCGCCATCGCCCAGGGCAGGGCGGTCTACTGCTGGAACGTCGACGAGTACGACGACATCGACTTCTGCCGCGACGTCGGCGTGGCCTGGCTGGCCACCCACCACCCGGGCCGCACCAAGGCGTGGCTCCGCGGCAATCCCGCCGGCCAGGTCAGCATCTAGGTCGGTCCGCTACTGCTGGCCCTCCGCCGTGGTGGGCGGCAGCGGCGCGTCGGCGGCCAACGCGTCGAACAACCGGCCGGCCGCGTCGTGATTCCACACCACCACCGCGCCGGCGTCACCGCTGGTGAACTCCCCGATCGGGACGGTCATGGTGGCGGTGGGCCCGTGCAACGCCCAGCCCAGCCGGGCCAGGTCCCAGGCGTGGTCGTCCTGGTCGACGGTCAGGGCGTCGGCGGCCGCGCGCGGCACCGAATACCAGCGCCGGGGATCGAGCCACACCGCCGGGCTGCCGGCGCGATGCAGCAGTTCGGCCACGAACTGACGCTGATTGACCATGCGGTCCAGATCGGCCCGCGGGGTGTCGCGCGTCCGGACGTATCCGAGCGCCTGCCGGCCGTCGAGCCTCTGGCAGCCGGCCGGCAGGTCGATGCCGGCCAGCGGGTCATCGATCGGGGTCGCCGGGCACACCGTCACCCCGCCGAGCGCGTCGACCAGCGCGGCGAACCCGCCGAAGCCGATCTCGGCATAGTGATCGATGCGCAATCCGGTCGCCTGTTCCAGGGTGCGGACCAACAACCGCGCGCCACCCATCGAGAACGCCGCGTTGACCTTGTCCTTCCCGTGATCCGGGATCGGCACCAAAGAATCGCGGGGTATCGACACCAGCGCCGTGGGAACGCTGGACCCGACGCCCGGCACGTGAACCAGCAGGATCGTGTCGGTGCGGCCGTCCCCGATGTCGCCGCCGGTGGCCAAGTCCTGTTGCTGCGCGGCGCTCAGGCTCTGGCGGCTATCCGAGCCGACGATGAGCCAGTTGGTGCCGCGGCCGGGCGCGGGGCGTTCGGGATAGTCGGCGAGCACCTGCTCGCGGTGCAGTTTGGTGTCGAACCAGACGGCGCCGGCGACCAGGCCCGCGCCGATCAGCAGCACGGCCACCACCAAGAACGACACCATGGTTCGGATCCAGCGGCGCCGCTTGCGGGGCGCGCGTGGTCGGGGCGGGCGCGATCGCTGCGCCGGGGCGACGGCCGCCGGGGCCGGTGGCGCCGGGCGGTGCAAGGGTTGGGTCTCCGCGGTCGGCGACGGCGGCGGGGCGCCCTCGCGGGGGATCACCTGCGGCGGCTCGGGGCGCGGCGGGACCGGCGGGCCCGGCGGAGCGGGCCGCCGACGCTGCGGTGCGCGGTCGCGGTTCACCTGGCTAACGTACGTGCCCTGCGGCGCACCGCGATCAGGACTGGCTAGCCGCGCGCCCGCAGCCCATTGATGAACGGGCACCCCATCAGCACCCGAATGGCCTGGCGCAGGCCGGTCATGTCGTCCACCGGTTTGTGGAACGGAAGCCGGACGTCGTGGTCCTGGTCGGCGCCCTCGACGCGGAACCGCACGCCGTAGCGGTCGAGCCCCAGCGGTCGCACGTGCCCGCGGCGCAGGGGCGCCGGCAGCCGGGACACCAGCCGCGCCAGGACGTCGCCGTGGGCGGCGTCCAGGTGCCGCAGCAGGCTCGACTCGAGCGCGCAGAACGGGTCGGGCCGGGCAGCGAGAAGGTCGTCGACGGCCACCGGCTCCGCGCCGGTCGCGTCGGTGACCACGACCGAGGCGATCTCGAGCCGCAGCAGCGTGTACCGCTGCTCCTGCCCGCCGGGGGGCGCACACCTCGGCGTGTCGACGCCCAGCAACGCCGGATCCGGGCATTCGGCGGCGATCACGTCGAGCGTGGAGAGGATCTCCGCCGGGGGCACCTGCTGCAGGCGCCCGCGCACCCACACCAGCGAACGGACCGGTTCGCGCAGGGGAAGCGGCGCGTAGTCGGTCAGCTCCAGCAGCGCTTGCGATCCCGCGATGGGCCGCCCGCGTTGCTGTTCGACGGGCAGCGCCAGCGCGAAGGAGCCGTCGTCCATCAGGTGGTGCACGGGCGTGGGGACCGGGTCGTCGTGCTCGATCGCCAGGAGCGCGCCGCCGGCGCGCACGCACGCGCTGCGGATCCGTTCGGCGGTGGTCGGGGCGTGGCAGCTCAGCGGTAATACCATTCTCATCCTTATGCTTAGGTAAGCCTAAGTTAACTTACGCCGGTTGGCGTCGCAAGGGTTTTCTGTGCGGCGCGCCGCTAGGGTTGGGACGTGGCCCGCATCGCTTACCTCGGTCCGGAAGGGACCTTCACCGAGGCGGCGCTGCGGCAGATCACGGCCGCCGGCATGGTTCCCGCCCCGCACTCCGACGGGGTGCAGTCGGTGCCGTTCGACAGCACCTCCGCGGCGTTGGCCGCGGTGCGCGACGGCGCCGCGGACTACGCGTGCGTCCCGATCGAGAACTCGATCGACGGTTCGGTGACGCCGACCCTGGACAGCTTGGCCATGGGCTCACCGCTGCAGGTCTTCGCCGAGACGACGCTGGACGTCGCGTTCAGCATCGTCGTCAAACGGGGATGCCGCGCCGCCGACGTGCGCACGTTGGCCGCCTTCGGGGTGGCCGCGGCACAGGTGCGGCAGTGGGTGGCCGCGAACCTGGCCGATGCCGAACTGCGGCCGGCGTACTCCAACGCCGACGCCGCCCAGCAGGTCGCCGAGGGGCGGGTCGACGCCGCCGTGACCTCGCCGCTGGCGGCCACCCACTGGGGCCTGGACACCCTGGCCGACGGCGTGGTCGACGAGCCCAATGCCCGCACCCGCTTCGTTTTGGTCGGCCTGCCGGGCCGCCCGCCGGCCCGCACCGGAGCCGATCGGACCTCGGTGGTGCTGCGCATCGACAACGCGCCGGGCGCCCTGCTGGCGGCGCTCGCCGAATTCGCCGTCCGCGGCATCGATCTGACCCGGATCGAATCCCGGCCGACCAGAACCGGACTCGGCACCTACCGGTTTTTCGCCGATTGCGTCGGACACATCGACGACGACGCCGTGGCCGAGGCACTCAAGGCGCTGCACCGTCGTTGTGCCGATGTGCGATATCTCGGATCTTGGCCCACCGGTTCGCCCGCCGGGGCCCTGCCGCCGTCCGCCGACGAGGCGTTGCGCTGGCTGGCGCGGGTCCGCGACGGAAAGCCCGAAGACCCTGCCGGGGGGTCGCAGCGGTGAGCGGTCGCTTGATCCTGGTGCGCCACGGCCAGTCCTACGGCAACGTCGAGCGCCGGCTCGACACCCGCCCGCCCGGGGCGGAGCTGACGCCCTTGGGCCGCGACCAGGCCCGGGCGTTCGCCCGCGGCTCGGGCCGCCCGGCGATGCTCGCGCACTCGGTCGCCACCCGGGCATCGCAGACCGCGGCGGTGATCGCGGACCAGCTCGCCATGTCGGCCATCGAGGTGCCCGGCATCCACGAGGTGCAGGTCGGCCGGCTCGAAGACCGCAACGACGACGCGGCGGTCGCGGAGTTCAACGCCATCTACGACCGCTGGCATCGCGGCGAGCTCGACGTGCCGCTGCCCGGCGGCGAGACCGGCAACGACGTGCTGGACCGCTACGTGCCGGTGCTCACCGACCTGCGCCTGCGCTACCTCGACAACCACGACTTCCACGGCGACATCGTGGTCGTCAGCCACGGCGCCGCGATCCGGCTGGCCGCCGCGGTCCTGGCCGGCGTGGAGGCCGACTTCGCGCTCGACAACCATCTCGAGAACGCCCAATCGGTGGCCTTGACCCCGATCACCGACGGCCGGTGGAGTTGCGTGCGCTGGGGGACGTTGACCCCGCCCTTTTATCCGGAGGCCGAGGCCACCCCGGTCGCGGACGCGGTGCGATCAAGCACCGACCCGATGGGTTGAGACGTCGATCAGACGGCCAGCGCGATCACTTCGGTGCAGGCACAGCCCACGGCCTCGCAGTCGATGACGAAGGCGTGCGGCAACAGTTCGGGGCTGAAGCAGTCCGGCTCGGTGCACTCCGACCGGTGCAGCGCGTGGTGAATGATGGTGCCGTGACAGTGATCTAAGCCTGCCCGGCAGTCGCGGCAGTCAGTGCTCATAACGCGTTCATAGCACCCGCGGGGGACAAATCCGGGACGCCGCGCCAGTCAGGCCCAGCCCAGTTCGTGCAGCCGGTCGTCGTCGATGCCGAAGTGGTGCGCGATTTCGTGGATCACCGTGATGGCCACCTCCTCGACGACCTCGGCCTCGGACTCGCACACGTCCAGCAGCGCCTCGCGGTAGATGGTGATGGCGTCGGGCAGCGCGCCGGCGTAGTCGGAGTCGCGCTCGGTCAGCGCCACTCCTTCGTACAGCCCGAGCAGTTCGGCGTCCTCGGGATGGCGGTCCTCGACCAGCACGACGACGTTGTCCATCGCGGCGGCCAGCTCGGGCGGTATCAGATCGAGGGCGTCGGAGACCAGTTCGTCGAAGCGCCGCGGATCCATCCGCACGGGCACCCGGCTAGCCCCCCGGTGGGGGCTCGGCGGGCGGGGCCGGCGGCGGGGGCGCCTCGGGTGCCGGGTTCGCGGGCGGTGCGCCGTTGTCCGCCGGCGGGGGCGGTGCTTGCGGCGCGGGAGGCTGCTGCTGGGGGGCCTGCTGGGGTTGCGGTGGCTGCTGGGGCTGTGTCACCACGGGTTGCTGGCCCGGCAGGTGCTGATTGTTCGGCGGCATCTCCGGCGCCGTGGTGGACTGGTTGGACGGCGCCTGCGCCGGGACCTGCAGCGGAATCGGCGGCATGGTCAGGCGCTCTTCGGGGATGTCGGGCGGCGGCACCGGGGGCTGGCCGTTGATCAGCAGCTGACCCTTGGCGCTGTTCAGCAGGGTGGCCCAGCCCCCGTTGCCCAGCGTCGCGCCGATGCTGCAGGCCACCTCGCGGCTGCCGGCCGTCCAGCTCGCCAGCGGCACCGTGGGGTAGATCAGGGTCAGCGTGGTGGTGCGCAGCTTGACCGGCGCCAGGTAGGCGTCGGTCATCTTGGTGCACGAATCCTTGATGAAGCTGTCCTGGTCCGGCTCGGCGGGCAGGGCGTCCGGGAACCTCTCGGCCAGGTTGACCGTGCCGGTGACCTCCATCGCGTGCGGGGCCGTGCAGTCCACCGGCACATCGGTCGGCTGGTTGGTCGCCGGATCGATGCCTAGGCAGGTGCCGGCCGGCCAGACCTTGGACTGGTCGACGTCGGCGACCTTGCCCTTGAACGCCTGCTGCTGGTTGTTCGTGGCGGGCAGTTGCAGGCCGCACAGCATGCGGCGATCGCCGGACTGACGCCACGCGCGGTCGCCGGGCCACAGCAGGCTGACGGTGAACTTGCTGTTCGGATCGAACTTGAGTCCGAGGTAGTTACGGACGGACGCCTCGCACTGCTCCTGGGTGATCTGCTGGATGCGGGCGGGCGTCGGGGGCGCGGCGTTGGGTCCGTACTCCGAGCCCGGGAACGTGCGCATGTCAATGGATTCGGCCACTTCGAACTTGTGGTCGTCGCCGCAGTTGACGATCTTCGCCGACTCCGGCGTGGCGTCGGGCCACATCAGGCATTCGCCGCGGGAGGCGCGGTTGAGGGCGGCGTCGCTCTTGGCCCCGGTGCTGCGCACGGGGCTGCTGTCGAGGAGTCGCCCCGATTCGGTGCTGACCGGGATCGCGGTCACCAGCCCGGCGATCAACAGGCCCCCGAGCGCGGTCAGCAGCAGCGCCCGCCGGGTGGCCCGGGCCTGCAGGCTGCGCGGCCACAAGAATGCCGACGGCTGCTGTCCGGACGGCTCACCGGTCGAGGCGGCGGGCGTCTCGACGGCGGGGCCTTCCGAACGTTCCTTCTCGGGCGCTTGCGACATCGGGTCCATTCTGACAGGACGACCTGAGGCGCGTGACAAAAGTTACTGATGTGAGTCCTGAGCCGGGCCGGCGGGGACGCTGTGCCGGTCGGGCGGTGCCGGTGAAAGTAGTGTCAGGGCCGTGATCGACCTGAAGCTGCTCCGGGAAGACCCCGACGCCGTGCGCCGCTCCCAGCTCAGCCGCGGTGAAGACCCGACGCTGGTGGACACGCTGCTGTCGGCCGACGCCGCACGCCGGGCCGCCATCTCCTCCGCCGACGCGCTGCGCGCAGACCAGAAGTCCGCGAGCAAGAGCGTCGGCGCCGCGTCGCCCGACGAGCGGCCCGCGTTGCTCGCGCGCGCCAAGGAACTGGCCGAGCAGGTGAAGGCCGCCGAGGCCGCCCAGGCCGAGGCGGAGGCGGCGTTCACCGCGGCGCACATGGCCATCTCGAACGTCGTCATCGACGGCGTCCCGGCCGGCGGGGAGGACGACTTCGCCGTCCTCGACACCGTCGGCGAACCCCCGGCGCTCGACGACCCCAAGGACCACCTCGAGCTGGGCGAGTCGCTGGGCCTGATCGACATGCAGCGCGGCGCCAAGGTGTCCGGCTCGCGGTTCTACTTTTTGACCGGCCAGGGCGCGCTGCTGCAGCTCGGCCTGCTGCAGCTGGCGGCGCAGCTGGCAGTCAGCAACGGTTTCACCCTGATCATCCCGCCGGTGCTGGTGCGTC
Source organism: Mycobacterium intracellulare ATCC 13950 (assembly GCF_000277125.1). Taxonomy (NCBI): domain Bacteria; kingdom Bacillati; phylum Actinomycetota; class Actinomycetes; order Mycobacteriales; family Mycobacteriaceae; genus Mycobacterium; species Mycobacterium intracellulare. The sequence goes on from NC_016946.1 coordinate 199,890, forward strand.
CAGAAGTGATGTCGGGCACCGGATTCCTCGGCGCCCACGCAGAAGAGGTGTATCACCTCGACGCCGATGATCTTTACCTCGTCGGCACGTCCGAGGTGCCGCTTGCCGGCTACCACGCCAACGAGATCCTCGACCTGTCCGGCGGACCGCTGCGCTATGCGGGCTGGTCGTCGTGCTTCCGGCGCGAGGCCGGCAGCCACGGCAAGGACACCCGCGGCATCATCCGGGTGCATCAGTTCGACAAGGTCGAAGGCTTCGTCTACTGCACGCCCGCCGACGCCGAGGCCGAACACCAGCGGCTGCTGGGTTGGCAGCGCGAGATGCTGGCCCGCATCGAGGTGCCGTATCGGGTGATCGACGTGGCCGCAGGCGATCTCGGCTCGTCGGCCGCCCGCAAGTTCGACTGCGAGGCGTGGGTTCCCACGCAGGGCACCTATCGCGAGCTGACGTCGACGTCGAACTGCACCACGTTCCAGGCGCGCCGGCTGTCGACCCGCTACCGCGACGAGAACGGCAAGCCCCAGACCGCGGCCACGCTCAACGGCACGCTGGGCACCACCCGCTGGCTGGTGGCGATCCTGGAGAACCACCAGCGGCCCGACGGCAGTGTGCGGGTTCCCGAGGCGCTGGTGCCGTTCGTCGGCGCCGAGGTGCTCGAGCCGGGTGGGTAGCTAGCGCCCGCCGGCCAGCTGCCCCGGGGTGTGGCCGAACGCCCGCCGGTAGGTGTCGATGAACGCACTCGCCGTGGCCCAACCACATTCGGCCGCCACCGACGTGACATCGCGCCGATCGGCGAGCAACACGAGGGCGTGCTGCAGCCGGACCTGCGTGCGCCATTGCGGGAACGTCATGGCCAGCTCGTCGCTGAACAATCGGCTCAGCGTGCGTTGGCCGACGCCGACCCGATCGCCGATCTGCTGCAGCGTCAACGGCTCGCGCAGGTTATCGGCGATCAGTGCGCACGCCCGGCGCAGCCGGGGGTCGACGGGCGTGGGGATCCACAGCGGCTCCGCGACGCCGGTCGCCCGCACCTGGTCGTGCAGGACGGCCAGCATCCGGTGATGCTCGGCGGTCTCGGTGCCGTCGGCCTGCGAACACGCGATGATCAGTTCACGCATCAGCGGGCTGACCGCCAGCACGGCCGGCGCCCGCGGGCCGCGGCGGTAGCGGCCGGGATCCAGTGCGACGCCGTGAAATTGCGTCGTGCCGTGGAACTTGTGTTCGTGCCAGCATCCGGCCGGTATCCAGATGGCGCGATTGGCCGGCGTGATCCACGTTCCGGCCGGGGTGGTCACCGACACCGCGCCCGAGGACGGGTACACGATCTGGTGTTGCGGATGGCGGTGCCGTTCGATCCGCGCGCCCGGCGGCAGCGTCTGCGCCGACGTGACCAGTCCGTGGTGGCTGACTTCCGACATATCTCGGCAGGATATCGGAAGCACGCACCCGCCGTCGCGGCCTAGCGTGGGCGGTATGGCGATGAATCTGATCCACCGACGGCGCTGCAGCTCCCCGTCATGGGAAAGGGCGGTGGCCGATCAGCTGCTGCCGTGGGCGCTCCACGGCGTCGAACTGGGCACGCGCACTGTGGAAATCGGCCCCGGATACGGCGCGACACTGCGCGCCCTGCTCGATCGCACGGAATCACTCACGGCCGTTGAACTCGACAGCGCGATGGCCGATCGCCTGCAGCGCCGCTACGGCGAGCGGGCCCGGATCATCCAGGCGAGCGGCACCGAAACCGGCCTGCCCGCAGCCGATTTCACGTCGGTGGTGTGCTTCACGATGCTGCACCACGTTCCCACCGCCGCGTTGCAGGATCAGCTCTTCGCCGAGGCGTTCAGGCTGCTGCGGCCCGGCGGGGTGTTCGCCGGTAGCGACGGTGTCCCGTCGCTGGCGTTCCGACTGATCCACGTTGCCGACACCTACAACCCCATCGCGCCGAAGGACCTGCCCGGCCGGCTTCGCGCCGCGGGATTCACCGACATCGACACCGACGTCAAGCGTGGCCGGCAGCGATGGCGGGCCACCAAACCGGGCTAGGCGCTGATCTTCGGCGCGGCCTCGCCGGTGACCTGCGCGTGCCGGCGCTGCCGTTCCATCGTCGCGAAGTAGAAGGCGAACGCGAACGCGAAGCTGGTGAACAGGCTGGACACGAAGTACAGCCAGGGGTGGCGCAGCCCGCGCCGGTAGCCGTCCACGATCGTAAAGATCGGCAGCAGAATCACATTCGCGATCGTGTAGTCCTGGCTGGCCGAGCTCGCGGCGGGGTTGGTGAACATCAGCTTGATGTATTCGGCCCAGCTCCCGTGTTCGCCCCACAGGGGATTGGTGGAGCCCTGCGAGTACTCGTGCACGAACGTGATGTTGAAATACCAGCCGAGCGCCACGGACGCGATGCCGACGACGTAGTAGACGATTTCCATCGGCGAAAACAGTGGGCCGTTGGCCGGCCGGGCGAAGACCTTCGAGTTCGACGTGACGATCCAACCGATGACCGCCAGTCCGAGCACCGCGTGAGTGAGTAGCGAGACCATGGGCGCAGTCTCACCCGCGCCGCAAAGTTTTGTCAATATTGACACAACAAACCGAATGGCCAAACCGAAGTGTTGGTATCTTGCTGCAATGGTCAGGCCCGCTCAGACGGCGCGCAGCGAGCGCACCCGCGAAGCGTTGCGCCAGGCCGCCCTGGTGCGCTTCCTCGCCCAGGGTGTCGAGGACACGTCGGCCGAACAGATCGCCGCCGACGCCGGGGTGTCGCTGAGGACGTTCTATCGCCACTTCAGCTCGAAGCACGACCTGTTGTTCGCCGATTACACGGGGCTGCACTGGTTTCGCGCGGCCCTGGACGCCAGGCCGGCCGACGAACCGATCATCGACTCGGTGCAGTCGGCCATCTTCTCGTTCCCGTACGACGTCGACGCCGTCACCAAGATCGCCGCGCTGCGCCAGGACGAGCTCGACCCCGGCCGCATCGTCCGCCACATCCGGGAGGTCCAGGCCGACTTCGCCGACGCCATTGCGGCACAGCTGCGACGGCGTGGCCGCGGTAACGCGGAGCCGACGGCCGACCAGCGGGTGCGCACCGCGGTGACCGCGCGGTGCATCGCGGCGGCCGTCTTCGGCGCGATGGAGGTCTGGATGGTCGGCGACGAGCGGTCTTTGGGCGAACTCGCGCGGCTGTGCCACGCGGCGTTGGAGTCGCTGCGGGCGGGGATCACCGACTCCTGGCTCACCGCGACCTCCGGGCAAGTTTCGTCATAATTGACAAAACTTTGGGGCCGTGCGAGCCTCCTTTGCGGAGGGCAAGAACATGACTGGATATGACGCGATCGTCATCGGTGCGGGGCACAACGGTCTGACCGCGGCGGTGCTGCTGGCCAAGGCCGGGCTGCGGACGGTGTGCCTGGATCCCAAGCTCTACGCCGGCGGGATGGCTTCCACCGTCGAGCTTTTCGACGGGTATCAGTTCGAGATCGCCGGCTCGGTGCAGTTCCCGACGTCACAGGTGGTGGTCGACGAGCTGGGCCTGGACACCCTGCCGACGATCGACCTGGACGTGATGTCGGTGGCGGTGCGCGGGGTCGGCGACGATCCGCTGGTTCAATACAGCGACCCGGTCAAGCTGTTCACCCACCTCAACGAGGTGCACGGGGCCGACGCCGTCAACGGGATGGCGGGGCTGATGGCGTGGAGCCAGGGCCCGACCCGCGCGCTGGGCCGCTTCGAAGCCGGCACCCCGCCCAAGAGCATCGACGAGATGTATGCCTGCGCCACAAACGAATTCGAGCGCGCGGCCATCGACGACATGCTGTTCGGCTCGGTCACCGACGTGCTGGACCGCTACCTGCCCGACCGCGAGAAACACGGCGCGCTGCGCGGTTCGATGACCGTGCTGGCCGTCAACACGCTGTACCGCGGCCCGGCCACTCCCGGCAGCGCGGCCGCGCTCGCCTTCGGCCTCGGCGTTCCCGAGGGCGACACGATGCAGATGAAGAAGCTGCGCGGCGGCATCGGCGCGCTCACCTCGCACCTGTGCGACGTGCTGGAAAGCCACGGCGGGGAGGTTCGGCTGCGCACCAAGGTGACCGAGATCCTCGTCGCGGACGGGCGGGTGACCGGGGTGCGCACCGAGGCGGGGGAGACGCTGCACGCTCCGATCGTCGTTTCGGGCATCGCCCCGGACACCACGCTCAACGACCTGATCGATCCCGCCGCGCTGCCCGCCGACATCCGGGCGCGCTACGCGCGCATCGACCACCGCGGCAGCTACCTGCAGATGCACTTCGCGCTGGACGAGGCCCCCGCCTTCGCCGCGCCGTATGAGGCCCTCAACGCACCGGCCATGCAGGCCTCCATCGGCCTGTTCTGCACGCCGGAAGAGGTCCAGCGGCAGTGGGAGGACGCGCGGCGCGGGGTCGTTCCGGCCGATCCCACGGTGGTGCTGCAGATCCCCTCGCAGAACGACCCGGACCTCGCCCCGGCGGGCAAGCACGCCGCGTCGGCGTTCGCGTTGTTCTTCCCGATCGAGGGGGACGTGGATTATGGGCAGGCGAAGGTCGAAATGGGTCAGCGGGTGATCGACAAGATCACCCGGCTCGCGCCGAATTTCGAACGCAGCATCATCCGGCACACCACCTTCACGCCCAAGCACATGGGGGTGATGTTCGGCGCCCCGGGCGGCGACTACTGCCACGGTCTGTTGAACGCGAATCAGGTCGGCCCCAACCGGCCGGGCCCCAGGGGGTTTCTGGGCCAGCCGATCCCGATCGAGGGGCTGTACCTGGGCAGCGCGGGATGCCACGGCGGACCCGGCATCACGTTCATCCCCGGCTACAACGCGGCGCGTGCGGCATTGGATGCGCGCTGACCCTCACCCAGCGTGTAACCAGTGCGAGAAATCACGCCGGAATTCGCCATCAGTGCACGTTCGGCGGCCCGACGCCGGGCGCTCGCCGGCCGGGGACGCTAGCCGCGGGCGGCCAGCAGTTCGTCGAGCAGCGCGGTGAACTCGTCGGGACGCGCCGGCGTGAACGCGGGGCTGGGCCAGGTGCCTGGTACGTCCAGGGTGATCAGCGTCGACCGCAGCGGCCGTCGGATGTCCAGGGGAAGCCAGCGGCGGAAATCGGAGCTGCCCCAGATTCGGAGCCGCTGCGTGAACAGGCCCAGGCTTTCGGCTTTGTAACCGCGGATCGAGCCGAGCGCGATGACCTTCGATGTGCCCGACGGAAAGTGGTAGCGGCGCAACGTGATCGCCGCGCGATCCAGCTGAACCAGCCCATCGTCGTAGGAGTCGTAGGAGCGGTGGGAGTCGTTCACGCGCGGCGACTCCGCAGCTGGTGGCCCCGCGCGGTCAGGCACCGCCCGTCGTCCAATCGCCACTGCCACCCGTGCAGGTTGCAGGTCAACGTGTTCCCTTCTACCACACCGAATTTCGACAGATCGGCCTTGAGGTGGGGACAGCGGCGCTGGATCTCCCAGCCGTCCAGCGTGACCGACGCCGAGTCGTCGTGGGTTTCGGCGAACCAGCCGTCGGCGTAGGCGATGCGTTCGTCGGTCAGGCACTTGAAGAAGGTGTAGAGGTACTCGTTGTAGCCGCCGACCCGCCACGCCCGAAAGCGGGTGGACAAGAAGATGGTGTTGACCCAGTCGGGTTCGCGGTCGCGCAGCACGGTGCGCACCAGCTCCGGTGCGATCTCGAATCCGTAGCGGACTTTCTCGTCCGGAATCCGTTCCCGCACGGCGCGTTTCGGGAAGTCCAGGATCACCGTCTCGGGACCGAGCACCAGTTCGACGGGGTAGCCGATCCCGTCGCAGATCTCGTCGCTTTGGGACATGATCGGCTCGAACAACGCGCGCAGCGATTCCAGGAGGGGTTCCCCGGCCGCGGGGGCCCAGCTCGCCCGCTCGGCGGCGACGACGGGCGCCATCCGCTCGGCGTACGCGGCGATGTAGTCGGCCTTGCCCGTGGTGAAGATGGCCTCGACCTCGTCGGTGGGCAGCGGGTGGCGCAGCGAATTCAGGGTGGACCCGGTGAAGTCGGCGGTCGACCCGGGCATCATCAGCAGGCCGCCGTCGTGGCCGTGCGTGCGCATCTGGTCCAGGAACACCATCTGGTCCGGAAAGATGTTGGCCGGATCCGCGTGGTCGTCGTTGAGGTGGCGCAACTCGGGATCCAGGAAGCACGGCGGCCCCGCGGACGGGACCACCCACGTAGCCCCGACCTGGGCGAGGTACTGGCGGGCGCGGTCCATCTGCCGTTGCCGCTTCTGGACGCCGAAGGACTCCTTGGCGCGCGCCGGCATGTCGTAGACCATCGGGTACCAGATCGCCCCGGAGTACTGCAGCAGGTGCACATCGATGTGCCCGAACTCGGCGGCCAGCACGTCCAGGTCGACGGGCCGGGCGTCGTTCATGTTGAAAACCGTTGTGGCGCCGTCGGAGACCAGCAGCGCCGAATCGCCGATCGGGCCGTCGGCGGGCGCCCGCAGGGCGATGATCATGACGTCCAGACCGCCACGGGGACCGTCGATCCGATGCTTCACCGAATCGCTGGTCTCGAAGAATCGGTGAAAGCCCAACTCCTGCAACGCGTTTCGCAGGTCAGGCACGGGAAAGTCCGGCAGCAGGACCGTCGCGTCCTTGTTGACGTGCTCGGCCAGGTTCTTCGCGTCGAAGTGGTCCTTGTGCAGGTGCGACACGTACAGGTAGTCGCAGGCGCCCAGCTTGTCCCAGTCCAGCGTGCTGTTGTCCGGGAACGGGAACCAGGAGGCGAAGTAGGCCGGATTGACCCAGGGGTCGCAAAGGATGCTGCCCGCTTGGGTCTCGATCAGAAATCCGGCGTGGCCTACGCTGGTGACCTGCACTAATACCTTTCCGGGGGGCGCTGGGGGACCGAGTCGGGGTCGGCCGGCGGTGACGGTTTTTGCGCCCCCGAGCTTAGCGCGAGGCGCCATCCGGGGGCGCCGCGCAGCCCGGAGCACTAGGCTGATGAGCTGTGGAACCGGTTTACGGGACTGTCATCCAGCTAGCCCGCTTGGTATGGCGCGCGCAGGGGCTGAAGATCACGGTCACGGGTGTGGAGAACCTCCCGACGAGCGGCGGTGCGGTCATCGCGATCAACCACACCGGCTATTTGGACTTCACGTTCGCGGGGTTGCCCGCCTACAAGCAGGGCCTGGGCCGCAAGGTGCGGTTCATGGCCAAGCAGGAGGTCTTCGACCACAAGGTCACCGGGCCCATCATGCGCAGCCTGCGCCACATCTCGGTGAATCGGCAGGACGGCGCCGCCTCCTACGAGGCCGCCGTCCGGCACCTGAAAGACGGTGAGCTGGTCGGGGTTTACCCCGAGGCCACCATCAGCCGCAGCTTCGAGATCAAGGAGTTCAAATCGGGCGCGGCCCGCATGGCGGTCGAGGCCGGGGTGCCGATCGTCCCGCACATCGTCTGGGGCGCCCAGCGCATCTGGACCAAGGACCACCCGAAGAAGCTCTGGCGGCCGAAGGTGCCGATCGTCGTGGTGGTCGGGGAACCGATCGAGCCGACGCTGGGCATCGAGGAATTGAAGGGCCTCCTGCATTCCCGGATGCAGCACCTGCTCGAACGCGCGCAGGAACTCTACGGCGCCCATCCCGCCGGGGAGTTCTGGGTGCCGCACCGGTTGGGCGGGGGCGCCCCGTCGCTGGCGGAAGCGGCCCGGCTGGAAGCCGAGGAGGCGGCCGCCCGGGCGGCGCGCCGGGCGCGCCCCGCAGGGGCGCCGGAGCAGTGATCGATGGTGGAGCCGACCTTCCGCGCGCTGGAGCTCCTGGCCCAACTGGCGGTGGCGGCCACCGGCACCAAAATCACCTATCGCGGCGAGCAGCACATCCCTGAGCGGGGTGGGGCCGTGGTGGCGATCAACCACACCAGCTACGTCGACTTTTTGCCCGCTGGCCTGGCCGTGTACCGCCGGGGGCGGCGCCTGCGGTTCATGATCAAGGCGGAGATGCAGCAGGTCAGGGTGGTCAACTTCCTGATCAAGCACACCCGCACGATCCCGGTGGACCGGGGCGCCGGCGCGGGCGCCTACGCGGTGGCCGTGCAGCGGCTCCGTGAGGGTGAGCTGGTGGGCGTGTACCCCGAAGCGACGATCAGTCGCAGCTTCGAGCTCAAGGAGTTCAAGACGGGCGCCGCGCGGATGGCGCTGGAGGCGAACGTCCCGATCGTCCCGGTGATCGTGTGGGGGGCGCAGCGCATCTGGACCAAGGACCACCCGCGTAAACTGGGTCGGGCCAAAATTCCTGTCACCGTGCAGGTGGGCGCGCCGTTGCAGGTGCGCGAAGACATTGCGCAGACCGACGCTGCCCTGCGCGACTCGATGACGACGTTGCTGCACGAGGCGCAACGGGACTATCCGCACGAGCCCGGGGCGTACTGGGTGCCGCACCGGCTGGGCGGGACGGCCCCGACCCGCGCGGAGGCCGCGCGCATCGAGGCCGACGAGGCGGCGGCCCGATCGGCCAAGAAGGCGGCCAACCGGGCCGACCGCCCGTCGCAGTAGGCGAAGGAGACAACATGCCCGAGGGGTTCTACCGGCTGGCGGAGTGGATCGTCCCGCCGATGGTCGCCATGCAGGGAACCAAGTTCACCTATGAGGGCCTCGAGAACATCCCCGAGCGCGGCGGCGCCCTGCTGGCCCAAAACCACACCAGTTACTTGGACTGGCTTCCCACGCTGATGGCCGTCCGGGAGCGCCGACGCCGCGCGTATTTCATGATCAAGGCCGAGATGGCCGACGTGAAGGCGGTCAACTACGTCATCAAGCACGCCCGGCTGATCCCGGTGGATCGCAGGTCGGGTCACGACGCCTTCGACGCGGCGGTGCAACGCATGCGCGAGGGCGAGCTGATCGGGACGCACCCCGAGGCCACCATCAGCCGCAGTTTCGAGCTGCGGGAATTCAAGACCGGGGCCGCGCGCATGGCGCTGGAAGCGCAGGTGCCGATCGTCCCGGTGATCGTGTGGGGCGCCCACCGGATCTGGCCCAAGGACCATCCGAAAAAGGTGCTGCGCAACAAGGTTCCGATCACCGTGGTCGCCGGGCGCCCGCTGCCACCGCGGGGCACGCCCGAGCAGCTCAACGCGGTGTTGCGTGAGGCGATGAATGCCCTGCTGTATCGGGTGCAGGAGGAATACCCGCACCCGAAGGACGAATTCTGGGTGCCGCGCCGATTGGGGGGCGGCGCGCCCACCCAGGAGGATTCCCGGGCCATCCGGTTGTCGGAATTGCAGGAGCGGATGCAGAAGTACGGGACCGACGGCGTCACGCGCCCGGGGCAGACGCAAAGCGGATTGCATTGAGCGGTCGGGCCCGAGGACGATGAAGCCGACGCTCATCGCCTGCGACGTCGACGGCACCCTGTTCGACGACGACGAAAAGATCACCCCGCGCACCCGCGACGCCATTCGCGCCGCGGTGGACTCCGGTGCGCAGTTCGTCGTGGCGACCGGGCGCCCGCCCCGGTGGATACGTCCCGTCGTCGACGCGCTGGGCTTCGCCCCAATTGCGGTGTGCGCCAACGGCGCCGTGATCTATGACTCCGCCACCGACCGGGTGATGTCGACGCGCACGCTGTCCGTCGACACCCTGGCCGAGTTGGCGGAGCTGGCGACTCGCGTCATACCCGGCGCGGGTCTGGCCGTCGAGCGGATCGGCGAACGCGCCCACGACACGGCGACCCCGCAGTTCATCAGCTCGCCGGGCTACGAGCATGCCTGGCTCAACCCCGACAACACCGAGGTGTCGATCGAGGACCTGCTCAGCGCCCCGGCGATCAAGCTGCTCATTCGCCGGGCCGGGGCCCGTAGCTCCGACATGGCCGCCGAGCTGGCCAAGCACGTCGGCATCGAGGGCGACATCACCTACTCCACCGACAACGGCCTGGTCGAGATCGTGCCGCTGGGGATCAGCAAGGCCACCGGGGTGGACGAGATCGCCAGGCCGCTGCAGATCGCCCGTGAGGAGGTGGTGGCGTTCGGCGACATGCCCAACGACCTGCCGATCCTGCGCTGGGCGGGCCATGGCGTGGCGATGGGCAACGCCCATCCCGACGTGCAGGCCGCCGCCGACGAGGTGACCGCCGCCAACAACGACGACGGCGTGGGGCGGGTGCTGGAACGTTGGTGGCTTTAACGCGCCTCAGGTGGCGCCGGGGTGCGCCGGTAGCGAGAAGTGTTCGGCGGGCACCGTTGGGCCGCTTGGCAATTGGGTGGCCAGCGGCGTCGTGATGCCGTCCACCACCTCGGTGACGTTTCCGGTCAGCCGCTCGAAGTTCAGCGTCCCGTGCTGGAAGTTCTGCGTAATCTGCAGCGGCTCTTGTATTTCCGCGCTGGTCGGCAACCCGAGTGGGCCGCGCTCGTAGCTCTGCGATCCCCAGGCGTCGTAGATGGCGCCGGTGACCGGCTGGGGGCCGGTCTCGGGTGACCAATACATGGCGCCCCGGGCGAAGGTGACAAAGCGGGCGTCACCGGCCGCGCTGTCCTCGGGCGCGGTCGGCGCACCCAGCACGCTGTTCATCCCGCCGATCGCCTGCCAGTGATCGTAGATCGCGCCGCCCTGCAGCGCCTTGATCAGTTCCTCCGGTGGGTCGTTGAAATGCGCTGCGATGTCCCGTATCTCGTCCATCAGCGCGTAGGCGGCGTTGCCCGGGCAGTCGGTGTTGCCGACGTCACGGTGGGTGAAGATGGTCGGCAGCGTCGCGACCGAACCCGCCGGGAAGGTGGTGTAGTGGCTGCCGGCCGACTCCAGTTGCACCGTGCCCTTGGGGTCGACGCCGTCGATGCCCAGCCGCCAACCGAGGAGGCGGCCGACGGTGCGCAATTGGATCGGTGTCGGGGGCACGTCGTCGAAGTTGCCGATCATCGACACGCCCCAGGTGTTGCGGTTGAACCCGCCGGTGTGGAAGGCCTCGACCGCCTTGGTGAGCCCGCCGGCGCTGCCCTCGAACACCTGGCCGTACTTGTCCACCAGCGCGTTGTAGGCGATGTCGCACCAGCCCAGCGTCTTGCTGTGGTAGGTGTAAATGGCCTTGACGATCCCGGCCGATTCCAGCGGCGAATAGTCGTTACTGCCCGCGGTGTGGTGGATGACCGCGGCGCGAATCCCGTTGTCGTACTGCGGGCTACCGCATCGCAGCGATTCGTCGGCACCCCATTCCGCGCGGCTGATGATGGGGGGAGCCTGCCCGGGCATCACCACCCCGGACGGTGGTGTCCACTGGGTTTGGGCCGGCGCTTGGGGCGGGGAGATGAGGACGGCGGAGATGTTCTGCCCGAACGGCTGTTCCCTCGACGCCGGTTTGTACCCCAGATCCTTCGCTTCAGTCGGGGACGCCGGGGGCGGCTGCGTCGCCTTCGCGTCGAGCGGCCGGGTCACCGCGATCTGGACGGTGGTCGTGGTGCCGACGAAGACCGGGTCCGTGCCGCGCGGCCCCTCCGCAACGCCGGCCGGATGGGCGGCCCCCGCCGGGTCGGGCGCTGCGGTTTCGTACTCCGTCTGATACCAGGGGCCCCACGAGCCGTCGGGGTGTCTGGCGCGCACCCGGGTCGACGTGCCGGCCAGGTCGCCGGTCAGCGCCACCAACGAGAACGGAGCGTCCTGACCGATTTCGCGAACCGTGACTCCGGCGCCCAGTCCGATCAGCGGTTGCTCGACGAGCTGGGTGCCGCGCGCCGGCGCCGGGCCGGCGGCAACGCGACCGCGCGTCGCGTCCCCCACCCACGAGACGATGACGACGGTCGCCGCGATGGCGGTGAGCATCATCGTCGGCGCGCGACTGCGAGACACCAGCCGATGTTACGTGTGTTTCTAATGTTATCTATGGGACGACACGAGGTTGGGCGTGGCCGAATCTCGACCAAAATCGACGGCACCGCAGATGATTCTGCGGTGCCGTCTGGTGGAGGGTTCGGGTAAAGGTCAGACCGGGGGCAGTGCCGGCACCGCGCCCGCGGCCGCCGGCAGCGCACCGGCGGCACCCGCGGCGGCCGGGAGTGCTCCCGCCGCGGCACCGGGCAGGGCACCCGCGGCGCCCGGCAAGGCACCCGCGGCGCCCGGCAGAGCGCCCGCGGCGGCACCCGGGAGGGCGCCCGCGGCCCCGCCGCCCTGCATGCCCTGCGTGATGGCCGGCATCACCAAGCCCTTGAGCAGGTCGATCGCCTGACCGGCGCCCAACTGGTTGGCCGCCTGCATGACGTCGTTGACCAGGCCGCCGCTGGCGCCGGATCCGGAGCCACCGCCCAGGCCGGTGCCGCCACCGATGGGCGAAGCGTTACCGAACGTCGACGGGTCGCCGAGGATCGGGTAGGTGCCGCCGACGCCCGGGTCCAGGCCGGCCCCGGAGTCGATGGGTACCTCGCTCGGCGACAGGGTCGGGCTGCCCAGCCCCGGCGCCACCCCGGCCGGGCTGGTCAGCCCGGGGTTGGACAGCGCGGGGTTGAGCCCGGCGCCCGGGGTCGCGATCCCCGCGCCCGGGGTGGCCGGCAGCGCACCGGGCGCGGTGAGCCCGGGCGTCGTAGGAGCCGCGCCGGGGTTCGTGAGGCCCGGGCTCGCCAGCCCGGGGCTGGTCAAACCGGGGCTCGTCAGGCCGGGGCTGGTCAAACCAGGGCTCGTCAGGCCGGGATTGGTCAGGCCCGGCGTCCCCAGCCCGGGGGACCCGAGGCCCGGAGTGCCCAGGCCGGGACTGGCGAGACCGGGTGTGGTCGCGCCCCCGCTCAGGGCGGGAACCGGAGGCATGTTGATCCCGAATTGCGACAGCCCCTGGGACAGCGCGCCCATCAGCTCGCCGGGCAGGTCGCTCATCACCGCGGCCTGCTTGAACTCGTGATGCTCGGGCGCCTTGTTGTCGGCCGTCGATTCGTAAACAAGGAAGTATGCGCACGGACTCGCCACTGCCAGGGCGGCAACCGCGCTCATGGCTGTCGAGAGCTTGCGTCGGCGTCGGTTCGGCACGGAAGTCTCCTCTATCTGACTATGTGTTGTGTCGGCGGTCCCGCCGGTCCTATCTGGCTGGAATCACACACAGTCGATGGTACGAGTGGGGACCCTGTTACTAGAGTGGTGATATTGAATCGTGAGGCAATTGCGACCAGGACTGTGATCGCGAGCCCGGGACCTCCCACCGGCCGCCGCGAAGGCCCCCGCGACGGCGCCCGTCAAACGGCCGGCCCTCTCCGTGGCCTCGCCAAATGGGTTAGGGCCCCGCGGTCGGATACCCTAAGCAACCGATGACAGCTCGTTTCGATCTTTTCGTCGTCGGCTCTGGATTCTTCGGACTGACCATTGCCGAGCGCGTGGCTACCCAGCTTCAGAAGCGTGTACTCGTGGTGGACCGCCGTCCGCACATCGGTGGCAACGCCTATTCGGAAGCCGAGCCGCACACCGGCATCGAGGTGCACAAGTACGGCGCCCACCTGTTCCACACCTCTAACAAGAGGGTCTGGGACTACGTGCGGCAGTTCACCGAGTTCACCGACTACCGGCACCGGGTCTTCGCCATGCACAACGGGCAGGCCTACCAATTCCCGATGGGGCTGGGCCTGGTGTCGCAGTTCTTCGGCAAGTACTTCACCCCCGACGAGGCGCGCAAGCTCATCGCCGAGCAGGCCGCCGAGATCAAAACCGAGGACGCGCAGAACTTCGAGGAGAAGGCCATCTCCCTGGTCGGCCGGCCGCTCTATGAGGCCTTCCTCAAGAACTACACCGCCAAGCAGTGGCAGACCGACCCCAAGGAGCTGCCGGCGTCGAACATCACCCGGCTGCCGGTGCGCTACACGTTCGACAACCGCTACTTTTCCGACACCTACGAGGGCCTGCCGGTCGACGGGTACACGGCGTGGCTGCAGAACATGGCCGCCGACGACCGCATCGAGGTCCGGCTGGACACCGACTGGTTCGACGTGCGCGACCAACTGCGCGCGGACAGCCCCGACGCGCCGGTCGTCTACACCGGCCCGCTGGACCGCTACTTCGACTACGCCGAGGGCCGGCTGGGCTGGCGCACGCTGGACTTCGAGCTGGAAGTGCTTCCGATCGGGGATTTCCAGGGCACACCGGTGATGAACTACAACGACGCCGACGTGCCCTACACCCGCATCCACGAGTTCCGGCACTTCCACACCGAGCGCGACTATCCGGCCGACAAGACCGTGATCATGCGCGAATATTCGCGGTTCGCCGAGGACGACGACGAGCCCTACTACCCGATCAACACCGAGGCCGATCGCGCCGTGCTGGCCGCCTACCGGGCCAGGGCCAAGTCCGAAACCGCTTCGGCGAAGGTGCTTTTCGGCGGGCGGTTGGGCACCTATCAGTATCTGGACATGCACATGGCCATCGCCAGCGCACTGAACATGTACGACAACGTCCTCGCGCCGCACCTGCGCGACGGCAAAGCTCTAGTGGGGGAGAGCGACTGATGCGTGCCCCGACGATGCAGAGCGAAGCGATGAGGGGGAGTGGCGCCTGATGCGTGCTACGACGATGCAGAGCGAAGCGATGAGGAGGAGTGGCGCCTGATGCGTGCTACGACGATGCAGAGCGAAGCGATGAGGAGGAGTGGCGCCTGATGACTGCCGTAAGCCTGTTGTCCCGAATCATCCTGCCGCGTCCCGGCGAGCCGCTCGACGTGCGCAAGCTGTACCTGGAGGAGTCGACGACCAACGCCCGGCGTGCGCATGCCACCAGCCGCACCTCGCTGGAGATCGGCAAAGAGTCCGAGGTGTCGTTCGCCACCTACTTCAACGCGTTCCCCGCGAGCTACTGGCGGCGCTGGTCGATCTGCAGTTCGGTCGTGTTGCGCGTCGAGCTGACCGGGACCGGACGCGTCGACGTCTACCGGACCAAGGCCACCGGGGTGCGAATCTCGGTGGAGGGCCGCCAATTCGTCGGCACCGACGAGCAGCCGGCCGTCGTCGAGATCGAGGTGGCCCTGCGGCCGTTCGAGGACGGCGGCTGGATCTGGTTCGACATCACCACCGACACCGAGGTCAACCTGATCAGCGGCGGCTGGTATGCGACCGAGCCGGCCCCGGGCACGGCCAACATCGCCGTCGGCATCCCCACCTTCAACCGCCCCGCCGACTGCGTCAACGCGCTGGCCGACCTCACCGCAGACCCGTTGGTGGACAAGGTGATCGGCGCGGTGATCGTTCCGGACCAGGGCACCCGCAAGGTGCGCGAACACCCGGACTTCCCGGCGGCGGCCGCCGGCCTGGGCGATCGGTTGTCCATCCACGACCAGCCCAACCTCGGCGGCTCCGGCGGCTACAGCCGGGTGATGTACGAGGCGCTGAAAAACACCGACTGCCAACAGATCCTGTTCATGGACGACGACATCCGCATCGAGCCGGACACGATCCTGCGGGTGCTGGCTCTGCACCGCTTCGCCAAGACACCGATGCTCATCGGCGGCCAGATGCTGAACCTGCAGGAGCCGTCCCACCTGCACATCATGGGCGAGGTCGTCGACCAGTCGAACTTCATGTGGACCGCCGCGCCGCACGCCGAATACGACCACGACTTCGCGCAATTTCCGTTGAACGACAAGAACCCTCGCAGCGCACTGCTGCACCGGCGCATCGACGTCGACTTCAACGGCTGGTGGACGTGCATGATCCCCCGGCAGGTCGCCGAGGAACTGGGCCAGCCGCTGCCGCTGTTCATCAAATGGGACGACGCCGAATACGGCCTGCGCGCCGGCGAGCACGGCTATCCGACCGTCACCCTGCCCGGCGCCGCCATCTGGCACATGGCCTGGAGCGACAAGGACGACGCCATCGACTGGCAGGCCTACTTCCACCTGCGCAACCGGCTGGTGGTCGCGGCGCTGCACTGGGGCGGTGACATCACCGGGCTGGTCCGCAGCCACCTCAAGGCGACGCTGAAACACCTTGCCTGCCTTGAGTATTCGACGGTGGCGATCCAGAACAGGGCCATCGACGACTTCCTCGCCGGGCCCGAGCACATCTTCTCGATCCTGGAATCCGCGCTGCCGGAGGTGCATCGCCTGCGCAAGGAATACCCGGACGCGGTGGTGCTGCCGGCGGCCAGCGAGCTACCGCAACCGCGCTACCAGAGCAGGGTGATGAACCCGCCGGTCAACCCGGTGTCGATCGGTTACCGGCTGGCCCGCGGGATCCTGCACAACGCGACCAAGGCCGACACCGAGGCGCACCGGACCCCGGAGTACAACGTGCCGACCCAGGACGCGCGCTGGTTCCGCTTGTGCACCGTCGACGGCGTGACGGTCACGACGGCCGACGGATGCGGCGTGGTCTACCGACAGCGGGACCGCCGAAAGATGTTCTCGCTGTTGTTCAAATCGTTGCGCCGGCAGCGTCAGCTGCTCAGCCGGTTCGACGAGATGCGCAGGGTCTATCGCGACGCACTGCCGGTGTTGTCCAGCAAGCAGAAGTGGGAGACGGCGTTGCTGCCAGCTGCGGAACATGCCTGAGGCCTCTGCTGCGCAGGCCCCGCGCGGTGAGGTGGCCGCGCTGGTCGCCGTCCAGGCGGCGCTGGGCGATCGGCCCGGAGTGCTATCGGTGGCGCGCGCGCTGTCCCACTTCGGCGAGCACAGCGTCGGGTGGGTGGCCGTCGCCCTGCTCGGCGCGGTCCTGTCGCCGAAGCGGCGCGGGGACTGGCTGATCGCCGGGGCCGGCGCCTTCGTCGCCCACGCCGCCGCCGTGGTCGTCAAGCGGATCGTGCGGCGCAAGCGGCCGCACGATCCCGCCGTCGTGGTGAACGTCGGCACGCCCAGCCAGTTGAGTTTTCCCTCCGCGCATGCCACTTCCACCACCGCCGCCGCCATCCTGATGGGCCGGACCACCGGCCTGCCGCTGCCGGCGGTCCTGGTGCCCCCGATGGCGTTGTCGCGAATGTTGCTGGGCGTGCACTACCCCAGCGACGTGGCCTGCGGCATCGCCCTGGGTGCCGTCGTCGCGGCGATCGCGCGCCGCGCCGGACAGGTGCAAGAGGTTGTAAGAGGTAACGCATGACCGAGGAAACCGAGGAAGTGGTGGCCGGGCCGCCCAGCAACCTGGTCGCCGGGGTGATCAAGGCGCTCCGCCCGCGCCAGTGGGTGAAGAACGTCTTGGTGCTGGCCGCGCCGGTGGCCGGGCTGGGCAGCGGGATTCGATACGACTACGGGCAGATGCTCACTCAGGTCGGGTTGGCGTTCGTGGTGTTCAGCCTGGCGGCGTCGTCGATCTATCTGGTCAACGACGTGCGCGACGTCGAGGCCGACCGCGAACACCCCACCAAGAGGTTCCGCCCGATCGCGGCGGGGGTGGTGCCCGAGTGGCTGGCCTACGCCCTGGCGGTGCTGCTGGGTGCGGCTTCGCTGGGCATCGCCTGGATGGTGACGCCGAACCTGGCCTTGGTGATGGCCGTCTACCTCGGCATGCAGCTGGCGTACTGCTTCGGACTCAAACACCAAGCGGTGCTTGACATCTGCATCGTGTCATCGGCGTACCTGCTGCGCGCCATCGCCGGCGGCGTGGCCACCGAAATCCCGCTGTCACAATGGTTTTTGCTCTCGGCGGCGTTCGCGTCGCTGTTCATGGTGGCCGGCAAGCGTTACGCCGAACTGCAATTGGCCGAACGCACCGGCGCCAAGATCCGCAAGTCGTTGGAGAGCTACACCAGCACGTACCTGAGGTTCGTCTGGACCATGTCCGCCACCGCGGTGGTGGTCTGTTACGGCTTGTGGGCGTTCGAGCGCGACCACCATTCGGGGTCCTGGTTCGCGGTCTCCATGGTCCCGTTCACCATCGCGATCCTGCGCTACGCGGTCGACGTGGACGGCGGTCTGGCCGGGGAGCCCGAAGACATCGCGTTGCGGGACCGGGTGTTGCAGCTGCTGGCGGTGGCGTGGATCGCGACCATTGGAGCCGCCGTTGCCTTCGGTTAGCCCCGAGCTGCAGGCGCTCAAGGCGCGCATGATGCGCAGCCGGCCGGTGATCAGGCGGCCCGGCTGGCCGGTGTTCCCATACACGACCATGGTGCGGACCAGCCTGTGGATCGGCGTCGCGGTCGTCGCCGTCCTGTTCGGTTGGGGCGCCTGGCAGCGGCGGTGGATCGCCGACGACGGGCTCATCGTGTTGCGCACCGTGCGCAACCTGCTCGCCGGCAACGGGCCGGTCTTCAACCAGGGCGAGCGGGTGGAGGCCAACACCTCCACCGCCTGGACGTACCTGATGTACGCCGGCAGCTGGGTCGGCGGCCCGCTGCGCATGGAGTACGTGGCTTTGGCTCTGGCGCTGGTGCTTTCGGTGCTCGGTGTGGCGCTGCTGATGCTGGGCGCCGCGCGGCTGTACGCGCCCAGCCTGCGCGGGCGCAAAGCGATCATGTTGCCCGCCGGCGCACTGGTGTACATCGCGCTGCCGCCGGCGCGCGACTTCGCCACCTCGGGCCTGGAAAGCGGTTTGGCGCTGGCCTACCTCGGGCTGCTGTGGTGGATGATGGTCTGCTGGGCGCAGCCCGTGCGCAACCGCCCGGACAAGAACGTGTTCGTCGGCGCGCTGGCGTTCGTCGCCGGGTTCAGCGTCCTGGTCCGGCCCGAGCTGGCGCTCATGGGTGGGCTGGCGCTGATCATGATGCTGATCGCCGCCCGGACCTGGCGGCGCCGCGCGCTGATCGTGGCGGCCGGCGGTCTCCTGCCGGTCGGCTACGAGATCTTCCGGATGGGCTACTACGGCCTGCTGGTGCCGGGCACCGCCCTGGCCAAGGATGCGGCCGGGGACAAGTGGTCCCAGGGCATGATCTACCTCTCGAACTTCGACGCCCCGTACGCGGTGTGGATACCCGTGGTCCTGCTCGTGCCGCTGGGCGTGCTGCTGTTCGCAGCCCGGCGCCGGCCCTCGTTCCTGCGGCCCGCGCTGGCGCCCGACTACGGGCGGGTGGCCCGGGCCGTGCACAGCCCGCCGGCGGTGGTGGCGTGGGTCCTGATCAGCGGCCTGCTGCAGGCCCTGTACTGGATTCGGCAGGGCGGCGACTTCATGCACGCGCGGGTGCTGCTGGCGCCCGTGTTCTGCCTGCTGGCCCCCGTGGCCGTCGTCCCGGTCGCCATCCCCGACGGCCAGGACTATTCGCGTGAGACCGGTAACTGGGTGGCCGGCGCGGCCGCCGCGCTGTGGCTGGGGGTGGCTGGCTGGTCGCTGTGGGCCGCGAATTCACCCGGCATGGGCGACGACGCCACCCACGTCACGTACTCCGGCATCGTCGACGAACGGCGCTTCTACGCCCAGGCCACCGGTCACGCACATCCGCTGACCGCCGCGGACTACCTGGGCTACCCGCGGATGGCCGCCATCCTGACGGCCCTGAACGACACCCCCGACGGCGCGCTGCTGCTGCCGTCGGGCAACTACATCCAATGGGACCTGGTGCCGCAGGCCCAGCCCGCGCCGGGCGACAAACCGCAAAAGCCGCAGCACGCGGTGTTTTTCACCAACCTCGGCATGGTCGGCATGAACGTCGGGCTCGACGTCCGGGTCATCGACCAGATCGGGCTGGCGAATCCACTGGCCCAACACACCGAGCGGCTCAAGCACGGCCGCATCGGGCATGACAAGAACCTCTTCCCGGACTGGGTGATCGCCGACGGCCCCTGGGTGAAGGTGTACCCGGGAATCCCGGGCTACCTGGACGCGCAGTGGGTCGCCGACGCGGTCGCGGCGCTGAAATGCCCCGACACCCAGGCGGTGCTCGGCTCGGTGCGCGCGCCGATGAACCCGCATCGGTTCCTGTCCAACGTGCTGCACTCCTTCCAGTTCACCAAGTACCGCATCGACCGGGTCCCGCTCTACGAGCTGGCGCGGTGCGGGCTTCCGATACCCGAACAATCGCCCCCGCCGCCTCGCGAGTAAGCGCTGCGCAGAAGAAATTTCGGCAGATTTCACCACGATTACGGCCGGCCCGTCACGAAAAAATGGCAGCAACATCACATTTGGCCTCTCACCAGCTGGCAATGGCGGTCAAGCACATGCGCAATACTCGCCTTTTCTACACGTGTTTGACATGAAAACCGCTGGGTAGGTGGGCCGCTCGCCGGTTCGGGGGCCCGCCTCGATGCGAACGAATGGGGCAAGGTGTGGTTGACTACACGGGCACTCCTGCGCTTCGCGCGGTGACGATGCGGGCCGACCGGTTCGACGAGGAGCCGTGCAAGTGGGTACGCGCAGGCAGTTCGACCCAATCAGGAAAGCGCCCAAACGGACGAATGCGCCGGGAGGCCGCAAGAAGGATGAGGAAGCAAGGATGACGCTTGTCGACAGATTGCGCGGCGCCGTGGCGAGTATGCCGCGCCGGCTCGTGGTGGGGGCCGCCAGTGCGGCGCTGCTGACGGGCCTGATTGGCGCCGTCGGGGGCTCGGCGACCGCCGGTGCCTTCTCGCGCCCGGGTCTGCCGGTGGAGTACCTGCAGGTTCCGTCCGCCGGGATGGGCCGCGACATCAAGGTTCAGTTCCAAAGCGGCGGCGCGAACTCGCCGGCTCTGTACCTGCTCGACGGCATGCGTGCGCAGGACGACTTCAACGGCTGGGACATCAACACCCCGGCGTTCGAGTGGTACAACCAGTCGGGCATCTCGGTCGCCATGCCGGTGGGTGGCCAGTCCAGCTTCTACTCCGACTGGTACAAGCCCGCCTGCGGCAAGGCCGGCTGCACCACCTACAAGTGGGAGACCTTCCTGACCAGCGAGCTCCCCGCGTACCTGCAGAGCCAGAAGCAGGTCAAGCCGACCGGCAGCGCCGTCGTCGGGCTGTCGATGGCCGGATCGTCGGCGCTGATCCTGGCCGCCTACCACCCCGAGCAGTTCGTCTACGCCGGATCGCTGTCGGCGCTGCTGGACCCGTCCCAGGGCATGGGCCCGTCGCTGATCGGTCTGGCCATGGGTGACGCCGGTGGCTACAAGGCCGCTGACATGTGGGGCCCGAAGGAAGACCCGGCCTGGGCGCGCAACGACCCGTCGCTTCAGGTGGGCAAGCTCGTCGCCAACAACACCCGCATCTGGGTGTACTGCGGTAACGGCAAGCCGTCCGACCTCGGTGGCGACAACCTGCCCGCGAAGTTCCTCGAGGGCTTCGTGCGGACCAGCAACCTGAAGTTCCAAGACGCCTACAACGCCGCGGGCGGCCACAACGCGTTCTGGAACTTCGACGCCAACGGCACCCACGACTGGCCCTACTGGGGCGCGCAGCTGCAGGCGATGAAGCCTGACATGCAGTCGGTTCTGGGCGCCACCCCGGGCGCGGGCCCGGCCACGGCCTCGGCTGCCGGTAACGGAACCGGCCAGGGCACCTAAAACACGCCAAGCACCACGACTCGCGGCGGGAACCCTTCGGGGTTTCCGCCGTTAGTCGTTCGCGGCACGTGTGACGTGTTTCACTACCCGGCGAGCGCGGGGGCCGGCCCGCTGGCTAATGTGCATTCAGCGACTAGACGATGGAGGGTGGACATGACGGTCGTGCGGGGTGTGCCAGCGCTTCTTCGGGCGTTCTGCTTGGCCGCGCTAGCGGTCGGGCTGGCCTTTGTCTCACCGGCGGTCGGGGCCGTCGGCAAGGCCAGGGCCGCGGGCTACGAAAGCCTGATGGTTCCGTCGGCGGCCATGGGCCGGGACATCCCGGTGGCCTTCCTCGCCGGCGGCCCGCACGCGGTGTACCTGTTGGACGCCTTCAACGCGGCGCCCGACGTGAGCAACTGGGTCACCGCCGGCAACGCGATGAACACGCTGAGCGGCAAGGGCATCTCGGTGGTGGCCCCGGCCGGCGGCGCGTGGAGCATGTACACCAACTGGGAGCAGGACGGCAGCAAGCAGTGGGACACGTTCCTGTCCAGCGAGCTGCCCGATTGGCTGGCCGCCAACAAGGGCCTCGCGCCCGGTGGCCACGCCGCCGTCGGCGCCTCCCAGGGCGGCTACGGCGCGATGGCGCTGGCCGCCTTCCACCCCGACCGCTTCGGCTTCGCCGGCTCGCTGTCGGGCTTCCTGTACCCGTCGAGCACCAACTACAACGGCGCGATCCTGGCCGGGCTGCAGCAGTTCGGCGGCGTGGACGGCAACGGCATGTGGGGTGCGCCGCAGCTGGGCCGGTGGAAGTGGCACGACCCGTACGTGCACTCGGCGCTGCTGGCGCAGAACAACACGCGGGTCTGGGTGTACAGCCCGACCAATATGGGCGGCGACGACGCGGCCATGATCGGCCAGGCGTCCGCGGCGATGGGCAGTTCCCGGGAGTTCTACCAGCAGTACCGCAGCAACGGCGGGCACAACGGCCACTTCGACTTCCCGGGCGGCGGCGACAACGGCTGGGGCTCGTGGTCGGGGCAACTGGGGGCCATGTCGGGCGACATCGTCGGCGCCATCCGCTAGCAGCCGCGGCGGGTCGCGGCCCGGATTGGCCTAGCCGCAGAGCCGGTACCGTGTAGGAGTGCAGCAGGGGTCGCGAGGGCCGCTTGCCCGGATCCGAGCTGCGAATCCACCGACTCTGCTGGCAGGAGAACATGGCTAACAGCGCCCGGCGTAAGCGTCGCCGCACCCTCGCCTGGGTTGCCGCCCTTTCGGTCGCCGGTGTCGTCCTGTTGGTCATCGTGGCCGTCGTCACCGTGCTGCGCGGGCGCGAGTCGCAGCCCAGCGCGGTGCCGCCCGGGGTCTTGCCGCCGTCGTCGACGACATCTCACCCGCACAAGCCGCGCCCCGCATCCCAGGACGCCTCGTGTCCCGACGTGCTGCTGGTCAACGTTCCCGGCACGTGGGAGTCCGCCCCCCAGGACGACCCCGCCAACCCGCTGCAGTTCCCGAACGCGTTGCTGCACAAGGTGACCGCGAGCCTCACCCAGGACTTCCCCGCGTCGCGGGTGCAGGCGTACACCACCCCGTACACCGCTCAGTTCCACAATCCGCTGAGCGGCGACACGCAGATGTCCTACAACGCCAGCCGCGCCGAAGGCACCCGCGCCACCGTGGCGGCGATGACCGACATGAACACCAAGTGCCCGCTGACCAGCTATGTGCTGATGGGCTTTTCGCAGGGCGCGGTGATCATGGGCGACATCGCCAGCGATATCGGCAACGGCCGCGGGCCCGTCGACGAAGACCTGGTGCTGGGTGTGACGTTGATCGCCGACGGGCGTCGTCAGCTCGGGGTGGGTAACGACATCGGGCCCAACCCGCCGGGCCAGGGCGCCGAGGTCACGCTGCACGAGGTGCCGATCTTGTCCGGGCTGGGTCTCACCATGACCGGCGCCCGCCCGGGCGGCTTCGGTGACCTCAACGGCAGGACCAACGAGATCTGCGCCCCGGGCGACCTCATCTGCGCCGCACCGGAAGAGGCCTTCAGCATCGCCAACCTGCCGAGCACGCTGAACACGTTGGCCGGGGGGGCCGCCCAACCGGTCCACGCGCTGTACGCGACGACCCAGTGCTGGAGCGTCGACGGGGCCCCGGCGACCGACTGGACGTTGAACTGGGCTCACGGGCTGATTGCAAATGCGCCACAACCGAAACACGGATGACCGGGGCGGTGGGACACAGGCTTTAGGTAGCGGTTGCCGGTGGCTATCAGCGGTACCTTGTGATTTGGTCTGCCGTGGGCAGGCCCGTAACATTAAGAGGAACTTAAGAGCTACCAGACTTTGTCGCGGACCCGGGTCGGGGTCGATGCCGGCTGGGACTGGCACGTGACCGCCGTTCTGGCCCGCGCGTAGACATGTAACGGTCGGCGGTAGCCGGCCAGAGCTAGGACCGAAACGTCGGCGGAGCCGACCGAGATAACAAACGTCGGCGGAGCCGACCTAGATACAGGTGTGACAGGAGAGCGGCATGGCGTACCACAACCCGTTCATCGTGAATGGAAAGATCAAGTTCCCCGACAACACGAACTTGGTCAAGCACGTTGAGAAGTGGGCGCGGGTGCGTGGCGACAAGCTCGCCTACCGGTTTGTCGACTTCTCCACCGAACGCGACGGCGAGTACCGCGACATCGTGTGGAGCGACTTCAGCGCCCGCAACCGGGCCGTGGGCGCCCGCCTGCAGCAGGTCACCCAGCCGGGCGACCGCATCGCCGTGCTGTGCCCGCAGAACCTCGACTACCTCATCGCGTTCTTCGGCGCGCTGTACGCCGGCCGGATCGCGGTGCCGCTGTTCGACCCGGCCGAGCCGGGTCACGTCGGCCGCCTGCACGCCGTCCTCGACGACTGCTCCCCCTCGACGATCCTGACCACCACCGACGCCGCCGAAGGCGTCCGCAAGTTCATCCGCGCCCGTTCGGCCAAGGAGCGGCCCCGCGTCATCGCCGTCGACGCGGTCCCCAACGAGGTCGCGTCCACCTGGGAGCCGCCCGAGGCCGACGAGAACACCATCGCCTACCTGCAGTACACGTCCGGCTCCACCCGGACCCCGACGGGCGTGCAGATCACCCACCTCAACCTGCCCACCAACGTGCTGCAGGTGCTCAACGGCCTGGAGGGCAAGGAGGGCGACCGCGGGCTGAGCTGGTTGCCGTTCTTCCACGACATGGGGCTGATCACGGCGCTGCTGTCGCCGGTGCTCGGCCACAACTTCACCTTCATGACGCCGGCCGCCTTCGTACGCCGGCCGGGCCGGTGGATCCGCGAGATGGCGCGCAAGCCCGAGGACGCTCCCGACAGCGAGGTCTTCACCGTCGCCCCGAACTTCGCCTTCGAGCACGCGGCGGTGCGCGGGGTGCCCAAGGAGGGTGAGCCGCCGCTGGACCTGAGCAACGTCAAGGCGATCCTCAACGGCAGCGAACCGGTGTCCCCGGCGTCGATGCGCAAGTTCTACGAGGCGTTTTCGCCCTACGGTCTGCGGGAGACCGCGATCAAGCCGTCCTACGGCCTGGCCGAGGCGACGCTGTTCGTCTCCACCACGCCGATGGACCAGGCGCCCACGGTCATCCACGTCGACCGTGACGAGCTGAACAAGCAGCGCTTCGTCGAGGTGCCCGCCGATTCGCCGAAGGCCGTTCCGCAGGTCTCGGCCGGCACCATCGGTGTCGACGAGTGGGCCGTCATCGTCGACCCCGAGACGGCGAGCGAGCTGCCGGACGGTCAGATCGGCGAGATCTGGCTGCACGGCAACAACCTGGGCACCGGCTACTGGGGCCGGGAGCAGGAGACCAACGACATCTTCCGCAACATCCTCAAGTCGCGGATCAGCCAGTCGCACGCCGAGGGCGCCCCCGACGACGGCATGTGGGTCAAGACCGGCGACTACGGCACCTACTACAAGGGCCACCTCTATATCGCGGGCCGCATCAAGGACCTGGTCATCATCGACGGCCGCAACCACTACCCGCAGGACCTCGAGTACTCGGCGCAGGAAGCCAGCAAGGCGCTGCGCACCGGCTACGTCGCCGCCTTCTCGGTGCCGGCGAACCAGCTGCCGAAGGAAGTGTTCGACAACCCGCACACCGGCCTCAAGTACGACCCGGATGACAGCTCCGAGCAGCTGGTGATCGTCGCCGAGCGGGCCGCGGGCTCGCACAAGCTGGACTACCAGCCCATCGCCGACGACATCCGGGCGGCGATCGCCGTGCGCCACGGCGTCACGGTCCGCGACCTGCTGCTGGTGCAGTCGGGCACGATCCCGCGGACCTCCAGCGGCAAGATCGGGCACCGCGCGTGCCGCGCCGCCTACCTCGACGGCAGTCTGCGAAGCGGCGTCGGATCCCCGACCGCGTTCGCCAATTCCACCGACTGAGCTACAGGACCATGGCTGACACCGAGCACCCCGAAAGCACCGATCACCCGCCCGCCGCCAAGGGGACCGACATGACCGTCCCCGAGATGCGCCAGTGGCTGCGCAATTGGGTGGGCAAGGCGGTCGGCCGGTCACCGGACGACATCGACGAGTCGGTGCCGATGGTCGAGCTGGGCCTGTCGTCGCGCGACGCGGTGGCGATGGCCGCCGACATCGAGGACATGACCGGAGTCACGCTGTCGGTCGCGGTGGCCTTCCAGCATCCGACGATCGAGTCGCTGGCCACCCGCATCGTCGAGGGCGAGCCCGAAATAGACACCGCCGCCGACGACGCTATGGACTGGACCCGCACCGGCCCGGCCGAGCGCGTCGACATCGCGATCGTGGGGCTGTCCACCCGGCTACCCGGCGACATGAACAGCCCCGACGAAACCTGGCAAGCGCTCATGGAGGGCCGCGACGCCATCACCGACCTGCCCGAGGGCCGCTGGTCGGAGTTCCTCGACGAACCGCGCATCGCGGCGCGCGTCGGCGCCGCCCGCACCCGCGGCGGCTACCTGAAGGACATCAAGGGCTTCGACTCGGAGTTCTTCGCGGTCGCCAAGACCGAGGCCGACAACATCGACCCGCAGCAGCGGATGGCGCTGGAGCTGACCTGGGAGGCGCTCGAGCACGCTCGCATCCCGGCGTCGAGCCTGCGCGGCGAGGCCGTCGGCGTGTACGTCGGCTTCTCCAACAACGACTACCAATTCCTGGCGGTCTCCGACCCGACCGTCGCCCACCCGTACGCGATCACCGGCACCGCCAGCTCGATCATCGCCAACCGGGTGTCCTACTTCTACGACTTCCGCGGCCCGTCGGTCGCGCTGGACACCGCCTGCTCGAGCTCGCTGGTGGCGACGCACCAGGCGGTGCAGGCGCTGCGCAACGGCGAGTGCGACGTCGCGGTCGCCGGTGGCGTCAACGCGCTGCTGACGCCGTTGGTCACACTCGGTTTCGACGAGATCGGTCAGGTGCTTTCCCCCGACGGCCGGATCAAGTCGTTCTCGTCGGACGCCGACGGCTACACCCGCTCCGAGGGTGGCGGCATGTTCGTGCTCAAGCGGGTCGACGACGCCCGCCGCGACGGCGACCAGATCCTGGCCGTGATCGCCGGCAGCGCGGTCAACCACGACGGCCGCTCCAACGGCTTGATCGCCCCCAACCAGGACGCCCAGGCCGAGGTGTTGCGACGGGCCTACAAGGACGCCGGGATCGACCCGCGCACCGTGGACTACATCGAGGCGCACGGCACCGGCACCGTCCTGGGTGACCCGATCGAGGCCGAGGCGCTGGGCCGCATCGTCGGCCGCGGCCGCCCCGCCGACCGCCCTGCGCTGCTGGGTGCGGTGAAAACCAATGTGGGACACCTGGAGTCGGCCGCCGGCGCGGCGAGCCTGGCCAAGGTGGTGCTGGCGCTGCAGCACGACAAGCTGCCGCCGTCGATCAACTTCGCCGGCCCCAGCCCCTACATCGACTTCGACGGCATGCACCTGAAAGTCGTTGACAGCGCGACTGATTGGCCGCGCTACGGCGGTTACGCGCTGGCCGGGGTGTCCAGCTTTGGCTTCGGCGGGGCCAACGCGCACCTGGTGGTGCGCGAGGTCTTGCCGCGCGACGTGGTGGAGCGCGAGCCCGAGCCCGCCCCCCAGGCAGAGGCCGCCGCAGCCGCCGAGGCGGCCGAGGCCCCCACGCTCGAGGCCCACTCGCTGCGGTTCGACGACTTCGGCAACATCATCCCCGACGCCGAGGCGCCGGACGAAGAGGAAGACTACGAGCTGCCGGGCGTGACCGAAGAGGCGCTGCGCCTCAAGGCGATCGCGCTGGAAGAGCTTGCCGCGCAAGAGGAGGCGGAGCCGACCAGGCCGCTGATCCCGCTCGCGGTGTCGGGCTTTTTGACCTCGCGCAAGAAGGCCGCGGCCGCCGAGCTCGCGGACTGGATGGAAAGCCCGGAGGGGCAGGCGTCGTCGCTGGAATCGATCGGCCGGGCGCTGTCGCGGCGCAACCACGGCCGCTCGCGCGCGGTGGTGCTGGCCCACGATCACGAGGAGGCCGTCAAGGGCCTGCGGGCGGTCGCCGAGGGCAAGCAGCGGCCGAACGTGTTCAGCGTCGACGGCCCGGTGACCAGCGGCCCGGTCTGGGCGATGGCCGGTTTCGGTGCGCAGCACCGCAAGATGGGCAAAAACCTGTACCTGCGCAACGCGGTCTTCGCCGAGTGGATCGAGAAGGTCGACGCGCTGATTCAGGACGAGCGCGGCTACTCGGTGCTCGAGCTGATCCTCGACGACTCCCACGAGTACGGCATCGAAACCTCCAACGTCGTCATCTTCGCCATCCAGATCGCGCTGGGCGAGCTGCTCAAGCATCACGGCGCGAAACCCGCTGCGGTGGTGGGTCAGTCGCTGGGTGAGCCCGCGTCGGCGTACTTCGCCGGCGGGCTGTCGCTGCGCGACGCCGCCCGCGTGATCGCCTCGCGCTCGCACCTGATGGGTGAGGGCGAGGCCATGCTGTTCGGCGAGTACATCCGGTTCATGGCGCTCGTCGAGTACTCCGCCGACGAGCTCAAGACGGTGTTCGCCGACTTCCCCGGCCTGGAGGTGTGCGTCTACGCCGCGCCCAGCCAGACCGTGATCGGCGGTCCGCCCGAGCAGATCGACGCCATCGTCGCCCGCGCCGAGTCCGAGGGTCGCTTCGCTCGAAAGCTGCAGACCAAGGGCGCCGGCCACACCTCGCAGATGGATCCGCTGCTCGGTGAGTTCTCCGCGGAACTGCAGGGCATCAAGCCGATGAGCCCCACCGTCGGGATCTTCTCGACGGTGCACGAGGGCAGCTACATCAAGCCCGGCGGCGAGCCGATCCACGACGTCGCTTACTGGGTCAAGGGAATGCGGCATTCGGTCTACTTCACCCACGGCGTGCGCAACGCCGTCGACAGCGGCCACACCACGTTCCTGGAGCTGGCGCCCAACCCGGTGGCGCTGATGCAGATCGGTTTGACCACCGCGGCCGCGGGTTTGCATGACGCCCAACTGATTCCGACGCTGGCCAAAAAGCAGGACGACGTCGAGTCGATGATCTCGGCGATGGCCCAGCTCTACGTGCACGGCCACGAGCTGGACATCCGGACGCTGTTCACCCGCGCGCAAGGCCCCGAGGACTACGCGAACATCCCGCCGACGAGGTTCAAGCGCAAAGAGCACTGGCTGGACGTGCACTTCTCCGGCGACGGCTCGGTGATCATGCCCGGCACCCACGTCGCACTGCCGGACGGCCGGCACGTCTGGGAGTACGCGCCGCGCAACGGCGAGACCGACCTGGCTGCGTTGGTGAGATCGGCCGCGACACAGGTGCTTTCGGATGCCCAGTTGGTGGCGTCCGAGCAGCGCGCGGTGCCCGGCGCCGGCGCCCGGTTGGTGACGACCATGACCCGGCACCCGGGTGGCGCCTCGGTTCAGGTGCACGCCCGCATCGACGAGTCCTTCACCCTGGTCTACGACGCGCTGGTGTCGCGGGCCGGCCAGAGCGTTGCCGCGCTGCCGACCGCGGTGGGCGCCGGCGCGGCGATTGCGGCCCCGGTGACCGACGGGCCGGTGGCGGAAGCCCCCGCCGAGGAGACCGACGCCGAGACGCTGTCGGACAGCCTGACCAACCGCTACCTGCCGTCGAGCGTGGGCAGGTGGTCGCCGGACTCCGGCGAGACCATCGGCGAGCGGCTGGGCCTGATCGTCTCGGCGGCCATGGGCTACGAGCCCGAGGACCTGCCGTGGGAGGTGCCGCTGATCGAGCTCGGCCTGGACTCGCTGATGGCGGTGCGGATCAAGAACCGCGTCGAATACGACTTCGACCTGCCGCCCATCCAGTTGACCGCGGTGCGCGACGCCAACCTGTACAACATCGAGACGCTGATCCAGTACGCGGTCGAGCACCGCGACGAGGTCGAGCAGCTGCACGAGCACCAGAAGACGCTGACCGCCGACGAGATCGCGCAGGAACAGGCGCGGTTGCTCAGCGGCGCGACGGTCGACTCGGTGACCGCGCCGGCGCCCGACCCGCAGGCCGAGCCGCAGACCCAGCCGGCACCGCCGTCGTCGGACGCGCCGATTCCGCCGCCGCCGACGGATCCGTCGGGACCGTCGGGCAACGGCGCCACGGCGAACCTGGCGGGAGCGCTCAGCCAGGAAGCGGTGTCCAAGGCGCTCAATTCCGATGTGCCCCCGCGTGACGCCGCCGAGCGGGTCACCTTCGCCACCTGGGCGATCGTCACCGGCAAGTCGCCGGGCGGCATCTTCAACCCGCTGCCCAAGCTCGACGAGGACACCGCGGCCAAGATGGCGCAGCGCCTCTCGGAGCGTGCCGACGGCACGATCACCGCCGAGGACGTGCTGACGTCGGAGACCATTGAGGAGCTGGCCGAAAAGGTCCGCCAGTACCTGGAGGCCGGTCAGATCGACGGCTTCGTCCGCACCATCCGGGCCCCGGAGAACGACTCGCAGATACCGGTGTTCGTGTTCCACCCGGCCGGCGGGTCGACCGTGGTCTACGAGCCGCTGCTCAACCGGCTGCCGGCGGGCACCCCGATGTACGGGCTCGAGCGCGTGGAGGGCACCATCCAGGAGCGGGCCGCCCAGTATGTGCCCAAGCTGCTGGAGATGAACGACGGCAAGCCGTTCATCCTGGCCGGCTGGTCGCTCGGCGGCGCCCTGGCGTACGCGTGCGCGATCGGGCTGAAGCGGGCCGGCGCCGACGTGCGGTTCGTCGGGATGATCGACACGGTGCGCCCCGGCGAGGAGATCCCCCAGACCAAGGAGGAGACCCGCAAGCGCTGGGACCGCTACGCCAGATTCGCGGAGCGCACCTTCAACGTCGAGATCCCCGCGATCCCCTACGAGCAGCTCGAAGAGCTCGACGACGAGGGGCAGGTCAAGTTCGTCCTCGACATCGTCCAGCAGAGCGGCGTGCAGATCCCGGGCGGCATCGTCGAGCACCAGCGGACCTCGTACCTGGACAACCGGGCGCTCGAGACCGTCGTGATCGAGCCCTACGACGGCCACGTGACCCTCTACATGGCCGATCGCTACCACGACGACGTCATCGAGTTCGAGCCGCGCTATGCGATCCGCCAGCCCGACGGCGGCTGGGGTGAGTACGTGGCGGACCTGGAGGTGGTCCCCATCGGCGGCGAGCACATCCAGGCCATCGACGAGCCGATCATCGGCAAGGTAGGCGCACACCTGACCGAGGTGCTGAATAAGGTGGACGCGGAAAGCACCCAGACAAGTGAGGTAGGCAAGTAGTGACGGAGATGGCGCCGGCCCCCATCCAGCACACCACCGCCGAGAAGCTGGCCGAGCTCCATCGCCGCCTGGAACTGGCCCAGGAGCCCGGCGGTGAGAAGGCCGTCGCCAAGCGCGACAAGAAGGGCATCCCCAGCGCCCGCGCCCGCGTGCACGCGCTGGTCGACCCGGGCACCTTCCTGGAGACCGGGGCGCTGGCCAAGACGCCGAACGACCCGAACGCGCTCTACGGCGACGGGTGCGTCACCGGGCACGCCATGATCGACGGCCGCCCGGTCGGGGTGTTCTCCCACGACCAGACGGTCTTCCAGGGCACCGTCGGCGAGATGTTCGGCCGCAAGGTCGCCCGGTTGATGGAGTGGTGCGCGATGATCGGGTGCCCGATCATCGGCATCCAGGACTCCGGTGGCGCCCGGATCCAGGACGCGGTCACCTCGCTGGCGTGGTACGCCGAGCTGGGCCGCCGGCACGAGGCGCTGTCCGGCCTGGTGCCCCAGATCTCCCTGATCTTCGGCAAATGCGCTGGGGGAGCGGTGTATTCGCCGATCCAGGACGACCTGCTGGTCTCGGTGCGCGACCAGGGCTACTTCTTCGTCACCGGCCCCGACGTGATCCGCGAGGTCACCGGCGAGGAGGTCACCCTCGACGAGCTGGGTGGCTCCGACGCGCAGGCCCGCTACGGCAACATCCACCAGGTGGTGAACTCCGAGGCCGAGGCGTTTCAGTACGTGCGCGACTTCCTGTCGTTCCTGCCGTCGAGCACCTTCGGCAAGCCGCCGGTGGTCAACCCCGGCCTGGAGCCGGAGATCACCCCGACCGACCTCGAGCTCGACTCGATCGTGCCCGACTCGGACAACATGGCCTACGACATGCACGAGATCCTGCTGCGGATCTTCGACGACGGCGACTTCCTCGACGTCGCCGCGCAGCACGGGCCGGCCATCATCACCGGCTACGCCCGGGTCGACGGCCACCCCGTGGGCGTGATCGCCAACCAGCCCATGTACATGTCCGGGTCGATCGACAACGAGGCCTCCGACAAGGCGGCGCGGTTCATCCGGTTCTGCGACGCGTTCAACATCCCGCTGGTTTTCGTGGTGGACACCCCCGGGTTCCTCCCGGGCGCCGAGGAGGAGAAGCGGGGAATCATCAAGCGCGGCGGGCGATTCCTCTACTCCGTGGTCGAGGCCGACGTGCCCAAGGTGACGATCACCGTGCGCAAGTCCTACGGCGGCGCCTACGCGGTGATGGGCTCGCGGCAGCTGACCGCCGACTTCAACTTCGCCTGGCCCACCGCGCGGATCGCGGTGATCGGCGCCGAAGGGGCCGCGCAGCTGCTGATGAAGCGGTTCCCCGACCCGACCACCCCCGAGGCGCAGCAGATCAAGAAGGACTTCATCGAGGGCTACAACCTCAACATGGCGATCCCGTGGACCGCCGCCGAACGCGGCTTCATCGACGCGGTCATCGACCCGCACCAGACCAGGCTGCTGCTGCGCAAGTCGATGAAGCTGTTGCGGGACAAGCAGTTGTGGTTCCGCACGGCCCGCAAGCACGGGCTCATCCCGATCTAGCCGGGCGCCAGCGACCGTGGGAGCCCGAACCACGACAGCACGCTGTTGTCGAAGCGGGTCATGGCGCAGATGCGGTCGCCACTGAGGTCGAGGACATACAGGCCGACCCCGTGGCTGACGCCGGTGGGCGTGCGCAGATAGGCGCCGAATGCCGGCTGACCATTGGCGCGGGTCGCCACGAGGTCGAACCTGCGGCCCGCACGGAAGAGAGACCGGCAGAAGCGGGCCACAACTTCGCGGCCCTCGTATTCGAACGGCATCGGTGGCATCGACATGAAGATGTCGTCGGTCAACAGGGCCACCAGCGCATCGAGATCGGCGGACTCCCACGCCTGCACGAACTTCGCCACGATCGCCACTTCGGCAGGCGAGTCGCGCGCCGGTGGGGGTTCCCGGTCGTCGACAGTGGCGCGGTGACGCCGCAGGCCGTTGCGCGCCCGTTTGAGGGCGCTCCTGACCGATTCGACTGTCGAGTCGAGCATGTCGGCCACCTCGTCGGTGCGGAATCCGAGGACGTCGCGCAGCACGAGTACTGCGATCTGCCGAGGCGGCAGAACCTGAAGGGCGGCAACGAAAGCCAGTGCGATGGATTCGGTCCGCTCGTAGCGAGCTTCCGGCATGAGGGAGTCCGGAAAGGGCTCGAGCCAAACCACTTCACCGAGTCGGGTGGGGTGGGGCGGTTCGACATCAGGCACGTCCCACTCCTTGCCCGCGCGTCGGCTTGCTGAGCGACGGGCGTTCAGGCAGCGATTCGTGGCGATGCGGTAGAGCCAGGTGCGCAGTGAGGCGCGTCCCTCGAACCCCTCGAGCCCTTGCCACGCGGCCAGCATCGCGTCTTGCAAGGTGTCTTCGGCGTCCTGCAAGGATCCGAGCATCCGGTAGCAGTGCACCTGGAGCTCCCGGCGGTACGGTTCGACCAACTCCCGGAAGGCTTCGCCGTCCCCGGCGCGCGCCCGGCACATCAGATCGCCCGCTGTCACCCTCGTCACCTCCTTCCCGTATGGACACCGGCCCATGGGCACACGGGGCGGTGTCTCCATTAGTGGTAGGTGCTGACAACGCCACCGTAAGGAGAGCACGGATGGGAACGATCATTATCAGCGAGAATGTCTCGCTCGACGGAGTCGTGCAGGACCCGACCGGGGACGAGGGGTTCAGGGTCGGTGGCTGGTTCGGCCAGATAGGGACTAGGGACCATGAAGATTGGGCGGCGGTCGGGCTCGACGAGGCGCTGGGCGCGGAGGCCCTGCTGCTGGGGCGGCGGACCTACGAATTCTTCGCGGCCCGGTGGCCGTTCCGCAGCGGCCGGTGGGCGGACCGATTGAACAGCTTGCCCAAGTACGTGGTATCGACGACCCTGCACGACCCGGATTGGAACAACACGACTGTACTGGCGGGAGATGTAGTACGCGAGATAACCACTTTGCGCCGAAAGGTCAACGGGCGCATAGTCGTCTACGGGAGCTCCCGGTTGGTGCACACGCTGGTAGAACACGACCTCGTCGACGAGTTGCGGATGATGGTCTTCCCGTTCGTGCTCGGCGCCGGCGATCGCCTCTTCGGCGCCACCAGCGGCAAGAAAGACATGCGCCTCGTCGCGACCCGCAGAGTGGGTGACGGCCTGGCGATCCTTGTCTACCGGCCCGTCCGAAACCCCTAGCCCTCGAGCCGCAGCGCACCGTCCAGAAGTTCGTCGAAGCGCTCCAGCGCCTCGTCGGAGTCGGCGTCGATACCGCGCAGCGCCCCGCGATCGGCCAGATACCGCTGCGCGTAGAGCCGCGCGACCAGCGCCTTGCGCCCGCCGCCGCGGGTGGCGCGCTCCCAGGCGGCCTGCTCGATGAGCAACGCGCCGCCGTAGACGTCGCCCATGAATTGCGCCAGTCCGAACAGCCGCGCCTCGGCCAGCTCCCGGTCAAGTTTGGACCACGCGGTGATCGCCGCGTCGAGATCCTCGATCCGGCCGGCGACCAGCCTAGTGGCTTCGTCGTCGTCGGCGACCGACACGGCGTCGCGCAGCCGGGCCAGCAGCGTCTCGTGCGCGCGGGTCTGCTCGATCCCGCGGCGCACGTCCAGGCACAGGATGTTGTCCGGGCCCTCCCAAATGGTGTTGACCTGCGCGTCACGCAAAAGCCTTGCCACCGGCCAGGTCTCGATGTAGCCGTTGCCGCCGTGGATCTCGATCGCGTCCGACGCCGCGGTGATCCCCAGCCGGCACACCTTCAGCTTGGTGACCGGCACCGCGATGCGCTGTCGCAGGCTGCGCGGCTGGCGATGGTTGGTGGCGCCGGTGCCGTCGAACACCAGCGCCTGGGCGGCCTCGACATCGACGATCATCTCGGCGAGCTTGCGCCGCATCAACGGCTTGTCGATCAGCGCCCCGCCGAAGGCGCGCCGCTGCCGCGCGTAGCACAGCGACTCCACCAGGGCGCGCCGCGCATTGCCGAGCCCGAACAACGCGATGCCCAGCCGCGCGGCGTTGGTCAGCTCCATCATGCGGCCCAGCCCCTTGCCGTCGGCGGGGCCGGACTCGGCGGTGGGTTCGCCCGACAGCAGGAACGCCTCGGCGTCGACGAACTCGACCTCGCCCGAGGCCACCGAACGGGTGCCGAGCTTGTCCTTCAGGCGCCGGACCCGCACCCCGTTGCGGGAGCCGTCGCGGCGGGTGCGCAGCACCAGGAAATTGGCGACGCCCCGCGAAGAGTCCGGTGCGCCTTCGGGTTTGGCCAGGACGACGAACGCCTCCCCGGCGCAGTTGGACGCAAACCACTTGAACCCGTTCAGCAGCCACGAGTCGCCGTGACGGGTGGCGGTCGTCTCGAGGGCGCCCAGGTCGGAGCCGCCGGTGCGCTCGGTGAGCAGCTGGGCCGTCTCCCCGGCCCACTCGCCGGAGGCGAATTTGGCCAGCACGTGTTCGGCCACGTCGGCCGGCGCGTAGGCCGCCACCAGCGACTGCACCATGCCGCCGCCGGTGCCCAGCGCGCAGCCCATGCCGATATCGGCTTGATTGAGCAGATAATTCGACGCGAACAGCGTCAGCGACGAGCTCATCTTCGCCTCGCGCGCCTCGGTCCGCAGCGCCCGCTGGGCATCCAGGACGGCCCGCTTGGACTGGGTGAACGACGTCGGCATGACCACCTCGCTGACGTCGTGGCCCCACCGGTCGTAGCGCTGAAGCCGCGGCGGGTTGCGGTCGGTCTCCTCGGCCCACCGCGCCACCGGGCCCCCCATCAGCTCGCCGATGCGCGTCAGATGGCGCTCGGCCAGCCTCAGCTCGTCGGGCTGCAGGTAGTAGGCCATGGTGAACTGCAGCGTGGGATCGGTGCTGTACCAATTGAGACCGACGGCCCCGCCGTAGTTCTCCGTCGCGTAGCGCTGCGATTTTTCCTCGGTGGAGAACGGCAGCCTGTCCACCGCCTCCACGGCGTAGTCGCTCATGGGACAGACGCTACGCGCCGAGCCGATCGTCGTGGGGTAGGGCGTAGCGGGTGCCGTCGGCGCCCCCGACGTCCCCGGCGCGTCTTGCCAGCGCGTCGGGGTTGATGATCACAACGGTCTTGCCTCTCAACGAGATCCAGCCGCGTGTCGTGAAGCTGCCCAATGCCTTGTTCACCGACACCCGGTCGGCGCCCACCAGCTGGGCCAGCTCGTCCTGGCTGAGTTCATGCGCGACCCGCAGCGCGCCGCCCTCGCGGGTGCCGAACCGCCTGCCCAGCGCCAACAGCTGGCGGGCGACGCGGGCGTTCACATCGCTGGAAACCATTTCGACGAGTTGTCGTTCGGCGGCCCGCACTCGCCGGGTCAGCGCCCGCAGCAGCTGTTCGGCGAGCGCCGGATCCCGCGCCATCGACGCGCGCAGGGAGGCGCGGTCCAGCCACAGGGCTCGCACCTCGGTGAGTGCGGTGGCGGTGCACGCGCGAGGGGCGGGGTCGAACACCGCCAGCTCGCCGAAGATGTCCGCGGGTCCCAGGATGGCCCGCACGCCGGTGCGGCCCGCGGGGTCGCGGAGGCTGATCGTCACCGTGCCTTCGGCGATCAGATAGAGCCGGTCACCCGGGTCGCCCTGGGCGAAGATCGTTTGGCCGGGCCGGAATTCGCAGGTGTACATCGTCGCATCACGGCGTCTGGGCGGCGAGGAACACCAGCCGGAAATTGCCGATCTGCAGCACGTCGCCGTTGGCCAGCGCCGCGGAGTCGACGGCTTCGCGGTTGCGATAGGTGCCGTTGAGGCTGCCGAGGTCGACGACGCGGAATTCGCCGTTCTCGCTGCGGAATTCGGCATGCCGTCGGCTGACCGTGATGTCGTCGAGATAGATGTCGCTGGCCGGGTGGCGTCCGGCGGTCATGACGGGCTGGTTCAGGACGAAGTGCGATCCGACGTTGGGTCCCCGTTTGACCACGAGCATGGCCGAGCCGCGCTCCAGCGCCGCCGCCTCGGCCGCCGCCGACGACGTGTCGATCTCCTCGGGGACACCGTCCGCAGGCAACGCGGAGCCCCGGACCGCGGACAGGTCGCCGGTGGCGTCATCGGCCGCGATTCGCTGCTGTCGTGTGTCCCGTTGGGATGCGGACACTTTCGCCTCTCATCTGCCCTACGCCCTCACCGGCACGACGAACTCGGAGGTGTAGAACTCCGCCGGGCTCTGCGCGTGGGCGTTCGGTTGCTCGATGATCACCCACACGCCGGTCGTGCCGGGCCGGATGCTGTCCTGGACGGTCGTGTTCCCGCTGCCCGCCCCGTCGGTGTCCAGGCCGGCGAAGGCGGTCCCGGGGTCGCCGGGCCCGCACGGCGCGGAGGAGGGGCGGGGCACCTGGATCAGTCCCACGTCGAAATGGGTGCCGGGCTCCGGCGGGTTCACCAAATGGACGTCCGCGACCACCCTCGACCCTGCCGTGCGCACGACGGCGTACCCCGTCCCCAGCGAGGGGTGCGGCATCTGCACCGCAAAACTCACCAGGCTGAAATCGCAACGCCGAAGTTTGGCGTCGAAAACGACGGTGGTGCCGGCGCCCTCGGCCCCCGCCGTGCCGATGGCGAATGTCGTGGCCGGCAAAACCAGCACCGTGAGCGCGGCCGCGGGGGTTTTCAGGCGTGACTGCGTGCGCATCGGGACTACCCCTTCCCGTCGTGTGAACTGGATCACATCGGAATGAGTATTGTCCCGCGATTGGCCGATTCAAACCCTCGCCCAGCAATTACTCAGGCGTTAATTCGGTGCGTTATTCCGCGGAGGAATTGTGGCCGCGGCACGCCATTTAGACACGCCGATAATTCACGCTTTTCCGCCGCGGTTACGGCTTGATGCGGATCGGGCCCGGCGACCACCACCCGGTGCGGGTGGCGGTTCCGAGATCGAGCTGCGCGGGATGCGCGTCGGCGATGGTGTCGAATTTGCGCAGCGACCCCCAGTCGCGGCCCCAGTCGTGGGACAGGTACGTCGACATCACGTGGGCCCGCAGCAGCAGGTCGGTGATGCCCAGCAGCCCCCCGTTGGTTCCGTCCTCCCAGGTGTCGGTGTCCATCTTCTTGGCCGTGTAGTCCGGGGTGATGCGGAATTTGGGGATCTCGGTGACGCCGTTGACGTGCAGCATCGGCTGCTGGCAGGGGAAGGCCAACCCGACCGCCCAGTCCATCAGCACCGGCTGCGTCGAGCCCACGTACTCCTGCAGCGAACGCATCTCCGGCACCCGCGGCGGGGTCACCGCGATCCAGTCCTCAGGCGTCAGGGACAGGTCCTCGGCCACCACCCGCACGGCGACCGCGTCCGCCGGCATGTCGGAGCGGGCGAAACGCAGGTTGCGCCAGGCCTTTGGCTGCTCGCCGTTCAGGTCGTAGGGCACCAGCCGCCCGGCGGGCACGATGCCGGCCCCGGTGTCACCCGCGGGCCCGGGCCGCCCGTACTCGAGCACCACCTTCTGGCCGTCGGTGTGGTGGTGCAGCACGCTGTTGCCGTCGATCTTGCCGGCGGCGGACACCACCACGAGCGGATGGCCGGCATCGGGTTTGGGCAACCGGTACCACGCCGAGGTGAGCCTGCTCTGCTGCTGCGCCGCGGTGGTGTAGCTGCCGGCCAGCGGAACCCGATCGGGATCCAGGCCGTAGGGCAGCGGCACCGTCGAGCCGTTGATGCCCGGCGCGCTCAGCTTGGTCGGCGCGTCCCAGTCGTAGTCGGTTCCGGGTTGATTCGGGGTGATCCGAATGGCTTCGGCGACAATGTGTTCGGGCACACCGTTGGGACTGAATCCCACCGGGTGCTCCCCGCCCAGCGGCCCCAGCGGCCCGTAGTTGCCCGGTAGCGGCGCCATGTAGCCGACGTTGCTGTCCGGCTCGACGAGCACGTCGTCGGCCAGGCCGCAGCCCCCGCTGAACTCGCGCAGGTTGTCCCAGGCGTTGGAGTAGGTGGGGTACTGGCGCACGATGCCGGCCACCATCGACGCGATGAACACCAGCGCCATGAATCCCGCCGCGATGGGCACCGGTGCGGCCGTCAGCGCCCGCGCGACCCGGCCTTCGCCGCGGTCGCGGGACGCGAAGTGCAACCAGATCGCGTACAGCACGGCCAGCACGAACAGCGCGAAAAAGATTGTGCTGACCGAGATTCCGCCGATCTTCGGCATGGTGCTGTTGAACGGGACGCCGTAGCTGGAGACGTACCACCAGCCGTTGGTGGTGGCGAAGCACAGCGCCATCAGGAACAGCACCGCCGCCAGGAACGCCATCCTGTTCCGCGACCACCGCAGCACCGCGGGCGACACCAGCACCGTGGTCAGCGCGGCCATCGCCGCCCCCACCGCGGCGAACAGGCCGAAGTGGTGCACCCACTTGGTGGGCGTGAACATCAGGAAGAACATGGTGCCGAAGATGACGCCCATCAGCCGCCACGCCGGGCCGCGGGCCACACCCGGAACCCGCTTGCGCCGCAACATGATGAACACGGCGGTGAACAGGCACAGCGCGGTGATCAGGAAGCCGAAGCGGCGCGACAGCGAACCGTCGACGGTGGGCAGGATCAGGTAGTAGTAGCGCAGGTTCTCGGTGTACCACGCCTGGCTCGGCCCGATCGCGGTCCGAATCCTGGTGGCTTCCAACACCGCCCGCAGCGTCTGGTCGGCGAACACCACGGTCAGGATGACCGTGCCGGCGGCCAGCATGGGCGCCACCAGCGGCCACGTGCCCACCAGGCGATGACGGCGGACCAGGATGCGCAGGATCGGACGGCCACCGGCGACCAAGGCGGCCACGGCGATCAGGCCGGTGGGCTGCACACCGAGCGTGAACGCGGCGGTGATGACCGCCAGCGCCGCGGGAGTCAGCCGGCTGTACCGCATGGAACGTTCGATCAGCACGTAGGTGACCAGCGAACCGAGCGCGATGATCGGCTCGGGGCGCAGACCGTTGTCGAACGGCATCCACGCCGTCAGCAACACCATGCCCGCCGCCCAGTTCGCCGGCTTGCTGGCGGCCACCGCAGGCCCCAGCCGGGGCAGCACCTCGCGAGACAGCAACAGCCAGCACACGATTCCGGCGAACAGGTCCGGCAGTCGCATCCACAGGCTGGCGTCGCTGACGTGGGTCATCAGCGCCAGCAGGTTGTAGTACCAGCCGAAGGGGTCCTCGGGGCTGCCGAACCAGCGGAAGTAGTTCGACATGTAGCCGGCGCGATCGGCCACCCGCGCCATGCCGAGGATGTAGCCGTCGTCGGACGAGTTCGCCCCGATCACGTGCCAGAGCACGAACCCGAAGATCACCGCGACGTCGGCGAGGGTGAACGTGCGCCAATTCGCCGGAATGAGCCGGCGCATCCGCCGCCCGTCCAGCTGGTCGAGTCGCCACAACGCGACCAGCGCAACGATGGTCGCCACGATCGCCAACACCATCGCGACCAGTTTCAAAGTGGTTGGGGTGGTGGAGAACCGGGTGTCGATGGTCGCCGACAGCGTCAAGCCGGCCGGGGCCGGACCGGTCAGGTCGGTGAACACACCGACGATCTGCGGTCGCAGGTTCGGGTCGGGGAATCCGCCACCGATCGGTTTGCCCGCCGAATCATTGAGCCCGACAAAGGTGGCGAACGTGCCGGCCTTCGTCGAGGTGATCTCGATGCGCTGGCACTGTGGCGACATCGCCTGGTCCCGGGACACGCTGGCGATCACCACATTGCGGTCGGTGACGTCGACGCGCTTGCCGTTGACGACG
Organism: Mycobacterium intracellulare ATCC 13950; assembly: GCF_000277125.1. Taxonomy (NCBI): domain Bacteria; kingdom Bacillati; phylum Actinomycetota; class Actinomycetes; order Mycobacteriales; family Mycobacteriaceae; genus Mycobacterium; species Mycobacterium intracellulare. Next base: position 240,738 of record NC_016946.1, read on the forward strand.
ACGAACAGCGCGTTGAGCGCGGCGTCCTTGCCCTTCTTGGGCCCGGTGCCGACCACCACCCCGCCCTCCGGTGGCAGGTCGCGCACCAGCGAGCAGGGAACGGTGGCGGTCATGTCGACCGGGGTCAGCGAAATCAACGGTGCCGTAACGCTGTTCAGCTGTCCGTTCTGGGGCCAGTTCAGCGTCGCGGTCGTCTGCACGACGGGCAGCAGCGGGGTGGCGACGGACAGCACGAACCCGATCAGGCCGGCGATGGTCGCCACCCAACGCGTCGTTCGCACGTCGTCGCGCATCCTCGGCGCGCTCATGGCAACGCCCGAATCGGTCCCTGCCGGCTCCAGCCGTGCACTGTCATCACACCCTGTTCAATCGCGGCGTCCGGCGCCAAATCAGCCGGCACCAACCGGAAGTACTGCTCCACGGATCCCCAGTCGCGATACCAATCGCCGCGCAGATACGTCGAGATCGTCGACGTGCGCAGCAGCGCCTGGGCGAACAGGAAGGGCCCGCCGGCCTCGCTGGACTGCCACAGGTTCGACGACGCCGCCGTCTGCTTGCGGTCGGGAAGGATGCGGTACCCCGGAAGTTCGGCAACGCCAAGGTGTTCGGAGAACGGCCGCTGGCACGGGAAGTTGGCGGCGGTCGCGATGTCCATCAGCACCGGCGTCTGCGACCCGACCAGTTGCTGCAGGGTTTCCAGCACCGGCACCCGCGGCGGCGTGAACGCGAACCACTGCTCGGAGCTCAGGTTCGGGTCGTAGGCGACGATGCGCGCCACGTTCGCCTCCGGCGGCGCCCACGCCAGCGGGAAACGCAGGTTGCGCCACGCCGGCTGCGGGCCGATGTCGATCGGCTGCACCTCGGCCAGCGGCTGGGTGGTGCCGTCCGGGCGGGTGACGCCCCATTGCAGCTTCAGCGATTGCCCGTAGGTGAAGGTGCCGTCCTCCTTGTAGGACCAGATCGCGCCGGCGGCGGAGACGACCACCAGGGGCCGGTCGGGGGTGCGCGCGGGCAGCTGGTACCAGGCCGAGGTGGCGGTGGCGGCCAGCGTGTTCTCGCCGTAGCTGCCCATCACCGGGGTGCGGGCCGGGTCCAGCCCGAACGGCAGCGCCGCGTGGGAGCCGTTGACCCCGACCGGGCCCTTGCCGCCGGCGGTGCCCGCCGAGTCGCTGTAGGCGACGTTCGGCTTGTTCGGGGAGGCGTCGGAGTTGACCAGTCCCGGCTTGGTCACCACCGGGTCGGATTGCAGGTCCTCGCCCACGCCTTCGGGTTTGAAGCCCACCGGATTGACGCCCCCGAGCGGCCCGTCGGGCCCGAAGGTCTGGCCCGGTGCCGGGGCCAGCATGCCCGCGTTGGGGTCGGGCTCGGCCAGCACGTCGTCGGCCATGGCGCAGCTGGTGGCGGACAGGCCCGAAGTGATCGCGGCGAGGTTGGCCTTGCCGGTGGTGTAGAGCGGGTAGCGGAACACCGCGCCCTTGGTCAGCGAGGCGACCTCGCCGACGACCATGATGGTCGCGACCACCAGCAGCGGGGTCGACGCCAGGACGCGGTTGCGCCGGTTGTCCTTGACCTCGGTGTGGCCGGCGTAGTCCATCCGGAAGTGCTGCCAGGCGGCCAGCAGTCCGGTGATGATCGACAACGTCAGGAACATCGACGTCACCGGGTGGCTGGCGACGACCGGTTGGATGTCGTACCACGGCACCCCGTAGTTGCCGACGTAGAACCAGCCGTTGATGCCGGAGGTGGCCCACGCCAGCACGAACAGCAGCGCGGTGACGTACAGGGTCAGGTTGCGGCGGTTGTGCAGGCCGATCCGCGAGCAGGCGAACGCGGTGACCGCGCCCAGCGCCCCGGCCAGTCCCGCGAAGGCACCGAACTGGATCGCCCACTTCGTCGGGGTGAACGTGACGAGCAGCAGGCCGATCGCGGTGGTGCCGATCAGCCGCCAGGCCGGGCCGCTGGCCACGCCGGGAACGTGGCCGCGGCGCAGCAGGATGACCGGCATCCCGAACAGGCACAGCAGCAGGATCAGCACCGCGAACCGCCGCGCCATCGATCCGTCGGGGTTGGACTCGACCGTGAGGAAGTAGTAGCGCAGCCAGTCCTGGTACCAGGCGATCGTCGGCCCGACCTTGTATTTGATGCGGGCGGACTCCAGCACCGTGGCCAGCGTCTGGCTGCGGAACACCACCACGAGGATCACCGAGAGCGACGCGCCCAGCACCGCCAGCGGCGCCAGCAGCCCGTCGGTCGCCCGGCGGCGCCGGATCGTCTGGGCGACGGCCCGCGCCCCGGTCAGCAGCGCGGCCACGGCGATCAGACCCTGCGGCGCCAGCGTCGCGCTCAGCAGCGCCACGATGATGGCCACCGCGGCCGGGGCGAGCCGCCGCAGGGCGATCGCGCGTTCCACCAGCATCCAGGTGACCAGCACGCCGAGGGCGATCAGTGGTTCGGGCCGCAGCCCGTTGTTGAACGGCAGCCAGGCCGCGACGAAAACCGCGCCCGCGGTGAAGACCGCGACGCGGTTGGCCGCCAGTCCATCCCTGCCGGGGCCCAGCCGGCGCAGCATCCAATGGCCGATGATCAGCCAGCAGCCGATCCCGGCCAGCGTGGCGGGCAGCCGCATCCAGACGCCCGCCGTGCTCACCGAGGCGAGCTTCGACAGCACCCCGAGATACCAGTCGAAGGGGGCGTCGGTGGTACCGAAGTAGCGGTAGTAGTTGGCGACGTAACCGGCGCGCGGAGCGACGCGGGCGACGGTCAGGTTGTAGCCGTCGTCCGATGTGGTGGCGCCAATGATGTGCCACAGCAACAGGGTTGCGATCACCCCGGCGTCGGCGATCCACGTCGCCAGCCCGACGCGCCGCCAGTTCGCCAGGTGCGTGCCGGGCCGGTACCGGGACAGCCAGGCGATGGGGGAGCGCCAGTTGAGCAGCGTGCCGCCGCCCCGGCTGCGGCGGTCCAGCACCGCGAGCGCCACGATGGCCGTCAGCACGGACAGGACGCCCAGCGCCATCACAATCTTCTTGACCGCGGTGGGCGCGGTGATGAATCGGGTGTCGATGTCGACCCGGGCCGAAAGCCCCGGCCCCGCGGGCACCTTCAGATCGGTGAAGATCCCGCCGACCTGGGGCTTCTTTTCGGCCGGCAGGACGCCGGTGGCGCCGGGTATGCCGACGAACTCGGCGCCGGCCGCCCCGACGCCGGCCCAGGCGTGCAGCACGCTGCAGGCCCCGGCGGCGATGGCCGAGCGCTGCGCCACCGCCGCGACGGTGTCGCGGAACGCCACGACGACGACGTCCTTGTTCGCGCGCACGAACAGCCCGTTCTTCCCGGCGTCCATCCCGCCGGGCGGCAGCGTCGAGACCACCAAACCCCCGCTGGCGGGTAGGGTCGCGATGTCCGGGCAGGGAATGGAGATGTCCAGCGCGCGGGGCGCCCCCGACACCAGGGGCGCGGTGATCTGGCTGACGTGCCCGTCCACCGTGCCCTGCGGCCACAGCACCGTCGCCGTGGTCTGTTTCGCCGGAAGCACCGGGACGAGGAGGCACAACAACAGCCCCGCGATTCCCGCGACCGCGGCCACCGATCGTGGGATGCGCTGCGATCGCTCATTACGGTCGTGGGGCACGAGGCTCGATCGTAAGCGACGCGGCTTTGTGCCATCTGGACGCGGGGCCGCGCAGCGGGGCGCTGCTATCCGCCGAGCCGGGCCGCCAGGGTCGCGTGCCCGGGACCGTCGAGGTCGGCGAGCGCGGCCGGGCGCCCGGACATCGCCATGAGCAGCGCCTCGCCGGGGCCGGTCACCTCGGGCCCGTCGCCGTGCGTCCACTCGACGTCGGTGGCGCGCAGGCGCAGACCCCTGATCCGCCGTCCCGCGCCGATCCTGGGGTTGCCGGGCACCAGGGAGAGGACCCGCTCCAGGCGGTCGGGCGGGATCTCGCGCGGCCGGTCCAGCGCGCGGCGGATGTCCTGGTGATGGATCGTGCCGTCGACGAGGGCGATCATTCCCCCGAAACCCGCTGTCAATCCGCGTGGTTCGAGGTGGTTGCGCAGAAACTCCAGCAATTGTTGCGGGGTCAGGTGCGAGAATTCATCGACGCCCACCTGGTTGGCCCGCACCACCAGGCCCTTCGCGAATCGCTTCACCAGCCCCAGGGCGCCGAGCTCCTCGTAGCTGATCACATGCGCGACAACGTCTTTCACGCTCCATCGCGCGCACAGGCTGGGCGCCTCCCAGTCCCGCGGCGCCAGGGTGGCCAAAAAGTCCGCCAGGTCGGCCCGTTCGGCGCGGGCCATGGGCATCAGGTCGGCGGTCATCGCGGGTCACCGCCCCTCAGCACGTCGGCGTAGCGGGCCAGGTAGAGGGGCCATCCCGCATCGCCGTCGACCCCGTCGGCCACCGAGGGCCAGCCCGGCCCGTGGCGGTCGAGATGGCGGTGTTCGAGGTCCACCCGGGTGCGTCGGTCGGCCTGGGCGGTGAAGCGGACGTCGACCTCGCTGGTCTTGGCCGGGTCGGCTTCCAGCTGCCACGTCGGGCCGATGTCCCAGCTGAACACCACGCGATGCGGCGGCTCGTAGACCAGGATCCGCGCCCACCGGCACACGCTTCCGTCGACGCCGCGGTCGTAGATGTGGCCGCCGACGCGGGGCTCGAACACGGTCTCGGCGATGGGGACCGCCAAGAGATTGTGCTCGCGCGGCTTGAACGCGCCGAACTGCTGCGTGAAGACCGTGAACGCGCGCTCGATGGGGGCGTTGACGACGACGTGGTGGGTGACGTTGGGCGTCCGCTGGGATGTCATGTCGATCCTTCGTTGGTCTCGTCGATGGCCCGCGCATAGCCGGCGAGCGCCTGGGTCCAGAACCGGTCGAGGTCGGCGCGGAGCGCCTCGAGACCGGTGGGGTCGAGCTGATAGACGCGACGGGTTCCCGCGGCCCGGTCGCGCACCAGCCCGGCGGACTTGAGCACCTTGAGGTGTTGCGACACGGCGGGTCTGCTGACCGGCAGGTCGCGCGCCAACTCACCGACCGCCGACGGGCCGTGCGCGAGCCGTTCCACGATGGCCCGCCGCGTCCCGTCCGCCAACGCCAGCCACGCGTCAGCGGTTTGGTAAGTGGTCACGAACCGTAAGCATAGGCTTACGGATATCCGCGTTCAAGGGCCCGCGACGGCGCCTACGTCTTGCGCAGCGGCGCCGGGTTCCACAGACCGCTGCGCGTCGCCGTTCCCAGCAGTAGGTCGGCGGGTTGCGCGCCGGGGTAATACGGCGTCAGCCGCTGCAGCGAGCCCCAGTCGCGGGACCAGTCGTCCTTGAGATAGGTGGCCATCGTGGTGGCTTTCACCAGGAGTTCGGTGACGCCCAACGGGCCGCCGCCGTTGTTGTCCATCACGGGCGAGTTGGCCTCGGCGCCGAACCGGTCGGGCAGGATGCGCCACTTCGGTGTCTCGTCGACGCCGTTCTGATGGCCGAACGGTCGCTGACACGGGAAGGCCAGCCCGACGAGCCAGTCCAGGAACACGGGGTCGGCGGAGCCCACCACGTCCTGCAGGGTGCGCAGCCGCGGAATGCGCGGCGGTGTCAGGGCGATCCAGTGCTGCGGCGCCAGGTCTTCGTCGTCGGCGACCAACCGAATCTGGGTGGCGGAGTCGGGGATCGCCGACAGCGCCAGGCGCAGGTTGCGCCAGGCCGGGGACGCGCCCACGTCGGCGAATTGGAACGAGCCGCCGGGGTGCCCGCCGGCCGCCTGCTCGTCGGTGGCCCACTGCACCTGGACCTCACGGGGGTCGAAACGCCCGGCCGCGCTCACCACCAGCAGCGGTCCCGCCTTGTCGCGCGCGGGCAGGCGATACCACCCGGACCGCAGGTGCGCGGGAATCTGGATGCCCGAGCGCCAGCTGCCGAGCACCGGTGTGCGCGCGGGGTCGAGGTTGAAGGGCAGCTGGGCCGACGATCCGTTGATCCCCGGCGCGGGGGTGGTGCCGCCCTCGGTTCCCGCCTGGTTGCTGCCGGTCTTCTCCTCGTCGTTGACGAAGCTGCGGTCACCCGGCCGTTCCATCACCGGGTCGGCGCGGACGTCGGCGGGAATTCCGTTGGGCGTGAAGGCTTCCGACAGGCCGGCGCCGAGGGCGTCCGCCGCCGAGGCGCCCACCGGCGAGAGCATGCCCGCGTTCGGGTCCTGCTCCACCAGCACGTCCTCGGCCAGCCCGCACGTCTTGCCGGTCAGCGCCTGCAGGTTGGAGCGGCCGACCGACCAGGCCGGATACTGGTCGGTCATCGCCAGGGTCAGCGACGCCACCTCGAACACCACTAGCACCCACGTCGCAATTGCCAACGGGGACTGGATGATTCCCGCCACGCGTGCGCCCAGACGGGTCTTGGGTGGCCCGTTCTCGGGGGCGACGAAGTGGAACCACGCCGCCGCCAGCAGCACCACCACGGTCAGCCCGAGCAGGGCGGTGGCGAACGCGTAATGCCACGCCGGGAACGCATTCGACCAGGGCACACCGAAATTCGAGACGTACCACCAGCCGTTGACGCTGGCGAACGACAGCGCCACCAGGAACAGCACCACGGCGGCGTACACGGTGCGGTTGCGCCGTGACCGCATGGCCACCGCGGTCACCGCGACCGCGGCGAGCGCGCCCAGCGGCCCGGCGAGCCCGGCGAACACGCCGAAGTGGTGGGTCCACTTGGTGGGGGTGAACATCATCGCGACGAACGAGATGATGGTGATCCCGACGATGCGGCGGCTCGGCCCGGCGGCGGTGCCCGGAATCCGGCCCTTGCGCAACGACATTGCGACCGTGACCCCGAGCGCGAGCACCAGCGCCAGCACGGCGAAGCGGCGGGCGACCGACCCGTCGGGGCTGGCCATGAACAGCCGCTCGTAGCGGATGTGTTCGTCGAACCAACTCAGGCTGGGGCCGACGGCCCGCTTGAGCATGGTGGCCTGGACCTCGCCGGCCAGCGTCTGGTCGCGGAAGATCAGGATGCCGGTGACGGTGACCGCGGCCAGCAACGGCAGCACCAGCGGCAGCGCACCGAACCGGGTGATCCTGCGGTGCAGGATGGTGCGCAGCGGCCCGATGGCGACCAGCAGGGCGCCGATCGAGGCGATGCCCGTCGGTCCGGAAAAGAGGGTCAGCGCGCCGATGATGCACGCGATCGCCACCGGCAGCAGCCGGCTGGTGGCCACCGCGCGCTCCACCGAACACCACGTCAGCAGGATGCCCAGGGCGATGATCGGCTCGGGGCGCAGCCCGTTGTCGAGCGGGAGCCAGACCGCCAGGAACGTGCCCGCCGCGGTCCAGGCCGCCGCGCGGTTCTGCTTGACCGCATGGCCCAGGCGGGGCATGACCTCCCGGCTGATCACCCACCAGCACGTCAGCGCCATCACCAGGGTCGGCAACCGCATCCAGATGCTGGTGGTGCTCACGTGGGCCCACAGCGCCAGCAGGTCGTAGTACCAGCCGAACGGTGCCTCGGGCGTGCCGAACCAGCGGTAGTAGTTGGCCATGTAGCCGGCGTGCTCGGACACCCGGGCCATGGTCAGGATGTAGCCGTCGTCGGAGGTGTTGGCGCCGACGAAATGCCACCACACCAGCACCGCGATCACCAGGGCGTCCAGCGCGCCGATGGACCACCACCGCGCCGGCAGGAAGCGGCGGTGCCGGGTTCCGTCGGCGGTGTCGAGCCGGTGCAGCGCGACCAGGGAGGCGGCGGTCAGCACCAGCCCCAGGATCATCGCCGCCATCTTCAGCGGGGTGGGGCTGCTGCTGTAGCGGGTGTCGACGGTCGCCGCGAAGCTCAGCCCGGGCGGCGTCGGCCCGCTGAGATCGGTGAAGACGCCGACGATCTGCGGCCGGAAGTCGTAGCCGCTCTTCTCCCCCCGCAGCGGCGAGCCGGGATGCTCGGAATTGCGTCCCTGGGTCAGCCCGACGAACTCGGCGGTCACCCGGTCGGCGTGCGCGGTGAACGTCAGCCGCTGGCAGGCCGGGCCGAGCACCTGGCTCAGCGGCGCGCTCACCACCGGGACGTTGCGCACCACCAGCACCAGCTCGTCGTTGGCCCGCACGATCAGCAGGCCCCGGTCGACGGCCTTGGGCGCCTGCTTGGGCACCGTCGACAGCAACACCGTCTTGCCGGCGTTACCCCCGCCGGTCAGCCCGGCGGCGGCCTGACACGGGACGGTGATGTTCAAATCGGTGGCCACGTAACCGATCAGGGGCGCCTCGACGCTGCCGAAGGTCCCGTTCTGTGGCCAGTTCAGCTGGGCGGTGGTCTGGTCGACCGGCAGCAGCGGGGTGGCGATCGCCAGCAGCACGCCGAGCAGCCCGGCGACGGAAGCAACCAGCCGGGCGATCCGGTGATTGGTTTCCGTGGCTGACACGGTGCTAGATGCTAGTTCTTCCGCGGTGTGCGGCCCCGTTTGAGGCGTGGTCTCGGTGCTCATCGGTGGTTACGCCCCGGTTTGCGGATGGCCAGCACGAAGGGGCCGACGCTGCGGACGTCGAAGCGCGGGCTGTCGAACAGGGCGCCGCGCAGATCGACGGTGTAGCGGCGCACGTTGGGCTGGTTGGGGTAGACGTCCTCGGCCAGCCGCAGGGTGTAGTTGCCGTTAGCACCGCGGCGCATCAAAAAGACCGTCGGAGGTGGCCAGGGGCAGGCATCCAGGGCGTGGATCAGCTCGTCGGCGGTCTTGAGTTTGGACCACTTGTCGATCTGCGCGGCCCGCAGGTCGAATTGCGCGAGCGGGTTGGCGTAGTGCGAGGTGAGCCCCTGGAATCCCCAGTAGGGGTAGAACGACAGGAAGCTGTAATCGGCCGTCATCACCACGGTCTGGTCGCGCGGCTTGCCGGTCACCTGCGTGATGTCGTGATCGATTGTCGCGTAGAACTTTTCGGTGCTGGGCGGCCGCCGGTCGCCGCGCTGCCCGTTGCCGTCGGTGTCGGTGTAGGCGATGGTGAGGTCGGGGCGTAGCACGTCGGGGATGTCCTGGCTGAACGCGATCGCGGCGGTTAGGCCGATGGCGCCGGCCACCGGGACGATCGCGCGGCCGCGCGGCTTGAGGGCCAGCGTCGCCTCGAGGAAACCGAAGGCCCCGGCGGCCACCAGCAGCACGCTCAGCGTCGGCTGCAGCCGGAACGACAACAGAGTGACGCGCGCCAGCGTGGTGAGCATCGACAACAGCGACCACAGGTAGATCGCCACCACGCCGATGGCCAGCGCACCGGCCCGCACCGAGGAGCGCGCCCGCACCACCAGCCACAGGGTGCCGATCATGGCGACCACACCGAGCAGCGTGAACTGCAGCATCGGGAAGGTGAGCTCGGCCCCGTCGGCCGGCAGGTAGTGGGCGGCGCCCCCGGTGTTGCTGATCGGACTGCGCGCCGCTCGCACCAGGAACGGCAACCAGGTCGTGCAGCCGATCACCACGGCGATGCCGGCGATGACCGCCAGGCGTCGCAGCGGATCGAGCGCGGCCTTCACGCCGTCCCGGTGCCACCGCACCCCGGCCAGCCACAGCGCCATCAGCCCGATCGCGAACGCGCTGAACCCGAACAGCAGCGTGTACCAGGTGGCCGTCCACCCCAGGAAAATCCCTGCGCCGATCACCGCGCCCCAGCCCGCGCGCCGGCCCGCGTCCGGACGGTCCGCGGCCCGCAGCCCCGACCAGGTCAGCACCAGCACCGGCGGCAACAGCACGGTGATCATTGCCGAGTAGGGCTCGGGCGAGCCGTACGCCAGCGTGACCGCGGCCGTCGCGGCGGTGACGATCAGCGCGTACTCGAACCGGACCATCCGCCACCACAGCACCAGCGCGACCGCGACCGCGACGGCGATCGAGGTGATGGCCCACGGTTTGAAGACCTCCCACGCCGGCGTCCCGGACAGCGCCGCCGCGCGCCCGCCGATCCAGAACCAGCCGGGCGGGTAGAACGGCGGCAGCCCAAGGTAGGTCATGTCGCGCAGGGCGGGGCTGTCGGCGAGCCGGGTGACGTATTCGGTGCGGAACTGCTGGTCGACGGAGATGCCGAACAGATACAGCTTGGTGGCCCCCAGCGGCATGCCCAGGGTGACGACGGTGAACGCGGACACGAACACCAGCCCGCCCAGCTGGGCGATCAGCCGGTGCCCGCGCCGCCACACCCATCCGGTGGCGACCAGGCCGGCCAGGCAGCCGACCTGCCCGACGGTGGTCAGCGCGTGCAGTTGGTTGGACGACGGAAAGGCCGGCCACTGCACGCCAGAGATGGCGATCAGCGACACCACCGCGACGGCCACCGCAACCAGCGCCGCCAAGGCCATCTGGCCGAGGGTGGCCAGCGCGTTGCGCATGATCAGATTGGCAGCTTGCGGAAGATGGGACGCGGGACGTGTCGCAACACCATCATCACGTAACGGAATGCTGCTGGTGCCCAAACCAATTCCTTACCCTTTGCGGCCGCGGTGACCGCGAGGTTGGCGACGTACTCCTTGTCGACGGTCAGCGGCGCTTCCTTGACGTGCGCGCTCATCCGGGTACGCACCTGGCCGGGGCGAATCACCAGGACACGAACCCCGAACTCGCGCAACGCTTCTCCTAGCCCCAGGTAGAAGCCGTCCAGGCCCGCCTTGGTGGAGCCGTAGACGAAGTTGGACCGTCGCACCCGCTCACCGGCCGCCGAACTCATCGCGATGATCTGGCCGAAGCCCTGCGCCCGCATCTTCTCGGCCAACAGCACGCCCACCGAAACCGCTGCGGTGTAGTTGATTTCGGCGGCCAGCACGGCCTTGTGCTGGTTTTGCCACAGCTCCTCGGCGTCACCGAGGATGCCGAAGGCGACGATGGCCACATCGACATCACCGTTGGCGAACGCCTGATCGATCATCTTCGGGTGGGTGTCGGGGTCGGTGGCCTCGAAATCGATCAGCTCCACCGACCGCGCACCGGCGGCCTTCATCTGCGCCACGGCGGCGTCGCGGCCCGGGTCGTTGGGCATGGCGGCCAGCACGATTCGCGCGTGCGCGTTCTGCAGGTAGCGCTCGCAAATGGCCAGCCCGATCTCGGAGGTGCCGCCGAGCAGCAGGATCGTCTGCGGATTCCCCACGGCGTCTAAAACCATTGGCGCACCATCTAGAGCAGCTCCAAACGTCGGGCCATGTCCGAGGCGAACACCCGTAAGGGGTCGACCTTGCGGCGTACCGCGATCCATTCGTCGATGCGCGGATACATGGCGTGGAAGGTTTCTGCGCTGACACGGGAGTCCTTGGCGGTGTAGACCCGTCCGCCGAATTCCAGTGCGCGCCGGTCGAGTTCGTTGAGGAACTCGTTGATCCCGGGCTTGTTGGGGAAGTCCATCGCGACGTTCCAACCGGCCATCGGGAAACTCAGTGGTGCGCGGTTGCCCGGGCCGAAAAGCTTGAACACGTTCAGCGCCGAGTAGTGGCCCGTGGTTTGGATCCAGCGGATGATGTCCTTGAATTCGTCCATCGCGTTCGGCGGGACCAGGAACTGATGCTGGGCGAAACCCCTTGGGCCGTAGGCGTTATTCCAGCCGCTGACCAGATCCAGCATGTGGTAGAACTGCGACAGGTTCTGGATCTTGCCCGAGTAGGTTCCGCCCAGCCGGTAATACGTCTCGCCGATGGCCATGAACGACAGCTTGTTCATCGCGCTCACCGGAAACACGTTCGGCACCGTCAGCAGCTGCGGCGCATCGAATTTCAGCGGGTTCTTGGCGAGCTTCTTCGGCAATTGGTCCAGCTTCGCCAGGCTGCCGCGGCTGACCGCGGCCCGGCCGAGCTTCGGGGGCGGACTGATCAGGTCGAACCACGCGCTGGAGTAGGTGTAGTTGGCTTCGCTGCCGTCCAGGTGCACGGCCACCGTCTCGTCGAGATCCTTGGTGGCCACGCCGTCGGCGATGAAATAGGCCGTCTCCGTGGGCGTCATGGCGATGGTGGCGCGCAGCACGATCCCGGTCAGGCCGTTGCCCCCGACGGTGGCCCAGAACAGCTCGGCGTCGTCGCCGTCGGGGGTGATGGTGCGCACGGAGCCGTCGGCCATGAGCAGGTCCATCGACCGCACGTGGTTGCCGAAGCTGCCCGCGCTGTGATGGTTCTTGCCGTGGATGTCGCAGGCGATCGCCCCGCCGACGGTGACCTGGCGGGTGCCCGGCAGCACCGGGACCCAGAGCCCGAACGGCAGCGCCGCCTTCATCAATTGGTCCAGGCTGACCCCGGCGTCGACATCGACCAGCCGGGTGTCGGCGCTGATCGAGTGAATGCGGTTGAGCGCGGTCATGTCGATCACCAGGCCGCCGCCGTTTTGCGCGTTGTCGCCGTAGGAGCGGCCCAGCCCGCGGGCGATCACGCCCCGGCCGCCCGAGCCGGCCGCCCGGGCCACCGCCTTGGCGATCACCTCCGGATCACGGGTGGACAGCACCTGGGCCACCGACGGTGCGGTGCGCCCAAAGCCCATCAGCCGGGTGGGCTTGGTCACGGGATCGGTGCTCGACATCGTCAAAGAGGGTACCGCCTGCTCCGGCGGCGATGCGGGACGCAGGCGCCCCGCTGAGGAGGCGGGCGATCCGGGCTGGGCCGGAGGCGGCTCAGTGGATGCGGAAGATCACGGCCCGCTGCACGACGAAGTTGATCACCGTCGCGGTGCCCTGCGCGATCACGAACGCGACAGGGATCGCCCACGCTTGGTAGTGCAGAAACGCCAGGCACAGGTGGTTCAGCCCGACCTGCACGGCGAAGGTGATGGCGTAGAGGACCATGACCGCGACGAACCGGGCGGTGCTGGGGGGCGCCTGGAAGGTCCACCGGCGGTTGATCAGGTAGGCGGTGATGGTGCCGACGATGAAGCTGATGGACTTGGCCACGTCGACCTGTACGTGCGCCGCTTTGAACAGCAGCACGTAGAGCCCGAAGTCCACGATCCCCGCCAGGCCGCCGGTGACGACGAAGCGCGTGACCTGTGTCGTCAGACTCAGGCGCGCCGGCGCGGCCGGGGACTCGGGGGGAAGCATTGGGGGAGTCTAACGGGACCGCCGGGCACCGGCGGGCAGCGTCAGCGGGGCAGTTTGACCGCGATCAACTCGACCTGGTTCTCGCCCTGGGGCGTCGAGTACGTCACCGTGTCGCCCGGCTTGCGCCCGGCCAGGGCCTGGGCCAGCGGGCTGCGCGCGGTCAGCGTCTCGGCCTCCCGGCCGACGGGCGTCTCCTCGACGATCGAGATCACGTGCATGGTGACCACTTCGCCGTCGGCGAACCGCAGTGTCACCTCGGTGCCGCCGGGCAGCGTCGCCGAGGAGTCCGAGTCCGGCGGCCCGGCCCGCAGACGCCGGTCCAGTTCGTTGATCCGGTCGGAAAGCACCACGAGTTCGTCGGCGCGCTGGATCGCCTCGGCCGCGTCGCCGTGATCGCCCACCATCCCGCGGTCGTTCTTGACTTCGGCCTCGAGGCGGTCGCGCCGCTGCCGCAGCCGGTCCAGCTCGGCTTCGAGGTTGTTCCGCGCGGCGTCCGCTGCCGATGGGGCTTTCTTGCTCACGTCCGTGGACCTTTCGCCCGGTGTGCTCAGGTGGCGTACCAGTGTGACACCACGATGAGCGACCCGCCACCATCTGCGGGAGAACCGGACATCAGAAGGGCGGCGGGTCGTTGTTGTGGGGCGCCGACCGCTCGGCGGGACGCGCCGCCTCGGCGCTGATGCGGGCCTCGTTGATGCCGCGCTCCCAGCGGACCCGGGCGGCGCGATCCTCGGCGCGGGTTCGCTGCCGGACGGGCATCATGACCCCCCGGTTCTGCGAGGGTGCGGGCGCGACGGCCGGCAGTGTCAGCGTCCCGGTCGGGACCGCCAGCGCCGGAAAGTACAGGCTGCCACCAGGTTTGGTGATGTACGTATGTCCCGTCGGCGACGTCCACACCACGGTGCCGTCGGGCAGCTGGCGATCCCGCCAGCCGTCGGGGCCCGTATAGAACGTCTTGAGCAGGTGATGGTGGCGGCAGAGCAGCTTGAGGTTGGACGGATGGGTGGGGCCGAGCGGAAACGGCACCGTGTGGTCGATGTCGCAGACGTCGGCCGGAGCGTCGCAGCCGGGGAATCGGCATGTCAGGTCGCGGAAGCGGACGAATTCGGCCAGCGCGGTCGACGGCCGGTACCCGGGCTCCGCCCGGTCCGGCGCCGGCGAGAGCGGCTTGGTCTTCGCGACACCGGCCAACTCGCGCAGCGAGCCCGTCGGCAATGGACCGAACCCCGGCAGCAGCGCCGGCGCGCGCGCCTCGCCGCCGACCGCAGCCGGCTCGGCCAGCACATGGACCACGACATTGGTTCCCGGGGGCCGCTGCGCCGCAGGGCAATCCGGGCTGCCACAGTCACAGCGCAAGACGGTCTGCCCGGCGGCCATCGCGCCCATCGCATCGGCGCGACGCTGCGCCTTGGTGCGGGAATCGTTCCGGCACACCGAATCGGCCAACGCGTCGAGCGCGCGGTCCACCGCGGCGGCATCGGTGGGACGCACCCTCGCCGAGATCTCGGCCAGCCCCGGGCTGAGGGGCCCGATCTCGACACGGCGATCTTGACTGCGCATCCCCGGCACGCGCACCCCTACGGGATCGATGCGCGCCACCCACATGTCAATGCGCTCGGCCATTTTCGGCCCCGACAGCCGCATCCATTTCGGGGCGTGCCGGGCGACCGCGGCGTCTAGCCGGGCGATCAACTCGGGGTCCTCGATCAGCTCGGTGCGGTACACCACCGCCGCCATCAACCGGAAATCGATGTGGCCCTGGGCGAAGACCTCAGCGACCCGGGGCAGCCGCTCGCGCAACGCGATCGCATAGTGCAAGCGCCCGGACGCGCGGCCCCGACTGATTCCCAGCGCGGCCGCCACCTCGGCGACCACGTTCTCGTGTCCGTCGACCGCCCAATTGAAACGGTCGGCGTCGTCGTCCGGCGCCCGACGCGCATACAGCTCGCCGATCGCCGCCAACTCGCGCGCGCAGTGCGCGTTCCGCGCCCGGGCCGCCGCGGTGACGCGGTCCAGCACACCGGCGTCGTCGACGCCCTGAAACGCCAGGTCACGCGGCACTGCTTCGAACATACGTTCGATGATAGCGCCGCCCTGTGACAAGTCAGGGAAACGCTAAACCCAGTAGGGCACCCGGGCGCGGTACTGGCGCATCGCGAAGGCCGCGAACACCCAACCGACGGCCGTCAACACCAGCACCACGGCCCAGTGCCGCAGCTCCTGGTGCGCCCCGAGTAGCGGCGCGCGAACGATGTCGAGGTAGTGCAGCAGCGGGTTGAGTTCGACGATGCGGGACCACCGCCCGGCGCCCTGCTGGCGCAAGGTGTCGTCGTTCCAGATGATCGGCGTCATGAAGAACAGCAACTGCACGACGGAGAACAGCAGCGGACCGATGTCGCGGTAGCGGGTCGCGAGGATGCCGAAACACAGTGACACCCAAATGCAATTGAGCACGATCAGCGCCAGCGCCGGGAGCACCGCGAGGTCGGCCCACGACCATGGCTTGGGATAGATCATCGCGATCACCGCGTAGATGACGATGTTGTGCGCGAACAGGATGACCTGCCGCCACACCAGTCGGTAGACATGCACGCTCAGCGGGGTGGGCAGCTGCTTGATCAACCCCTCGTTGGCGACGAACACGTCGGCGCCCTCCAGGATGGCGGCGTTGATCAGGTTCCAGATGATCAGGCCCAGCGTCACGTACGGCAGATGCACGGACAGCTCGAGGTGAAACAGCTTGGAGTACAGGCCACCCATGGCCACGGCGGTGGTGCCCGTCGCGATGGTGATCCAGAACGGCCCCAGCACCGAGCGCCGGTAACGCTGCTTGATGTCCTGCCAGCCCAGATGCAGCCAGAGCTCGTGACGACGGAAACCGTCGACCAGGTCGCGGCGGGCCCGGGTGAATGTCCGCGACTGCGCCGCCGCGTCAAGGAACGTCATCGGGCTCCTCCCGGTCTGGATGGTGGCGACCCGCTTCGCCCGGCTCCGCCGCGCTCGCGATCCCCACTAGGTATCGATGGTGGCGACCCGCTTCGCCCGGCTCCGCCGCGCTCGCGATCGCCACTCGGTATCGATGGTGGCGACCCGCTTCGCCCGGCTCCGCCGCGCTCGCGATCGCCACTAGGTATCGATGGTGGCGACCCGCTTCGCCCGGCTCCGCCGCGCTCGCGATCGCCACTAGGCCGGCCGAACTGTTCACGACGCCCCAAGCGCCGCAACCGGATCCACTCGGCCAGGCCACGGGGGTCGCGACGGGTCACCAGAAAGAACCAGCCGAACCGGACCCATTCCTGAACCACCAGCTTGCGCAGCCCCGGCTGTGACTGCAGGTAGCCGCGGTTGCGGTAGGTGAAGAACCGCTTGGTGGGGTTGTCGGGATATTGGGTGTGCATCCGGCCGCCGAGAATCGGGCGGAACTCGTCGGATCCGCACGGGTGCAGGTAGACCGCGTCCAGGCAGGTTCCGAACGGCAGGCCGGAACGCACCAGCCGCCGGTGTATTTCGACCTCGTCGCCCCGGATGAACAGCCGCAGATCCGGGACGCCGACCGATTCCAGCGTGGCGGCCCGGAACAGCGCGCCGTTGAACAACGAGGCGATGCCGCGCAACAGGTCCTGCCCGGTTTCGGTGCGCAATTCGCTTGCGCGCCTGCGCCATACCAGGCCGCGGCGCAACGGAAACGCCAACCGCTCGGCATCGTCCATGTTGCACACCATGGGTGACACCTCGGCCAGGCCGTGCTTGTCCGCGCACGCCAGCAGGGTGGCAAGGACATGCGAATCCTGCGGGCGCCCGTCGTCGTCGGCCAGCCACACCCAATCGGCGCCCAGGGCCAACGCGTGCAGCATGCCCAACGCGAAACCGCCGGCTCCGCCGAGGTTGCGTCGCGATCCCAGATAGGTCGTCGGAATGGGTTGTCCCGCAACCAGTTCGCGGACACGGCCGTCACCGGAGAAATCGTTGTCCACGACGATGAGGTGGTCGGGCAGCCGCGTTTGCGTGCTCAGCACATCGAGGGACTTGGCCAGCTCGTCGGGGCGCCGGTGGGTGACGACGACGGCGACGACGGTGTCGCTCATGGCTGTCCGGCCGTCTCGGCCAGCACCTCGCGCACGTGCCGGGCCGCATCCTCCCCCTCGTACGCCCGCACGACGTCCTCGATGCCGCCGGTCATGCGGATCACACCGTGGTCGATCCACATCGCCGTCTTGCACAGCCGGGCCAGGAATTCGTTGGAGTGGCTGGCGAACACCAGGATTCCGGACCGCTCCACCAGCCCCTGCAACCGCGACTGCGCCTTCTTCATGAAGTCGGCGTCCACCGCGCCCAATCCCTCGTCGAGCAACAGGATCTCGGGATCGATGCTGGTGACCACGCCCATCGCCAGCCGGACCCGCATGCCGGTGGAATACGTGCGCAGCGGCATCGACAGGTAGTCACCCAGCTCGGTGAACTCGGCGATCTCGTCGACCTTGGACTGCATCTGCTTTCGGGTCTGCCCGAGGAACAGGCCGCGGATGATGATGTTCTCGTAGCCGGAGATCTCGGGGTCCATCCCGACGCCGAGGTCGAAGATCGGCGCCACCCGCCCGGTGACCTGCGCCCAGCCCCGGGTGGGCTCATAGATGCCCGAAAGTAGGCGCAGCAGAGTCGATTTCCCCGCTCCATTGTGGCCGACCAGGCCGACCCGGTCGCCCAGCTCGAGGGACATGGTGATGTCCCGCAACGCTTCGACGACGACCACGTTGGAGTTGTTGCGTCCGATCGTGCCGCCCGCCTTGCCCAAGAAGGCCTTCTTCAACGAACGCGACTTGGCGTCGAAGATGGGAAATTCGACCCACGCGTTGTGCGTCTTGATGTGAGGACCCGACACCGTGAACTACTCGAGGTCGCTTACAGGTACTGGCCGTGCCCGGGCGCGCCGCCCGCCTTGCCGACGCCCGGGGGGAGCGCGCCCTGGCGCATCTTTTCCAGCTGGGCGCGGGCGGCCATCTGCTGGGCGAACAGCGCGGTCTGGATGCCGTGGAACAGCCCCTCCAGCCAGCCCACCAACTGCGCTTGGGCGATGCGCAATTCGGCGTCCGACGGCGCGGCGTCCTCGTTGAAGGGCAGGGTGAGGCGGTCGAGTTCCTCACGCAGTTCCGGCGCCAGGCCCTCTTCCAGTTCCCGGATGCTGGTGGCGTGGATCTCGCGCAGCCGGTTGCGGCTGGCGTCATCCAGCGGCGCTGCGCGCACTTCCTCGAGCAGTTGCTTGATCATGGTCCCGATCCGCATCACCTTTGCCGGCTGCTCGACCAGATCGGTCAGGGAGCGCTCGTCGGAGTCATCGTCGGTGATCGCCATCATCCGCGGGTCGACGCCGCCGATGATTTCGACGTCGTCGTCATCGTTGCGGGTACTCAAAACTTCACCATCCTTCGTGGACTATGGGTGTGGCGTCGTGCCGCTTGGTCGCCATTCATAAATTCGGGCGCCGCCATTGTCGTAGATCAGCGCCCACGACTTCGACTTATCCAACGACACTAGTCCGTCGGGTACGGCGAACCCCCGGACAGTCGGCGCACTCGTGTAGATGTACCGGATATTGAGCGCCTTGATCGCTTCGAGGACCCTCGGATCGGAATCGCCCCGGCGCGCCGAGGTCCAGAAGATGTAGCGGTTGGGACCGGGCCCCATCTGTTGCGGGTAGTCGTAGTGCGTCCAGAGCGGGTGCAGATCGGCGACGGCGTACATCCACGCGGTGCCGTCGGTGTTGGCGTTGCCGATCAGGGTCTCGCGGGCCCCGGGGAGCTTGGCCAGATACGCCATGGCCATCAGATCGCGTTGGTCGATCATCACCGAGTCGTATTTGTCGCCGAACAACCACAGGTGCCGATAGAGGTAGTGGCGCGCGCTGAGCACCGTGGTCGCCACCAGCAGCACCGCGGTGACCGACACCCAGACCGGGGCGGGCAGCGGTTTGAACCGGTCCGACAGCCGTCGGGCCCCGGCCACGACGCCCATCACGATCGCGAACAACGCGATGCCGGCCATCGGCTCCAGCAGCAGGGTGGTGGCGGCCGCGATCCGGCGCGGATCCTTGTAGAAGAACTCGCCGAACATCCCGGCCACCGCGCCGACCGGGCCACCGATCGGATTTCCTGCGTCGACGTTCACCACGATCAGCAGCAGCCACAAGGCCAGCGGCCACCAGATCCGTTTGACCAGCAGGATGACGCCGCCGATGGCGGCCAGCGCGATCAGCCCGTATTGGACCGGGAAGTCGTTGAGGTGGCGGGAGTGCTGGAAGACGGCGTCGAACAGCCCCCGCTTCTTGCTGAGGTAGGTGAGGAACGAGTGCCCGGCGATGATGTCTTCCTGTTCCTGCACGCTGATGAACTGCGGCAACAGGATCAACCCCGACACCACCGCGACGCACGCCAGGGCCGCCACATCGGCCAGCCTGCCGCGCACGGGACGCCACAGCGCATCGAGGAGCCACCAGGCCAGCAGCAACAGCAGCACGATCACACCGCCGGTGATGTGCACCGACATGACACCCACCAGCGCCAGCACGGCCGCGGGGATGCGGTCGCGGTGCCGCAACGTGGAGGTGATCAGCACGAACGCCGGCACCGCGGCGCCGTAGGCGGCCAGGTTGGGCATCGCGGCGACGGCGAACTCCACGTAGGGGACCGCCGTGAACGACGCGGCCAGCGTGGCTGCGGTCGCCGCGGCCCCCGCGCTGCGCCATTCGCCCCAGCTAGGGCGCAGCACCCGCCAGGTCAGCATCGCCGCGCCGGTCGGAAACAGCCACACCGATGCGGCGACCGAGCTCAACGTGTAACCCGTGGTCGGCGCCGCCCCGGTCAGCTGGCAGAACACCGCGGTCAGCGCGTGGAACACCGACGGGTAGTACAGCGTGTGGTGCGTCTCGACGTTGCGCAGCTCGCCCATGTGGGTGGAGGACGCCTGGCCGGTGTCGAGGATGAACCGCACCTCGTTGGCGTGCCACACCGCATCCCAGGTGCTCGGGATGGTCTGCCAATGACCGTCCAGGCCGCGGTAGGCGGCCCACATGATGAGCAGGGCCCCCAGCGCCACCCCGGCCGCCACCGTGATCGCCGGCCAGCGGCCGATCCTGCGGGTCTCGGCGTCGCGGTCGCGGTAGCGGCCGAGCAGCAGTTGGAAACCGGTCATCACCAGGCACATGACGACCAACGCGGCCAGCGCGGTCCAGCCGTTCCACGGTATTCCGATGGCACCAAACGGAATAATGGCGAGCGCAACCACGCCGTAGGTCAGCGCCGGGCCCACCGCAACAGCGACCGGCCAAGTCAACTGACTGATACGTGCGATGATCGCCCCGGGCGCTATCAGCAAAAACAATGCAATGAGCGTTCCGAACCAGAGCCCCACTCGACTAGTATGGCTGGCCGGGTGCCCTGGCTCGGGAGGCCACCGACTGGCCGGAACGGCTTGGACCCTTTCAAGGCACCCGCTACCGTCGCAGTTTCGCAAAAACGCGAAAGCTTTAAGGTGGCCCACATGGCATACGACGTCGCCCGGGTGCGCGGACTGCATCCGTCGCTGGGTGACGGGTGGGTGCACTTCGACGCTCCCGCCGGGATGCTGATTCCCGACTCCGTCGCGACGACGGTGTCGACGGCTTTCCGCAGGTCTGCGCCCACCACCGTGGGGGCGCACCCCTCGGCGCAGCGCAGCGCCGCCATCTTGGAGGCGGCCCGGGCGGCCGTGGCCGATCTGTTCAACGTCGAACCCGCCGGCGTCGTGCTGGGCGCCGATCGCGCGATCCTGCTGTCCGCGCTGGCCGAGGCGTCGTCGTCGCGCGCCGGCCTGGGCTACGAGGTCATCGTCAGCCGCCTGGACGAGGAAGCCAACATCGCCCCGTGGCTGCGGGCGGCGCACCGGTACGGGGCCAAGGTCAAGTGGGCCGAGATCGACATCGAGACGGGCGAGCTGCCGACGTGGCAGTGGGAGGGCCTGATCGGGAAGTCGACTCGGCTGGTCGCCGTCGCCTCGGCGTCCGCGACGATGGGCACGGTCACCGACCTGCGGGCGATGACCAAGCTGGTGCACGACGTCGGCGGCCTGGTGGTGGTCGACCATTCCGCCGCGGCGCCCTACCGGCTGCTCGACATGAGGGAAACCGACGCCGACGTGGTGGCGGTGAACGCCGCCGCATGGGGCGGCCCGCCGATCGGCGCGATCGTGTTCCGCGATCCGGTGCTACTCAACTCGTTCCATTCCATCTCGGCCGACCCCAAGGCCACGGGTGCGGCGCGCCTGGAGATCGGTGCGCACCAGTTCGGGCTGCTGGCCGGGGTGGTCGCCAGCATCGAGTACCTGGCGTCGCTCGACGAATCCGCCCGCGGCACCCGGCGCGAACGCCTGGCGGTGTCGATGCAGTCCGCCACCTCGTACCTGAATCGAATCTACGACTACCTGATGGTGTCGTTGCGCTCGTTGCCGTTGGTGATGGTCATCGGCCGCCCGGAGGTGCGGATCCCGGTGGTCAGCTTCGTTTTGAACGGCGTGCCCGCCGAACGGGTGGTGCAACGGTTGGCGGACAACGGGATTCTGGCCGTCACCAACGAAAGCTCCCGCGCGCTCGACGTGCTGGGCGTCAACGACATCGGCGGCGCGGTCACCGTCGGGCTGGCGCACTATTCGACGACGGCCGAGGTCGACCAGTTGGTGCGCGCGCTGGCCTCCCTGGGCTAGACCGTCAGGACGATCTTCCCGGTCACCTTGCCGTCCACCAGTCGCTGGTGCGCGTCGCCGGCTTGCTGAATGGGCAAGCGGGCGCCGATGATCGGCCGCACCCGTCCGTCGGCCACCATGGGCCACACCGAGGCCGTCACCGCCTGCACGATGTCGCTTTTGCTGTTCGGCCCGGTGGCCGGACGGCCCCGCAGCGTGGTGCCGATGACCCGCGCCCGCTTGGCGAGCAGTTTGCCGATGTTGAGCTCGCCCTTGACGCCGCCCTGCATGCCGATGATGACGAGCTGCCCGTCGCTGGCCAGGGCGTCGATGTTGCGATCCAGGTAGGCCGCGCCCATGATGTCGAGGATCACGTCGGCACCGCCGGACTCCTGTAGCCGCGCGACGAAGTCTTCGTCGTGGTAGTTGATGGTGATGTCGGCGCCCAGGTCGCGGCAGAAGTCGAGCTTCTCCGCCGAGCCGGCGGTGACCGCCACCCGGGCCCCGAGCGCGCGCGCGATCTGGATCGCGTGGCTGCCGATGCCGCTGGCCCCGCCGTGCGCGAGTAGTAGCTGGCCCCCGCTCAGGCCCGCGATGAGCACCACGTTCGACCACACCGTGCAGGCCACCTCCGGCAGCCCGGCCGCGTCGACGAGATCCACACCGGACGGAATCGGCAGCACCTGGCCGGCGGAAACGGCGACGTACTCGGCGTACCCCCCGCCCGCCAGCAACGCGCAAACCTCTTGGCCCGCAGACCATTCCGTGACACCGTCGCCGACTTCGGTGATGACACCGGACACCTCCATGCCGATGATCTCGCTCGCGCCGGGCGGCGGCGGGTACTTACCGGCGGCCTGCAGCACGTCGGCGCGATTCACACCGGCGGCGGCCACCTTGACCACGACCTCGCCGGGCCGAGCGGACACGTCGGCCACTTCTTGCCAGGACAGTTGATCGGAGGATTCGGCGACGATGGCTCGCATGGCGGCCACGCTACCGGCCCCCGTTACCCTTGTCCGTGGTGGCGTGGCAGAGCGGCCTAATGCACTCGCCTTGAAAGCGAGAGACGGCTAAAACCGTCCGGGGGTTCAAATCCCTCCGCCACCGCCCTGAAGTTACTCGACGCTCTGGTGCAGCGTCGGCGCGTAGCGCAGCACCGCACCGATCCCGTCGGCCGGCGAGATCCGCTCGTCGGTGCGCACCAGGGCCGCGCCGACCGAAATCGCCGATACCGGCAACGCCTCGTCGGCCCGCAGCGTCTTGGCGGGAGCGGCGCCCTGCTCGGACAACACGTTCTCATCGGGGGCGACGGTCGTCAGGTTCTCGTCGGCCACCACGGTGGCGTCGCCGATGTCACCGATGATCAACGTCTCCACCGCGCCCTGGCGCAGCGCCGAGCACACCGGACCGAGCCCCTCGGCCGCCAGCCCGGACTGCCGCCCGATCTCGGCGGTAAACCGTTGCGCCGCATCGTCGATCGTGCGCAGCTGGCGTTTGACGAACTCGTCCTCGATGGCCTGCTCGATCTCGCCGAAGTCATGCCCGCTGTGCCGCGCCCCGACCTCGAGGGCCACCGCGCGGTCGTGCAGTCGTTCCGGCAGCGCGGCCAGCAGGTCGGAGCGCGACCGCACCTCACCGACCACGAAGATCACCTCGATCGCCTTGTCGTCGGCGAGTTCGGCGACGCGATCGGCGACCGCCCGCACGTTCTTGCGGGCGGCCTCGTCGGTGCGCAGCTGGGGGTCGCCGTATCCGGCGGTCTCGGCCCCCGCGGCCTTGTGCACGGGGTAGCCGCCGCCGTCGACCGTCTCGGTGCGCAGCGTCCCGCCGAGGTGGGTCGTGATGTCGGCGCCGCTGTGGTCGACGACCACCAGGACATAGTCCGGGTGATCGAAGCTCTGCTCCAGAATCGGTACCAGGTAAGGCAATTCGGACACCCGGACCACGCTCGCGGCGGGGCCGCGGGCCAGGTGCTCGTTGATCACCACACCGTCGGCGCTGGCGATCACCGCCCGTCCACTTCGGCCGATCGGGGGACGCAGGTTCATGGCCGCGTCCTCGATCGCGGCGATCACCGCGGCGTCGGCGTGTGCGCGTTCGAGGTCTTCTTTGATCGCCCGCCACTTGAGCTCAAGTTGAGCCTCGGCGTCATGGGTGTCGTGCGAGTCGTCGAAATACACCGAAACGAACGGCCCCGGTGCGTCCAGCAGCTTGCGGAAGCGTTGCGAGTCCATGCCTTGTTGGTTGCCCCGCGAGCCGGAGCACAAACACCGTCAGCTTCGATCGCCCTCGCTGTCGTCGAAGAAATGCCAGTCGCCGTCGTGCTCGACTTCCATGCGCCAGCCGAGCTCGCTGTTGTCGGCCTTGTTGTCGACGAACCATGCGTGTGCGTCGTCGGCGCTGTCGATGTCTTTCGTCGCGACGACCTCGCCTTTCGGATTGAGCACTCGATAGGTAGCCATGCCGGCAGGGTTCCCACTGCCGTGGCCGTTAACCGGTGGGGATTTCGGCGGCGATCGTGTCCATCAGGGCCGTGTACCGGCGGGCTTCGGGATCCCGCCCGGGTTTGCCGCTGCTCACCACGCCGGCCGCCAGCCCGCGCGCGGGGTCGGCCCAGATCGCGATGTTGACCAGGCCGAGGTTCCCGAAGGCGTGCGGCGCGTTGCGCCCGAAGGGTCCCCACCGGTTGGTGCCGAGGATGTAGCCGGTGCCCCAGCGGGCCGGTTGTAGCCCGACCGCGAAATCCGGTCGCAGCCTTCGGCATTCGGCTATCGCGCCATACATGGTCTCCGGTCTGATGACCCGCACACCGTCGAGTTCGCCTCCGCGACGCCAGATCTCGGCGAACCGCGACATCTCCTGTGCGTTCGACACCGTGTTGGACGACGGGATGATGGTGGTCAAGAACAACTTGGAGTTCGTGTACGGAATGATCTCGTGCACGGTTCCGCCGATCGCCTTGCGGAAGATCTGGGCGACCACCGGCGGTAGCGTCCGCCCGGTGGCGTGGCTCGGCGCCACCAGCGCCACGTCCTTCTCGGCGACGCCGAAGTTGGTCCAGCGGAAGCCGAGCGGGTCGAGGATCTCGGTGCCCAGGATTTCGCGAATTTCCTTGCCGGTGGCCGCATACACGATCTCGCGCACCAGCGGACCCCAGGTCAGCGCGTGGTACATGTGGAACAGCCCGGGACGGTACAGGGGCCGCAATTCGCCGAGCTTGCGTTGCGCGTACTCGTGGTCGTCGGCGCGCGTGACGTCCGGCCGCGGGCCGGTCGGGAACGGCAGGCCGGCGCTGTGCGTCATCACGTGCCGGATGGTGATCCGATGCTTGCCGTGGCTGGTGAAGGTGGGGATGTAGTCGCAGACCCGGTCGTCGAGTGAGAAGACGCCGCGCTCGGCGAGCATGTGTACCACGGTCGCCGCCATCCCCTTGGCCGCCGAGTACACGCAAAACGGGGTATCGGGCGTGACGGGGATCCGCTCGGCGTCCGGTGGGTCGCTCGGGGCGTTGCCCCAGCCGTGGCCGATCGCGCGGTTGAGCACCACGCGCCCGTGCTGCCGCAGGCACAACTGGATCGCCGGTTGGAACCCGGCCCGGTACCAATGCCGCGCCGCCTGCCAGATCCGGTCGATGGCGGCGCTGTCGATTTCGGAGTGGTCTTCCGCACCGATCGTCGTCACCGCGTCCAGGTCGGCCGGGACGCGGATCTTGCCGTCAGGAGTCACCTCAGCGAGGGTACGTGCCGCCGGACTACTCCCCGGTGAACTGCGGTGGGCGCTTCTCGAAGGTCGCCGTGATGCCCTCGGTCAGGTCCTTGGACGGCAGGAACGCCGCGTTCCAGGCCGCCACGTACCGCAGGCTTTCGGAGACCGCCGCGATGCGCTGCTGGTCGAGGACGTCCTTGACGCCGTGGACGGTCAGCGGGGGATTGGCGGCGATCTCCGTGGCGGTGGCGTGGGCCGCGGCCAGCGTGGCCTCGGCGTCGGCGTACACGTCGTTGACCAGCCCGATCTTCTCGGCGCGGGCCGCGTCGATGTCCTTGCCGGTGAGCGCCAGCTCACGCAGGTGCCCGTCGTTGAGGATCAGCGGGAGGCGGGCCAGGCTCCCGACGTCGGCGACGATGGCGAGTTTGACCTCGCGCACCGAGAACTTGGCGTCGGCGCTGGCGTAGCGGATGTCCACCGCCGAGATCAGGTCGACGCCGCCGCCGATGCACCAGCCGTGCACCGCGGCGATGGTGGGGGTGCGGCAGTCGGCGACCGCGTTGATCGCGCCCTGCATGCGCAGCACCGTTCGGTGAAATTCGGCACGCGGCCGCGCCGAGGCGCCCTCACCCAGCACCCCGGACAGCGTCCCGCCCATCGCGGCGAGGTCCAGGCCGTAGCTGAAGTTGCGGCCCGAACCGGTGAGCACGATGGCCCGCACCTCGGGGTCGGCGTCCAACTCCGGAAACAGCTCGGGCAGCTCGGACCAGAAGGCGGGCCCCATCGCATTGCCCTTGCCGGGCCCGATCAGCGTCACCTGCGCGACATGGTCTTTCTTCTCCACGGTGACGGATTCGTATGCTTGCGCCATATCGAGACCGTAGCGTGGCGAATATGGCTCCTGACTTGCGACCCGGCCCGCATTCACCGCCGACCGACGAGCTGCACAGCGCCGAGGACACCCTGGGGGTGCTGCAGCGGGTCCTGCACACCATCGCCGACGACGACCTGTCGCGGCCGACGCCCTGCGCGGATTTCGACGTCGCGCAGCTGACCGGGCACCTGCTGAATTCGATCAAAGCCCTCGGGGGCATGGTGGGCGCCGACGTTCCCGAACCCGCCGAAGGCGATTCGGTGGAGCGCCAGGTGGTGGCCGCGGCGCGGCCGGCGCTGGACGCCTGGCACCGGCACGGGCTGGGCGGGACGGTGCCGTTCGGCAAGGGCGAGATGCCCGCCAAGAGCGCGTGCGCCGTCCTGTCGATCGAATTCCTGGTGCACGCCTGGGATTACGCGGCCGCGACGAAGCGCGAGGTCGACGCCCCCGAGCCGCTGTCCGAATACGTGCTGGGCCTGGCCCGCCACATCATCAGGCCGGAGCTACGCGGCGGCGCCGGATTCGACGACCCGGTCGATGTGCCCGAGGACGCCGGCGCCCTCGAGCAGCTGGTCGCGTTCACCGGCCGCAACCCGGCGCGGTAGCCCGCCCTTCAGCTCTCGCCCGTCGAGTGTGAAGCGTGGGCTTTGGGTGTGAAGCCGCGTCGGGTCCGCGCGGCGTGTCGTCGGCGTGGACGCACAATCAAAGCCGCCAGTTCACACTCGACGGCTCGCCGGTCGAGACGCTAGACGCGCTCGAGGTAGAAGTAGTAGTACTTGCCGTTGTCCCGAACGCCCTTGCCGTTCATGATCCCCATCACGGCGTTGTCGTCGATCTTCTTGAAGTGATCGTGCACCGGCTGGCCGTCGTAGACCATGGTGGCGGTGACCTCCCCGCGGAAGTCCTCCAGCCACAGGCTGGCCTCGCCCTTGCCCATTTCCACGTTCGAGAACTTGTTGCCGTCGGCGTCCAGGCAGACGAGCGGCTGCACGTCGCTGACGGATTTGAAGGTCTTGCCGTACCACCCGGCTTTTTCCAGTTGGCCGTTCATCTTGTGGCCGGTCTGGAACTCGCCGCCCTTCCACTCGCCGAGCATCCCGTCGAGGGTCGCGGGCGAAAGCTCGGCCCAGAATTCGTCGAGCTCGGAATCCGCGATGTCGCCGCTGCGCTCTTTGAATTCGGTGAACTTCTTTCGGGCGAGGTCCACGGCTCTCCTCAGGATTCGGTGCGGGCTATCCAATCGCGGGCGAAACGCAGCAGAGCGTCATTTTCGTCCGGAGCACCAATGGTGACACGAACGCCTTCGTCCGCGAACGGCCGCACCACCAGGTGCGCTTCGGCGGCCTGCTCCGTGAAGTCCATGGTGCGCGACCCCAGTGGTAGCCAGACGAAGTTCGACTGCGACGGCGGCAGCTCGAACCCGGCGTCGCGCAGGGCGTCACTCACGCGGGTGCGCTCGCCGACCAGTGCGTCGGTGCGGGCCATCAACTCGGCCGAGGCGTCCAGCGACGCGATGGCGGCCGACTGCGCGACGTTCGTCACCGCAAACGGCATGACGACCTTGTCCAGGGCGGTGATCAGGTCGGGGTGGGCGACCGCATAGCCGACCCGCAGGCCCGCCAACCCGTACGCCTTCGAAAAGGTCCGCAGCACAACGACATTGCTGCGGGTGAGGGCCAGCTCGAGGCTGTTGGGCAGCATGCCGTCGCGGACGTACTCGACATAGGCCTCGTCGAGGGCGACGAGGATGTGCGACGGAATGGCGTCCACGAATCGGGCCAGCGCGTCCGGGTCGACGACCGTGGACGTCGGGTTGTTGGGGTTGCAGACGAAGATCAGCCGGGTGCGGTCGGTGATCGCCGCGAGCATCGCGTCGAGGTCATGCGTGTGATCGGTCAGCGGCACCCGCACGGTCGTCGCGCCGGACACCTGAATGATGGGCAGGTAGCACTCGAAGCTGCGCCAGCCGATCATCACCTCGTCGCCGGCCGCGGCGGTGATCTGAACGAGCTGCTGGCACAAGGTGACCGAACCGCTGCCGACCGCGATGTGCTCGGGGGCGACGTCGGAACCCAGGTGCATGGCCAGCGCCGCCTTGAGGTCCACGCTGGCGTTGTCCGGGTAGCGGTTGACGACGGCGATGGCCCGCTCGATCGCCGCGTGCACGCTGGGTAGCGGGCCGTAAACGGTCTCGTTGCTGGCCAGCTTGATCGAGCCCGGCACGTTCTTGCCGGGCACATACACTGGCAGTCCGGCCAGTTCGGAGCGTAGACGGGCGGTCACTTCGACAGTTTATGTCTCAACTGTGTACAGTATGGCCGGTTCCGCGAGACCGGAAAGGGGTCGGTACCCTCAGAAAGTCCAAAAGGGAGGCGTGCCAGAGCGGCCGAATGGGGCTCACTGCTAATGAGTTGTCCCCCTCAAAGGGGACCGGAGGTTCAAATCCTCTCGCCTCCGCTGGGTCCTGAACGGAACACGGAACGACAACTGAAGAACAGGCGCCCGTAGCTCAACGGATAGAGCATCTGACTACGGATCAGAAGGTTAGGGGTTCGAATCCCTTCGGGCGCGCTCAGCCATTTTTCGTGCGTCAAACGTGTCACAGGCAGCGCGGTCTGCGCGTAATATCATCGGCCTCGGGCCTCAGTTCAGTTCCGTGCGAACATCGGAGTTGAGTCATGTCCCGTGTCACCAAAATCCTCGCCGCCCTGGTAATCGCCTCCAGCGCCCTGCTGACGTCTGCATGCGGTTGCAGTACAAGCGCAGCAGGTGTCACCACTTGCACCTTGTTGTAAGCGGCCGAATTATGTTGTGCCCTCGGGTTTGACGGAACCCGGGCACACCCGCGCCGACCGCTAGCGTCCGCCGAACGGTCCGCCGAATGGCCCCCGACGGGGCGGCTCGGTCACCGTTTGGGTGACGGTGCTGGTCTCGGTGCTCGGCGTCACGGTGACCGTGCTGGGCGAGACGGTCGTCGTGGGAGTGTCGGTGCTCGGTGGCGGGACGGTCTCGGTGACCGTCTCGGTCGGGCCGCCACCGCCGCCGCCGTGGTGCCGGGGTGGCTCCGTCGTCGTGGTGGTCACCGGCGCGGTGGTGGACGGCGCCGGCGTCGTCGTGGTTGCCGGGCTGGGCGCCGGCGAATTGCTCGCGAGCTTGACCGCCGCGAAGACGACCGCGCCGAGCAGGAGCGCCCCTATGGCGCCTGCTGCGACCAGCGCCGCCGGGCGGCGGTACCAGGGCGTCGGGGGCTCGGGCGGCTCCGGCGCGGCGTCGTAATAGCCGCCGCCGTACCGCGCGGCCGCGGTGGGCTCGGAGTAGTAATCCGGTTCCTCGGGATAGGGCGGCACGAGACGAATGCTAGTAGGTCAGCCCTCGTTGTCGATGAGGCGCAGCGCCCGCTCGAACAGATGCACGGTGGCGGCGTGCAATTGGTCGCCTACCTCCCTCTCCGCCTTTCCCGCGCAGGCCCGGGCCAGCGTCCCCTCGATCACGATCCCCAGCTTGAAGCAGGCCAGCACGGTGTACCAGGTGATGTGTGACAGGTCGCGGGTGGTGTTGGCGGCGTAGCGCTGGAAAAGCTCGTCGGTACTGGCCAATCCGTCCTGGCCGCCCAGGGCGTGGCTGAACACGCTGGAGCCGTCGGGCTGGCGCCAGGTGGCCAGCAGCCAGCCCAGGTCCAGCAGCGGATCGCCGATCGTGCACATCTCCCAGTCGACGATCGCGACCACCTCCGGCCCGGTGCGGGAGAACATCACGTTGGCCGCGTGGTAGTCGCCGTGCATGATGCCCGGCGTCCAGTGCGCCGGCCGGTGCCGGTCCAACCAGGTCGACACCTCCTCGATGCCGGGGATCTGCGGCCCGGGATAACCCTCGTAGTCGTTGTAGGACTCGAGCTCGGAAAGCCAGCGCGGCACCTGGCGCTCCAAAAAGCCCTCCGGCTTACCGAATTCGGCGAGGCCGACGGCGACATGGTCGACGGCACCGAGCTTGGCCAACGCGTCGGCCATCGACAGCCCCATGCCGTGTCGCACCTTCGCGTCGCCCGCGTGCAAAGGCGGCAGACCCTCGCCGGCGTTGAATCCGTCGACGGGATCCATGAGGTAGAAGACCGCGTCGCCCAGCACGGCGGGGTCCTCGCAGACGGCGATCAGGTGCGGATGCGGCACATCGGAACCTGCCAGCGCCGCAAGGACTTTCGTTTCCCGCAGGATCACGCTGTTGCTGCGCGGACGCAGGTGCCGGGGCCCGCGCCGCAGCACGTAGGGCCGCCCGGCCCTGCTGAACCGCAGCATGACGTTCTGCGTTCCGCCGGTGACGTTGGAGACGCCTTCCAGCGGGCCCTCGCCGAGCCCCTGCCCGGACATCCATTCCGCTACGGCTTGAAGATTCACGGAGTCCACTGCTCAGCCCTTCGGGTGTGGCGTGTATCGGACGGTCTGCGCCGCGATCACGCCGTCGCGGAACACGAAGGTGTCAACGCCGTCGTCGACCCGGCTGGCCGCCGAATCGGCGGCCCATTCCAGGAACAGCACATCGCCGTCGAAGAGCTGGGTCTTCAAGTCCCAGTTGGCATCCGGGATATCGGCGAGCAGTTGCGCGAAGACCCGGCGGATGGCCTGCCTGCCGCGCGCGACGCCGGCGGGCGTGATCAGCACGGAGTCCTCGGCGTAGTCGGTGAGGATTTCGTCAAGGTCTCCCGCGGCCAGCGCGGCGCCGTGGTGGGCGAACACTTCCTGCGGCGTACGCGACGGGGTGGGCGTCATGGCACTCCCTTGCAACCTGTGGACCGTCTGGGAAAAAGACTAGGGCAGGGGCGACGGGAGGCGGCCGGTGGCGGCGGCTGGAAGAATAGTGTGCATAACTTACTTTCTGGGGAAGGGAACTGCCCATGCCGCGGACCGACAACGATTCCTGGGAAATCACCCAAAGCGTCGGCGCCACCGCGCTCGGCGTCGCCGCAGCTCGCGCCGCGGAGACCGAGAGTGACAACCCGCTGATCAAGGACCCGTTCGCGCGGGTGTTCGTCGACGCCGCGGGCGAGGGGATGTGGAGCATCTATGCCAACCCGGCGTTGCTGGCCAAGGCGGCCGACATCGAGCCCGATCTGCGGGCGCGGCTGCAGCTGATGGTCGACTTCATGGCCACCCGGACGGCATTCTTCGACGAGTTCTTCCTGGGCGCGGCCGACGCCGGCGTGCGCCAGGTGGTGATCCTGGCGGCCGGACTGGACGCGCGCAGCTGGCGGCTGCCGTGGCCCGACGGCACGGTCGTCTACGAGCTCGACCAGCCCAAGGTGCTGGAATTCAAATCCAACACGCTGCGCGAACACGGCGCGGAGCCGACCGCGCAGCTGGTCAACGTGCCGATCGACCTGCGCCAGGATTGGCCGAAAGCGTTGCGGGAAGCGGGGTTTGATGCTTCGCGACCTGCGGTGTGGTCGGCCGAAGGGCTCGTTCGCTATCTACCGGCGCAGGCCCAGGACTTGCTGTTCGAGCGGATCGATTCGCTGAGCGCCGAGGGCAGCTGGCTGGCGTCCAACGTGCCCGAATCGGGTTTCACCGACCCCGACCGTGTGCAACGCCAGCGCGAGGACATGCGGCGCATGCGGGCGGCGGCAGCCAAGCTGGTCAACGCCGAGATCACCGACTTCGACGACCTGTGGTACCCGGAGGAGCGCACGCCCGTCGACGGCTGGCTGCGCGGCCGCGGCTGGGACGTCACGACCGCGACGTTCGCCGAGTTGATGGCCCGGTATGACCGCCGGATCCCGCAGGGTGCGGAGGATTCGATGCCGCCCACCCTCTATGTGTCCGCACAGCGGCGGCCGGGCTGACCGAACGCCGAGATCGAAAGTGCCGCTGCTAATTTAGCGGCTCAGGCACGCCATTTCGATAGGAACGCCTCGAATCGGGGCGGGTCCTCGAGTTAGCTGAGCTAATCCAGCGGGCACGGCCCTCCCGGCCGTGGGAGCGCGGGTCGCCGGCCGCCGCTTCGACCGCCTCTGACGTGCCGGGATGTGCCGACAAGCGCTGCCGCATAACCCATTGCATGTTTAGGCATAAGTCGAATGGGTAACTTCAGCACCACGAGAAAACTTCTTCTCGCTCACAATGGAGGTCACGATGCGTGGCAGCGGGATCATCGGAACGGTTGCTTTGGTGTGGTTGCTGATCGGAGCCTTCGCGGCGTGGCAACGGGATTACTTCAAAAACGACCAGACGACATGCGCCTCCGCGGGCACGGTTGCGGTGACCGTGATCGCCGGACCCCTGAATTACTTCGGGGTCAACCCGAAAGTCACGGATTGCCATCTGCCGCAACCAAGTTCAATGCAATCGGTCAACCTCTAACCCTCACCCGAAGGAAGTCGAAATGGTTATCTTAGGAATTGTCCTGCTTGTTCTCGGGTATTTCTTCCACGTACCCGTGCTGACCACGCTGGGAATCGTGCTGCTGGTGATCGGCGCGATCCTCTGGATTCTGGGCTCGATCGGCCGTCCGGTCGCCGGCCGGCGCTACTGGTATTAACCGCTACGGCCGAACACCACGATCGCGCGACTGCTCCGGCAGTCGCGCGTTTCGTTTCACAGGGCGCGCATAGGTTCGTCATAGTCTGGGCTCAGTCGGTGACGGATACTGGAGCTTGTGACGCAGCCCCGAGCCTCTGTAGAGCGGGTTGTCATGTGCCGAGCGGACGGCAACCCCATCAACGTGCTGGTCGTAGACGACGAACCCGTCCTGGCCGAAATGGTGTCGATGGCGCTGCGGTACGAGGGCTGGAACATCTCCACCGCCGGGGACGGGGAATCGGCCATCGCGGCCGCCCGCAACCAGCGTCCGGACGTCGTCGTCCTCGACGTGATGCTGCCCGACATGAGCGGCCTCGACGTCCTGCACAAACTGCGCGGGGAGATCCCACAGCTGCCGGTGCTGCTGTTGACGGCCAAGGATGCGGTGGAGGATCGCATCGCCGGCCTGACCGCCGGCGGCGACGACTACGTCACCAAGCCGTTCAGCATCGAAGAGGTCGTGCTGCGGTTGCGGGCGCTGTTGCGCCGCACCGGGGTGACGACCGTGGACAGCGGCGCACAGCTGGTGGTCGGGGATTTGGTGCTCGACGAGGACAGCCACGAGGTCACCCGCGCCGGGGAGCCAATCTCGTTGACCTCGACCGAATTTGAGCTGTTGCGGTTCATGATGCGCAACTCCAAGCGGGTGCTGAGCAAGGCCCAGATCCTGGACAGGGTATGGAGTTACGACTTCGGCGGCCGCTCCAACATCGTCGAGCTCTACATTTCCTACCTGCGCAAGAAGATCGACAACGGTCGCGATCCGATGATCCACACACTGCGCGGCGCGGGTTATGTCCTCAAGCCGGCCCGCTGACCCGCGAAGGGTCTGGTCCCTTCGGCTGCGGCTGTTGGTCGGCCAGATCGTCGTCCTGGCGATCGTCTGCGTCGGCATCACCGCGGTGACCGAACTGGCGCTCAACCATCACCTGGTCAAGCAGCTCGACGGCCAACTCGCCGGGACCTCGTTCCGCTCGGCGCTGATGTACCCCGAGCCGAACCACCCGGGATGGCACCACCACCAGCACTCCTACTATCCGAGGCCGGGCCCCGGCCCGCGGTTCCTGGACGCCCCGGGTCAGCCGGCGGGCATGGTGGCGGCGGTGGTCAGCCACGGCAAGACGGTTGACGCCGGCTACCTGACCAGCAGCGGCACCAGGGATGACCTGACCCCGACCGCCCAGACCCAACTGGAACAGATCGCCGGCAACCGCGCGCCGGTCACGCTGAACCTGGACGGCCTCGGCCGCTACCGCGTCGTCGCGGCGCCGAGCCGAAACGGCAGCGACATCATCGTCACCGGCCTGTCGATGTCCAACATCGACGCCACCCTGATCCGGATGCTCGTCATCTTCGGGATCGTCACCGCGGTTGCGCTGGCGGCCGCGACGATCGCCGGGGTCGTGATCATCAGGCGGGCGCTGGCGCCGTTGCGCCGCGTCGCCCAAACCGCGGGCCAGGTCGCCGATCTGCCGCTGTCGCGCGGCGAGGTCGAATTGCCTGTGCGCGTACGCGAATCCGACGCGAACCCCTCCACCGAGGTGGGACAGCTCGGTGCCTCGCTCAACCGGATGCTCGACCACATCGCGGAAGCGCTGTCGGCGCGCCAGGCCAGCGAGACTCGCGTTCGCCAGTTCGTCGCCGACGCCAGCCATGAACTGCGCACGCCCCTGGCCGCGATCCGCGGTTATACCGAACTGACGCAACGGATGGGCGACGACCGCGAGGCGGTGGCGCAGGCGATGAGCCGAGTGGCGTCCGAGACCGAGCGGATGACGCGGCTCGTCGAGGACCTGCTGCTGCTGGCCCGCCTGGATTCCGGCCGGCCGCTGGAACGCGAATCGGTCGATCTGTCGCGGTTGGCGGTGGATGCGGTCAACGACGCGCACGTCGCGGGACCGGATCATCAGTGGGAACTCGACCTCCCCGAAGAACCGGTGGTCGTCACCGGCGACGCGGCGCGGCTCCACCAGGTCCTGACGAATCTGCTTGCCAACGCCCGCGTCCACACCGGCGCGGGCACCGTGGTGACGACGCGGTTGAGCACCGAGCCGTCGCACACCGTGCTGCAGGTCATCGACAACGGGCCCGGCATTCCCGCGGCGCTGCAGTCGGAGGTCTTCGAACGGTTCGCCCGCGGTGATTCCTCGCGCTCGCGCAAGGGAGGCAGCACCGGGCTGGGATTGGCGATCGTCTCGGCCGTGGTGAGGGCGCACAACGGGACGATCGCGGTCGACAGCTCACCGGGCCGCACCGAGTTCACGGTGCGGTTGCCACCCAACGGATGGCAACCGCCCGCATCGGCCTAGCTAGCTGTTACAGGTCACATTGATTTCGAACGGCTTGTTCACCGGCTGCATGGGGTTGGCCATGTCCACCCCGGTGGCGGTGCCGCTGATCTTGTAGCTGTTGCCATCCTTGCTGGCGGTTGCATTGCCCTGCCCGGTGCCCGAGGTATAGCCCAGCGTCACGCCGTTGACATTGCCCAGCCCAACGGATTTCACCTGCGGGGGGTTGCCGTCGCTGAGCACGGCGGCGATGCCGGTCGCTGCGCCACCGATCGCGATGTTGATGGTGCCACCCGCATTTGTGCACACGACCGAACCGGACACGTTCTGGTCCTTGCCGT
The DNA here is from genome assembly GCF_000277125.1 of Mycobacterium intracellulare ATCC 13950. Taxonomy (NCBI): domain Bacteria; kingdom Bacillati; phylum Actinomycetota; class Actinomycetes; order Mycobacteriales; family Mycobacteriaceae; genus Mycobacterium; species Mycobacterium intracellulare. The sequence goes on from NC_016946.1 coordinate 276,245, forward strand.
CGATCGTGACCTTCGTGCCGGCGGCGCCGCCGGTGCTAGCCGACGCGCTCGTACCCGAGCTACTGGCGGAACTGCTCGCGCTCGTTCCCGACTTGTTACCACCCGAACATCCGGAAATGCCCGCGGCGAGAATCGCCGCCCCGGCCACCGCGACCGTCAATTGACGCTTCACCTGTTCTCCTTTTTGCCCGATAGTTGCGGTCCTCGGCATTGAGGGCCGTCTGGGCAGTATGCGGGTTAACTGGACCGAGAATCCAGAACCCCGAGAAATTGTTGCTGTATTCATTATTCGTCGGTGAAATGCTTTCGGGGCCTGCAGCATCAATGGCAAGGTGGAGAAGGTGGATCACAAGCCTCCCACTCCCGTCATCGAGTCCGCCCACCGCGGACAGGTCCTGCCTTTCCAGGACGACGCCGATTTCCGCGCCGCGGACCGCGGATTCATTGCGGCCTTGTCGCCGTGCGTGATTCGGGCGGCAGACGGCCGAATCGTCTGGGACAACGATGCCTACGCCTTCCTGGACGGACCCGCGCCGACGTCGGTGCATCCCAGCCTGTGGCGGCAGTCGACGCTGGCCGCCAAACAAGGCCTCTACGAAGTGGTGCCGGGCATCTACCAGGTCCGCGGGTTGGACATCTCCAACGTGACGTTCGTGGAAACCGACAACGGCATCATCGTCATCGACCCCCTGATTTCCACCGAGGTCGCCGCGGCGGCACTGGCGCTCTACCACGAGCATCGCGGCGGCGACCGGCCCGTCGTCGCGGTGATCTACACCCACAGCCATGTCGATCACTTCGGCGGCGTCCTGGGCGTCACCTCGCAGGCCGACGTGGATGCGGGCACGGTGGCGGTGCTGGCGCCGGAAGGCTTCATCGAGCACGCGGTCTCCGAAAACGTCTACGCCGGACCGGCAATGACGCGGCGGGCAACCTACATGTACGGCACCCTGCTGCCGCGCGGGCCGATGGGTCAGGTCGGCTGCGGGCTCGGCCAGGCGCCGTCCACCGGCGAGGTCGCCGTCATCGTCCCCACCGTCGACATCGCAACTACCGGTGAAACGCACACGATCGACGGCGTGGAGATCGAGTTCCAGATGGCGCCCGGCACCGAGGCGCCCGCCGAAATGCACTTCTATTTCCCGCGTTTCTGCGCGCTGTGCATGGCCGAGAACGCGACCCACAACCTGCACAACCTGCTGACCCTGCGCGGCGCGGTGGTGCGCGACCCGCACGCCTGGTCCGGTTATCTCACCGAGGCGATCGACGCCTTCGCCGACCGCGCCGACGTCGTATTCGCCTCCCACCACTGGCCGACCTGGGGGCGCGACAGCATCGTCGAGTTCCTGTCCTTGCAGCGCGATCTGTATGCATATCTGCACGATCAGACGCTGAGGTTGCTGAACCAGGGTTACACCGGCGTCGAGATCGCCGAAATGTTCCAGATGCCACCGGCACTCGAGCGTGCCTGGCACACGCACGGCTACTACGGTTCGGTGAGCCACAACGTCAGGGCCGTCTATCAGCGCTACATGGGCTGGTTCGACGGCAACCCGGCCCGGCTGTGGCCCCACCCTCCCGAGGCGCTCGCGCCCCGGTATGTCGAGGCGATGGGCGGCATCGACCGGGTCGTCGACCTTGCGCAAAAGGCATTCGACTTCGGTGACTACCGTTGGGCCGCAACATTGTTGGATCATGCGGTCTTCACCGACAGCGCGCATGCCGGCGCCCGTGCGCTGTACTCGGACACGCTCGAGCAACTCGCCTACGGTGCCGAAAACGCGACCTGGCGCAATTTCTTCCTGAGCGGGGCGATGGAGCTGCGCGACGGCAACGTCGGCACGGCCACCACCACAACGTCGTCGTCCATGCTGACCCAGCTGACCCCGGAGCAGATCTTCGACAGCCTGTCCATCCGGGTCAACGGCCCGCGCAGCTGGGATCTCGACGTCGCCGTCGACGTCACCTTGGCCGACACGGCGGTCAACTATCGGCTCGCGCTGCGCAACGGGGTGCTCGTCCACCGCAAGGCGGCGCCCGACCCCGCGACGGCATCCGTTACGGTCAAGCTGCCCGGCAAGATTCGGCTCCTGAGCCTGGCGGCGGGTGACTTCGCCTCAGCCGGTCTGGAGCTATCCGGTGACCGGGGCGCGCTGCAGGCCTTGCTGGATGTGCTCGACGGGCCGGACCCGAGTTTCAACATCGTCACACCGTGACACGGCGTCACCCGACGTCGATCACTACCTTGCCCAGCACCTTGCGGTCGGCGACGTGCCGCAGCGCGGCGGCGGTCTCGGACAGCGGGAATCGCGCGCCGATGTATGGCCGGACCGTGCCGGCGGCGAACATCCGCGACAGCTCCTTGATGTCGCGGACGGCATTGTCGGGGTAATCGCTCATGAAGGTGCGGATCTCCATGCCCCGCACGCAGATGTCTTTGAGCAGAATGAGATTGAGCGGTATGGCCGGGATCGCGCCCGCCGCGTATCCCAGCGTGACGAAGGTGCCGCCACGCGCGAGCCCGCGCAGCGCCGGTTCCGAATACGATCCACCGACCGGGTCCAGGACGACCCGGGCGCTGTCGCCGGTGAGTTCACGGATCCGCGACTTCAGGTCCTCCCGGTCGTAGTCGACGGTCGCCTCGGCGCCGCGCCGCCGGCACAGCTCCAGCTTTTCCGGACTCGACGCCGCGGCCAGCACCCGCGCCTTCATCGCCACGGCCAGATCGACGGCGGCCAGGCCCACGCCGCCCGCGGCGCCGAGCACGACGACCCAATCTCCTTCCGCGACAGCGGCGGTCGAGCGCAGCGCGTGATGGGCGGTGCGGTAGGTCACCCCGAAGGCGGCGGCCGACGCGAAGTCGGCGTCGTCCGGCACGGGCTCGGCCTGGCTCGCATCGAGCAGCGCCAGCTCGGCGAACGCCCCGAAGGTGGTCCCGGACACGCGCTGTCCCGGACGGAACGGCGCGCCGTCGCCGGCGGCGATGACTTCGCCGGCGATCTCGTTGCCGGGGATGAACGGCGGCGGGATCTTCACCTGGTACTTGCCGGCGATGAACAGCACGTCGGGGAAGTTGACCGCGGCCGCGCGCACCCGCACCAGCAGCTGGCCGGGCCCCGGAACGGGGTCGGCCACGTCGTCGATCACCAGGTCCTCAGGCGTGCCGTAGGAACGGCAGATCACCGCGCGCATCAATTGGCCCCCAGTCCACGCAAACAGAACCGCACCACGTGTGCGATGTCGTCGGGCCCCGGCTCGTCGGCCGAGCCCACGTAGCGGCGCAGGGTCGCCGCCGTGCAGCTGAACACCGCCTCGACGTCGCGTTCGACGTCGCTACTACCCAGCGCCGCAACGGGTTCGACGAGCAGCGCGCGAAGCGGCCGCATCATTTCCTGGTCGGCGGCGCGCCAACCCGTGCCGGCCGACATCTGTCCGGCCGCCGCTCGGGTCATGCTGATCAGATGCGGGTCGGCCACCTGCGCCAGCGTGCCCTCGATCCACCGCGCGACCTTGTCGCGGGGCTCGGACTCCTTGGCCATCTGATGTTCGAGGTAGGACACGACGATGGCCACCCCGCGTTCCATGACGGCCAGGATGAGATCGTCCTTGCCGGCGAAATAGCGGTAGAACGCCTTGTTCGACGAACCCGCCTCGGCGACGATGTCGCTGACCCGGGGCGGCTCGGGCGCCACGCGTTCCATGACGCGCACCGCCGCCGCCAGGATGCGTTCCACCTCCTCGGTGGCTTCCCGCTGGCGGTCGTCCAGCGCCCGCTCGACGGCCGCGGCGACCCGGTTAGAGGTCAACGAGCTCACCGTATTTGGAGCGGGCGGCCGCCCGCCGCACGTCGAGCATCTCGCTGGGCCAGTCGCCTTCTTCGGCCTCGTACCCCTTGAGCAGCATCCGCGCCAGGTTGACCTTGTGCGCCTCGGTAGGGCCGTCCGCCAGGCCGAGCGCGATGCCGCCGAGCAACACGTTGACCAGGGGCAGCTGGTCGGTGAGCCCCAGCGCGCCGTGCACCTGGATGGCGCGCAGGGCAATCGATTTGAGCACCTGGGAGGCCAGGATCTTGCAGGCGGCGATCTCCGCCCGCGCGCCGCGCTCGTCGCCCTGGTCGATCAGCCAGGCGGCGTGCAACACCGTCAGCCGGAACGGGATCAACTCGGTGTAGGAATCGGCGACGAACTCCTGCACGAGTTGCTTGTCGGCCAGCAGACTGCCTTGCGTGAAGCGGCTTTTCGCCCGCCGTGACATGATCTCGACAGCACGCTGGGCCATCCCGATGGACCGCATCGCGTGATGCAGCCTCCCGCCGGCCAGCCGGGTCTGCAGGATCAGGAAGCCCTGACCGGGCTCGCCCAGCAGGGCGTCGGCGGGCACGCGCACGTCGTTGTAGTGCACCAGGGAATGCCCGGGCTCGTGCGGATCCGCGCCGACCAGGTGGTGGTTGGCTTCCAGGACCAGTCCCTCGGTGCCGGCCGGGATGAGGAACGTCGATGCGCCGGTGTGCACCGGCACGTCGGGATCGGTGATCGCGACGACGATGAAGAAGGAGGCGACGGAGGCGTTGGAGGAGAAGTACTTCCGGCCGGTGATCACCCAGTCGTCACCGTCCCGGACCGCGCGGGTGGTGAAGACCCGCGGGTCGGCACCGCCTTGCGGCTCGGTCATCGAGAAGCAGGAGAAGATCTCACCCGACAGCAGCCCCGACAGGTAGCGGTCCTTCTGCTCCTGGGTTCCGAAGCGGGCGATGATTTCGGCGTTGCCGGTGTCGGGGGCCTGCGTTCCGAACACGATCGGGGCCCACGGGCTGCGGCCTAGGATCTCGTTGATCAACGTCAGCTTGACCGCGCCGAAGCCCTGCCCGCCGAGCTCGGGCCCCAGATGCGGCGCCCACAGACCCTTGTCGCGGACCTGCTGCTTGAGCGGGTCGACGATCTTGCGCCGCTCGTCGTTGAGCGGCAGGAATTCGCAGCCGGGGAACAACACCTCCAGCGGCTCCACTTCCTCGCGCACGAACTCGCGGATCCACTCCAGCTTCTTTTCGAATTCCGGTTCGGTGGAAAAGTCCCAAGACATCGAATGCTCCTACTCGTTCATTGGTGGCGACCCACTGCGCCCGGCCTCGCCGCGCTTGTGATCGCCACGTGTTAAGGAATGCCGCCGTCGGCGCGCAATATCGATCCGGTGGTGAAGCTCGAGGCGTCCGAGGCGAGAAACACCGCGGCACCGACGATTTCGCGCGGATCGCCGGCGCGCTCCAACGCGAGATGCCTGAAGGGCTTCTCCGTCGCCTGGTCGAGATTCCACGCCTTGCTCACGTCGGTGAGAAACGGCCCGGCCATCAGCGTGTTGACCCGCACCGCCGGCCCGAAACCCTTCGCCAGCGCCTCGGTCATGGCGTTGAGCCCGGCCTTGGACGCGGCGTAGGGAATGATGTCCGGCGTCGGACGCAGCGATCCGGCCGTGCTCACGTTGATGATCGACCCCCGGCCCGCCGCCACCATGCGCTCACCGACCAACGCGGACAAGCGGAATGGGCCCTTGAGATTCAGGTTGACCACGGCGTCGAACAGCTTCTCGGTCACGTCGGTGAGCTTGTCGTACAGCGGCGACATGCCCGCGTTGTTGATCAGCGTGTCGACCTTGCCGAACCGCTCGTATGTCGCGTCGACCAACCCGTCGAGCTGGTCCCAGCGTCCCACGTGCACCTGATACGGCATCGCGGAACGGCCGGTCTCGGCCTCGATCTCCTTGGCCGTGGCGACACAGTTGTCGAGGTTGCGGCTGGCGATCACCACGTCCGCGCCGCAGCGGGCCGCGCCGAACGCCATCTCACGTCCCAGCCCGCGGCTGCCGCCGGTGATCAGGACGACCCGGCCGGTCAGATCGAAAAGCTGGTCGGCATAACCCATCTCAGCATCCCCTAGGTCGTCAGCGATCGGGCGAGGTCGGCCGCGGTGGCGATGAGCGAAAGGATCATCGGCCCGAACGCGTCGGTGATCTTGGGGTCGACCCCTCCTTTTTGGGGTCCGGTGCGCACGCCGGCCGCATACGTCTTCTCTAGCACGATGCCGAGCTTCCAGTTGGCCAGCACCAGGTAGTAGTCGATGTTCTCGGTCGCCAACCCGCTGACGGTTTCGTAGTGCTCCAACAGCTCGCTGCGCGAGGGCATGCCGCGCATGTCGAGATAAAACCCGTCCTCGCGCGGGTTTTCACCGTCATAACCCAGCAGGCACCACGCCAGGTCGAGCAGCGGGTCGCCCACGGTCGTCATCTCCCAGTCCACGATCGCCGCCAGGCGGGCCGGCGAACCGTGGGCGAACATCACGTTGGCGAACTGGTAGTCGCCGTGCATGATGCCCGCCCGGTAATGCGCCGGGCGGTTGCGGCGCAACCAGTCCGAGGCCTCGTCGAGGCCCGGCAGCTCCCGCACCTTGTAAGCGTCGAGGAACGCCAGCCAGCGATCGACCTGCCGCTCGTGGAATCCGTCGGGGCGGCCGAAGCCCTCGAGCCCCTGCGCGCGCCAGTCCACCCGGCCCAACCTGGCGGCGCCCTCGACGAGTTGGAACGCCAGGCCGCGGCGGGCGGCGAGATCGATGTCGAACGGCGGGGCCCAGCCGCCGTCCATCGGGCTCCACCCCTCGATCGCCTGCATGACGTAGAAGGGCATGCCGAGCACGCTGCCGGTGTCGTCGGCGGCGATCAGCGCCGCGTGCGGCACATCGGTACCGGACAGCGCCCGCACCAGCCGGATCTCGCGCAGCAGGCCGTCGATGCGCGCGGCGTCGGCCCGGGCGCCGGGCATCCGCAACACCATCCGCTGCCCGCCCCGCTCCACCAGATAGAGGGTGTTCTGCGAGCCGCCCTTCAGCTGGGTCAGCCGCGGCCGTTCGCCACCACCGGGTGCGTCGTTCGCGTCCAGCCAGCGGGCGAGGACGTCCGCATCCAGCCCCGATTCAGTCACGCGCTCGGCCATCGCTGCACACCCCAATCTCCGTAGGGAGAATAGCATTCTCCACGGTGGCGGCAAGGCTCAGCCGGGTTTGTGAGCGCTCAGCAGGAAGCCGGGCGCCATGAAGTGGCCCTCGTCGTCGTGTTCGAGGTGTGCCAGCGAGCCGTCCGAAGACTCGTCCTTGCCGTAGACCTTGGCCACGCGAATGTCATCGACCCGCCACAGCGTCGAGACGGCGTCGTGCAATTCGGTTTCGGTGAAGCCCGGCGGGCCCGGCCGGTCCGGGTGGGCCTGGTCCAACGCCCCCGCGGCGAAGGCCAGGATGTACAACGCCGCCCCGGGCGCCGCGGCCCGAAAGATGGACTGCACGTAATCCTGGCGCCGTTCCGGCGCCAGCGCGTGGAAAAGGCCGCTGTCCAGGATGGTGGAGAAGCGGCCGTCATAGCCACGAAAGGTGGTGACGTCGGCCTGCGCGAAGCTCGCGGTGCTCAGACCCTGCTCGGCGGCCGCGGCGGCCGCCGCCTGGACCGCGGTCGCGCTCGCGTCGAGGCCGACGACGGTGTAGCCGCGCGCCGCGAGCGCCAGCGAAAGTGCGGCATGGCCGCAGCCGGAGTCCAGCACCTCGCTTCGGACAAGGCCCTGATCGATGAGGCGCGCCAGCTCCGGTTGGGGCCGGCCGATGCTCCACGGGGGCGGCGCCGCCTGCCGGTAGGCGGCGTCCCAATCCCGATCCGGTTGGGTCATAAAGAATCCTCCTGGGGATCGGCGGCACGGACGCGATGAGAAACTGGCGCTGCCACCTTCGAACGACAGGAAGAAATATGCAAGTGCTTCTGGTCCGGCACGCCCTGCCGCTGCGCAGCGAACACGGCCAAGGTTCCGATCCGGACCTGTCGGCGGAGGGGTTGGCCCAAATCGAGCGACTGCCCAAGGGGCTCGCCAGGTTTCCCATCTCGCGGGTGGTGAGCAGCCCGCAGCGCCGGGCCATCCAGACCGCCGAACCGGTCGCGGCGGATCGGGGGCTGACCGTCGAGATCGACGACCGCTTCGCCGAGTATGACCGCGACCTTCCGGTGTACATCCCCGTCGAGCAGATCCGCGCGGAGATGCCCGAGGAGTGGGCGCGCCTGGCGCAGGGGCATTTGCCCAGCGCGGTCGACGAGGATGCGTTTCGTGCCCGGGTACGTGCCGCGGTCGACGGCCTCGTCGCGAGCGCCGAACCCGAAGACACGGTCGCGGTGTTCAGCCACGGCGGGGTGATCAACGTGCTGCTGCACGAGATCCTCGGGACGGCGCGACTGCTGTCCTTTCCCGTCGACTATGCATCGGTCACGCGACTGTTGTTCTCCCGGTCCGGTCAGGCGACGGTCGCCGCGGTCAACACCACCGAGCACGTCTGGGATCTGTTGCCGCGAAACCAGCGGCTGCTCGACGATGACGCGAACCGCGGGACGGGCTGACCGGGACGCCGGCAAATCGCAGGTGGTGAACCGGGTCGTGGCCGGCGATGGTAGACAAGTTCGGTGACTTCAGCTGACCAACTCGAGGGGCTTGACCTGGCCTCGCTGGACTCCTACCTGCGTTCACTCGGGATCGGGCGCGACGGGGAGTTACGGGCGGAGTTCATTTCCGGTGGCCGCTCCAACCTGACGTTCCGCGTCTACGACGACGCGACCAGCTGGCTGGTGCGCCGACCGCCGCTGCACGGGTTGACGCCGTCGGCCCACGACATGGCCCGCGAGTACCGGGTGGTCGCTGCGCTGCAGGACACGCCGGTTCCGGTGGCGCGCACGATCGGGCTGTGCGAAGACGATTCGGTGCTGGGCGCCCCGTTCCAGATCGTCGAATTCGTTGCCGGCCAGGTGGTGCGCCGCCGCGCCCAACTCGAGTCGTTCAGCCACACCGTCATCGGCGGCTGCGTGGACTCGCTGATCCGGGTGCTCGTCGACCTCCACAATGTCGATCCCAACGCCGTCGGCCTGGCCGACTTCGGCAAGCCCAGCGGGTATCTGGAGCGACAGGTGCGGCGGTGGGGCTCGCAATGGGATCTGGTGCGGCTGCCCGAGGACCGTCGCGACTCCGATGTGCAGCGGCTGCATTCCGGTCTGGGCGAGGCGATTCCGCAGCAGAGCCGCACGTCGATCGTGCACGGCGACTACCGGATCGACAACACGATCCTGGATGCCGACGACCCGACAAAGGTTCGGGCCGTGGTGGACTGGGAGCTCTCGACACTGGGGGATCCGCTCTCCGACGCGGCCCTGATGTGCGTGTACCGCGACCCCGCGCTGGACCTGATCGTCAATGCGCAGGCCGCGTGGACCTCACCGCTGCTGCCGACGGCCGACGAGCTGGCCGACCGCTATTCGCTGGTGGCCGGTTTACCGCTGGCGCACTGGGAGTTCTACATGGCGCTGGCGTATTTCAAACTCGCGATCATCGCCGCCGGCATCGACTTCCGGCGCCGGATGTCGGATCAGGCTCGTGGCGCGGGCGACGCCGCCGAGCACACGCCCGAGGTGGTGGCGCCGCTGATCTCCCGCGGCCTGGCCGAACTGGCCAAGCTGCCCGGCTAGCGCGGTGGGGCCGTGTGGTGCTTTTTCGCCACGCGGCGCAGCTGCAAGATCCGAGCGGTGCCGACCGCCACCGTGATCAGACCGCCGACGACGGCGGCCAGCAAGATCGCCACACCCAGGGGCAGGGTCCAGTGCCAGCCCAAGAACCGAAAGTCCGTCGGCGCCGTGTTCTGGGTGATGAAAATCAGCAACAGAATCAGAATCACGAAGCCGGCGAACAGCGACGACCACAGCGCACCGGCGCGAGTGAACCCGATAGCGGGTTCCTTGGTGGATGCGCCGGTCTTGTCCCCGTGGGTGGGCTTGGGGGACGGCTGTCCGGGCGACGCAGGGTTGGGGCTGCTCATAATGTCATCTTTGCCCGATCCGGGCCAGAATGAAACCGATTCGGGCAACCGATCCTCGCAGGCCAGCGTGCGCCCGGTTGGGGCGTTAGGGTCGGCGGTATGACGCTAGCGCCGCGCCCGCACGGCGTGATCGTGCGCGCGGCAGCGCTGCTGACGGCGATGTGCGTTGTAGCGGCCTGCAGCAATTCCGACCCGCTGGGGGCGCAGGTCAAAAGCCCCTCGTCCATCGTTGTCGGTTCCGGGGACTTTCCGGAATCACAGATCATCGCCGAGATCTACGCACAAGCCCTGCAAGCCAACGGGTTTGACATCGGAAGGCGGATGGGGATCGGCAGCCGGGAGACGTATATCCCTGCGCTCAAGGACCATTCCATCGATCTGGTGCCCGAATACATCGGAAACCTGCTGCTGTATTTCGCCCCGGACTCGGAGGCGACCACTCTCGATGTCGTCGAGCTGGAGCTCCGCCGCCGCCTCCCGGGCGATTTGTCGATCCTGACGCCCGCGCCCGCGACCGACACCGACACCGTCACCGTGACCAGTCAAACGGCGAACGCGTGGAACCTGAAGACCATCGCCGACTTGGCCGCGCATTCGGCCGAGGTGCGATTCGGGGCGCCGTCGGCGTTCGCGACCAGGCCGGCCGGGCTGCCCGGCCTGCGACAGAAATACGGGCTCGACATCCGGCCGGGCAACTTCGTCGCCATCGACGACGGCGGCGGCGCGGTCACCGTGCGCGCCTTGCTCGACGGAAGGGTGAACGCCGCCAACGTTTTCACCACCTCACCGGCCATACCGCAGGGCCACCTGGTGGTGCTCGACGACCCGGAGCACAATTTCGTGGCGGGAAACATTGTGCCGCTGGTCAATTCGCAAAAGAACTCCGGCCTGCTCAAAGATGTACTGGACGCGGTGTCGGCGAAGCTGACGACCTCCGGGGTTGCCGGGCTCAACGCTGCGGTGTCGGGAAACTCGGGTATCGATCCCGACGAGGCGGCCCGAAACTGGATACGGGACAACGGCTTCAACCACCCGATCGGCGGATGACGTGATCACCTTCGATGAGGTCAGCAAGGTCTTCGGCGACGGGACCACCGCGGTGGACCGCCTCAACCTGGAGGTGCCCAGTGGAAAGCTGACCGTGTTCGTCGGGTCCTCCGGCAGCGGCAAGACGACGGCCCTGCGCATGATCAACCGGATGATCGAACCGACGTCGGGCACCATCGCGATCGACGGCGTCGACGTCGCCACCCGAGACCCGGTGAAACTGCGGCTCGGGATCGGCTACGTCATCCAGCACGCGGGCCTGATGCCCCACCAGCGGGTGATCGACAACGTGGCAACGGTTCCGGTGTTGCGGGGGCAGTCCCGCCGCGCCGCCCGCAAAGCGGGCTACGAGGTGCTCGAGCGGGTCGGGCTGGACGTCAAGCTCGCCCGCCGCTATCCCGCGCAGCTCTCGGGTGGTGAACAGCAACGGGTGGGCGTGGCGCGTGCCCTGGCCGCCGACCCGCCGATCCTGCTGATGGACGAGCCGTTCTCCGCGGTCGACCCGGTGGTCCGTCACGAGCTGCAGAACGAAATACTGCGCCTGCAAAGCGATCTGCACAAGACGATCGTTTTCGTCACGCACGACATCGACGAGGCGCTGCGGCTCGGCGAACGGGTGGCGGTGTTCAAGGGCGGATCGTTACAGCAGTACGACGAGCCGGCTCGGCTGCTGTCGCGACCCGCGAACGACTTCGTGTCGAGGTTCATCGGTCTGGGCCGCGGCTATCGCTGGCTGCAACGCCTCGACGCGGCCGGACTGCCGCTGCACGACGTCGCGCGGATCACGCCCGAGACGCTTTCCGGGGCAGGGCTTTCCGACGGCTGGGCGGTGGTGGTCGACGGCGGGGGAGCGCCGCTGGGCTGGATCGACGCCGAAGGCGCGCGGCGGCACCGCGACGGCGCACCGTTGTCGGACTGCATGAGCGGGGCGGGATCGCTGTTTCGGCCGCGGGGCAATCTGAGCCAGGCGCTCGACGCCGCGCTGTCGTCGCCGTCGGGGGTCGGCATCGCCGTCGACGACGGCGGCAAGGTGATCGGCGGGGTGCTGGCCGCCGACGTGCTGGCCGCGGTGGAATCCCAACGGGGGAACCGATAATGCACTATCTGCTCACCCATCTCGACGACGCGTGGTGGCTGACGATCGTGCACCTGCGGCTGTCGTTGGTGCCGGTGGTGATCGGGTTGGCGATCGCGCTGCCGCTGGGCCTGGCCGTGCAGCGCACGCGGATCGCCCGCACGCTCACGACCGCGGCCGCCAGCGTCGTGTTCACCATCCCGTCGCTGGCGCTGTTCGTGGTGTTGCCGATGATCATCGGAACGCGCATCCTCGACGAGGCGAACGTGATCGTCGCGCTGACCGCCTACACCGCCGCGCTGCTGGTGCGCGCGGTGCTCGAGGCGCTAGACGCGGTCCCCGCCCAGACCCGCGACGCCGCCGTCGCGGTCGGCTACCCGCCCATCACGCGGATCGTGAAAGTCGACCTCCCGCTTGCGGTTCCGGTCCTCATCGCCGGCCTGAGGGTAGTGGTGGTGACCAACATCGCGATGGTCTCGGTCGGCTCGGTCATCGGGATCGGCGGGCTGGGCAGCTGGTTCACGCAGGGGTATCAAACCGACAAGAGCGATCAGATCCTGGCGGGCATCATCGCGCTGTTCGCGCTGGCGGTCGTCATCGATGTGCTCATCGTGTGCGCCGGCCGGCTGGCCACACCCTGGGTCCGCGCCGTAGATACCGCCGGCCGCCGCTCGGTCGTCGCGCCCGTCGTGGGTGGCGCGCGATGAACTTCGTCGATCGGGCTATCTCGTATGTGTTGACCGTCGACAACTGGACCGGGCCGGTCGGACTCGCGGCCCGCATCCTCGAGCACCTCGAATACACCGCCATCGCGGTGGGCGCCTCGGCGCTGATCGCCGTTCCCGTCGGGCTCGTCATCGGGCACACCGGCCGCGGCACCCTGTTCGTGGTGGGCGCCGTCAACGGGCTGCGCTCCCTGCCGACGCTGGGCGTGCTGCTGTTCGGGACGCTGCTGTTCGGGTTGGGCCTGGGACCGTCGCTGGTGGCCCTGATGCTGCTGGGTGTGCCCGCGCTGCTGGCCGGCACGTACGCGGGGATCGCCAATGTCGACCCGACGGTCGTCGACGCCGCCCGGGCGATGGGCATGACCGAGGCCCAGGTGCTGCTGCGCGTCGAGGTGCCCAATGCGCTGCCGTTGATGCTCGGTGGGCTGCGCAACGCGACGCTGCAGGTGGTCGCCACCGCAACGGTGGCCGCCTATGCCAGCCTCGGCGGTTTGGGGCGATACCTGATCGATGGGATCAAGGAACGCGAGTTTCACCTGGCCCTGGTCGGGGCGCTGATGGTGGCCGCATTGGCGCTGGTGCTCGACGGACTGCTGGCGTTGCTGGTGTGGGCATCGGTGCCGGGCACCGGCCGCCTGCGACGCACTTACCGGACACTTCCGCAGCGGTTCGCGGGGACGTCTTACGGTAGATGAGTGAACGCAGCCCCCTCCGACCCGTCTCGCCGCGTTTGGCAGGCGATGCTCACCTGGCGCGCACAGGACGTCTCCCGGATGGAATCGGTACGACTCCAGGTGTCCGGCAAGAGAATCAAGGCCAACGGCCGCATCGTCGCGGCCGCCACCGAGGCCAACCCGGCGTTCGGCGCCTACTACGACCTGTTGACCGATGAAACCGGCGCCACCAAGCGGCTCGGGATGACCGTCACCCTGGCCGAGCGCGAACGCGTCTTCTCCTTCGCACGCGACGAAGAGAACATGTGGTTGGTCACCGACCATCAGGGCGAGCACCGCGCGGCCTACAACGGCGCCCTGGACGTCGACGTGGAGTTCAGCCCCTTCTTCAACGCGTTGCCGATCCGGCGGCTCGGCCTGCACGAGCAGGCGGCGTCGGTCACGCTGCCCGTCGTCTACGTCAACGTGCCCGAGATGTCCATCATCGCGGACACGGTGAGCTACAGCAGCGCGGGCAGTCGCGGCGAGATCAAGGTGCACACGCCGATCGCCGACACCACGGTGAGCGTCGACGACGAAGGATTCATCGTCGACTATCCAGGCTTGGCAGAGCGGATCTGATCACCGCGCCCGCGCGGCCCGCGGCGGCCAGTTCCTGGCGCCAGTTCTCCGCGCCCACGACGACGTGGAAGATGTCGCTGCGCGGGAAGCTGTCGTAACGCGTTCGCGCGGCGTGGCCGGCTTCGATGAGGTCGGCGACCGAGTTGTGGTGGGCCAGCGAATCGCGGGCGCGACTCAGCAGTTCGATGACGCGGTCGACCGCGGGCACCAGTTGGTCGCAGTTGCCCTCGCACATCGCCCGCACCAGATCCGGGGCGCTGGCCGCCACCCGGGTCCCGTCGCGGAATGACCCGGCGGCCAGCGCGAACGCCAACGGGACGTCCCCGGCGACGACCGCCAGCGCCTCGGCGAGCAGGTGGGGCAGATGCGAGATGGCGGCCGCGGCGGCGTCGTGTTCGTCGGATCTGGCGGGCACCACCACCGCGCCGCAGTCCAGCGCCAACGTCATCACCATCGACCAGACCGTCGGGTCGACATGGTCGTCGACGCTGACCACCCACGGCGCCCCGGCGAACAACCCGGCGTAGCCGGCGGTCCAACCCGAATGCGCGGTGCCCGCCATGGGGTGGCCCCCGACGAAGCGTTCCTGCAGACCCGCCGCGACGACCTCGTCGAGCACCGCCTTTTTGACGCTGGTGACGTCGGTCAACGGGCACGCCGGGGCCGTGTCCTTGATGTGCGCGAGCATGCCCGCCATCGCCGGCATCGGTACGGCGAGCACGATCAACGCGCCGGAGCCGGCGGCGCGGGTCAGGGTCTCGGTGAGCTCCGTGGAGGCGTCAAAGCCGTCGGCGGCCGCGGCCTGCGCGCCCTCCACGGAGCGGTTGTAGCCGAAGACTTCACGGCCCGCCGCCGTGGCGGCCCGCATGATCGAGCCACCGATCAGCCCCAGCCCGAGCACACACACCGGTGTCTTAGAAGGAGGGCTTGCCACATTCCAAGGTTGGCACATCCGTTCGGATAGGTCGCTGTCAGATGTCGCCGCTACCAGGCTCCATCTGGTCAGGGGCCTGGTCAGGGACTACCGTAAGCGGCCATGGGAGCACAACAACGGGCCTCCGCCCAGGGCCTGTCCGCAGATGTGCCGGACGGCTTCGGCGTCGCGGTCGTGCGTGAAGAGGGACAGTGGCGCTGTGCTCCAATGGCCCGCAAGTCGCTTACGAGCCTGGCGGCCGCCGAGACGGAGCTGCGTGAACTGCGCAGCGCCGGGGCTGTCTTCGGCCTGCTCGACGTCGATGACGAATTCTTCGTCATCGTGCGGCCCGCGCCGTCGGGGACGCGGCTGCTGCTCTCGGACGCCACCGCAGCGTTGGACTACGACATCGCCGCGGAAGTGCTCGACAAGCTCGACGCCGACATCGATCCCGACGACCTCGAGGATTCCGATCCCTTCGAAGAGGGCGACCTGGGGCTGCTGTCCGACATCGGGCTGCCCGAGGCGGTCTTGGGGGTCATCCTCGACGAGACCGACCTGTATGCCGACGAGCAGCTGGGCCGCATCGCCCGCGAGATGGGCTTCGCCGATCAGCTGTCGGCGGTGATCGACCGCCTCGGTCGGTGATCGCAAGCGCGGCGGAGCCGGGCGCAGCGGGTCGCCACCACTGATGGAGCCGGGCGCAGCGGGTCGCCGCCATCAGGATCGGTCGGTGATTCCTGACGAACAGCTGATCCGTTCCGCGCTGTCGGTCGCCGCGACGGCGGGTCCCCGCGATGTGCCCATCGGCGCGGTCGTGATCAGCGCCGACGGCACCGAGTTGGCCCGCGCCGTGAATGCCCGCGAGGCCCTGGGCGACCCGACCGCCCACGCCGAGATCCTCGCGCTGCGCGCGGCCGCCGAGGTGCTCGGCGACGGGTGGCGGCTCGAGGGCGCCACGTTGGCCGTGACTGTCGAACCGTGCACCATGTGCGCGGGTGCGCTGGTGCTGTCGCGCATCGGGCGGCTGGTGTTCGGCGCCTGGGAACCCAAGACGGGCGCGGTCGGATCGCTGTGGGACGTGGTCCGCGACCGGCGGCTCAATCACCGGCCGGAAGTGCGCGGCGGTGTCCTGGCACAGGAGTGCGCGGCGCCGCTGGAGGCGTTCTTCGCCCGCCAGCGATTGGGGTGAGAGGCATGCCGTTCGGTAAGCTGCTCGGCGGTGGCGTGTCCGAGCGGCCTAAGGAGCACGCCTCGAAAGCGTGTGACGGCTAAAACCGTCCGAGGGTTCAAATCCCTCCGCCACCGCCACAAACTACCGGCGCCCCGTCGCAGGTAGATCGTGCTCTCACGATGCACCGATCGTGCGCGCGCCGACCGGTCGCCACCCTCGTTGGCGCTCGATGGTTCGACCCACTAATTTTCCTGAGGTGACGTTCTCAGCTGCTCGTGCAGTCGCACGATGGATCACCCCGTTCCTGACGATCACCGCCGTCGCCGGCATCGGCCTTGTCTGCGACCCGGTGCCGGTCCGTCCCGCCCCGACGGTGCGTTTGGCCTCCGATGGCAACCCACTGGACGGGGCGCCGTTCTACGTCAACCCCACGTCGGCGGCCATGCGCGCCGCCCAGAGCGCCGATCCGCCGAGTGCCGAGTTGACCGCGATCGCCAATACGCCGCAGGCGTACTGGATCGTCCCGGGCGGTTCCGCAGCAACGGTCGGGAAGTACGTCGGCGACGCGGCCGCCGCCGGCGCCATCCCGGTGCTGGCGATCTACGGAATCCCCCATCGCGACTGCGGCAGCTTCGCCGCGGGCGGCATGGGGTCGGGCGCCGACTACCGGAGCTGGATCGATGGGATCGCCGGCGGCGTGGGCACCTCGCGGGTGGCGATCATCGTCGAGCCCGATGCGCTCGCCATGGCCGACTGCCTCTCGGGTGATCAGCGCCAAGAACGGTTCGATCTGGTTCATTACGCCGTCGACACGCTGACGAAGGATCCGAACGCGGCCGTGTACATCGATGCGGGTCACCTGCGTTGGCACAGTGCCGAGGACATGGCCGCCAGGCTGAATCAGGCCGGCGTCGGTCACGCGCGGGGCTTCAGCGTCAACACCGCGAACTTCTTCACCACCGAGGACGAAATCGGTTACGGCGAAGCGATTTCGGGACTCACCAACGGTTCGCACTACGTGATCGACACGTCGCGCAACGGTGCCGGACCGGCGCCTGATTCCGAGCTCAACTGGTGCAATCCCAGCGGCCGAGCGTTGGGCACCCCGCCCACCGCCTCGACCGCGGGTGCGCACGCCGACGCCTACCTGTGGATCAAACGTCCCGGCGAATCCGACGGGACGTGCGGCAAGGGTGATCCGCCGGCGGGCCACTTCGTGAATCAGTACGCCATCGATCTGGCCCACAACACCGGCCACTAGCAGGACCTTTGGCTTAGCCTCGCCGTCGGCGGCTGCCGAACGGATCTGTTATTCGCGACCGCCGATGGTTGCAAGTGGGTAACATTTTGTTATCTGAAACAGATAAAGCCAGTATGCGGTACGAGGCAAACATGACGAGGAAAGTTGCGTTCTACGCAATCTTCTCGATCTGCACTGCCTTCATTACTGTTTCCGGTGCAGACGGGTTCGTTGCGCACGCCGACGATGCGGGGAGCGCGGTGTACAGCGGCGTCAACCAGCTTCGCCAGGGATGCGGACCGATCACCGACGACCCGCGTCTGACGGAAGCCGCCCAGCGGCATGCCGACGACATGCTGCGCAGCGGGGTCAGCGGACACATCGGCTCGGACGGCTCGTCGCCGCAGGCACGGATCGCGCAGGCGGGCTATCGGAGCCGCTCCACGGGTGAAATCGTCTTCTGGGGCACCGGATCCGCCGCGAATCCCCGTGAGGCCCTGGACATGTGGATGCAAAGTCCCCCGCACCGGGCGATCATCCTGAATTGCGCATTCAACGCAGGCGGCTTCGCCACCGCACGGGACGGCAACAAAATGACCGTCGTCGGCGACTTCGCGGCTTCGTAAACCCTTTTGGGTCAAGCGGTTTCGGATCGCCGCCGTGGGCAAACCGGTTTAGTTGTGCCCTAAAAAGCCACGCTGCCAGAGGGTTTGAGCACAAATCCGTGCTCGCCGCTGCTGGTGTCCAGGCAGGCGACGAGGCGGTCAGGACCCACTACGCACGTCGCGTCGCGGAAGTTCACCTTCTGTCCGATGTTTAACAATGTCCCGTGGGTATACGGCACACCACATTTGTTACCTGTCATGCTGATCGCATATGTGGGTGCTGATCGTACGCCCGTTGCTTTGCCGACCGTGCAGGGATTCGCGTCCGGCATGTCCCCTAGGCAATTGATGTCTTGCGATTGCCACACCGGTACGGGCTCGCCGGCCTCAAACCAACATTGGATGTTGTAAGGGGTCGAAAAGTAGGCGTACCGCAATCCTTTCGGCGGAATTTCGATGTAGTTATCGATTGATACCGGGGTGAACTCGTCGAGCTTAGGGAAGCCGGGCGGCTGTGCGACGGCGTGTTGCGACGGCGACGTACAGGACACGGACACCAAGACGAAGATTAAGGCAAACGATCGAGTAGTCAGGCGTGCGACGGTAGGCATTCGAAACCTCCTCCGAATCATGGTCGGACGCTGAAGCGGTCGCCTACCGCCTGATTGACAGTCACACGTGAGGCAGCCAACCAGAACCATGTGGCGACAGGACGAAGCCACGGCCTTGGGGGTCTTTGCATGCGGTCGTGCCTGAGTTATCGACCCCGCAAATGATGCCGTCGACGGTGATGGAATGCAGTGGGGGCAACGTCTTGAGTGGATGGCCATAGACCTGGCCGTTAGGCGCGATCGGGTCGCCGGATTGAGCCAGTCCAGAGGCGGTCCCAATCGCGTTCACCGTGCCGGCCCCGCTGGCTGGCGGGACCGCGGGAAAATTATTGCCTGTGCATTGTGCTTCCCCGGAGAAGAAATCGCACGTGATTCCATCCGGGGTAAGGAAATAGACCATGTTGAGCGGTGCACGCCCCGTGTTGGGAAGCCCAATCGTGTAGTCCGCAACCGTCACGGGTGAATACCCGCTGATGTCCGGAAATGCAGGCGCGTCGGCGCGAGCGTTGCAACTAGTCATAAACGCGGTGAGAACCCCGGCAGCGACAGCGAGCGTCCTACTGATCATTTCTGGTCCTATCGGCGGGTAGATTAGCGGTTTGCGTTTACCTGGAATTGCCGAGTGTTGTACGGGGTGTTGGTCGTTGTGTTCCATTGACTTACGAACAGATTCAGCTTATCCAGCGTGGATCCAGGCAGGATATACCCACCGTAGTTCTGGGGTACAAAGTTTGGCCCCTGCGGATTGCTCTGCTGTGCAACAACTGTCGGCCCGACGCTCAACACTTTAGTGGGTTCATCCACCACCCGAACTTCGACATTTCCAGTGCCCTGATTGAAACCCGACAGCACCGCCTTGCCGTCGACCTCCCTGAAACTGAGTTCGCCGAAGGGTGTGCGGCTTATCGGAGCGGTGGCGACTCCGCCGGCTTGGCCCCAGCCGGTTCCGTTCCAGGGCTGCCAACTGCCGCGATTGAACACTTTGTCAGGATCCGCGCGGTACATGGTGATGCCTCGGCTGCGGTCGAAGGAATCAGCGGCGATGTAGACTTTGCCGTCCGAGCCCTTATAGCCGCTGATCTGGGTGGGCGCCTCTCCCGCGGCGCGATACGAGCCTGGCACCATTGTCCACCCTTTGCCCGGGTCACCGTTGACTTCGACCAGCCACGAAGCCGCCGGCTTAAGGTTCCCCGTCGTGCCGGTCACCATCATGTACGTTTTGTCGCCCAGGGTGACCGTTCCGGCTGGCAACGTGTCGCTGATTCCGGCCTTGACCGCCTCCGACGGCATTGTGAAGAGCTCGCGGCCACTATTCTCGGGGCCCGTTAGTGGCGCACCAAAATGCGGACGTCCGTCGGCGTCGAAGGTCACCGGTACGGCCACAGATCGATAGTGTTCGTCCTCACCGACTTTGTTGCCGGAGAACGAATCCCCAAAAATCGCGAGATATTTTCCCGGCTGTCCGGGGATCTCGACCACTTCTCCTAAGTCCGCCGCCCCGATACCCGGGATGCCGGGAATGCCGCCGGTACCGGCGATCGGCCCGAGGTCTCTCACCTCACCCGGTTTCAGCGGGCTTTCGATCCACTCGTCTACAGCTTTCGGTGGGTCGTAACCGTCGGTATGCAGGGCACCCATGGCTCTACGGAGAGTGTCGGAGTACCCGTTGCGAATTGACGTCATTTGTTTGACGGCATCGCGGACGTCGTCCACGGCATCGGCGTGCGCGTCGTCGTACAGTCTCAACAGCTTCTGGCGTTCCGACTCGGGCAGATGGGAGGCCAATTCCTTCTTGATCGCGGTCATGAGGCTGTCGAGGCCTCGGAGCTCACTGTCCAGCAGGGCGATCTCTCGAGCTCCTTGTTTCTGCGCGTCGGCCAACGCGGCGGCGATCGTTTCCAATTCAGCACCGATCTTCGGCAACTGCTCGGACTGCGCACCGAGCATTTTGGTCACCCGCTGCACTTCTTCAGAATCGTTGATGGGGTGGCCACCATCCTGATGGTTCCAGGCGGCGGCGAAGCGTTTTCGCGCTTGCTCCAATGCATGGTCGGCTTCGGCGGTGTGTCGACCCGCACCATGAAAGGCCTCCGCCAATCGGTCGATCTGAAACGGGCTACCGGCCTGCAAGCTCTGGTTGATCGCCCACGGATCGCCGCCGGCCGACGCGATCAGTTCCGCTTCGCTCAGGTTTGACAGCGTCATGGCGTCGCGGGCAGATGGCCAACACCGACGATCATCGCCGCCCCCTTCTGAGCTGGCATAAACGCTACTACTGGCAGCGCGACGGCGATCGTTGAATGGTCAAAGCCCAGGCGGGCTGGTTGGCCCGCTTCTGCTTGTCAGGCCTGGCTTCCGGCCAGCTTCCGGACGGTCAAAACCTCGATGTCTTGGAACGGACGTCCCTCGGGCCGGATCAAGTCGTGGAACCACACTTTCGGAACCGTCGTGGCCGGGTGATCCCACGTTTCCCAGGGGAAGTAGGTCTGGGTCTTTCCGGCAACCAGGCCCCAGTTGATCGCGCCGACGTTGTGGCGTTTGGCGACGGGCAGGATGCTCTGCACGGTGCTGCCCCGGGGCCGAGCCATGTATTCCGTGCACAGGATCGGCCGGCCCATCGGCGTCAGCTCGTTGATGCGCGACTCGAACCCGGCGGCCTCAGCGTAGGAATGGAAGGTGACCACGTCGGAGTTGGCGAGCTGGATGTCGCTGATCGCGCTGCGGCCCTGGGGTTGTCCCCAGTCGCCCCGCCACACTCCACTCGTGAGCGGCTGGCTCGGATCCACCGCGCGCGCCCACCGAAACACCTGGGGGAGCAGGTCGGCGACGAGTTGCTCCTTATCGCTTCTTTCGGTGTTGCGGTATTGGCGTGCCGGGTTGTCGGGTTCATTCCAGAGGTCCCAGCCCAAAACCCGGTTGTCGTTACGGAATTGGGTCATCACCGCGGTGACGTAGTCGCGCATCACCGGGACGTAGCGGGGGTCGCCGAGGCGCTCGGCACCCGGGCTCTGCGCCCAGCCCGAGTTGTGCACACCGGGGCGCGGCGCGCGCTGTCGACCCGCGCGGGGTTGCGGATCCCAGCAGGAGTCGAAGAAGACAAACAGCGGTTTGATGTGATGACGGGCCGCGATGTCGACGAATTGCCCTAGGCGCGTTTGGAACCCGCGCTGGTCGGCGGCCCACAGCTGATCATGGAGGAAGACCCGCGCGGTGTTGTGGCCATAGAACTGAGCCCAGCCGAGCTCGGTGTCGATGCGCCGCGGGTCGAAGGTATCGGCCTGAAACATCTCGAACTGGTTGATGGCGCTCGCGGGAATGTAGTTTGCTCCGACGAGCCAGCCCTGCGCCTGATACCACCGGTTGGCGCGATCGGGGGACCACCGGCCCGCCTCCTCCGCGGAGGCCCTGGGTACCCGGGTAACTGCGGCGCCCGCCGCCAACAGCAGAGGGAGTTTCAGGGCCGTTCGTCGTTCCACGATGTGACGATAAGTTTCCGGGGCGATTTCCCTGGGATTTGCTCAGCGCGTCGCGAGAGCTTGAGATAACAATTGTTCCCGCACCGTAATCGGGGTCGCCGAAGTCGGCACCCACCCGCCATCGTGACCAATCCGTAACCATCGACTCCGGCGCGCCCCGGGCCGTCGTGCATGCCGGCCGGGTTAAAATGTCCCCGACTGTACGCCAAAACCGTTGCAGGCCAACCGAACCCGATAGCCCTCTTATATGGAGGGCCTAGCGCAGCTTGCGGCCGTGGTTGTCTTTGACGCTGCCGGTGAAGATCAGGATCGCGTCGACGATCGCCCAGATGATCCCGCCGAGCAGGACCGGGAATCCCAGAAAACAGAACAGGCTGAACACAATTCCGAACAGCCCCACGCACAGCTGGGCCACGGCGATCTGAGTCGAGTCGATGTAAAAGCGGCCGACACCGAACAGGCCGAGGAAGAGCTGAAGCAAGCCGGCGGTGGTGGCGGACTTATCCGACAGGGGCAGCCCGGTAACGGGATCGCGGCCGAACGGCGCCTGCGGGTCGACGTAGCCCGGGTACCCGCCATAGCCCGGATAGCCCGGGTACCCGGGGTAACCCTGCGGCGACGGATACCCCGGCGGTGGCGGAGGCGGGCCCTGCGGATTCGGCTGCGGACCGTAACCGGGCGGCTGCCATCCCCACGGTGGTTCATCGGCGGGATTTCCGGGCGGGTTGGGCGGCGTCGACATCGATTCGAGTTAACACGCCCGCCGTCCGGCCGTCCACATCGGGCTCCAAGGCGCCGGCGCGGAAAATCCTTTGAGCGCAGTCGGCAAATTGCTTCAAACTTCACCACCGCGAGAGCAATACTGGACGGGTGCCTGATCGAAATGTGCTGGGCGGTCCGCTGGAACCGTGCGGCACAGACCCGCTGACCGGTTTCTACCGCGACGGCTGTTGCTCAACCGGGCCTCAGGACCTTGGACGGCACACCATTTGCGCGGTGATGACCGCCGAGTTCCTGGAGCACCAGCGCTCCATTGGCAACGACCTGTTGACGCCGGTTCCCGAGTATCGGTTCCCGGGCCTGCTGCCCGGCGACCGCTGGTGCGTGACCGCGCTGAATTGGCTGCGGGCTCACCACGACGGGTGTGCGGCGCCGGTGGTGCTGGCATCCACGCACGAGAGCACCCTCGAGGTGGTCCCCCTGGAGGCGCTGCAGGCGCACAAGATCGACGTGCCCGACGATCTGGCCAACCTGTAGCCGGGTGACCGCTGGCCGGGATGGTGGGTGAACCACGGAATAGCGCCGCGTCTAGCCTCGGTGTCATCTTTCTCACCTGACGCGTCGAAGAGGGGTTGCGGTGGGTTCTGCGGTTGACGACATCGACTTCGACGACCTGACCGCGCCCCGGCTGACCGACGTCCAGCGCCAGATCCTGGAGTTCACCGAGGCCAAGCGCGTCGACCTCGACGTCGACCGGATGCTCGCGGAGGCCGTCGAACAGACCGGCCTAAAGACCGCAGCCGCCGATCTTGACGATGCCGACGGCTTCGCTGACCGGCTGCGCGCGCACGTCGCGGCGATCGAAGCCGACGATGGCCTGCGCCAGCTCACCCGCGGTTCGCTGCGGCAGCGGATCGTCCGCCTGCTGCGTAACCGGCTGTCGCTCACCGAGCTGATCACGCGGTACCCCGAGATCGAATCCATCCCGATCGAGAGGCCTTTCATCGTGGTCGGGATGCCGCGGTCGGGCACCACGCACCTGGTGAATCTCATTGCCGCCGACCCGCGCAGGCGCGCGCTGCCGTACTGGGAGAGCCAGGATCCCATCCCCGCTCTTGGGCAGGGGCCCGACGTGTTCGGCGTGGACCCCCGTTACGCGCGAGCCAAAGCAGAACACGAAGCGCTGATGGCCAGCGCGCCCGTGGTGGCCGCCATGCATGACCGCTTCCCCGAGGCGATCGAGGAGGAGGTGGAACTCCTCGACCTCGATCTGGCCTCCTATGTCCTGGAATGGCATGCGCGGGTGCCGGATTGGCGCGACTACTACCTGAGCCTCGACCAAACCCGCCACTACTCCTACATGCGCAAGGTGCTGCAGGCGCTGACCTTTCTGCGGGGTCCGCGCACGTGGGTCCTCAAGAGTCCGCAGCACTGCGAGCAGCTCGGCCCGTTGATGGCGACGTTCCCCGACGCGACGGTGGCTTTCACGCACCGCGACCCGGTCGCGGTGATCCAATCGGCGATCACAATGATGGCCTACTCGGATCGGCTGCGCCGCAACAGCATTGATCCGCAGTGGCTGCTGGAATATTGGAGCGATCGCGTGCATCGTCTGCTGAGCGCATGCGTGCGCGACCGCGACCTGGTGAACACCGAACGCAGCATCGACGTCAACTTTCATCAGCTGGGTGGCAACGAGATGCCGGTGCTCGAGCGGCTGTATCACTGCGGCGGTGTCGAATTGCCGCAGCAGGTGCGCGACGGCTTCCAGCGCTACCTGGACGGCAATCCACGCGGCAAGCACGGCCGCATCCATTACGAACTGCAACGGCACTTCGGCGTCTCCGCCGACGAACTCCGCGGCCGGTTCGGCTTCTATTTCGACAAGTTCGACGTCCGACCCGAATAAAGGAGTCAGCAGCGATGACCGAACCCGTCTATCGCGGCAGGCCCGGAGCCGACGCGATGCGCCCGGCGTCCGCGGAGAAGGCGGATGAGATCGCCCCGGGATTGTGGTGCTCGCCCGGGCTGTCCAACTCGTACCTGCTCACCACCGCGCAGGGCCGGGTGATCGTCAACACCGGCATGGGTTTCGAGGGGCCGGTGCATCGCGCCAACTTCGACGCCGTGGACTCCTCGCCGGTGCGCTACATCATCTTCACCCAGGGCCACGTCGACCATGTCGGCGGCCTGGACAGCGTGCGCGACCCCGACACGACCGTTGTCGCGCAAGCGAACTGGACGGCGTGGCGAGACGACAACGAACGACTGATCCCCTACCGCGCCAGCCGCAGCGCGTTCGCGTTCAAAGACACGCTGGCCGACGGCATCCAAGCCATCCAACGGCGCCTGGGGACCGCGCAGCTGGCGGGCCAGAGCGTGCCCGTCGTCGACCTCGACTTCGAGGACACGCTGACGCTGGAGCTCGGCGGCCGGCGGATGGAACTGATCTCGGTGCAAGGTGGGGAGACCACCGACTCGCTGGTGGTCTGGCTCCCCGACGAACGAATCTGCCTGTGCGGAAACACCTTCGGCCCCCTGTTCGGGCACATCCCCAACCTCGTCACCATGCGGGGCGACCGCTACCGGGACGCGTTGACGGCCATTGCCTCGGTGGAACGGGTCCGCGACCTGCACCCCGAGCTGCTCGTGACGGGTCACTTCGCGCCCGTCGCGGGGGCCGAGCGCATCAACGCCGAGCTGACCCGGCTGCGCAACGCCATCCAGTACATCCACGATCAGACGGTCGCCGGAATGAATGCCGGAAAGGATGTCCGCACCCTGATGCGCGAGATCACGTTGCCCGCGGAATACGAAGTGGGCCAGGGCTATGGGAAGGTCGCCTGGGACGTGCGGGCCGTCTGGGAGAACTACTCGGGCTGGTTCCACCACGAGTCGACCACCGAGCTGTACCCGGTCGGATTCGACGCCGTCGCGGCCGACGTGGTCGAGTTGGCCGGCGCCGATGCGCTCCTGGATCGCGCCCGGGCGCACCTGGCCGCCGATCGGGCACTGCACGCCATCCACCTCGCCCAGCTCGTGCCCGCCGAGCATTCGGGGGCTCGCGATGTGCTCCGGCAGGCGCATGAAAAGCTTCTCGCAAGCAGCACGAACTTCTGGGAAAGCGCGTGGCTGCGCAACCAGATTGCGAGGAACTCATAGCATGTTGCTGACGGTCCTGCGCTTCAATTTCGCCTCGCCGCAGGGGGATCCGCGCGTGCAGGGCGAACTGCTGTCCGCAGCGCTCGAACTGGCGCAGTGGGGTGAGTCGCACGGCATCACGTCGATCAGTGTCGACGAGCATCACGCGACCGGGCACGGGTGGAGCTGCAACCCGATCATGGCCGCGGCGATGTTCTTGGCCCGCACCTCGACACTGATCGCCAGCGTCGATTGCGCGTTGGGCCCGCTGTGGAACCCCGTCCGCCTTGCCGAAGACATCGCGCTCGTCGACAACATGAGCCGCGGCCGGCTGCACACCACGGTGGGCCTGGGATACCGCACGGTCGAATACGATGCGCTGGGAGCCGATTTCACGCGACGTGGCGCGCTGATGGACGGCCTGCTCGAGCGGATGCTGGCGGTGTGGTCCGACATTGGCACGTGGACCCGGCCGCATCCACCGCTGTACGTCGGCGGTGGCGCGCGTGCCACCGCGCGCCGCGCCGCCCGGTTCCGGCTGCCGCTCAGCCTGGCCGATCACCTGCCCGAGATCGCCGCCTACTACCGCGAGCTGTGCGCCGAGGCCGGCATGGCGCCGTTCATTCTCATGCCGGGACCGATCAACCGCGGAATGATCTACCTGCACGAGGACCCCGAGCGGGCGTGGGCGGAACTGGGCGACCACATCCTGTGGGAGGCAGTCACTTACGGCGGATGGTCCACCGATCAACGCTCGCTCATGCACCTTCCGGGTGTGCAGACCCTGGATCAGGTCAGGGCATCGGGGCGATACCGCTTCCTGACTCCAGATCAGCTGATCTCGGAGGTGCGCGAGGCGCAGAACTACGGGCCGCTCGTCATGCACCCCCTGGTCGGTGGCATGCCGGTCGACGAAGCGTGGAAATCGGTGCAATTGCTCACCGACAAGGTGCTGCCCGCGCTGGCGGGCTAGACGTCGCGGCGCTGCTCGAGCCAGTCGGCCAGCGAGCGGCCGGCATCCAAGACGTGCCGTTCGGCGATCGCACGGGCGCGTTCGGCGTCCTTGTCGCCCAGCGCATCGAGGAGCTGTTGATGTTCGTCGAGCGAATGCTTTTCGTGCTCGGGGAAAAGCGTGAGGAAGTTGCTCGGCACCACGCGCGCGACCTGCTTGATCTGGTTCAGCAGGCGAGGGGAGTGCGCCGCGCGATGGATCATCTGATGGAAATGCCAGTTGGCCTCTCCGATGGAGTCGTCACCGGATCGCGCGACCACGTCGGCGGCGAGTTCCCTGAGCGTGGCGAGTTCGGCGGGCTCGATCCGCTCGGCGGCCCACGCCGCGGCCTGCCCGGTCAGCACGCCGAGAATCGTGAAGCTGTCCAGGACGTCGCCCGGGCTGATGCCGACCACCGTCACCCCGCTGCGCGGGGCGACCTGAACCAGGCCCTCGAACGACAGCTCCAGCAACGCCTCGCGCACCGGCGTGCGGCTGGTCGCGAATTCCTCGGTGATGGCGTCGAGATCGACCCGGGAGCCGGCCGGCAGCACGCCGGTCAGAATGCGGTCGCGAAGCTCCCGGGCGGCGCGCTCTCGCACCGTCCCGGAGATGTCGATCCCTGAGGTCGAAGCCACCTGGGCATAATACCAAACGACAGATCTAGCATTTGATATCTGAAATATCAGATGTTACGTTTCAAGCATGCGCACCGACAAAATGGCCCTCGTGGCCTTCATGCAGGCCGGCAGCACCTCGGTCTACGCGGGCTCGTGGCGGCACCCCGCGACCGAACACCGGTACCTGGACGCGTCCTACTACGCGAAGATCGGCCGCCAGCTCGAAGAGGGTTGCTTCGACCTGATGTTCTTCGACGACCGCTTGGCCATGCCCGGCGTCTACGGCGGATCGGTAGGCGAGGCCGTGCATTACGGCGCCCGCCCGGTCAAGCTGGACCTCAGTGTGATTCTCGGGGTGCTGGCGCAGGCCACGTCGAAGATCGGGCTGGGCGCCACCTACTCGACCACCTACTACCAGCCGTTCCACGTGGCGCGCACGTTCGCCTCGCTCGACCACCTGTCGGGCGGCCGCGCGGCGTGGAACGTGGTCACCTCCGTCAACGACAGCGAGGCGCAGAACTTCGGGGTCGACGCCCACCTCGGTCACGACGAACGGTACGACCGCGCCGACGAATTCATGGACGTGGTGACCGGCCTGTGGGACACCTGGGAGGACGAAGCCGTCCTGCACGACCGGGCTTCCGGGCAGTTCGCCGACCCCAACAAGGTGCACGAGCTGGGACACGTCGGCCAGTTCTTCTCCGCCCGTGGACCGTTGACGGTGCCGCGGACCCCGCAGGGCCGCCCGGTCATCATCCAGGCCGGATCGTCGGGCCGCGGCCGCGAATTCGCTTCTCGGTGGGCCGAATTGATCTTCACCGGCGACCCGGGCATCGAGGTCGCACGCAACCACTACGCCGATCAAAAGGACCGCATCGCCGACGCGGGCCGCGATCCGGCCGCCGTGCGCATCTGCCCCATGGCCTACGCGGTGGTGGGCGAATCCGAGGCCCACGCCAAGGATCGCGAGGCCATGTTCCTCAACGACCTCGTGCATCCGATGGCGTCGCTGACGCTGCTGTCCGAGCTGATGAACTACGACTTCGCGCAACACGATCTCGACGACCCGGTGACCGACGAACTGCTCGCCTCGGTCTCCGGCATCCGCGGCCTGGTGCAGAACCTGCGCACCCATATCGGCGGGGACACGGTCACCTTGCGCGACCTCGCCAACCATCGCGCCACACTGCTGCAGGGGCCGCGCTTCGTCGGCACCGGCGAACAGGTCGCCGATCAGATGGCCGACTGGTTCGAAAGCGGCGCGTGTGACGGATTCGTCTTGGCCGCAACGCATCTGCCCGGTGCATTCGAGGACGTCGTGCGCATGGTGGTGCCGGAGCTGCAGCGCCGCGGCCTGTTCCGCACGGAATACGAATCCTCCACGCTGCGCGGCCATCTCGGGCTGCAGCGTCCGTCGAACAGCCGGGTGGCCGCCGGTGCCCATGCTTGACGGGCTGCGGGTGCTCGACCTCGCCACGTTGGCCGCCGCGCCGCTGGTGGCCACCTATCTCGGGGAGTTCGGCGCCGACGTGATCAAGGTCGAAGAACCGCGCCACGGCGACCCGATCCGCGGCTGGGGCAACCAGCGCGACGGTGTCGGCCTGATGTGGAAGTCGATCGCGCGCAACAAGCGGTCGATCACGCTCGACTTGCGGTGCGCCGAAGGGCAGGAGCTGGTGCGCCGCCTGGTGGAGCACGCCGATGTCGCCATCTTCAACACCCGCCCCCAGACCTTGCGCAAGTGGGGCCTCGACTACGAGAGCCTGCGCGCGGTCAACGAGCGGATCGTGATGCTGCACATCACCGGGTACGGGCTGAGCGGGCCGAAGAGCGAGCGCCCCGGGTTCGGCACGCTGGGCGAGGCGATGAGCGGGTTCGCGCACATCACGGGTCAGGCCGGCGCGCCGCCGACGCTGCCGCCGTTCATGTTGGCCGACGGCGTCGCGTCGCTGAACGCCGCGTACGCGGTGATGATGGCGCTGTATCACCGCGACGTGCACGGCGGGCCCGGACAACTGATCGACGTCAACCTGATCGACCCGCTGGCCCGGCTGCTGGAACAGACGCTGCTGGGCTATGACCAGTTGGGCCTGGTGCCCGAGCGGGCCGGCAACCGGTGGGACATTTCGGCGCCGCGCAACACCTATCGCACCGCGGACGGCAAGTGGCTGGCCATGTCCGGCAGTTCGCCGGCGTTGGCGCTGCGGGTGTTCCGGGCGATCGGCCGCCACGATCTGCTGGACGACGCCGACTTCTCCGACCCGCAGCGACGGTTGGCGCGGGCCCGCGAGGTCGACGCCGTGGTCGCCGATTGGGTTGCCACCAAAACACTTTCGGAGGCGATGGACGCCTTCGAAGCGCACGAGGTGGCCGCCGCGCCGGTCTATGACATCAGCGACCTGGTCGCCGACGAACAGCTGGCGCATCGTGGGGTGTTCATCTCCGTCGACGACCCACAACTCGGACCCATGACGGTGCAGGCCCCCGTGCCGCGGTTCTCGTCAGCCCCCGGCACGGTCGGGCATCTGGGGCCGCGCCTCGGCGAGCACAACACCGAGGTATACGGGGATCTGCTCGGCATGAGCCACGACGAAATCGACGACCTGCGCGCCCGTGGCGTGTTGTGACAGAAGGAAATTGAAACGATGACGAATCTTCTCCGCCGCTCCGAGCTCGCGGTGCCCGCCTGCAGCGACAACATGTTCGACAAGGCGGCCGGGTGCGGTGCCGACCTGGTGTTCCTCGACCTCGAGGACGCCACGCCCGCCGCGTTCAAGGAGGAATCGCGCGGCAAGGCGATCAGCGCGCTCAACGACCTGGACTGGGGCCGCACCGTGCGGGCGGTGCGGATCAACGGCCTGGACACCCGGTGGTGCCACGACGACGTCATCGAGGTGGTGACCAGGGCCGGCCGCAACCTCGACACCATCATCATCCCCAAGGCCCGCACCGCCCGCGACGTGTGGTGGGTGGACGTCCTGCTCACCCAGCTGGAATCAAAACTGAACCTGGACAAGCGGATCCGGCTCGAGGTGCTGATCGAAGAGGTCGAAGGTTTGGCCAACGCCGAAGAGATCGCGGCGGCCAGCGATCGCCTCGACGCCCTGATCTTCGGGGTGGGCGACTTCTCGCTGTCACAGGGCGCGCGGGTGGACACCAACTTCGTCCCGCTGGGCGAGTATCCGGGCGAGTTCTGGGCCTACGCGCGCAACAAGGTGATCGTCGCCGCGCGCATCGCGGGCATCGACGCGATCGACGCGCCGTACCCCGACTACCGCGACCTCGCCGGGTATGAGCGCGACGCCCGGCGCGCGTCGCTGCTCGGCTACACCGGGAAGTGGGCCATCCACCCCGACCAGGTTCCGGTCGCCAACGAGGTCTACGCCCCGACCGCCGACGAGATCGCCCGCGCCGAAGCCAACGTCGCCGCCTACCGGGAGGCCGAGGCCAAAGGCCGGGGAGCCGTCGGGGTGAACGGCGTCCTGGTCGACGCCGCCCACGTCAAGCAGGCGGAGCAGACGCTGGCGCGCGCGGCCCTGATCAAGGCCAGGCACGTTTGATGGCGGCGACCCGCTGCGCCCGGCTACGGCCTATAGCGGCGACCCGCTGCGCCCGGCTACGGCCTATAGCGGCGACCCGCTGCGCCCGGCTACGCCGCGCTTGCGATCGCCGCGGCCGCGCTTGCGATCGCCGCTAGTCGATCACCACCAGGAGGTCGCCGCCCTCGACTTGTGCGGTGCGCGACACCGCGATTCGCGCGACCTTGCCGGCCTTGGGGGTGGTGACGGCGGCCTCCATCTTCATGGCCTCGATCGTCGCGATCGTCTGGCCGGCCTCGACCTCCTCGCCGACCTCGGCGGTGACCGTGACGACGCCGGCAAAGGGGGCGGCGACGTGATCGGGATTGGCGCGGTCGGCCTTCTCGGCGGCCGGGACGTCGGTGGCGATGCTGCGGTCGCGCACCACGACGGGCCGCAGCTGACCGTTGAGGATGCACATCACGGTGCGCATGCCGCGTTCGTCGGGGTCGGAGATGGCCTCCAACCCGATCAGCAGCTCCACACCGCGCTCCAGCTCCACGCGATGCTCGTCCCCCTGGCGCAGCCCGTAGAAGAACTGGTTGGCGCTCAATCCGGAGGTGTCGCCGTAGGCCTCGCGGTGGTCCTCGAGCTCTTTGGCCGGCCCGGGGAACAGCAGCCGGTTCAGCGCCGCCTGCCGTTCGGCGCCCGGTGTGGCCAACGCCTTTTCATCGTCGGCCGTCAGCGGCTGCTCGGGCTTGACCGGGCCGCGGCCGTCTAACGCCTTGGTACGCAACGGCTCCGGCCAGCCGCCGGGCGGATCGCCGAGTTCGCCGCGCAGGAACCCGATCACCGAATCCGGGATGTCATAGCGCGCGGGATCTTCGGCGAAGTCTTGCGCGCTGACGCCCGCCCCGACCAGCGCCAGCGCCAGGTCGCCGACCACCTTGCTCGACGGCGTGACCTTGACGAGGTGCCCGAGGATGGCGTCGGCGCCGGCGTAGGCGTTTTCGATGTCCTCGAACCGGTCGCCGAGACCCAGCGCAATGGCCTGCTGGCGCAAGTTCGACAGTTGGCCACCGGGGATCTCGTGGTGGTAGACGCGGCCCGTCGGGGACGGCAGCCCGGATTCGAACGGCGCGTACACCTTCCGCAGCGCCTCCCAGTACGGTTCCAGGTCGCACACCGCCCGCAGCGACAACCCGGTGTCGTAGTCGGTGTTGGCGGCGGCGGCCACGATCGATGACAGCGCGGGCTGGCTGGTGGTCCCCGCGAGCGGGGCAGCGGCACCGTCGACGGCGTCGGCCCCCGCGTGCCAGGCCGCCGCGTAGCTCGCGAGTTGTCCGCCCGGGGTGTCGTGGGTATGCACGTGCACCGGCAGGTCGAACCGGGATTTGAGCGCCGAGACCAGCGTCGCGGCGGCCGGCGCGCGTAACAACCCGGCCATGTCCTTGATCGCCAGGACGTGCGCGCCCGCTTCGACGATCTGTTCGGCCAACTTGAGGTAATAGTCGAGCGTGTAAAGCTTTTCGGCCGGATCGCTGAGATCCCCGGTGTAGGACATCGCCACCTCGGCCACCGCCGCCCCGGTGTCGCGCACCGCGTCGATGGCCGGGCGCATCGAGTCGACGTTGTTCAACGCGTCGAAGATACGGAAGATGTCGATGCCGGTGGCCGTCGCCTCCTCGACGAACGCCGTCGTCACCGTCTCCGGATAGGGCGTGTAGCCGACGGTGTTGCGTCCGCGCAGCAGCATCTGCAGGCAGATGTTGGGCATCGCCTCCCGCAGCGCCGCCAGCCGCTCCCACGGGTCCTCCTTCAAGAACCGCAGCGCCACATCGTAAGTCGCGCCGCCCCAGCACTCCACCGACAACAGTTGCGGCATGGTCCGCGCGAGGTAGGGTGCGACCTTGATCAGGCCGCTGGTGCGGACGCGGGTCGCCAGCAGCGACTGGTGCGCGTCGCGGAACGTGGTGTCCGTGACGGCGACGCCGCGCGACTCGCGGAGCCAGGCCGCGAATCGCTGGGGTCCGAGTTCGGTCAGACGCTGCTTGGAGCCCGCGGGTGGGTCGGTCGACAGGTCGATGTCGGGCAGCTTGTCGTGCGGGTACACCGTTGACGGGCGCTCACCGTGGGGCTTGTTGACGGTGACGTCGGCCAGGTAGTTGAGGATCTTGGTGCCGCGGTCGGCCGAGCTGCGCGCGGTGAGCAGCTGCGGGCGTTCCTCGATGAACGACGTGGTGATGCGCCCGGCCTGGAAGTCGGGGTCGTCCAGGACCGCTTGCAGGAAGGGGATATTCGTCGACACACCGCGGATGCGGAACTCCGCGACCGCCCGCCGGGCGCGGCGCACCGCGGTGGGGAAGTCGCGGCCCCGGCAACTGAGCTTGATCAGCATCGAGTCGAAATGCGCGCTGATCTCCGCGCCCAGGGTGGTGCCGCCGTCCAGTCGTATTCCCGCGCCGCCCGGGGTGCGGTAGGCGGTGATGCGGCCGGTGTCCGGGCGGAAACCGTTCGCCGGGTCTTCGGTGGTGATGCGGCATTGCAGCGCCGCGCCGTGCGGGACGATCGAATCCTGGTGCAGGCCAATCTCTTCCAGCGTTTGACCGGACGCGATGCGCAGCTGGGCGGACACCAGGTCGACGTCGGTGATCTCCTCGGTCACCGTGTGCTCCACCTGGATGCGGGGATTCATCTCGATGAACACGTGATTGCCGCGTTCGTCGAGCAAGAACTCGACCGTGCCCGCGCAGGTGTAGCCGATGCTTTGCGCGAACGCCACCGCGTCGGCGCAAATACGTTCGCGCAGTTGTGGATCCAGGTTCGGCGCCGGGGCGATCTCGATCACCTTCTGGTGCCGCCGCTGCACGCTGCAGTCCCGTTCGTAGAGGTGGATCACGTTGCCGTGGTTGTCCGCCAGGATCTGGACCTCGATGTGGCGCGGGTTGATCACCGCCTGTTCGAGAAACACCGAGGCATCCCCGAAGGCGGATTCGGCCTCCCGGCTGGCCGCCTCGATCGCCTCCGGCAGCGCCGCGGGGTCGGTGACCCGACGCATCCCGCGGCCGCCACCACCGGCGACCGCCTTGACGAACAGCGGAAACGTCATCGACTCGGCGGCCGTCACCAGCTCGTCCGCCGATGTCGAGGGCGCCGAGGACGCCAGCACCGGCAGGCCCGCCGCCCGCGCCGCCGCGATCGCGCGCGCCTTGTTGCCGGTGAGCTCGAGCACCTCGGCGCTCGGGCCCACGAACGTGATGCCCGCGGCCGCGCACGCCGCCGCCAGGTCCGGGTTCTCGGACAGGAACCCGTAGCCCGGGTAGATGGCGTCCGCCCCGCACGCCTGCGCCGTGCCGACGATGTCGTCGACCGACAGGTAGGCGCGGACCGGGTGGCCCTCCTCACCGATCTGGTAGGACTCGTCGGCCTTGAGCCGGTGCACCGAATTGCGGTCCTCGTAGGGGTAGACCGCCACGGTGGCCATTTCCAGTTCGTAGGCGGCGCGGAAGGCGCGGATCGCGATCTCACCGCGATTGGCGACCAGGACTTTCGTCAACACGGTACTTACGATAGAGCGCGTTGCGGCGGTCCGACATACTCGCTCAGCGGACGGATCAACGCGTTCGACGCGGTCTGCTCGATGATGTGCGCCGTCCATCCGGTGATCCGGCTCATCACGAAAATCGGGGTGAAGGCCCCGATGTCGAAGCCCATCAGGTAATAGGCCGGGCCGGTGGGAAAGTCCAGGTTCGGCTTGATGCCATTGGCTTGGGCCATCCCCTTTTCCAGGACCTCGTAGATGTCGAGCCACCTCTGACCGTCGCGCGCCGCGGCGACGCGCGTGAGCGCCGCCTTCATGGTCGGCACCCGGGAGTCGCCGTTCTTGTAGACGCGGTGACCGAAGCCCATGATCTTGTCTTTGCGATCCAGCTTGCCAGACAACCACTCCGAAGCCCGTTCGGCGCTTCCGATTTCGATCATGTCGTGCATGACCGCTTCGTTGGCCCCGCCGTGCAGCGAGCCCTTGAGCGCACCGATGGCGGCCGTGACCGCGCTGTAGATGTCGGACTGGGTCGAGGTGACCACGCGCGCGGCGAAGGTGGAGGCGTTGAAGCTGTGCTCGGCGTAGAGCACCATCGACTGTTCGAACGCGTCGACGATCACCTGCTCGGGGACGTCGCCGAAGCACATGTGCAAGAAATTCTGGGCGTAGCTCATGTGGCTGTGGGGCGCGATGGGTTCCAGTCCGCGCCGGCGGCGCATGTCGGCCGCGACGACGGTGGGCAGCACCGCGAACATCCGCAAGGCCTTGGCGTAGTTGGCCCCCGGGCTGTTGTCGTCCTCATCGGGATCTTCGGCGCCCATCGAGCTGACGAAGGTGCGCACGACGTCCATGGGGTGGCAGGTGTCGGGCAACTTGGTCAGCAGCGACAACTGGGACCGGTTCAGCCGACGCGCCGCTCGTTCCCGCTGGGTGAACAGCGCCAGCTGCTGCTCGTCGGGCAACTCGCCGTGCCACAGCAGGTAGGCGACCTGCTCGAAGCTGCACGTGGCCGCGAGGTCCTGCACGGCGTACCCGCGGTAGGTCAGGGAGTTGGTCTCCGGGACGACCTTGGAGATGGCGGTGGTGTCGACGACGACGCCGGCCAGGCCTTTGTAAATGCGGGGCTTGTTGTCTTCGACGGTGCTCATGGCGCGACTCCTTGGACGGAAAAGTTGTAGAGGTCGGAATCGAATTGGGTGTAATCGGCGTAGCGCAGCAGTTCGTAGAGGCGGCTGCGGTGCTGCATCCGCTCGGTCAGGCCGGATTGTGTTCCGGTCTCGGCGATTTCGCGAAGGCCCGCCTCGACGGCGTGCATGGCCAACCGCAGCGTGGTGACGGGGTAGATCACCACGTTGTAGCCGATGTCGGACAGCTGTTGGGTGGTCAGCAGCGGCGACTTGCCGAACTCGGTCATGTTGGCCAGCAAGGGTGTGTCCACCGCGGCGCGGAACCGCTCGAATTCCGTTGGGCTGCCCAAGGCTTCGGTGAAGATCAGGTCCGCACCCGCGTCGGCGTAGGCCTTGGCGCGCTCGATCGCCGCCCCCACCCCCTCGATGCCGGCGGCATCGGTGCGGGCGCAGACGATGAAATTCGGGTCGCGGCGCGCGGAGACGGCGGCCCGCAGCCGTTTGATCATCTCGCCGGCCGGCACCACGGCCTTGCCGTCGAGATGCCCGCAGCGCTTGGGGTTTTCCTGGTCCTCCAGGTGGCAGCCTGCCAGGCCGGCGTCCTCGAGCACCGTCACGGTACGCGCCGCACTCATCGGCTCACCGAAGCCGGTGTCGGCGTCGATCAGGGTGGGCAGGTCGCTCACCCCCGCGATCTGGGCGCCTCGCCCGCTGACCTCGGTCAGGGTGGTCAGGCCGATGTCGGGCAGGCCGAGGTCGGCCGAGAGCGCCGCGCCCGACACGTACACGCCGTCGAACCCGAGCTCGGCGACGAGCTTGGCCACCAGTGGTGAGAAGGCGCCCGGGAACCGTTGCAGCCGACCGCTTTCCAGCGCGGCGCGGAACCGCGCCCGCTTGTCGGTCGCCGGCACGGCCCCGCCGATCAGCCCGCCCATCAGAAGATCCCCGGCCCGATCGCGGGCGCCTTGTCGAGAATCAGCGGAGCGACCGTGATGTTGAGCGCGCCCAAAGCGCCCGCCTGCAGGTCCGCCAGGGCTTCGGCGGCCGACAGGAACCGCTGCTGCTCGCCCTCGCCGACCACGCCCTCGGCCAGCTCGGTGAACTTCCCGACGTACTGCTTGCGCTCGAATGGCCGCGCCCCCAGGGGATGAGCGTCGGCGACGGCGATCTCGTCGACGATGACCTCGCCGTTCTTGAGGGTGACCTCCGCGCGCGCGCCGAACGCCTTCTCCGCCGGATCGGTCGAGTGGTAGCGCCGGGTCCATTCGGGATCCTCGACCGTCGAGATCTTGTGCCACAGCTCGACGGTGTCGGGGCGGCGCGCCCGCTGCGGCGCATACGAGCGCTCGTGATGCCAGGTGCCGTCCTGCAGCGCGACCGCGAAGATGTACATCACCGAGTGATCCAGCGTTTCGCGCGAAGCGTCGGGATCGAACTTCTGCGGATCGCCCGACCCGGTGCCGATCACGTAGTGGGTGTGATGGCTGGTGTGCAGCACGATGGTCGCGACCTGATTCAGATCGCCGATCCGTTCGCGCATCCGGCGCGCGAGGTCGATCAGCGCCTGACTCTGATACTCCGCCGAGTGTTCCTTGGTGTAGCTGTCGAGGATGGCGCGCTTGGGCTCGCCGGGCTCGGGCAGCGGGACGTGATAGGTGTGCTCGGGCCCCGAAAGCAGCCAGCCGATCACGCCGTCCTCGCCCTCCCAGATCGGGGCCGGCGCGCCCTCACCGCGCATGGCGCGGTCGACGGCCTCGATGGCGACCTTGCCCGCCCAGGCGGGCGCGTACGCCTTCCAGCTCGAGATCAGGCCCTTGCGCGACTGCCGGGTCGACGTCGTCAGGTGCAGCGCCTGGCCGATCGCCTGATAGATGGTCTCTTTGTCCAGGCCCAACATCGTGCCCAGGCCGGCTGCCACCGACGGGCCCAGGTGCGCGACGTGGTCAATCTTGTGCTCGTGCAGGCAGATTCCCTTGACCAGGTCGATCTGGATCTCGTAGCCGGTCGCGATGCCCCGGATCAGGTCGGCGCCGCCGATCCCCAGGTGCTGCGCCACCGCCACCAGGGCGGGAATGTTGTCACCGGGATGCGAGTACTCTTCGGCCAGAAACGTGTCGTGGAAATCCAATTCGCGCACCGCGACGCCGTTGGCCCAGGCCGCCCACTCCGGGGAGTAGTCGCCCTCGATCCCGAAAACCTTGGCGCCCTTGGCCGCGGCGGGGTGCGCCCGCGCCTGAGCCCGCGCGACCGCCACCGGCCGGCGGAGCAGCGAGGCGGCCGAGACGGCGGCGTTGTCGATGATGCGGTTGATCACCATCGCCTCGACGTCGGCGGGCACGGCGACCGGGTCGGCCGCGACCTCGGCAATCTTCCACGCGAGGTGTTCACTGCGGGGGAAGTCGTCGGCGCTACGACGGGTTCGAACATCATGAATGCGCATAACTCGCACAGTACGCAGGGCTGAAGTCGGCGTAAATCCCCTGTAAAAGCGTAATCTTGTGTCCTTGTCCGCGGCAGTTTGCGAATGTTGTGAAAGGACTTGGGCGTACGGTGGGTTCCGTGGCGAAGACGTTCGCCGGCGCGCGGCTACGGCGATTGCGCGAGGAGCAGGGGCTGACCCAGGTGGCGCTGGCCCGCGTCCTGGGGCTGTCGACCAGCTACGTCAACCAGCTGGAAAACGACCAGCGCCCGATCACCGTGCCGGTACTGCTCACGCTCACCGAACGATTCGACCTGCCGAGCCAGTACTTCGCGCCGGAGTCCGACGCCCGCTTGATCTCCGACCTGCGGGAGGTGCTCGCCGAGGCGCCCGCGACGGCCGGGCAGGTCGAGGAGCTCGTCGCCCGCATGCCCGCGATCGGTCAGACCCTGGTCAACCTGCACAGGCGGCTGCACGACACGACGGCCGACCTGGAGGCCCTGCACAGTCGCGCGAATTCGGAAGTCTCGGACGCGTCGTCGCTGTCCCAGCAGCCGATGCCGTTCGAAGAGGTTCGCGATTTCTTCTACGACCGCAAGAACTACATCGGCGAACTGGATCTCGCGGCCGAAGAGCTGTTCACCAAGAACCACTTGCGAATCGGCGGACTCGACGGCCAGCTCGCGGAGCTGCTCGCCGAACAGCTCGGCGTCTCGGTGGTGATCGACGACGGTCAGGTGTTGGATCCCAACTCCAAACGCCGGTTCGCGCCCGAATCGAAAACCCTGTACCTGGCTCGGTGG
The DNA here is from genome assembly GCF_000277125.1 of Mycobacterium intracellulare ATCC 13950. Taxonomy (NCBI): domain Bacteria; kingdom Bacillati; phylum Actinomycetota; class Actinomycetes; order Mycobacteriales; family Mycobacteriaceae; genus Mycobacterium; species Mycobacterium intracellulare. The sequence goes on from NC_016946.1 coordinate 315,167, forward strand.
CTGCATCCGGGCCAGCGTGCCTTTCAACTCGCCACCCAGATCGCCCTGCTCACCCAGGCCAAGTTGATCACCGGGATCATCGCCGGCGACGACCAGCTCAGCGACGACGCCCGCAGCGTGGCGCGCATCGGGCTGGCCAACTATTTCGCCGGCGCCCTGCTGCTTCCCTACCTGAGATTCCTCGAGGCCGCCGAGGACGTCCGCTACGACATCGACCAGCTGGCAAGGCGATTCGAGGTGGGATTCGAAACCATCTGCCACCGGCTGTCCACCCTGCAGCGCCCGAACGCGCGGGGCGTGCCGTTCATCTTCGTCCGCACCGACAGCGCCGGCAACATCTCTAAACGCCAGTCCGCCACCGCTTTTCACTTCTCACGCGTCGGCGGCAACTGTCCGCTGTGGGTGGTCCACCACGCGTTCTCGCGGCCCGGCCAGTTTCTGACCCAAGTCGCGCAGATGCCCGACGAGCGCACCTACTTCTGGGTCGCGCGAACCACCACGACGGAGCCGAGCCGATACCTCGGCCCGGACAAGAGTTTCGCCATCGGACTGGGGTGCGACGTCGCGCACGCGGAGAAGCTGATCTACTCCGTCGGCATCGATTTGGGCGACGCCGAGTCGATCGTGCCGATCGGCGCCGGCTGCAAGATCTGCGACCGGCCCGCGTGCCCGCAACGCGCGTTCCCATACCTCGGCCATCCGGTGTACGTCGACCCCCACAGCAGCACCGATCTGCCGTATCCGCCGGCGATCACGCCTTGAGCGCGGTCAGGTCGGGCCGGCCGCCGAGGCGCTGAACGGTAGCGCTGGCGGCCGCGGCCGCAAGCTCGCCGGCCTCCGGTGGTGCGGCGCCATCACGCAGCGCGGCGATCAGCCCGGCCACGAACGCGTCGCCCGCGCCGGTCGGATCCACCACGTCGACGTCGGCGAATTCGAAGAGCCGGCTGCCACCGTCCCACGCCACCAGGTCACCGACCTTCGGAACCGCGAGGGCGACCAGTCCCGGACCGCAGGTCAACAGGCGGTCGGCCAGCTCGCGCGCCTGCGCCGCCGTGCCGATCTCCCGGCCCGCGATGAGCGAGGCTTCCGTGGCGTCGGCGCGGATCACGTCGACCGCCGCGAGCAGGTCGGCCCGAATGTGCTCGGCGGGCGCGCCGTCGGCCACGACGCGCAGACCCCGCCGCCGAGCGCGTTGCGCGGCTTCCAACGCGGTGGCCGGCGGCTGCTGCAGCTGAATGGAAACGGTGTCGGCGGTGTCGAACACGGACCGATCGAGGTCGGCGACTTGGATCAGCGAGCTTTCGGGCACGTCTTCGAGGAGCATGCGTTCCGGCGGTTTTGGGACCACATCGATCAACAGCGCCGTGGTGCCGCGACGCGCGACGCCGCCGACGTCGATGCCGTCCCGTTGGGCCTGCGCCAGGATCGACGTCCCCGCGTCGTCGTCACCGGCCACCGCGATGAGGGCGACCGGTACACCCAGCTGCGCCAGGCCGACCGCCTGATTGGCGCCCTTGCCGCCCAGCAGCTCCTTGCGCTGCAGGACCGTGGTGGAATCGTCGGTCGTCGGCGGCCCATCGGTACGCAGCACCAGATCGCGTGCGATCTGGCCGATCACGACAACGCCCATGGGTCCACAGTGCCCGGTCTTGACGGGCACGGCAACGCGATGATCGAGTGAGCCATGCCCAAGGTCGCGGTACTCGACGACTACGCGGGAGTGGCGTTGCGGGTCGCCGACTGGTCGCCCGTGCAGACACGCTCGGAGGTAACCGTTTTCGATCGCCACCTCTCCGAGGACGCGGCCGCCGAAGCGCTGCGGCCGTTCGACGTGGTGTGCACCCTGCGCGAGCGGATGGCGTTTCCGTCGACCCTCATCGCGCGGCTGCCGAACCTGAAACTGATCACCATCGTCGGCAGGAGCCTGCCGAACCTGGACCTGGCCGCCGCCACCGAGCACGGGATCCTGGTCGCTCACTCCGATTTCGCGCATCCCCGATTCAGGGCAATGCGCGATGCGACGCCGGAACTCGCGTGGGGCCTGATGATCGCGACGGTGCGCAATCTCGCCGAAGAGCATCGCAACATGCGCGACGGCGGTTGGCAGAGCGCCGCAGGTATGACGCTGGCGGGCAAGACGCTCGGCCTGCTCGGTCTGGGCAGGGTCGGCAGACGAATGGCCGAGTATGCCAAGGCGTTCGGCATGGACGTGATCGCGTGGAGCCAAAATCTCACCGCGGACACCGCCGCGAGCGTGGGGGCCCGGCGCGTGCAGAAGTCGGAGCTGTTCGCTGCCTCCGACGTGGTCTCCATCCATGTGGTGCTCTCGGAGCGCACCCGGGGGCTGGTCGGCGCGTCCGAGCTGGCCTTGATGCAGCCGCACGCCTACCTGATCAACACGTCGCGGGGTCCGATCGTCGACGAGGCTGCGCTGCTCGCGGCGTTGGAGTCGGGGCGCATCGCCGGTGCCGGGCTGGACGTGTACGACGTCGAACCGCTGCCCGGCGATCACCGGTTGCGGCGGCTGCCGAATGTGACGCTGTCTCCTCACCTGGGGTACGTCACCCGCGAGATGCTCGGCGCCTTCTACTCCGACACCGTGGAGTCAGTGGTGGCATGGCTGGACGGGACGCCCGTTCGGATCGCCAATCCCGAGGTGTTGCACCGACGCTGACCGCTCACTTCCGTTTCCAGTGCGGGCTTTTGACCGCGTCGAGAGCCTCGGTGACGTAGCGGTCGAGTGGCCGCGGCTTTCCCGATTGTCGTACCCATTGCTGGAAGGCGAAATCCGCCGCCGCGAAGGCCAGTTGGACCAGCAAGCCGGGACGCAGATCGGCGTCGGCGTTGACGCCCATTCGTTCGGCGATGAGTTTGGTCGCCCGGTCCTTGTCGGCGGGCCGGTGCACCGTGACCTTGTCGAGCAGGTCGGGGGCCACCAGCAGGGCTTCGCGCCATTCCTCGGTGTCGGCCTGCTCGAACGAGCGGGTGCGGGTGACGATGGCGTTGATCAGCGCGATGTCGGGTGGTTCGGCGGCCGGGCGGCCTTCGAGGAGGTTGACTATCGCGGCGCCGCCATAGCGCACCGGCGCAAGCAGCAGCTCCTCCTTCGCCGGCACGTGGCGGAAGAAGGTGCGCGGGGAAACGCCTGCGGCCGTGGCGATTTCCTCCGTCGTCACCGCGTCATACCCGCGCTCCACGAACAGCCGGAACGCCGCGCGCCGGATGTCGGCGCGGATCTGCGCGCGCTGCCGATCGCGGAGCGACTCTGGTCGGGTGGGCGAGGTCACCGGAAGCAGCCGATCCCGCCGTCGACGTGGATGGTCTGCCCGGTGATGAACGTCGCGTCACTGCCGAGCAGGAACGCCACCAGCGCGCCCACGTCGGTGCGGACGTCGCCGATGCGCTTCATCGGGACGCGGCCCACGGCCTTCTCGTATTCCTTGGGCGCGAACGACTTCCAGTACTTGACGCCGTCCGACTCGGCGAATGGGCAGATGACGTTGACGCGGATGTTATCGCGTCCCCATTCGAGCGCCGCGACCTTGGACAGCCCGCGGATGCCTTCCTTGGCGGCCGCGTACCCGCCCCACTTGGGCTCGCCGCCGGTACCCGTCCCGGAGCCGAGGTTGACGATCGACCCGCCGCCCTCCCTGACCATCAGCGGGTGCACGGCCTGCATGAGCAGGAAGGTCGCCCGGGGCCCGACGTCGTAGCCGAGCGCGAGGTCTTCGGTGGTGATGTCGACGAACGCCTTGGGCTCGTTGGTGGCGATCGCGTTGTTCACCAGGCCGTGCACGGCACCGAAGGCGTCGATCGCGGCGGTCGCGATCCGCGGCGCACTGTCGGGGTCGCGCAGGTCGGCGACGAGCCGTTCGACCCGTCCGATCGCCCTGAGTTCGGTGGTGGTCGCCTCGAGGGCCTCCTCCTGGATGTCGACCAGCAGCACCGCCGCGCCGCGTTCGAGCAACGCGGTGGCCACGCCCTTGCCGACGCCCTGGGCGGCGCCGGTGACGATCGCGACGTGCCCGCGCATCGAATCGGGGTGGCTGTAGCTCATTCGGCGGGTCCCATATGTAGCGCCACGCCCCGGTGCAGTTCGTAGGTGCTCCGCGCGCCGTTGGGCAGCTCGATGAACTCCACCGGCGTCCCGTCCGGATCCTTGACGAAAAACATTCGGACACCGCCGATCTCGAAGGGATCCTGGTCGGGGGTGTAACCGGCGGAGACGATGCGGCGATGGGTGTCGTCGAGGTCGGGCACCGACAGCGAGACGTTGTGGATCCCGGTGATGCCCCGTCGCGGTTTGTGTTCGGTCGGCTTGCTGCCGATCGACAGCAGCTCGATCATCAACCCGCCCAGCAGCCCGCCGACGACCCGCCCCTCCTGCTTGCGGGTCGCGTGCAACACCGCATCGAAAGGCTCTCCGGAGATGAGCGTTTCGAAGACCACGTCCATGCCCAGGACGTCGCGGTAGAACGCCAGTGCGCGGTCCATGTCGGTGACGCCGACGACGAGGTGACAGAACGACACGTCGTCGAGGGTCATGGCCTGCCCGCCGCGAGATTCGGGGCCGGGCGGCCGGCGAACAACGGCAGATCGAGGTAGGTCTTGATGCCCGGTTCGGCGGCGCAGACGTCGGGAACGGCGTTGATGCAGTGGTTGGCGGTGACCACGACGCCGGGATTCTTGATCAGCCCTTCGGCGATCGTCTCCGGCTGCAGCCCCTTGAAGGTGAGGCTCACGTCGGGGTCGCCGGTGATGTCGACCTCGAAGCGTTCGCCGCGCCCACCGAAATCCCAGGCGGGATCGAGGTTTTCCTCGCCCATCAGCCAGTTGACCGCCGCGGTGATGACCGGCTCGCCATCGACCAGCGCTTGCCAGCGGAAGCGGCGCGCCGCCACGGTGCCGACGGCGATCGGGAAGGGGCCGTAGTCGATCTCCGCGGTCGCCACGGCGACATCTTGGATGGTCCTGATGTTGGGGTCGATGCGAAAACCCATGTGATCGGCGATCATCCGCACCGACTGCTTGAAGCCCCCGTCGAGCAGTCCGGCCATCGGCCCCTGGGTGGCCTCCTCGGGCGTGCCGCCGAATCCCATGATGTGGCGGACCACGTCGGGTGCGTTGTAGGTGCGGATGTCGGAGAACTCCTCGGCGCGCACGTGCGTGATCGCCGACGACAACGAGGACACCATGAGCGGGAATCGCTCCGTGATGCCCCCGGGGTGAATCCCCGAACCATGCAGCGTGACACCGCTTTCCGCCGCAGCGTCGGCGACGGCCTGGTGGCGCGGGTTGGCCGGGTCGGGGTAGACCCAGCCGACCGGTGTGACGACGTTCTTGCCGGACCGCAGGATCGCGATGACCTCGTCGTCGTTGGGGATCAGCGGGCTGTACATGACGCAGTCGGCGTCCAGCGCCAGCACCTCGTCGGCGCTGGTGGTGGCCGTGACGCCGAGATCCTGGGTGCCGATGATCCGCCCGACGTCGACACCGTTCTTGTCCGCGCTGTGCACCCAGCACCCGACGAGTTCCAGCTGTGGGTGATTGAGGACGCACTGGATCGCCGCCTTACCCACACCGCCGGTCGCCCACTGGATGACACGAAGTTTGGACGGGCTACTCATCATTGACCTCCCGGACTGCGGTGCGCGACCTTTACACATCGGCGAACAAAATGGCAGGCTATGACTTGCTGACAGTGACTGTCAATGATCGCCTACTTCGGGAAGGGTCTGTTGATGAGCGTCCTCGACGGGAAGATCGCGATCGTGACCGGCACCAGCCGCGGCGTGGGCGTCGGCATCGCCCACGAGCTGCTGCGGGCGGGCGCGACGGTCATCGGCTGCTCGCGTTCGCCGCTCGATGGCCTCCCCGGCATCGAAAAAGACTGGGCGCCGCGCGCTTTCCAGGAGGTCTGCGATCAGGGTGACTATCGGTCGATCGACTCGTTCGTCGCGGACGTCGTGGCCGCCCACGGCCGTGTCGACATCCTGGTGAACAACGCCGGCGGCACCGTTCCGGCGCCGCACGTCGAGAGCATTCCCGAACTGGTGCAACGCATTCAGGGCGCGCCCGCCAGCGACGACGAGTACGCGCGCACCGCCCTGTTCCATGCGTTCGCGGTGCAGATGAACCTGATCAGCCCGCTGTGGTTCGCCATCCGCGCCTATCGGCAGATGCAGACCCAGGACGGCGTCGGTTGCATCATCAACATCTCCAGCGGCGCGGGACATCCGGCGGGATCGCCGACGCTGGTCTCCTACGGCGCGGCCAAAAGCGGCCTCAACCACCTCACCCGATCCCTGGCCGAGGAGTGGGGGCCGAAGGTCCGCGTCAACTGCGTGGCGTTGGGCCCGACGATGACGGAAAACTTCCGGTCGTTTGTGCTGCCCAAGGACGATCCGACCGGCGAGAGGTACTTCGCCGCCGTTCCGCTGCGCCGCGCCGGCGAGCCCGCGGAGGTGGGGCGGGTGTGCGTGTTCCTCGCGGGCGGGCAGGCCGACTTCGTCAACGGCACCACCATCGAATGTGACGGCGGGATGCTGCCCGGTGTGCTCTATGACGCGGGGCTGAAGACGATCACCGACTTGTTGTGACCGGCTGGTAGCTGGAACCCTTCTGGGACAACGGGACTCGCCCGATCACCGTCCGCCCCACTGCCGCGTTCGCGGTCACCGCGACCGACCGGCGGCGAATCGGCTCGTCGCCGATCTGGGCAGACATGCACACAGCGGCGTCAGTCGCGGTCTAATGGGTGGATGGAACTGATGATGCCCACCGACGCGATCTTTCTCCTGGGAGAGTCTCGCGAACATCCCATGCACGTCGGAGGCTTGCAGTTGTTCGAGCCCCCGCCGGGCGCCGGGCGCGGCTTCGCCCGTGAGCTGCACAAGCAACTGACCGCTCAGCGGGAGTTCCAACCCACGTTTCGCAAGCATCCCGCGAAGTTCGTCGGCGGCATCGCGAACCTGGGGTGGTCGTATGACGACGACATCGATGTCGACTATCACGTCCGGCGTTCGGCGCTGCCGTCACCCAAACGGGTCCGCGAACTGCTCGAGCTGACGTCCCGGTGGCACAGCACCCTGCTGGACCGTCATCGCCCGTTGTGGGAGACGCACATCGTCGAAGGCCTCAAGGACGGCCGGTTCGCCATCTACACCAAGGTGCACCATGCACTGATCGACGGCGTCTCGGCGCAGAAGCTGATGCAGCGCGCGCTGTCCACCGACCCCGACGACCCCGAGATCCGCGCCCCGTGGAGCCTGAGCAAACCCAAGCGCAGATCCAGCCCGTCGTCTCGCTTGGGTTCAGTGGCCCGTGCGGCGGGATCCGTTGCGGCACTTGCTCCCTCGACGGTAGGACTGGCGCGCGCCGCGCTACTCGAGCAGCAGCTGACGTTGCCGTTCGGCGCGCCGAAGACCATGCTGAACGTCAAGATCGGCGGCGCTCGCCGCTGCGCCGCGCAGTCCTGGTCGCTGGACCGCATCAAAAGCGTGAAGCGGGCCGCCGGCGTCACGGTGAACGACGTCGTCTTGGCGATGTGTTCGGGGGCCCTGCGCTATTACCTGCTCGAGCAGAACGCGCTGCCGGACACGCCGCTGATCGCGATGGTCCCGGTGAGCCTGCGCACCGAGGAAGAGGCCGACGCCGGTGGCAACATGGTCGGAGCCATCCTGTGCAACCTCGCGACCGACACCGACGATCCCGCGCAACGTCTGCTGACCATCAGCGATTCGATGTGCAGCAACAAGAAGGTCTTCTCGCAGTTGCCGCGGCTTCAGGCGCTGGCGCTGTCCGCCGTCAACACGTCGGCGCTGGCGTTGGCGGCGGTGCCGGGCTGGGTGGCGTCGACGTCGCCGCCTTTCAACATCATCATTTCGAACGTGCCGGGGCCCACGCAGCCGATCTACTACGGGGGAGCGCGGCTCGACGGCAACTATCCGCTGTCCATCGCGCTGGACGGCCAGGCGCTGAACATCACCCTGGCCAGCAACGCCGGCAATCTGGACTTCGGTCTGGTGGGGTGCCGGCGCAGCGTGCCGCACCTGCAGCGCCTGCTCGCGCATCTGGAATCCTCGCTCAAGGATCTGGAACGCGCTGTGGGAGAATAGAAGTCGATGGCAAAGCTGAGCGCGGGTGTGATGTTGTACCGGACCTGCGACGGCGTCGTCGAGGTCTTGCTCGCGCACCCGGGTGGGCCGTTCTGGGCCCGCAAGGACGACGGCGCGTGGTCGATCCCGAAAGGCGAGTACGCCGACGGGGAGGATCCCTGGGCGGCCGCGCAGCGCGAGTTCGCCGAGGAGCTGGGGTTGCCGGTGCCGGCCGGGCCGCGTGTCGACCTCGGTCAGCTGAAACAATCCGGCGCCAAGGTGGTGACCGCCTTCGCCGTGCACAGCGACCTCGACATCACCGACGCGCGCAGCAACACGTTCGAACTGGAGTGGCCAAAGGGGTCGGGCACGCTGCGGGAGTTTCCCGAGGTCGATCGGGTGGGCTGGTTCGCGGTGGGGGCGGCGCGCACCAAGCTGCTGAAGGGCCAGCACGGTTTTCTCGACCGCTTGATGGCGGATCCTGCTGTGGCCGGACTATCCGAAGGGACCTGACATGCAGACACTGCGCACACCCGACGAGCGGTTCGACGAGATTCCTGGTTTCCCTTATGCGCCGAGGTATTGCGAACTGCCCGACGATGACGGCGGTGCGCTGCGCGTGGCCTGGATCGAAGACGGACCAGGAGATGCGGATCCGGTTCTCATGCTGCACGGCGAGCCGTCGTGGTCGTACCTGTACCGCAAGATGATTCCGATACTGGTGGCCGACGGTCACCGCGTCGTCTGCCCGGACCTGGTGGGTTTCGGCCGTTCGGACAAGCCGACCCGGCTCGACGACCACAGCTATGCGCGCCACGTCGAATGGATGCGCGCGCTGGCGTTCGATGTCCTCGACCTCCGCAACGTCACCCTGGTCGGTCAGGACTGGGGCGGGCTGATCGGATTGCGGCTCGCCGCAGAGCATCCCGAGCGGTTTGCCCGGATCGTCGTCGCCAACACCGGGCTTCCGAACGGGGACCAGCCGATGGCCGACATCTGGTGGCGCTTCCGGGAGGCCATCACGTCGGCGCCGGCGCTCGACATCGGCGCGTTTGTGCAGGGCGGCTGTCGCCGGCCGATGAGCGATGCCGAACGCGCGGGCTACGACGCGCCGTTTCCCGCTGACGAGTACTGCATCGGCCCCCGGGCCATGCCCGGGCTGGTGCCCACCTCTCCGGACGATCCCGCCGCGGCGGCCAACAAGGCCGCGTGGGCCAAGCTGTCGGTGAGTCCGACGCCGATGCTGGTCGCCTTCAGTGACAGCGACCCCATCACCGCGCCGATGGCCGCGATCTTTCAGCGCGAGATGCGCGGCGCGCAGGGGATCGACCACCCGGTGATCCGCGGCGCCGGACATTTCCTGCAGGAGGACGCCGGCGAAGTACTGGCCCGCCATATTGTGGCGTTCCTGCGCCGCTGAACGGGCGCGGCCCGGCGGATCGGGGGCGGGCACAATGTCAGGATGACGACCGCGCCCACCGAAGCCACCGAATCCCAGGGGCTATTGCTGCAGCTGCTGGACCCCGCCAACCGGGCCGACCCGTATCGGCTGTGCGCGCAGTTCCGCGACCGCGGGCCGTTGCAGCTGCCCGACGCCAACCTGGTGGTCTTCTTGAGCTACCGCGACTGCGACGAGGTGTTGCGGCATCCGTCGTCGAGCAGCGAGAACGCCAACTCGACGGTCGCGAAGCGGCAGGCCGAGGCCGGCACCGCACCGCCCAGGCAGGGCCCGCCGGGATTCTTGTTCCTCGACCCGCCCGATCACACCCGGCTGCGCAAGCTGGTCAGCAAGGCGTTCGCGCCGAGGGTGGTGAGCGCGCTGCAACCCGACATCCGCTCGCTGGTCGACGGATTGCTCGACCGGGTCGCCGAGAAGGGCCAGTTCGAAGTCGTCGAGGATTTCGCCTATCCCCTGCCGGTCGCGGTCATCTGCCGGTTGCTCGGTGTGCCCCTCGAGGACGAGCCGCAGTTCAGCCGCGCGTCGGCGTTGCTCGCCCAGGCGCTGGACCCGTTTTCGACGATCACCGGCGTGCCGGCGGAAGTCGCCAATGAGCGCCAACAGGCCGGTACGTGGCTGCGTGATTACTTCCACGGCCTGATCGACAAGCGCCGGTCACGACCCGGTGAGGACCTGCTGTCGGGGTTGATCGCCGTGGAGGAGTCGGGGGATCAACTGACCGAGGAAGAGATCGTCTCGACCTGCAACCTGCTGCTCATCGCGGGTCACGAGACCACGGTGAACCTCATCGGGAACGCCGTGTTGGCCATGCTGCGCAACCCAGGTCAGTGGGCAGCCCTGGGCGCCGACGCCGACCGAGCGCCCGCGATCGTGGAGGAGACCCTGCGCTACGACCCGCCCGTACAGCTGGCTGGTCGAATTGCGCTCGCCGACATGGTGATTGGGGGAGTCGAGGTGCCCGCGGGTGATGTCATGATGCTGCTGCTCGCCGGCGCCAACCGTGACCCCGCCGAATACGACCGGCCCGATGTGTTCGATCCGGATCGGAAGAACCTGCGGCACTTGGGATTCGGCCGCGGGGCGCATTACTGCCTGGGTGCGCCGTTGGCCCGGCTGGAGGCCAGCGTGGCGCTGGCGGCGGTCGCCGCGCGTTTCCCGAACGCCCGGTTGGACGGCGAACCGCAGTACAAGACCAACGTCACGCTGCGCGGACTGTCGCAGCTGACGCTCGCGATCTGATCGGCGCTCCCAGGGTTCAGCGCTCCCAGGGAGGGCTTTCGTCCATCTTCCTGTAGTACTTCGCCAGGTGGCTTTTGACCCGATCGACATCGGAGTGCGGCACGTCGATGCCGCCGCGCGCGCCGTCCATGATCGCGCCGGCGGCCATCACCCCGCGCGGCACCGCCTTGAGGGTTCCTCCGATGACGTCGGCGATCAGCAGCTTGTAGCCGGTGAAATTGTCCTTTTTGTCGCCGTCGTACCAGACGTGGGCGTCGCGGTACTTCTGGTTCGGGGCCTCCTCGGCGCCGGCCCACTTGCGGACCCGTTTCTCCGCGGCGCCACCGTCCCATTTCTGGTCGCGGTCGGCCAACGGCAGGTCTTGAAACGCTGTGACTGACATACGGGCCGCGTGCCCGCTTCGGCGGGCGTTAAACGTGTGCATTCGAAGTTATCCACAGTTGGAAGTTCTTCCACAGGTTGGCTTTTGGGTTGAGCTTCGGGTGGGCGGGCGTTGTTTGGGTGGCCGGGTTTTGTCGGTGGTGGTTGTGATGATGTGGTCATGTCGTCGACCGCGTCCGCTGACGCTGTGGTGGTCACTGCGAGTGACCGCCTTGAGGTGCTGTTCGGGGAGTTGGCGGAGTTGGCGGGTCAGTGAACTACCCCAGGTTTAGTTCCTACTCGGTTGCGAGGGCCGGGGTCGGCTGGCTCGCATGGTGTGAGGTGCCGGTGAGGGCGGCCTCGTACTCGGCGGGTGGAACGTAGCCGAGGCCTTCGTGCAGGCGTTCCTGGTTGTACCAGGCCACCCATTCGGCGGTCGAGAGTTCGACATCATCGATGCACCGCCAGGGCTTGCCGCGGTTGATGAGCTCGGTCTTGTAGGCGGCGTTGACCGCTTCAGCGAGGGCGTTGTCATAACTATCGCCACGCGACCCGACCGAGGGCGCGATCCCCAGTTCAGCCAGCCGGTCGGTATAGGCCAGCGATAGGTACTGGGATCCGCGGTCGGAATGATGAACCAACTCGGATAGATCGGTATTCGACTGCCACACAGCGTGATTGAATGCTTGAAGTGGGAGGTCTTCGGTGCGCATCGTGGCCGAGACCGCCCAGCCAACGATCTTCTTCGTGCACGCATCAGTGACGAACGCGGTGTAACAGAACCCCTGCCAGGTCCGCACGAACGTGATGTCGGCGACCCATAGCCGGTTCGGTGCAGCAGCCCGGAATTGGCGGTTGACCAGATCGGCCGGCCGGATCGCGGCCGGGTCGCTGATCGTGGTGAACACCGGCTTGCCCCGCTGGGCGCCGCGCAACCCGGCCTTGCGCATCAACCGGCGGGTTTGTTCACGGCCCAGCTGCCAACCACGCCGTGTCATCGCCGCGTGCATCTTCTTGACCCCATACACCGAGTAATTTCTTGACCCCATACACCGAGTAATTCTGCCGGTGCACCGCCTCAAGGTCGGCGATCAGCTGCTCATCGCGGATCTCCCGGTCCGACGGTGGTCGGGTCCGCGCGGCCCGATAACCCCGCGAGGTGAGGAATCCGGGGATAGCTGCCCGCAGCACTCGGCAGATGAGCTCGACCCCGAACTGATCGCGATGAGCATCGATGTAGGCGATCATTTCGTCGCGGGGCGGTCGAACTCCGCGGCAAAAAACGCAGACGCTGACTTCAAAATCTCGTTAGCCCTGCGCAGTTCAGCGTTCTCGCGCTTGAGCTTACGGATCTCGGCATGCTCAGAGCTGGTCATGCCCGGCCGTTCACCAGCATCGACTTGGGCCTTGCGTCGCCACCGACGCACCGACTCCTCCGAAATATTGAGTTTGCTGGCCACAGACTTTATGGCCTCGAACTCCGACACTTCCGAGGCTTCCATCACAGTGTCCAACAACCGCAACGCACGCTGCCGAAACTCCGGCGAATACTGACGGGGCATAGCTTCCAATCCTCCTATAAGGATCGGAACTAAACCCGGGGTAGTTCACAGCGCAATGCGATTGATGGGCGCATTGTGGAGATCGTGGCCGAGATCGATCGTGACGGGTTGTGTGGTGTGACCGGGGCGCGGTCGGTGCCGGCGTTGGTGGCCTGGAAGCTGGGGTGTTCGTCGGCGAACGCGCACACGCTGGCCGCGATTGCGGGCAGGCTCGAGGAGTTTCCGCGCTGCGCCGCCGGCCTGCGGGAGGGTCGGCTGTCGGCCGATCAGGTGGGTGTGATCGCGGCGCGCGCGGGTGAGGGGTCTGATGCGCATTATGCGGAGCTGGCCGCGGTGGCAACGGTCAATCAGTTGCGTACCGCGGTGAAGCTGGAACCGCGACCCGACCCCGGCCCGCGGCCCGAGCCCGAGCCCTCGTTCACCAAGTCCTGCGATGAGTGGGGCGGTTGTTATCGGATCACGCTGGGCCATCATGATGCGGCGAAGTTCGATGCGGCGCTGGCCGCGCATCGTGAGGCGTTGACCGCGCAGTGGAAACACGATCACGCAAACGGCGCGGGTTCATCCGATCAGCGGCCCCCGTTGCCGAGTACGGTCGATGCGTTGATGCGTCTGGTCGAGGCGGGCTGGGACGTCGAGGCGACTCGGCGCCCGCATGGGCAGCACACCACGGTGGTGGCCCACCTCGATGTGGGGCGCCGCGTGGCGGGGCTGCATTTGGGTCCGCTGCTCTCGGATGCCGAGCGCCGCTTGCTGACCTGTGACGCCACCTGTGAGGTGTGGTTCGAACGCGACGGTGAGGTCATTGGGGCGGGCCGGACCACGCGGGTGATCAATCGGCGGCTGCGCCGCGCGCTGGAGTACCGCGACCGCACCTGTGTGGTGCCCGGTTGTGGGGCCACCCGTGGCCTGCACGCCCATCACCTGTGGCATTGGGAAGACGGTGGGCCCACCGAGTTGGCCAACCTGGTGCTGGTCTGCCCGTATCACCACCGGTTGCATCACCGGGGCGTTATCACCCTCACCGGACCCGCACACGCCCTGACCGTGACCGACGAGGCCGGCCGGGTACTGAGCCCGGGATCACTCGCGCACCCACCCACCCGACCCCCGCCCGCGGTGCCGCCGTGTCCGGGACCTACCGGTGAGCGGGCCGACTGGTGGTGGTATGACCCCTTCCAACCCCAACCACCACCGACAACCAACTAGCTGGCGGAATCAATCCTCCTACGGGATTGGGGCATCAACGGATTCGTTCGTTCGCGACCACGCCGACGCGCGCACCAATGCGAATCAAGCCCGGTGTTTTGGACAGGATCACCGAATTGGCATGGAGCATTAACCACGCCCTTGGACAAGGCCACCATCGGCATATCGGCAATGTCCACCGTGCTAGATCGAAGTCTTCTTTGCCGAGTCGATTGCCTTGCGCCGCATACACCATTGGCAACGCAGGCTCCGGGCTACGAGTGAATGGGCCATTTTGTGCCATCGCCCGTTTGGTTCGTTCTACCTTGAGGCATGACTACAACCGACCGAGCGGACCAAGCATCATCGGTCCCTACGTCCCGCAAAATTCTTTGCATCGTCTACGGCGCTATCGCGGTCGCCGCGCTCATCGCGACGTGGAGCCAGACAATCACGTACGTTCACAGCCCGACCGACTTTTTCGTTAATTTCTGGCGCGACACCAAAACGACTGCGGCCTCGCGCAATATCACAGCCGACGCCCTGATGCTGGCCCTGAGTGCCGTCATTCTGATGGCGATCGAAGCCAGGAAATACAACCTGCGATTCGTCTGGCTGTACATTGTGGGATCGTTCTTCATCGCCGTCAGCGTGATGTTCCCGCTCTTCCTGATCGCGCGCGAATTGCGCCTGCGCACAGCCGACGTGCCACGCCTTGGCAGGACGGACACAATTCTGCTCGCGGTTGTCGCCGTCTTGACCCTGGCCCTGACTATCAGGATCGACATGGGGTGACCACTCAACGCGACCTTTCACTTGTACGACTAACAGTGGTCTGACGGCACCACGGTGTGGACCTGACCCAGCTAACCGACGTTGAAAGCCGTCCGGGCACCTGGCTCTTGTGTCCGAAGGTATGCCCGGCGGAGGCAAACTAACCAGTGCCGCAAGGCGTTTCAGATCCGGTAATCGCGGGTCGTGATGGCCGCAGCGTCGCGGAAGGAACCCTTCCTTTCAGCCCGGGCCGAGGCCCGGCACGATCTCGCCGAGGCTGAACGTCACCGGCTGTTCCAGCTGTTCGTAGGTGCACGAGCGCGGGTCGCGGTCCGGACGCCACCGATTGAACTGCGCGGTATGGCGAAACCGCCGACCCTCCATGTGGTCGTAGCGGACCTCGACCACGCGCTCGGGCCGCAGCGGCACGAACGAGAGGTCCTTGCCGGCGTTCCATCGCGAGTATTCGTTCTTGCGGGGCGTCCGCTCGCCGGCCTCGTGGGCGGCCCAGTTCCACGGATGGTCCGCGAAGTCGGTGACGAGCGGCTGCAGTTCGGCGAACAGCCGGCGTCGCTCGGTCATCGGGAACGCGCCGATGACGCCGACCGAGGCCAGCTGCCCGTCATCCTGGTAGAGCCCCAGCAGCAGCGACCCGATCGCGTCGGCGCCGGACTTGTGGACCCGATAGCCGGCGACCACACAGTCCGCGGTCCGTTCGTGCTTGATCTTGAACATCACCCGCTTGTCCGGCTGGTAGGTGACGTCCAGGGGCTTGGCGATCACGCCATCGAGGCCGGCACCCTCGAACTCGTCGAACCATCGCTGCGCGGTGCCCAGATCGGTCGTCGCGGGCGTGACATGGATCGAGCGACCCGATCCGCCCACCGCATCGACGAGGGCCGCCCGCCGCTCGCTGAACGGCCGCCGGGTGTAGTCGTCGCCGGCGAGCGCCAGCAGGTCGAACGCGATGAAGGACGCGGGCGTCGCCTCGGCGAGCATCCGCACCCGCGAGTCGGCCGGATGAATGCGTTGCTGCAGCGCCTCGAAGTCCAGGCCGTGGTCGGTGGCGATGACGATCTCCCCGTCGATCACGCAGCGCTCCGGCAGCTCGGCCCTGACCGCGGCGACCAACTCCGGAAAGTAGCGGGTCATCGGCCGCTCGTTGCGGCTGCCGAGCTCGACGTCGTCGCCGTCGCGGAAACAGATCGACCTGAATCCGTCCCACTTGGGCTCGTACGACGCGTGGGGCGGGATAGCGCGAACCGACTTGGCCAGCATCGGCGACACCGGCGGCATGACAGGGAGGTCCATAGCCTGATTGTGCTGGAATCGGTGGTATGGCTGCTGCAGAAGAGGTCGACGTCGACGGTGTCGCGGTCCGCCTGACCAATCCCGACAAGGTGTATTTCCCCAAGCTGGGATCGCGGGGCACCAAGCGGCACCTGGTCGAGTACTACCGCGCCGTCGCCGGCGGCCCGATGCTCGACACGCTGCGCGACCGGCCCAGCCACCTGCAGCGGTTCCCGGACGGCATCGACGGCGAGGAGATTTATCAGAAGCGGATTCCCCAGCACCACCCGGACTACTTGGAGACGTGCCAGGTGACGTTCCCGTCGGGGCGGACCGCCGACGCGCTGAAGGTCACCCATCCCGCCGCGATAGTGTGGGCGGCGCAGATGGGCACGATCACCCTGCACCCGTGGCAGGTGCGCTGCCCCGACACCGACCACCCCGACGAGCTGCGCATCGATCTGGATCCGCAGCCCGGCGTCGCATTCGAACAGGCGCGCACCGTCGCGGTCGACGTGTTGCGGCCGCTGCTCGACGAGCTCGGTCTGGTGGGCTACCCGAAGACATCCGGGGGTCGCGGGATCCACGTCTTCCTGCGGATCGCCACCGACTGGGATTTCGTCGAGGTGCGCCGCGCGGGCATCGCGCTGGCCCGTGAAGTGGAGCGCCGTGCGCCCGACGCCGTCACCACCGCATGGTGGAAGGAAGAACGGGGCGAGCGCATCTTCGTCGACTTCAACCAGAACGCCCGGGACCGGACCATGGCGTCGGCCTATTCGGTGCGACGCACGCCGATCGCGACGGTGTCGATGCCGCTGACTTGGGACGAATTGGCCGGTGCCGAGCCGGACGACTACACCATGGCGACCGTGCCCGAGCTGGTCGCGCGCCGGGAAGACCCTTGGGCCGCAATGGATGATGTTGCCCAGTCGATCGCGTCGCTGCTGGAAATGGCCGAGGCCGACGAAGAGCGTGGCTTGGGTGACATGCCGTATCCGCCGAACAATCCGAAGATGCCCGGGGAGCCCAAACGCGTTCAGCCCAGCCGGGATACGGATCGCAGGAACGGGAAGAAGTAGCCCGAAATCCATTACGGGGTCAGTCGGAGGGCGATGGGCTACCCGGGTCACGCTGGGCCCGCGCTTACCCCTCTCGTATAGACGAACCACCGGACCATGCGAGCATCTCAAACGGTATCACTCGCCGGCAATGGTTGGACAGGAGCTTTTGCGCCCCAGTGGTTTAGGCGATACAGGCCCCAGTCACACGAATTTCTCTACCCGAACTGCCAGGGTTTCGGGGCTGACCGCTTTCAGCGCTCTTTCGCTCAGGCGATCAGTTTACCCCGAACCCGCACAGGCTCAGCAAGAAATTCGCGAAGAGCGTGCGCACGGCCCGAAGGATGCGCACGCCATCGCGTCGCTGAGGTGTCGGTCATGCTCAAAGTGACCGGAGCGGGCCCCAGCGATCGATGTAAACCGTTGGTGCCCAACGACTTCACGTCGCACGACCGCATTAGCATTGTCACGGCGTCGTCCGATATACGAGGGGATGTATCGGCTTCGGCTGTGCGAGTAACTGGCACCCAATGCCATTAACGCCGCATTGGTAAGTACAAATGGGCCCTACCTGGTAATGGGTGCCAACGGCGGAAGCACCTGATGGCCGAAGTTCGGCCCTACAACGTGCAGGTGGCGACCGGTGAGCAGTCGACAGTGAGGGGCAGGGTGCAACCCGACGCCGTCAGTGCGGTGAAGGTGAGGAGAAGGCCGAGAACAACCTTGTATTTCAATCCAGACATAACCACTCCCTTCGTAGGAGAATTCTTACGCCCGAGAAGCGTTATAGTACGTGAGTACAATGCGGAATGCCATGGGATTCAGTGAAATAGCGTCGATTTACGTCAACTGATTGAAGTCCATCGCGGCGGGCCAATTTTTAGACTGGAATGGCGCGTTTCCGCCGCACCGATGCCGGTCGCATGGTGCGAACGAGCAACACCGCGAAGGTGTTTCGTGCGGCAGAGGCGGAGACGGCATCAGGCCCGAAGAAAAGTAAGCTCCGTTGTTATGCCGGTGGCTTCTCGGGCGTGGACTGCGGCCTGCGCGCTGATGCTGTGGGCCGCCGCCTGCGTCACCGCGCCCGCAGCGGCCGAGCCGCCGGCCGCCGGTCTCGGCGCGAAGACGGTCGGCTGGGACACCTACCGCCGGTTGGATCGGCTGCCCTATCTGGACGCCGAATCGCAGACCTTGCAGGTGTCGAGTTTCGATCGCAGCGGCGGCGATTTCGACATTTCGACCGGTAACCGCAACGGCACCGGCGGGTGTTTGGCGCCGGGCGGCGCGGGCTGCGTCATCGCGGAGGATCACGGTGCCGGGGAAGTTGATTCGATCTGGTTTACCCGTGACGGGGGCAATGTGCGTGCCATCGGGCACATCCGCATCGAGCTGGATGGGCAGACCGTCGTGGACACACCGCTGCAAGCGCTGGTCGACGGCGAACTGGGCGCCCCGTTCGCGTGGCCGCTGGTGGCCAACGCCGCCCAGTCGCCGGGCGGGGTCTATATCAAGGTGCCGATGCCCTATCGGCGGTCAATGCGGATCAGCGTCGCGTCCCATCTGGAGTACTACCACGTCGACTATCGACAGTTCCCGAATGCCGATGGGATAACTACCTTTTCGCCCGCCGATCCCGCGCTCGATGTGCTGGACACCCTGCGCGCCGCGGGCACCGCCGACCCCAAACCGGCGACAGGCACTGCAACACAGAGCAATCGGGTCATCGATCTCCCCGCCGGGACCGAACAAACCGTCGCCGAGACGAGCGGTCCGGGCAGCATCTCGGCGCTGCGGCTGCGGCTGCCCGCCGCGGCGGATCAACTCCTGACCGGATTGCGCCTGCGGATCGAATTCGACGGACGGACCTTGGTCGACGCGCCCCTGGGGGAGTTCTTCGGCGCGGGACTCGGCGCCAACCCCGTGCGATCGCTGATGTTCGCCGCCGATCCACAGCCCGACGGGTCGCTGGTCTTGTGGGATTGGTGGCCAATGCCTTTCGCGAACTCGACCCGCGTCACCCTCGTCAACACCACCGCCGCCACGGTGCCGGGGATCGCCGGCGACGTCACGACGACGCCCGACGCGCAATGGGCGGCGGCGCTGGCCAGCGGCCGCGCTGGCTACTTCACCGCCCGCGCCCATGCCGGCCCGACCATCCAGGGCCAGGACTGGGTGTTCGCCGACGAACAGGGCCACGGCAAATTCGTCGGCGTCAGCCACACCATACGGGGCCAGCGGACCAAAACGGCGTTCAGCGACGGCGCCCCCTACTTTCTCGAAGGCGCCGAGCGGGTCTACACCGACGGCGCCGCATCCCCGCAGTGGTACGGCACGGGCACCGAGGACCTCTACGAGGGTGGCTGGTACTTCAAAGACGGCACCCACTTCAGCGACCCGCTCAACGGCCAGCCCGACCAGCGCACGGCGACCGGCGGGTGCGCGGACTACTGCGTCGCCGTCTACCGGATCATGCTCGCCGACGCCATCGGGTATGGCTCCGCGCTCCGCTTCGGCATCGAGCACGGCAAGCGCAACATGGTCCAACCCGACTACAGCTCAACGGCATTCCTCTACACACAGCCGGACGCGGTCCTCACCGGCAGCGACGACGTCCGCCCCGCCGACCCCGTCGATCGCGTCCTGCACGGCTACACCGATGCCGACGCCACCGATCAGCTGCTGGTCAGCGAATACGAGGGCACCGAGGACACCCTGCCCCTCGTCGGCTCGGTCCGCAGCACCCAGGGCGCGATCACGTTCCATGTCCAGGTTGATCCGGGCAACCACGGTGTCCTGCTGCGCCGCACGTCGGACCAGGAGACCGGCTTCCAATCGGCGGACGTCGCGGTGGACGGCGTGCCCGCGGGCACGTGGCTTCAGCCGCGCAGCAACACCTTTCACCGCTGGCTGGACGACACCTACCTGGTGCCGCAGTCGGTCACCGCGGGCAAAGCGCAGCTGACCATCACCCTCACGCCCGCGGCGGATTCGCCGCCCTGGACGGCCAGCCGCTACCACGTCGACGCCCTCACGGGCCCGGCCTAGAGCGCGGCGATCGCGGCGACGGCCTCGTCGGCGGTTACGATGGCCGAGGCGTAGTTGGGCAGATTGACCTCGAGGGCGGCGCGCATCTCGGTGTCCGAATAGTCGGCCGTGGCGTCGCGGACCACGGTGACGTCGTAGCCGAGTTCGGCGGCGAACCGCACCGTCGCCTCCACGCAGGTGTGCGCGATCAAGCCCATGACGATGACCTGCTCGATGCCGTGGCGCTTGAGTTGCAGATCCAAGTCGGTGTTGGCGAAACCGCTGGAACACCAGTGCTCGTGAGCGACGACGTCACCGGGTTGCGGTTCGAACCCGGGACGGATCTCGCCGCCCCAGGTGCCGTATTCGAACGTCTTGCGCGACCAGGCGGCCCGCTGCACCGGCGCGATGTGCTTCCACGTTTCGTAGTCGCCCGGCCGGTAACGGCGATGCAGGGCATAATAGACGCGGAGGTTCGCGCCGCGCGCCGCGTCGAGCACCTGCTGCATGTGGGTGACGCAGCCATTGCCTTCGATGACGCCTTTCAGCCGGTCCCACACCTTCCCGCCCGGGGAAATGAAGTCGTTGTAGGGGTCGATCACCAGGAGCCCGGTCGCCGCCTTGTCGTATGCCACCGGATCATCATCGCGCACGGCTTGGCGACCTTGACGGATTCGCGGAGATGCTGCTAGACATGGCCTGCGCCACGATTTTGGGCGATCGCCCAAAATCGACGGGCGCAGGGATGCCGGCGGCTGCCCGAAGTGAGGAAATCGATGACCGTCACCAATGACACCGACGTCTACTACGACCCCTACGACGTGGGCATCAACGCCGACCCGTATCCGACCTATGCGCGGCTGCGCGATGAAGCCCCGATCTACTACAACGAAAAGTACGACTTCTGGGCGCTGTCACGGCATTCCGACGTCGAGCGCGGATTGGCCAACTGGGAAACCTTCTCCAACAAGCGAAGCGACATCCTCGAGCTGGTCCAGTCGAAGTTCGAGATGCCCGGCGGCGTGATGATGTTCCAGGACCCCCCCGAACACACGAGGCTGCGCGGCCTGATGTCCCGCGTCTTCACGCCGCGCCGGATGGCCGCCCTCGAGGACCAGATCCGGCAGTACTGCGTTCGGTGCCTGGACCCACTCGTCGGGTCCGGGGGATTCGACATCATCGCCGAGCTGGCATCGATGATGCCGATGCGGGTGATCGGGATGCTGCTGGGAATCCCGGAATCCGAGCAGGTCTCGGTGCGCGACGCCAACGACGCCAACCTGCGCACCAAGCCCGGCGCCCCCCTGAAGGTCGCCAACGCCGACTCCATCGCCGACGGCCGGATCTACGCCGACTACGTCGAATGGCGTTCGAAGAATCCGTCCGACGACCTGATGACGACGCTGCTCAACGTCGAGTTCGACGACGACCAGGGCGTGCACCGCAAGCTGACCCGTAAAGAGGTGCTGCATTACACCCAGGTTGTCGCCGGGGCGGGTAACGAGACGACCGGCCGGCTGATCGGCTGGCTGGCCAAGGTGCTCGCGGAGCACCCGGATCAGCGCCGCGAGGTGTACCGGGACCGGTCCCTGTTGACCCGCACCGTCGACGAGACGCTGCGCTTCGAACCCACCGGCCCCCACGTCGCCCGTTGGATGGCACGGGATTTCGAGTGCTACGGCACGACGGTGCCGGCCGGCAGCGCCATGCTGCTGCTCTTCGGCGCCGCCAACCGCGACCCCCGCCGCTACACCGATCCGGACACCTACAACATCCGACGCGACAACATCTCGCACATCACGTTCGGCAAGGGCGTGCACTACTGCCTGGGCGCCAACCTGGCCCGCCTGGAAGGCCGCGTCGCGCTCGACGAGATCCTCAACCGTTGGCCGGAATGGGACATCGACTACGACACCGCACAATTGGCGTCGACGTCCACGGTGCGCGGCTGGGAGCGGCTGCGGGTCGTGCTGCCTTAACGGGCGCTAAGAGGGCAACTCGAAACGGTCGATGAGCCGGTTGACGAGGGCGACGGCTTCGTCATGGCCCGCCGTGGTGCCGAGCGCCTGTTCCAGGATCAGCATGCGGCCGATCGCCGCGATGATGACCGCGATCCCCGCGGGCGGAAATTCGCTCCGGTCCAATCCGTGTTCGCGGACGATGAAATTCAATGCGGTGGTTTGCGTTTCGCGCCATCGCTCCGACCACGCCGCGATCTCTGCCCCGATCTCCTTGCGATGGTTGGCCAGCCCCATGAACTCCAACAGCAGCCGGGTGTCCTTCGGCTCGATGAGGGTTTGCCAGAAGGCATGCAGTGGGCGGTCGGAGGCCAGCGCCTGCTTTTGGCGCTCCAGATAGGCGGCGGCCCCGCGCCGGAAGACGTCGAGGTACAGCTCGTCCATGGTGGGGAAGTAATAGTGGACCAGCGCTGGTTTGACACCGGCCTCGTTCGCCACCCGCCGCGAGGTGGCCGCGGCGTAGCCGTCCTCGACCATGATATGGATCGTCGCGTCGATCAGCATGTCGCGAGTGGTGGAGTCGCGCGCCTTCGGCCGTCGGGGGGCGGTCATGGTGTACGTCTTTCCCGCAGGGATGCGTAGCCTTTTGGGCAATCGCCCAAAAGCTTAGCCCAGGGTCGTGCCGACCATGATTAGGAACTGGCGCGACGGGGCAATGGAGGTGTCATGGCCCCCAGTTTCAGCGACGTCATCCGATCCAAGTACCTGCTGTTGACCACGTTCACCAAGGACGGCCGGCCCAAGCCGACCCCGGTCTGGGGGGCGCCCGACGGCGACGGCAAGCTGTTGGTGATCACCGACGACGGTTCGTGGAAAACCAAGCGGATCAACAACACGCCCAGGGTGACGATCGCCAAGAGCGCGGCGCTGGGCAAGCCCAAGAGCGACGAGGTCGAGGCCGTCGCCCGGGTACTGCCGAAGTCCGAGACGCGGCGCGTGTACAACGCCGTCCTCAAGCGGTACTGGTACCACGCGTGGTGGTTCTACGCGCACACGATCGTCCGCGGCGGCATCGACAAGGTGCACGTCGGCCTGGAGATCACACCCGCCTGAACGGCCCTGAACGGCGTTGCGGCTATTCGCTTTCCGCGCGCATCGCCGCGAACGTGTCCGCCACCGTCTGCTGTGGATCGCGATAGTTGATGCCCAGTTCTCGTTCGCTCGGGGAATCGTCGGACGCCGGCATCTGGGTGTAGTACTGCATTCCCGCCGAGGTGAACGGGGTCTCGAAGGGCAGGAAGCGATTCGCCCGATCAAGCACCGCCCCGGCCACCCGCAGCGCGGTGTCGGGGATCGGGACCGCCACCATCGGCGTCCCGGCCACCTGGCCGAGCAGGTTCGCGAGGTCCGCGGCGGGCACCCGGTGGCCGCCCGCGGTGTAGCGCCGCGGCCCGCGCCCGGGTTCGAGCAACGCCGCGTGCAGGGCGGCCAGGTCGCGGACGTCGACGATCAGCCATGCCGCGCTGCGCCCCGGGATCGCATGCATCTGCACGGCCGCTCGCACGCCCTCGCCGGCCTCACCGAACTGGTCGCCGACCGGCGGCCCGAGCACCATCCCCGGATAGGTGATGCTGACCGGCGCGCCCGCATCCTGCAGGCCGCGGGCATAGATCTCGACCTGCGCCTTGGACGTTCCGTAGCCGTCGGCCCCACCCACCACCGGCAGGTCCGCCGTCAGCGTCTCCAGGTCCGGACGGAACAGCGCGGTGAAACTCGACACATGCACGATCGGATCCAGACCGAGCTCGACGGACTGGCCGAGCACGTTCTGGGCGCCCTGCATGTTGGTGGCGAGCATCTGCGGCGTCTGGCGCGGATCCGTGGCCACCAGGGCGGCGCTGTGCACGACGGCGTCGCATCCCTGCAACGCGTCTCGCACCGCGACGCGGTCGGTGATGTCGGCGACGGCGAAGTCCGAGGTGTCCACACCCAGCTTCGCGACGGTGGTCTGCAGCTTCGCCGGGTTGCGGACCAGGAACCGCACCGAGTGTCCCGCGTCGAAAACGGCCTTGGCGGTCCACCCGCCGACAAAGCCCGTACCGCCCGTGATGAGGACCCGCATGCCGGCCTACAGGCGGCCGGCGACGAAATCGGCGGCCTGGCTGGTCATGCCGTTTCCCGGGTAGGAGGTGTGGGCGGCCAGGCCCCCGTCGCCGCCGCTGGCACAGACCGGATCGCCCGGCGCGCACAGTTGGATCGTCTTGGGCGCATACAGCGGCCCGATGGTGAGCGGCGGCGCGTTGTACTTCTGCAGGAACTGCCCCGTCGGCGTGCCGAACAGCGTGACGGCGGCGACGTGTTGCGCGATGGCCGGCGGCATCGGCGGCGGCACCTTGTCAGCGGGAACGCCCGGCGGCACGGTGGCCGAGGTGGTGTAGCCCGCCACCGCGGCGCCCTGCGAGTAGCCGCCGAGCACCTCGCGGGTGTTGGGGCAACTCGCCACCATGGACTCGATGTGCGAACTGGCGTCGCGGATTCCGTCGATGACGGTCCCCGGGAACGCGGGATTGTCGAAGTCGGTGCTGGCGGGGTAGTTCACCGCATACACCGTCAGCGACTTGGCGCCGATCTCCGAGCGCAGCGCGTCCACGAACGGCCGGCCGATGCCGCCGATGCCGGGCGGCTCGCCGGATCCCCGGGCGAACACCACCTCGACGTCGGGACACGGTTCGGCCGTCGCCGAGGGCGCGCTCGCGACCGGTGAGCCGAATACGGCTGCCGCTGCCAACAAGGGCAGCGGCAGGCGGCGCATCGACCGGACGGCCAACACATTCCGGATTGTCATTACTTTTTGAACGCGTCCTTCACCTTTTCGCCGGCGTCTTTCAACGCGGACTTCGCTTGATCGGCCCGCCCTTCGTCCCGGGTTTGGGCATCGCCCGTGGCTTTGCCGAGGGCTTCCTTGGCGCGGCCGCCGAGGTCCTCGATCTTATTCTTCAACTTGTCTTCGGCGCTCATGGCGTGCTGGCTACCCGGGAGCAGCAGATATCGAAACACCGGCCCTGTCATCATGGACGCTGTGAGCACCGCGATCGTGGTGGCAGTAGTGGCGGGCCTGATGTTGCTGGGCATCGGCATGGTGGTCAATCAGCTGCTGCGGCTGCGCCGCTATCTGAGGGAGGCGCCGCCCGATCAAATCCCCGGTGAGAATCCCGAGCCCCCGCGACAACCCGACTGATAGCTTCATTCGGATGACCGCTCCAGACGTCGCGGCGCAGTGACACCGTCGACCCTGCTGATCACCGGCGATGGTTTGCCACGCGGTGTGTCCGGCGCCGCCGACCCGCGCTTCGCCAACGTCGTCAAGCTGTTCTCCCAGCTGTTCCCCGGCCGCCGGTTCGGCGGGGGAGCCCTGAGCGTCTATGTCGACGGCGTGTCCGTCGTGGACGTCTGGACCGGGTGGTCGGACCGGGCCGGCACCCAGCGCTGGACCGCCGACACCGGCGCGATGGTGTTCTCGGCTACCAAGGGCATCGCGTCGACCGTGATACACCGGCTCGCCGACCGCGGCCTGCTGTCCTACGACGCGCCCGTCGCGCAATACTGGCCCGAGTTCGGCGCCAACGGGAAGGCCGAGATCACGGTCCGCGACGTCTTGCGGCACCGATCCGGGTTGTCGCACCTGCGGGGCGTCACCAAAACCGAGTTGATGGACCACCTGCTGATGGAGGAGCGGCTGGCGGCCGCGCCCGTCGATCATCTGCGCGGTGTGCAGGCCTACCACGCGCTCACCTACGGGTGGCTGTTGTCGGGTCTGGCCCGGGCGGTGACCGGTAAGGGGATGCGCGAGCTGATCCGCCAGGAGGTCGCCCGTCCGCTGGACACCGACGGGCTGCACCTGGGCCGCCCCCCGCAAGGTTCACCGACGACGGCCGCCGAAATCCTGATACCGCAGGGGCGGCTGCGTGCCCCGGTGTTCAACTTCATCGCGCCGCGACTGGCCGGCCTGCCCTTCTCCGGGGCGCTCGGCGCGATGTACTTCCCGGGCGTCATCTCGCTGATCAAGGGAGACACCCCGTTCCTGGACGGCGAGGTCCCGGCCGCCAACGGCGTGGTGACCGGGCGGGGACTGGCCAAGATGTTCGCCGCGCTGGCCAACGACGGCCGCATCGACGGCAAGAAGTTCCTGTCCGACGAGCTGGCACGGGGGCTCGCCGGGCAGGCGCGGCGGAAGTGGCCCGACGCAAACATGGTGGTGCCCATGCCTTTTCACCTCGGGTACCACGAGTCGCCGGTTCCCGGCCTGCTCCGCGGCTTCGGCCACGTCGGGCTGGGCGGAACGCTCGGCTGGGCCGACCCCGAGACCGGCAGCTCCTTCGGCTTCGTGCACAACCGGCTGCTGACGCCGCTGCTGTTCGACATGGGATCCTTTGCGGGCCTTGCGCGTCCGCTGCGCAACGCCATCGAGGCGGTCCGCGATCAGGAGCCGCTCGCGGTGCCGCCGCTGGGCGCGCGCTACGCCAAACCCGCCCGGCGGCGCAGCGCGGAGCTATGACCCGATGTGCGCGTTGCCGCGGGGCAGCGTCAGCGGGAGGTCTGCGTAGGTGGCGATGCCGGGTGCCGCGGCGACGACGGCGGGGATCGCGTTGATGGCCGGCATCGCGGTCATGATGTGGCCGAGGTCCATGAACTCTTCGATGGTGGTGGCTTCGAAGTAGGGCGGCGGCAGGAACCCCACCTTGGTGGTCACCGTGGGCTGCCCGTCGATCTGGATGACCCAGCCGTCCTGCTCGATCTTCCAGTCCGGATCGAGCGTCTGCCCCTTGCGCCACCGCACGTTCAGGTCGATCAGGGTCTGTCCGTTGACGATTCCCTGCCAGCTGATGTACGTGCCCGCGACGTGTCCCGCGGGGATGGTCCAGGACGCCATCACGAGGTCCTCGGTGGTCTGGGCGAACTCGGCGACGCAGCGCACCTCGTCGAGCTCGACGCCGAGGGCGTCGCCCACCAGCCGGACGGCCTCGCCGAAGATCGCCGTCCCCTTCGCCGCCATCGCCGGCAGGTCCGGATGGTCGATCGGCTGGCCGAAGCCCACCGGCTTCTCTGTCTCGGGCGAGTCATAGAACGTGGTGTCGGCGGCCTCGTTGACCGTGACCTTGTCGATCCGGTTGCACACCATCGCCGACACGATGGCCAGCAGCTCGGCGAAACCCGGGCTGACGCCGGACCCGAAGATCGTGGAGCCGCCCTTCTGGCAGGCCTCCGCGATGCGCTCGCGGTCGTCGCCGAGGTTCCCGCCGGTGATGAACGACGCGGTGGTCACCACGTTGACGCCCGCGGACAGGATGCGGACTAGCTCGTCGACGTCGAACCACATCGGGTTGTAGACCACGCAATCCGGCTTGAGGGCCAGGAGCTCGTCGACGTCGTTGGTGGCCGCGACGCCCACCGGCGCGATCCCGACGAGCTCACCGGCATCGCGCCCGACCTTGTCCTTCGACCAGGCGAAGCACCCGACCAATTCCAGCGTGGGGTTGGTGACGATCGACTTCAGCGAGCTCTTGCCGACGTTGCCGGTGTTCCACTGAACCACTCGATAGTTGTTTGGCACTCGCTCAGCATAGGGAATCGCGGGGGTTCTTAGTAGGCCTAATAGGAAGATTCGGCAGCCGACGTTGCCGCGGGAGGGTCGGTCGACCGAGGCCGCTAGTCCTCGTCGGCGGTTTGGTCGACGGTGTCGTCGACCGCGGTGCCGGCCCGAGTGCGCCTGCGCCGCATCCGGTGCGACCCCTTGCCCGTCGGGCGGCGGTTCTGCAACTTGGTCCGCGGCTCTTCGCTCTCCTCGGTCGCGTCGGCTACCGGCGCTACCTCGGTCTCGGCGGGCTCGTCGGGGGCTGCTTCGGCTGCTGCGTCGGTGGCCGCGTCCGTCTCGTCCGGCTCGCTCGCTTCGGCCTCTGTGGCCTCGTCGGCCTCTTCGGCCTCGTCGGCTTCGCCTGCTTCGTCGGCCTCCTCGCCCTTCTTGCGGCGGAGGCCCCCCTTCTTGGCCTTCTTGGGCTTTTTCGCCTTGATCGGTTTCGGCGGCGGCGGCGGCAACTCGGCGACAAAGGAGAGATAGAAGGCAAAGAAACCGAGCAACGCGATCGCGGCAGCCGCCCCGTAAATCCCGAACAACCACCGTCCGGCGACGTCCAGGCTCAGCCAGATCTCGCTGATCGCCGTCCCGACGATGAGCACACCGGCCAGCACGTGGGCCACGATCGAGGCGACCCGGATGGACAGCGCCATCTGCGGGGTGCCCAATTCCGGCTTGCGGGTGCGCAGCAGGGTGAACACCACCGGCAGCGCCGCGAGCGCGACAAGCGCGCCCGTCACGATGCGCAGCGCCGTCCCCAACGAATGCGCGGTGTCACCCATCAACTCAGGCCAGCGGGGCAAGACGAAGAAGAAGTAGAGGAAGCCGGCGGCGATCGTGAATGACGCGTGCCACAGGATGGCGACCTTGCGCCCCATAAGCCTCCTCATGCTGGGTTGGTTCGAGCCGGCCTGAGGGGACCGACTCGACACCAAACCGCTTTGTGCGTGTCCGCGGGGCGGACCGATGGCGGAGGATGCGGGATTTGAACCCGCGAGGGCTGTTAACCCAACCCGCGTTCCAGGCGAGCGCCATAGGCCACTAGGCGAATCCTCCGTGGCCATGGTAACCGAGGGCCAGACCGCGTTCGCCGGTTGCTCCGGGGAAGGTACTAGACTCTCGGTGGACCCCGCGCGGCGTCTATCCTGTGAACTCCCCCAGGGCCGGAAGGCAGCAAGGGTCAATGGGCTCTGTCGGGTGCGCGGGGTCCCCTAGGTTAAACGGGTGCCGACCCGCTGCGCCCGGCTCCGCCGCGCTTGCGATCGCCACAGGATTCGATTGAGTGGCGACCCGCTGCGCCCGGCTGGCCGCGCTTGCGATCGCCACCTCCCCGCCTTGATAGCGAAAGGGTCCATGGTGTCGCTGGAGTCCCTCGGCCCTGCCGAGCTTGCCGCCGCACACGCTCGCCACCAGCAGGATTACGCCGATTTGCAGGCCAAAAAGCTGGCCCTGGACCTGACCCGCGGCAAGCCGGCGCCCGCCCAGCTCGACCTGTCCAACCAGCTGCTGAGCCTGCCCGGCGACGACTACCGCGACGGCGAGGGCACCGACACCCGCAACTACGGCGGCCTGCACGGCCTGCCGGAGCTGCGAACCATCTTCGGTGAGCTGCTCGGCATCCCGGTGCAGAACCTGATCGCGGGAAACAACTCCAGCCTGGAACTGATGCACGACCTCGTCGCGTTCTCGATGCTCTACGGCGGCGTGGATTCGCAGCGGCCCTGGAAGGACGAGGCCAGCGTCAAGTTCCTATGCCCCGTCCCCGGCTATGACCGGCACTTCGCCATCACCGAGACGATGGGCATCGAGATGATCGGTGTCCCAATGCTGTCCGACGGGCCCGACGTCGACCTGATCGAGGAACTGGTCGCCGCGGACCCCGCCATCAAGGGCATGTGGACCGTGCCGGTGTTCGGCAACCCCACCGGGGTCACCTACTCCTGGGACACGGTGCTGCGGCTCGTCCAGATGCGGACCGCCGCACCCGATTTCCGGTTGTTCTGGGACAACGCGTACGCCGTGCACACCCTGACCCACGACTTCGTCCGGCAGGTCGACGTCCTCGGCCTGGCGGCGGCGGCCGGCAATCCCAACCGCCCGTACGTGTTTGCGTCGACGTCCAAGATCACCTTCGCCGGCGCCGGCGTGAGCTTTTTGGGCGGATCGCTGGGCAACATCGCCTGGTATCTGCAGTACGCGGGGAAGAAGTCGATCGGACCGGACAAGATCAACCAGCTGCGGCACCTGCGCTTCTTCCGCGACGCCGACGGGGTGCGCCTGCACATGCTGCGGCACCAGCAGATCCTGGCGCCGAAGTTCGCGCTGGCGGCCGAGATCCTGGATCAGCGGCTCAGCGATTCCAAGATCGCCTCGTGGACCGACCCCAAGGGCGGCTACTTCATCAGCCTCGACGTCTTGCCCGGCACGGCGAAGCGGACCGTCGCGCTGGCCAAGGACGCGGGGATCGCGGTGACCGAGGCGGGTGCGTCGTTCCCGTACCGCAAGGATCCGAACGACACGAACATCCGGATCGCGCCGACCTTCCCGTCGCTTCCGGATCTGCGCGACGCGGTCGACGGCCTGGCCACCTGCGCGCTGCTGGCGGCCTCGGAGTCGTTGCTGGCCCGCGATCGAGTGTGAACCGACGACCCTGCCGCGCCCGCATCGTCGTCGGACGACGCCGGTAGCCTGCTGACCGTGGCCCTCTACCGCAAGTACCGTCCGGCAACCTTCGCCGAAGTGGTGGGGCAGGAGCACGTCACCGAGCCGCTGTCGATCGCGCTGGAGGCCGGCCGGATCAACCACGCGTACCTGTTCTCGGGTCCGCGCGGCTGCGGCAAGACCTCCTCGGCGCGGATCCTCGCCCGGTCGCTGAACTGCGCCCAGGGGCCGACGGCCACCCCCTGCGGGGTCTGCGACTCGTGCCAGGCCCTGGCGCCCAACGCGCCCGGCAGCATCGACGTCGTCGAGCTCGACGCCGCCAGCCACGGCGGTGTCGACGACACCCGCGAGCTACGCGACCGCGCGTTCTACGCGCCGGCGCAGTCGCGCTACCGGGTGTTCATCGTCGACGAGGCGCACATGGTGACCACCGCGGGGTTCAACGCGCTGCTCAAGATCGTGGAGGAACCCCCCGAGCACCTCATCTTCATCTTCGCCACCACCGAGCCGGAGAAGGTGCTGCCGACGATCCGGTCGCGCACCCATCACTACCCGTTCCGGCTGTTGCCGCCGAAGACCATGCGGGCGTTGATCGGCCGGATCTGCGAGCAGGAGGGCGTCGTCGTCGACGACGCGGTCTACCCGCTGGTGATCCGCGCCGGCGGCGGCTCGCCCCGCGACACCCTGTCGGTGCTCGACCAGCTGGTGGCCGGCGCCGAGGGCGCCCACGTGACCTACCAGCGGGCCCTGGGCCTGCTGGGGGCCACCGACATGGCGTTGATCGACGACGCCGTGGACGCTCTGGCCGCCGCCGATGCCGCGGCGCTGTTCGGGGCGGTGGAGTCGGTGATCGACGCGGGCCACGACCCCCGGCGTTTCGCCACCGATCTGCTGGAGCGGTTCCGCGACCTGATCCTGCTGCAGGCCGTCCCGGACGCGGCGGCCCGCGGCGTGGTGGACGGACCGGAGGACGTGCTGGAGCGGATGCGCGACCAGTCGACCCGGCTCGGGACGGCGACCCTGACCCGCTACGCCGAGGTGGTGCAGGCGGGGCTGGGGGAGATGCGGGGCGCGACGGCGCCGCGCCTGTTGCTCGAGGTCGTGTGCGCGCGGCTGCTGTTGCCCTCGGCCAGCGACACCGAAGCCGCGCTGCTGCAACGCGTCGAGCGGATCGAGACCCGGCTGGACATGTCCATTCCCGGCTCGGAGGCCACCGCGGGCCGGCCGGCCGAGCCCGCCGACCGGCCGGTCCGCTTCACCCGACCGTCCGCGGCTGCCCCCAAGCCCGAGCCGAAGCCCGAACCAAAGCCCGAGCCGAAGCCCGAGCCAAAGCCCGAGCCGAAGGCCGAGCCCGCGCCGGCACCCGAGCCTCCTCCGGCGCCCGCCCCCGCCCCCTCGCCGGCGGCCGAAACATCCTCTGCGCCCGGCGAACTCAACGCCGCAGCGGTGCGCAGCATGTGGTCGACCGTGCGCGACAAGGTCCGTCAGCGCAGCCGCACCACCGAGGTGATGCTGGCCGGCGCCATCGTCCGGGCGATCGAGGACAACACGTTGGTGCTGAGCCACGAATCGGCGCCGCTGGCCAAGCGGCTGTGCGAACAGCGCAACGCCGACGTCATCGCCGAGGCGCTCAAGGACGCGCTGGGAGTCAACTGGCGAGTGCGGTGCGAGGCCGGCACGCCGGCGCAGGCCGCGGCCAACCCGCTGACACCGCAGCCCGAAGAGCCTGCCCCCGAACCGGATTCGGCCCGGCGGGCCGAGGAAGAACACCTGCTCGCCGAGGCCGTCCGCGACCAGCCGTCGGGCCCGCGCCGCGACCCGGAAGAGGTCGCGCTCGAACTGCTCCAGAACGAGCTCGGCGCGCGCCGCATCGACAACGGCTGAGCGTCAGACCGTCAGGCCGTCCACCACGGCCGCAGCGGCAGGTCGTCGTCGCCCCGCGCGTCGGTCTTGGCCGCCAGCACGTGATGCAGCTGAAGGTTGTTCTGCTCGAACGCAACCCGTGACGCCGCCATGTACAGGCCCCAGACCTTCGCGGTCGGCAGGCCGACCTCGCTGACCGCGGCGTCCCAGTTCTCGACCAGATTCCGGCACCAGTCGCGCAGCGTCATCGCGTAGTGGTGGCGGAAGTTCTCCGCGTGCAGCACCTCGAAGCCGCAGTCCTGGACGTCGCAGGTGAGGCGGCCCGAGCCGGTCAGCTCCCCGTCCGGGAAGACATAGCGATCGGTGAATCCGCCCGCGAACGACGTCGACGTGTTGTCGTGGCGGGTGATGCAGTGATTGAGCAGCAGGCCGCCGGTGCGCAGCTTCGACTTCAAGAAGCCGAAGTAGGCGGGGTAATTCTTGACGCCGATGTGCTCGGTCAGCCCGATCGAGGACACGGCGTCGAACGCCGCCTCGCCCACGTCCCGATAGTCGGTGTGGCGCACCTCGGCCAGGTCCGCAAGGCCTTCCTCGGCGATCGCCTTCTGCGCCCACTTCGCCTGTTCGGCCGACAGGGTGGCGCCGGTGGCCCGGACGCCGCGCCGGGCCGCGTAGCGCACCATGCCGCCCCAGCCGCAGCCGACGTCGAGCAGCCGGTCGCCGGCCTTCAGCCGCAGCTTCTCGAAGATCAGCCGGTACTTGTTCTCCTGCGCCTGTTCGAGTGTCGCGTCGGCATCGGGATACACCGCGCAGGTGTAGGTCATCGACGGCCCCAACACCAATTCGTAGAAGGTGTTGGACACGTCGTAGTGGTGGTGGATGGCCTCGGCGTCGCGGGTCCTCGTGTGCATCAGCCCGTCGGCGATGCGCCGCCACCTTGGCAGCGCCTCCTGCGGGGGCGGCGCAACCGGCAGCAACCGCTCGAACCCCAGCGACCGCACGACGTTGGCCAGCACCCGCACCGGGGGCCGCTTGAATTCCACCCGATCGGTGAGCGTCTTGAGCAGTTGGTACGGGTCGCCCGGATGAACGCCGTACGCCTGCAGGTCGCCCGACACGTAGGCGCGGGCGAGGCCGAGTTCGCCGGGGGCGGTCGCCAGATAGGTGGCGCCGCGGGGGCTGCGAAGGTCCAGGCCCAGTTCGGCGTCCTCGTTGCCGGCGATGCTGCCGTCGTAGGCGGTGAACTTCAGCGGATGTCGGCCGGTGGCGGCGAAGACCTCCAGGATCTCTGCCATGCTCAGTTTCCCGTGCGACGTGCGGTGGGGTTCCTTGGTAGTCGTCATCGCCGTTGCACCGCCTTTGCGTAGAGGTCGAGTAAACGAGAATCGGGGTCGTAGGTTTTCTTGACGGTGTTGTAGGCCTCGCCGCCGTACAGCTCGTCGAAGTCCTCGCGGGAGTAGAAGGAATCGGAGTACAGGGACTTGTGCCCGTCGAGTTCGCTCACCTTTTCTTCGATCATCCGGTTGGCGGCGCCCTCGGTCGCGCCCCCCGGCACCGACGACCAGAAGCCGACGTTGACGTACGTGTGATCCGGCCGCATCGGGTACAACGGCCAGCCGTCGCGGTCGCGAAGGCGCAACGGGCACAACCAGATTGGCGTGATTGGCACGTTGTCCAGGAACCACTCCAGGAAGTCGCAGGTCCGTTCGATTGGAATCTCGATGTCTTGCACCACCCGTTCGCGTGGGGGCCGCCCGTTGCGCGCCTCGATGCGGTCGGAGATCCCGAAGCGCCGGTCCAGGGAAATCAGCTTCCAGTAGAAGCTGCTGCGCCGATAACGGCGCGGCCAGAAGCGTCGCACCCGCGGGTCCTGCACGCCGAACGCGCGCGAGCACCAGAACCAATCGGTGTCCCAGCGCCAGAAGTAGTCGTGGATGGTCAGCCGGTCATCCTTGGTCGCATCCATGCCCGGGGCGTCGTGCCGGATGGACTGGTAGTAGATGTCCTTGCCGGTGTAGTCGCTGACCGGGCCGGGGGTGGTGGTCCGCCGGCCCACGCACAGGTAGCTTTCGTCGGCGCTGAAGACCACCCCGTCGAGGTAGTCGACCGGGGTTCCGCCCTGCCCGCCGGTGTCGACGATGCGTTCGGCCGCGGCGATCAGCGCGGGCAGCGAGCGGAAGCGGATGTGGCGCAGCGCGACGAACGGTGCGACGGGTTCCAGCTCGATCCGAAGCCGGGTCGAATACCCCAGTGTCCCATAGGAATTCGGGAAGGCGCGGAACAGGTCCGGGTGCTGGGTACGTGATGCGGTGAGCAAATCGCCAGCGCCGGTGAGGATATCCATCTCCAGCACCGATTCGTGCGGCAGCCCGTTGCGAAACGACGCCGACTCGATCCCCAGGCCGCTGACCGCCCCGCCGAGGGTGATGGTCTTCAGCTGCGGGACGACCAGCGGCGACAGGCCGTAGGGCAGCGTTGCGGCGACCAGGTCCGCGTAGGTGCACATGCCGGCGACGTCCGCGGTGCGGGTTTCGGGATCCACGCTCAGGACGCCGGTCAGCCCCGAGGTGTCCAAGCCGGGCGCGTCACGTTTGGTGCGGGCGCGGAACAGGTTTGACGTCGGTTTGGCCAGCCGGACCGCGGACGTTGCGGGAATGGATCGATAGCTTGCCAGCAGCCGGTCAACGCCCGACTTGTGGGCCGAGAGTGCAGATCCAAGGACAGGCACCACATATACCCTAGTCTTCGACAACAGCCCGTGCATCCGTCGCGAGCGGCGGCGCCGGGGAATTCATCACGAGGAGGGGTCGCCTTGGGACAGGTGAGCGCCGACAGCACCATCTTGATCAATGCCGAGCCTGCGGCGACCCTGGCCGCCGTCGCGGATTATCAGACGGTGCGTCCGAAAATTCTCTCGCCGCAGTACAGCGACTACCAGGTGCTGCAGGGCGGGCAGGGGGCGGGCACGGTCGCCAAGTGGAGGCTGCAGGCCACCAGATCACGCGTCCGCGACGTGCAGGTCAACGTGGACGTGGCCGGGCACACCGTCATCGAGAAGGACGCCAACTCGACCATGGTGATCAACTGGACGGTGGCGCCCGCCGGGCCGGGCTCCAGCGTCACCGTGAAGACCACCTGGACCGGCGCGGGCGGCGTCAAGGGCTTCTTCGAAAAGACCTTTGCGCCCTTGGGGCTGAAGAGGATTCAGGGCGAGGTGCTGGCCAACCTGAAGAAGGAACTCGAAGGCTAGCGCCGGGCGGGCGATCAGCGCGCCTGGCCCTGCGAGGCCAGGAAACCCGCGACGCCGCGGACCATCGCGTCGGCGTATTTCTGCCGGCCTTCCGCGGACTGCATCAGCGCCGAGTCCGCGGGGTTCTTCATGTTGCCGCACTCGACCAGAACCGACGGGTACTGCGCGAGGTTCAGGCCGGCGAGGTCCGAGCGTCCGTACAGCCCGTTCTGCCCGATGTAGTTGGCCGGCGGGATGCCCGACGCCTGCATCTGGTCGCGCATGATGCGGGCGTACTGCACCGAAGGCCCGGCCTGCGCCTGGTTGAGCGGCGGCGCCGAATAGTTGACGTGGAACCCGCGCCCGGACGGCGGGCCGCCGTCGGCGTGGATGGACAGGATCGCGTTGGGGTGCAGCGCGTTGGCCATGCTGGCGCGCTCGTCGACGCAGGGCCCCAGCCCGGTGTCGTTGGCGCGTGCCAGGGCGGTCCGCACTCCCAGCGCGGTCAACTCGGCGCGGACCCGCAGCGCGGTGTCCCAGGTGAAGGTGTGCTCCTGATAGCCGGCGGCGGACGCCGTCCCGCTGGCCTGGCAGTCCTTGGTGCCGCCGCGGCCGGTGGGCACCTGCCGGCTGATCGACGCGTCGTTGGAGCCGTTGTGACCCGGATCGATGAAAACCACCATGCCGGCGATGTTGGAGGGAACCCCCCACGCGGCCGGGGTGATCGCCGTCGAGGCGGCAACGAGCGCGCCGACCGCCAATTTGATCCCGACACGTCTGCTCAGTCGTAGGTCCACGGCGCAAAGGTAACGGCGCGCGGTTTACGCTGGGTGTTCCGAATCGCCGGAGACTCACGAGCGAAATCAAGTCGAGACCAAGATGCGAGGGGACTGTCATGCAACCCGGAGGCGATATGTCGGCGCTGCTGGCCCAGGCGCAGCAGATGCAGCAAAAGCTCATGGAGGCCCAGCAGCAGCTGGCGAACGCTGAGGTGCATGGTCAAGCCGGTGGGGGTTTGGTCAGCGTCGTCGTCAAGGGCAGCGGCGAGGTGGTCGCCGTGAAGATCGATCCCTCCGTCGTCGACCCGTCGGACGTCGAGACCCTGCAGGACTTGATCGTCGGCGCCATGGCCGACGCGTCCAAGCAGGTCACCCGGATGGCGCAGGAGCGGCTCGGGTCGCTGGCCGGTGGGTTCGGGCCGCCGCCGGGGCAACCGCCCGCGCCGGCGCCGGGGATTTAGATCCCGCCCTGACATGTTCGAAGGACCCGTCCAGGATTTGATCGACGAGCTGGGCAAGCTGCCCGGCATCGGGCCCAAGAGCGCCCAGCGCATCGCCTTCCACCTGCTGTCGGTTGAGCCGCCGGACATCGACCGGCTGACCGCGGTGCTGGCCAAGGTGCGCGACGGCGTGCGGTTCTGTGCGGTGTGCGGCAACGTCTCCGACAACGAACGGTGCCGGATCTGCGCCGATCCGCGGCGGGACGGGTCGCAGGTTTGCGTCGTCGAGGAACCGAAGGACGTGCAGGCCGTCGAGCGCACCCGCGAATTCCGCGGCCGCTATCACGTGCTGGGCGGGGCGCTCGATCCGCTGTCCGGGGTGGGGCCCGACCAGCTGCGGATCCGCGAGCTGCTGAGCCGGATCGGGGAGCGGGTCGACGACGTCGACATCACCGAGGTGATCATCGCCACCGACCCGAACACCGAGGGCGAGGCGACGGCCACCTACCTGGTGCGGATGCTGCGTGACATCCCCGGCCTGACCGTGACGCGGATCGCCTCCGGGCTGCCGATGGGCGGTGACCTGGAGTTCGCCGACGAGCTGACGCTCGGCCGCGCGCTGGCCGGCCGCCGGGCCATGGTCTGACGTTCGTCAGGCCTTGCTCAATTGGAACGACCTGGTAAAGGTCCTGCCCACCTCCGGGCCGCACGCGTCCGTCGTCGTCTGCTGGCCCTCGCCGGCGAGCGACACGGCGTCGAAGCTGTAGTTGACGGTCACCGGAGCGGACGCGCCGTTCGGGCACGGCGCCTGGGACGTGCCGCTGTGCGTCCACCGCCCGTCGGCGAGGTGGAACTCCCAGCTGATGACGAACGTCCCGCCATCCTGGGAGGTCGCCAGGGTGCAGTCCGACCCGCACGGGACGAACAGCCAGGCGGTCGGCTTGTCGTTGTCCGCGTAGAGCACGTTGTACCGGCCGTTGAGCACTTCCGGGCTGGCGTGCGACGGCGCCGACGACGCGACGAACGCGGCGACCAGTGCGGCACCGGCGGCCAGTCTCGGGCGGATCTTCGTCATCTCGGCAACCCCCTAGCGCGCCGCTAACCGCTCGCGGCGCAGCAGGTCCACTTCCGGCATCGGCAGCGGCGGCAGCTCACCGACCACCGAACCCAGCAGCAGGTCGGCCAGCTGCGGGTTGCGGGCCAGGCACGGCCCGTGCATGTACGTCGCGATCACGCTGCCCTGCACCGCGCCGTCGAATCCGTCCCCGGACCGGTTGCCGGCGCCCTTGACCACCGCGCCCAGCGGCGACGCCGACGGGCCCAGCACGGTGCCCCCGCGGTGGTTCTCGAACCCGGTGAGGCGCTCGGTCAGGCCCGCCAACAGCGGCCTGGTCGCCAGCTCGCCGATGGTGCGCGCCGCTTGCGGCGACGTCGTCGCGTCCAGCATGCCCACGCCGTCCACGCGTTCCCCGGCCGAGGTCTCGTACCAGTGCCCGAGCACCTGGACGGCCGCGCAGATCGCCAGCACCGGCGCGCCGCGTTCCGCGGCGCGCTGCAGGCCCGGGTGCTTGATCAGGTGACGGGTGGCCAGCCGTTGCGCATAATCCTCGGCCCCGCCCAGCGTGTAGAGGTCCAACGACTCCGGCACCGGGTCGGCCAGGGTGATCTCGACGATCTCGGCGGGGATGCCGCGCAGCAGTAGCCGCTGGCGCAACACCAGGGCGTTGCCGCCGTCGCCGTAGGTGCCCATCACGTCGGGCAGGACCAGCCCGATCCGCACCGTCGAGTCAGCCACGGCGCGCCAACGCTCGTTGCAGCTGGAGGAACGCGGTGTAATTGGCGACAACCTCAACCCGCCCGGGTGGGCACGACGCGATCGCGGCGACGGTGTCGTGCACCAAGGTGTGCTCGACCCCCGCGTAGCCGAGGCGCACCGCGAGGTCGGTGCCGCGCTCGCCGGCGGCCACGACTTCCGTCTGCTCGAAGTGTTCGAAACGCACGTCCCACAACCACGACAGGTCCTCCCCGTCAGGCACCTGGCCGTTGACGGAGATGACGACCCCGGCGGCGCGCTTGTCCACCATCGACAGCGCCTCCTGCCAGCCTGCCGGATTCTTGGCCAGCAGCATCCGCACCTCGTGCTCGCCGACGCGGACGGTCCGGTAGCGCCCCGCGACCTCGTCGACGGACGAGACGGCCGCGACCGCCGCCGCCGGATCCGCGCCCAGGGCGACCGCGGCGGCCACGGCCTGGGCGGCGTTGCCCCGGTTCACCGCGCCCGGCAGCGTCAACCGCATCGGCAGGGACAACCCGTCCGGGCCGTGCAGCGTGTGATCGTCGAACCACCACTGCGGGCTGGGCCGCTTGAAGTCGGCGCCGGTGGAGAACCAGTGGCCGCGCTCGCGGACGATGACCTCGCCGCTGCGCGGGCAGCTCACCGAGTCGTTCGACCACGAACCCCCGGCGGCCACCCACACCACGTTGGGGCTGTCGTAGGCGGCCGACGTCATCAGCACGTCGTCGCAGTTGGCCACCACCACCGCGTTCGGGTGTCGGGCCAGGCCCGCGCGCAGGGTTCGTTCGATGACGTTGATCTCGCCGACCCGGTCCAGCTGGTCGCGCGACAGGTTGAGCAGCACGACGACGCTGGGCTCGACGGCGTCGGAAACGTGGGGGACGTGCATTTCGTCGACTTCCAGCGCGGCCAGGGACGCCTGCCGGTTGGCGGCCAGCGCCGCCACCAGGCCGGCGTCCATGTTGGCGCCCTCGGCGTTGGTGGCGACCGGGCCCAGCGTCGCCAGCGCGGCCGACGTCATCCGGGTGGTGGTCGATTTGCCGTTGGTGCCGGTAACGACGACCGTGCGCCGCCCGGCGGCGAGCTGCCGGAGAACCGAGCGGTCCAGCGTCATCGCGATCAGCCCGCCGATCATCGCGCCGGCCCCGCGGCCGGTCACCCGCGACGCCCAGCGCGCGCTCGCTCCCGCGGCGAGGGCCAGGCGGGCGCGGGTGGTGACCACCCGGGAAGTTTAAATGTGTGCGGCCCGCGTTGGATTCCCGCACCGATTTCCCACCCGACACGGCGCCGCGTGACACCGATGATGTCGGTCGGCCGTGCCATCCTCAGTGCATGAGCGCGGTGTGCTGGGGGCGGCCTGCCAGCGAGCCGGACGCGGGCTGGGCCGTGATCGACGTCGAAACCTCGGGTTTCCGGCCAGGTCAGGCGCGGATCATCAGCCTCGCGGTGCTCGGTCTGGACGCCGACGGCGAGGTCGAACAGTCGGTGGTGAGCCTGCTCAACCCCGGCGTCGATCCGGGGCCCACTCACGTGCACGGTCTGACCGCCGCCATGCTGGAAGACCAACCGCAGTTCGCCGACATCGCTCCAGACGTGATCGACGTGCTGCGCGGCCGCACGCTGGTGGCCCACAACGTGGCGTTCGACTACGCCTTTCTTGCGGCCGAGGCCGAACTCGCCGACATCGAACTTCCCGTCGACTCGGTGATGTGCACGGTCGAGCTGGCCCGGCGGCTGGACCTCGGCGTCGACAACCTGCGGCTGGAGACGCTGGCGGCGCATTGGAGCGTGACCCAGGAGCGCCCCCACGACGCCTTCGACGACGCCATGGTGCTGACCGGAGTGCTGGCCTCGGCGCTCAAGCTGGCCCGCGACGGCGACGTCTGGCTGCCGGTGCATCCGGTGACCCGGCGCCGCTGGCCGAACGGCCGGGTGACCCACGACGAGCTGCGGCCGCTGAAGGTGCTGGCCTCCCGGATGCCCTGCCCGTATCTCAACCCCGGCCCCTACGTGGGCGGGCGGCCCCTCGTCCAGGGCATGCGGGTGGCGCTGGCCGCCGAGGTCGGCCGCACCCACGAGGAACTCGTCGAGCGGATCCTGCACGCCGGTCTGGCCTACAGCGAGGCCGTCGACCGGGAGACCTCGCTGGTGGTCTGCAACGACCCCGCGCCCGAGCAGGGCAAGGGCTATCTGGCCCGGAAGTTGGGGGTGCCGGTGATCTCCGACGCGACCTTCATGGACTGCGTCCGAGCCGTCATCGGCGGCACCAGCATGGATGAATTCGCCGACACCACCAACTCCGACCCGCAGCTCGCGCTCTTCTGATCAGGCGCGAGTCTGATCAGGCGCGAGCCGCGCGGTTGACCGCCGACACGACCGCACGCAGCGACGCTGTGGTGATCGACGGCGCGATGCCGACACCCCACACCGTGCGAGCGCCCACCGGACCCGATGGGTGCCGACCCGCTTCGCCCGGCTCCGCCGCGCTCGCGATCGACACCGGATCCGATGGGTGCCGACCCGCTTCGCCCGGCTCCGCCGCGCTCGCGATCGACACCGGACCCGATGGGCGCCGACCCGCTTCGCCCGGCTCCGCCGCGCTCGCGATCGACACCGGACCCGATGGGCGCCGACCCGCTTCGCCCGGCTCCGCCGCGCTCGCGATCGACACCGACGCCTCCACGTAGGCCGCGGCCTGCGCGTCGTCACCGGAACTCATCGCGTGCTCGGAGTAATCCAGCACGGCCACGTCGAATCCGACATCGCCCAGCGCGTGGACGAACGCGGCCAGCGGGCCGTTGCCGGACCCACTGATCTCGGTCTCCACCCCGTTGATCTTGACGGTCGCGGCGATGCTGGTGACGCCGCTGTCCTCCTCCGAAGCGTCGACCCGCTGCTTCACCCGCTCCAGCGGCCACACCGGGGCCAGATACTCCTCGGAGAACGCGTCCCACATCTCCTTCGGCGAGACCTCGCCGCCCTCGCCGTCGGTGATCTTCTGCACCACCTGGGAGAACTCGATCTGCAGCCGCCGCGGCAGGGCCAGGCCGTGATCGGCCTTCATGATGTAGGCCACCCCGCCCTTGCCGGACTGCGAGTTGACCCGGATCACCGCCTCGTAGGTGCGCCCGACATCCTTGGGGTCGATCGGCAGATACGGCACCTGCCAGAGCATGTCCTCGACGTCGGTGTCCGCGGCATCCGCGTCGACCTTCATCTGGTCCAGGCCCTTGTTGATGGCGTCCTGGTGGCTACCGGAGAACGCGGTGTAGACCAGGTCACCGCCGTAGGGGTGGCGCTCGTGGACCGGCAGCTGGTTGCAGTACTCCACCGTGCGGCGGATCTCGTCGATGTTGGAGAAGTCGATCTGCGGGTCCACGCCGCGCGAGAACAGGTTCAGCCCCAGCGTCACCAGGCAGACGTTGCCGGTGCGCTCACCGTTGCCGAACAGGCAGCCCTCGATCCGGTCGGCACCCGCCTGGTAGCCCAATTCCGCTGCGGCAACGGCGGTTCCGCGGTCGTTGTGAGGATGCAGGCTCAGGATGACCGATTCCCGGTTGGCCAGGTTGCGGCTCATCCACTCGATCGAATCGGCGTAGACGTTCGGGGTGGCCATCTCCACGGTGGCGGGCAGGTTGAAGATGATCGGGTTTTCCGGTGTGGGCCCGATGATTTCGCCGACGGCGTCGCACACCTGCTTGGCGTACTCCAGCTCGGTTCCGGTGTAGGACTCCGGCGAATACTCGAACCGCCACCGCGTGCCCGGGTACTTGGCGGCCTCCTCGACGCACTTGCGGGCGCCCGCGGTCGCGATGTCTTGCACCGCGGCCTTCTCGGCGCGAAATACGACGCGGCGCTGCAGGATTGACGTCGAGTTGTAGAAGTGCACGATGGCCTGCGGCGCGCCCTGGCACGCCTCGAACGTGCGCTCGATCAGTTCCGGCCGGCACTGGGTCAGCACCTGGATGGTGACGTCGTCGGGGATGGCGCCGTCGGTGATGATCTCGCGGACGAAGTCGAAGTCGGTTTGGCTGGCCGACGGGAACCCGACCTCGATCTCCTTGTAGCCCATGCGGACCAGCAGATCGAACATGCGGCGCTTGCGGGCCGGGCTCATCGGGTCGATCAGCGCCTGGTTGCCGTCGCGCAGGTCCACCGCGCACCACAGCGGCGCGCTGGTGATGACCCGGTCGGGCCAGGTGCGATCGGCGAGCCGGATCGGCTCGACCTCTTCGGCGAAGGGCCGGTACCGGCTGACCGGCATCGACGAGCCGCGCTGGGGGTTCCATGCGGGCTGCCCGGGCCCCGGCGGGCCCGCGGGTTTGACGATGCTGCGTGTCGAGCTGAATGCGTCGGAATTGGAAGTCACGGTAATTGCTCCGGGGATATCAGAAGGAACCTCAGACCGGCGCATCGCGAACACCCGCGACGGGAAGCCGGTCTGGATCAGACCCCGTCGCGGCGTCCGAGGAGGAGCACCCGCTGCACGTCCTGCACTTTACCGCTTTTAGCGCGTTGGTAAAAATGGCGCCGAGACCGCAGCGAATCCGCGCTCCGGGCGACCGGGTATCGCGACGTAAATCACCATGCGGCGGCACGTATTCTGTTGTGGACTTATCCCCGAAATTGCAGTGCCCAGGGCCGGAGAGGCAGGGAAAAACGTGGCGCTCGTCGTGCAGAAGTACGGCGGATCCTCAGTGGCGAACGCCGATCGGATCCGGCGCGTGGCCGAGCGCATCGTCGCTACCAAGAAGCAGGGCAACGACGTCGTCGTCGTCGTCTCCGCCATGGGTGATACCACCGACGACCTGATGGACCTGGCCCAGCAGGTGTGCCCGGCCCCGCCGCCGCGCGAACTCGACATGCTGCTGACCGCCGGTGAGCGCATCTCCAATGCCCTGGTCGCGATGGCCATCGAATCGCTCGGTGCGCAGGCCCGCTCGTTCACGGGTTCGCAGGCCGGCGTGATCACCACCGGTACCCACGGCAACGCCAAGATCATCGACGTCACGCCGGGGCGGCTGCAGGCCG
Source organism: Mycobacterium intracellulare ATCC 13950 (assembly GCF_000277125.1). Classification (NCBI taxonomy): domain Bacteria; kingdom Bacillati; phylum Actinomycetota; class Actinomycetes; order Mycobacteriales; family Mycobacteriaceae; genus Mycobacterium; species Mycobacterium intracellulare. Next base: position 358,605 of record NC_016946.1, read on the forward strand.
CGCTCGACGAGGGACGCGTCGTGCTGGTGGCCGGGTTCCAGGGCGTCAGCCAGGACACCCGGGACGTCACCACGCTGGGCCGCGGCGGCTCGGACACCACCGCGGTGGCGCTGGCCGCGGCGCTGCGCGCCGACGTCTGCGAGATCTACACCGACGTCGACGGCATCTTCAGCGCCGACCCCAGGATCGTGCACAACGCCCGCAAGCTGGACACGGTCACCTTCGAAGAAATGCTCGAGATGGCGGCTTGCGGCGCCAAGGTTTTGATGCTGCGCTGCGTGGAATACGCGCGCCGCTACAACATTCCGGTGCACGTCCGATCCTCGTATTCGGAAAACCCAGGCACCGTCGTCGTCGGATCGATCAAGGACATAGCCATGGAAGACCCCATCCTGACCGGAGTCGCGCACGACCGCAGCGAGGCCAAGGTGACCGTCGTCGGCATCCCCGACATCCCCGGATATGCCGCCCGCGTCTTCCGGGCGCTCGCCGACGCCGACGTGAACATCGACATGGTGTTGCAGAACGTCTCCAAGGTCGAGGACGGCAAGACCGACATCACCTTCACCTGCTCGCGCGACAGCGGGCCCACCGCGGTGGCCAAGCTCGACGCGCTCAAGGACGAGATCGGGTTCAGCCAGCTGCTCTACGACGACCACGTCGGCAAGGTGTCGCTGATCGGGGCGGGCATGCGCAGCCACCCCGGGGTCACCGCCACCTTCTGCGAGTCCCTGGCCGAGGTGGGCGTCAACATCGAGCTGATCTCCACCTCCGAGATCCGCATCTCGGTGCTGTGCCGCGACACGGAACTGGACAAGGCCGTCGTGGCGTTGCACGAGGCGTTCGGGCTCGGCGGCGAGGAGTCGGCGACGGTGTATGCGGGGACGGGTAGATAGATGGTTGCCATCGGTGTGGTGGGCGCCACCGGCCAGGTCGGCCAGGTGATGCGCAGGTTGCTCGACGAGCGGGACTTCCCCGCGACGTCGGTGCGGTTCTTCGCGTCGGCGCGCTCGCAGGGCCGCAAGTTGGAGTTCCGCGGCCAGGAGATCGAGGTCGAAGACGCCGCAACGGCCGACCCCAGCGGGCTGGACATCGCGTTGTTCTCCGCCGGCAAGACGATGTCGCTGGTGCAGGCGCCGCGGTTCGCCGCGGCCGGGGTGACGGTGATCGACAACTCGTCGGCCTGGCGCAAGGACCCCGACGTGCCGCTGGTGGTCTCCGAGGTGAACTTCGCCCGCGATGCCGCCAACCGGCCGAAGGGCATCATCGCCAACCCGAACTGCACGACCATGGCCGCAATGCCGGTGCTCAAGGTGCTGCACGACGAGGCCGGCCTGCAACGGCTGGTGGTGTCGAGCTATCAGGCGGTCTCCGGCAGCGGGATCGCCGGAGTCCAGGAGCTGTCCACGCAGGCCCGCGCGGTCGTCGACGACGCCGAGCAGCTGGTGCAGGACGGCGGCGCCGTGCAGTTCCCGGCGCCCAAGACCTACGTGGCGCCCATCGCCTTCAACGTCGTGCCGCTGGCCGGATCGTTGGAGGACGACGGGTCCGGCGAGACCGACGAGGACCAGAAGCTGCGCCACGAGAGCCGCAAGATCCTCGGCATCCCCGACCTGGCGGTCAGCGGCACCTGCGTGCGAGTGCCGGTGTTCACCGGGCACTCGCTGTCGATCAACGCCGAGTTCGCGCGGCCGCTGTCGCCGCAGCGCGCCCGCGAGCTGCTCGACGGCGCGCCCGGCGTCAAGGTGGTCGACGTGCCGACCCCGTTGGCGGCCGCCGGCGCCGACGAATCCCTCGTCGGCCGGATCCGGCAGGATCCGGGGGTGCCCGACGGCCGCGGCCTGGCCCTGTTCGTCTCGGGAGACAACCTGCGCAAGGGGGCGGCGCTGAACACCATCCAGATCGCCGAGTTACTCGCCGCCGAGTTGTGAATCCGCGAGTGAGTTCCGCGACGCGGTTCTCGCTACTTGTGGCATCTTTGCTTGCGCCGCAATGGTTTTGGGCCGCGCATGCCGATCCGCCGGCGCCCGCCCCGGAACCAATCCTGCAGCCGCTGGCGCCCGGTCAGGTGCTGCGGATCGGTCCGACCGCCGGAACCGGAACTCCCACAGGCGATTACGGCATCGGCGCGACCGACCTGTGTGAATTCGTCGAATTCCCCACCGAACTGCTGCAGGTCTGCGGCGACAGCTTCGCCGGCCAGGGCGTCGGGTTCGGCGGCTGGTATGCGCCCGTCGCGCTGCACGTCGACACCGCGTCGGTCGACGACCCGGCCGGGGTGCGCTACACCGGCGTCACCGGGATAGCCCACCCGCTGCTGGCCGACCCCGCTCCGCCGGATTCCTCGCAACTGCCCGCCGGGGTGGTGCAGATCAACCGGCGCAACTACCTGATGGTGACGACGACGAAGGACCTGGAGCCGCAGAGCTCCCGGCTGGTGACCGCCGAACCGGCGCGCGCGGGCTGGCAGACGATCCCGGGTTCGAAGCGGCCCGCCTCGTATCAAGGCGGCTCGCAGACGCAGATCAGCGGGTATTACGACCCGATCCCGACCCCGGAATCGCCGAGCGGATGGGTGTACATCGTGGCCGACAGCTTCACCCGTCGGGACCCCGTGGTCCTGTATCGCGCCACACCGCAAACGTTCACCGACCGGTCCCGCTGGCAGGGCTGGGCGGCCGGCGCGAGCGGGGGGTGGGGCAAGCCGCCGACACCGCTGTGGCCGGACGCGGTGGGCGAGATGTGCATCAGGCAGATCGACGGCAAGGCCGTGTTGTCCTACTTCAATGCCGTCACGGGCAACATGGAGGTCCGGGTGGCCGACGACCCGACGGCGCTGGGTGACGCGCCGGTCACCACGGTGGTGCAGCACGACGAGTGGCCGGAGCCCGCGGAAAGCCTGCCGCCGCCGTACGACAACCGGCTCGCGCAACCGTACGGCGGCTACATCTCGCCCGGTTCCACGCTGGACGAGCTGCGAATCTTCGTGAGCCAGTGGGACACCCGCGCGCGAGTGGCCGCGCCGTACCGGGTCATCCAGTTCGCGGTCAATCCGTTCAAGCCCGAGTAGGCGCTTCGCCCGCTGAGCGGCGGCGATGGTTCACAGCTCCTACATAAGTAGCGCATAGCCGCCACTACTGTTAACGGCTTCATCATTTGTCTCATGAGTGAAACACCTGAAACCCCCACCGTGCGGACCTCCACCGCAACTGCACCGGCCGCCGCTGCAGCGGCCTATCGGGCCCCGCGGGTCTTCCAACTCGCCGCGTGGGTCGCCATCGTCGCCGGGATCGTGTTCATCGTCGCGGTCATCTTCTTCACCGGCTTCATCCTCGGCCACCGCGGCGGCCATCACGGCCATCACCACCACAAGCACCACCACCACGCGATGCTGCATCACCGCGGCCCCGGCGGGCCCGGTGGACCGGGCGGCGGCACCCAGGGCGGCCCGGGCGCACCCACGGGCCCGGGCGCGACCACCGCGCCCGCCAGTCCGTCGCCCGTGCGGCCCAGCGGCATGGCCCCGGGACAGCTCCCGGCGTCGATCTTCCACTCCGCGGCGGCCTCGCACGCAGCGCCGGGGCAGGCCCCCAGCGTCATTGTGCTGACCAACTAAAACCCCCAACCCACTCGTGGCCCGGCGCTCTCATCGAGCGTCGGGCCACGTCTCGATTCCAGGCAATTTGCCGCCGGGGCCTGTTCCGGACATCGCGTGCGGGGCAATATGGCATGGCATGAGCGAGACACCCGAACCGCAAGCCGAGCCGACCCCCGCCGCCGCGACCACTCCGCCCGCGCCGCCACCGCCGCCGCGGGTCAAGCCGCCGCGGCTCTACACGGCGGCAGCCTGGGTGGTGATCGTCGCGGGCATCGTGTTCATCCTCTCCTCGGTGTTCTTCGTCGGCGCCTTCATTTGGAAGCACCACTACCACTGCCACCATCACCACGGCATGTTCCACCCGGGCGGCCCCGGCCCGGGCAACGGGCCGTGGGGACCCGGCCCCGGGCCGGGCAATGGCCCCTGGGGACCCGGTCCCGGTGGTCCCGGATCGTGGTACGGCGGCCCCGGTGGTCCCGGGCCCGACAATGGGCCCTGGGGGCCCGGTCCCGGCGGCCCCGGTTTGATCGTTCCGATGCCCCCGGGCGGCCCGGGCGGGCCCGGCGGTCCCGTCTCCGGCCCCGGCATCAGCGGACCCGGTCAGCCGACGGCCGTCAGCCCGGCTCCCGGCTCGCCGGCGCCGCGCCCCTGACGCGGTCGCGAAACGCTTGGCGCACAAGGCCGGCGCTTGACGGGGGCTGACCGAACGTCGGGGCGTTTGGCATGATCGCCTCATGACCATGCGGGCCACGCAGGTGCACCGCGCCGTACTCACCGTCGGGTTCGCGGTGGCGGGCACCGTCGCGCCCGCAGTCGCCGCCGCGCACCCGTCGGAGCCGGGCGTGGTGAACTACGCCGTCCTGGGCAAGGGGTCGGTCGGCAACATCGTCGGCGGACCCATGGGCTGGGAGTCGGTGTTCACCCAGCCCGGACAGGGCCCCTGGGTGGACCTCCCGGAGTGCAACAACTGGGCGGACATCGGGCTGTCCGAGGTCTACGACGATCCCGATCTGGCGTCGTTCAACGGGGCCGTCACGCAGACGTCGGCGAATGATCAAACGCACCTGGTCAAGCAGGCGGTCGGGGTGTTCGCCACCCCGGACGCCGCGGCCCGGGCATTTCATCGGGTGGTGGATCGAACGGTCGGCTGTTCCGGTCAGACGACCGCGATACACCTGGACAACGGCAGCACGCAGGTGTGGTCCTTCGACGGCGGGCCGGCCGGGCCCGCCGACGAGAACTGGACCAAGCAGGAGGCGGGCACCGATCGGCGCTGCTTCGATCAAACCAGGCTGCGCGAAAACGTGTTGCTGCAGGCGAAAGTGTGTCAGCCCGGCAACGCCGGGCCCGCCGTGAACGTGCTAGCTGGGGCGATGCAGAACGCGCTGGGTCAGTAGCGCAGCGATCGGGTATCCGTCCTTGCCGTCTGGCCATCAGCGCGGGAGGGGAATATGTCGGGGGCGTCTGATAGATGAAGCACTAGACGAAGTAGTGCCGGATATCGTTCGATTAGCTGCGCAGGGAAGCGGTCCGCAGGTGCGTGTTCAGCCTTCGCCGGGCCCGAAGGGATCGTGATATGACGTTCGCCCCGATCACTGCGGCGGCTCCGCGGTCGACCGGCGCCGACCCCGCCCCGGAGCTGAAAATCGCCGAGCTCACCGACTCCACGGCCGTCGCGCAATACATCGCCGACGGCTGCCTGGTGGACGCCCCGCTGGGACGGGTGGGTCTGGAACTCGAGGCCCACTGCCACGACCCGGCCGCCCCGCACCGCAGACCCGGCTGGGACGAAATCGCCGCGGTGCTCGACGGGCTCCCCGCCCTGCCGGGCGGCAGCAGGATCACCGTGGAACCCGGTGGCGCGGTCGAACTCTCCGGGCCGCCGGCCGACGGCGTCCTGCCCGCGATCGAGGCCATGCGACGGGACCAGGCCGTGCTCCAGCCGGCGTTTGCCGAGGCCGGCCTGGGCCTGGTCTTCCTCGGCGCCGACCCGCTGCGACCCCCCCAGCGCATCAACCCCGGCGCCCGCTACCGCGCCATGGAAAGGTTCTTCGCCACCAGCCGCTCCGGGGAAGCGGGCGCGGCGATGATGACGTCCACCGCATCGATCCAGGTCAACGTCGACGCCGGGCCGCGCGAGGGCTGGGCGGCTCGGGTTCGGCTGGCGCATGCCTTGGGGCCCACCATGATTGCGATCACGGCCAACTCGCCGATGCTGGGCGGCGACTTCACCGGCTGGGTCTCCAGCCGGCAACGGGTGTGGGGGCAGATGGATTCCGCGCGCTGCGGACCCATCCTGGGCGCCAGCGGCGATGACCCGGGCACCGACTGGGGGCGCTACGCGCTCAAGGCCCCGGTGATGCTGGTGCACACGCCGGGCGCCGAGGCGGTCACGCAGTGGGTGCCCTTTGCCGACTGGGTCGACGGCCGGGTGTTGCTCGGTGATCGCCGCCCCAGCATCGCCGATCTCGAATACCACCTGACGACCTTGTTCCCGCCGGTCCGCCCCCGGCAGTGGCTGGAAATCCGCTACCTGGACAGCGTCCCGGACGCGTTGTGGCCCGCGGTGGTGTTCACCCTGGTGGCGCTGCTCGATGACCCGACCGCGGCCGACGCCGCGGCCGAGGCCGTCGCACCGGTGGCCACCGCCTGGGACATCGCGGCCCGGCTCGGGCTGCGTGACCGGCGGCTCTACGCGGCCGCCAACGCGTGCGTGGCCATCGCGGCCGAAAGGGCTCCGGCCGAAGTCGGCGACGCGATGCAGCGGCTGGTCGACCTCGTCGAACAGGGCCGGTGTCCCGGCGACGATTTCGCCGACCGGGTGATCGAACACGGCGTCACCGCCGAGGTGTCGCGGGCGGCGCGAGGGGGACTGTGACGGTGACGTCACGCCAGGCGCTCGCCGACCAGTTGACGCGGACGCGGACGCGGACGCTGCGGCTGGTCGACTTCGACGACGCCGAACTGTGCCGGCAGTACGACCCGCTGATGAGCCCGCTGGTGTGGGATCTGGCGCACATCGGCCAGCAGGAAGAGCTGTGGCTGCTGCGGGGCGGGGATCTTGCCCGGCCGTCGATGCTGTCGCCGGCCGTCGAGGGTCTCTACGACGCCTTCGTGCACTCGCGCGCCAGTCGGGTCGACCTGCCGCTGTTGTCGCCGGACGAGGCGCGCGCGTACTGCCGGACGGTGCGGTCCGCCGTGTTCGACGCCCTGGACGCGCTGCCCGACGACCCCGCGGGCGACGAGGCGGCGTTCGCGTACGCGATGGTGGTCAGCCACGAAAACCAGCACGACGAAACCATGCTGCAGGCATTGAATCTGCGCAGCGGCCCGCCGCTACTGCGCGGCACGTCGATGCTGCCGCCCGCCCGCCCGGGCCTGGCCGGCACCTCGGTGCTGGTGCCCGGTGGCGAGTTTGTGCTCGGCGTTGACCCCGCCGCCGAGCCATTTTCGCTGGACAACGAGCGTCCCGGCCACGTCGTCGACCTGCCCGCGTTCCGGATCGGCCGGGTTCCGGTCACCAACGGCGAATGGCGGCACTTCATCGACGACGGCGGCTACGACCAGCCGCGGTGGTGGTCGGAGCGGGGCTGGCGGCATCGCCAGGCCGCCGGCCTGACCGCACCGCAGTTCTGGAATCCCGATGCCGCCACCCGCACCCGGTTCGGCCACGTCGAAGACATCCCCGCCGACGAACCCGTCCAGCACGTCAGCTATTTCGAGGCCGAGGCGTACGCGGCCTGGGCCGGCGCGCGGCTGCCCACCGAGATGGAATGGGAGAAGGCCTGCGCATGGGACCCCTCCGCCGGCGTCCGGCGCCGCTACCCGTGGGGCGCCCAGGAGCCGTGCGACGCGCTGGCCAACCTCGGCGGCACCGCGCTACGGCCCGCACCCGTCGGGGCCTACCCCGCCGGCGCTTCCGCGTACGGGGCCGAGCAGATGCTCGGCGATGTGTGGGAGTGGACGAGCAGCCCGCTGCGGCCCTGGCCCGGGTTCGTCCCGATGCTCTACGAGCGCTATTCACAGCCGTTCTTCGACGGCGATTACCGGGTGCTGCGCGGCGGATCGTGGGCCGTGGAGCCGGGCATCCTGCGCCCGAGTTTTCGCAACTGGGATCACCCGTACCGGCGCCAGATCTTCTCCGGCGTCCGGTTGGCCTGGGACGTGCCGAAGGAGATCGCCTGATGTGCCGGCACCTGGGGTGGCTCGGGGCCGACGTCACGGTCTCCTCGCTGGTGCTCGACCCGCCGTTCGGGCTGCGGGTGCAGGCCTACGCGCCGCGCCGCCAGAAGCATTGTCTGTTGAACGCGGACGGTTGGGGCGTCGGCTTTTTCGATGCTGCGTCGGATGGCGCCGCGCCCCGGCGCTGGCGCAGCCAGCTGCCGCTGTGGGGTGATGTGTCCTTCGAGTCCGTCGCGCCGGCGCTGCGCAGCCACTGCGTGGTGGCCGCGGTGCGCTCGGCGACCGTCGGCATGCCGATCGAAGTCAGCGCGACCGCGCCGTTCACCGACGGGCAATGGTTGTTGTCGCACAACGGAATCGTCGACCGGGCGGCGCTGCCGGCGACGTCGCAGGCCGAATCGGTCTGCGACAGCGCGATGCTGGCGGCCGTCATCTTCGAGCGCGGCCTCGACGCGCTGGGCGACACCATCGTCGAGATCGCGGCGGCCGACCCGCGCGCCCGGCTGAACATATTGGCCGCCAACGGTTCTCGCATGCTGGCGACGGTGTGGGGGGACACGCTGTCCATCCTGCGCCGCCCGGACGGTGTGGTCCTGGCCAGCGAACCCTATGACAACGACTCCGACTGGGAGGACGTGCCGGACCGCCACCTGGTCGAAGTCACCGCCGGCGGAGTCACGATGACCCCGCTGGATCATCCGAAAGGGTCTTGATGACGCTGTCGCTGTCGAACCACCTCGCCGCAGACTCGGCCTATCACGCGTTGCGCCGTGACGTGTTCGAAGGCCTGCAGAAGACGCCGAAGTCGTTGCCGCCCAAGTGGTTCTATGACGCCGTGGGCAGTGACCTATTCGACCAGATCACCCGGCTGCCCGAGTACTACCCGACCCGCGCCGAGGCCGAGATCCTGCGCGCGCGGGCGGCCGAAATCGCGTCGGCCAGCGAGGCCGACACCCTGGTGGAACTGGGCAGCGGCACCTCGGAGAAGACGCGGCTGCTGCTGGATGCCCTGCGCGCGCGCGGTTCGCTGCGCCGGTTCGTCCCCTTCGACGTCGACGCCAGCATCCTGTCGACGGCCGCCGCGGCCATTGCGCAGGAATACTCGGGAGTCGAAATCAAGGCCGTCTGCGGCGATTTCGAAGAACACCTGACCGAGATCCCGGCGGACGGACGGCGGCTGTTCGTGTTCTTGGGGTCGACGATCGGCAACCTCACGCCCGGGCCGCGCGCGGACTTCCTCGCCGCGCTGTCCGCCCAGATGCGGCCCGGCGACAGCCTGCTGCTGGGCACCGACCTGGTCAAGGACCTCGAGCGGCTGGTGCGCGCCTACGACGATTCCGCCGGGGTGACGGCGGCGTTCAACCGCAATGTTCTTGCGGTGGTAAACCGGGAACTGGACGCCGATTTCGACGTCGACGCTTTCGCGCACGTCGCGCGGTGGAACCCGGCCGAGGAACGCATCGAGATGTGGTTGCGGGCCGATCGCGGCCAGCGGGTGCGTGTCGGTGCGCTCGAACTGATCGTGGACTTCGAGGCCGGCGAGGAGATGCTGACCGAGGTGTCGTGCAAGTTCCGCCCGGAAAAGGTGAGTGCCGAACTGGCCGCCGTGGGACTGCGTCGCACGCAATGGTGGACCGACGGAGCGGGTGACTTCGGGTTGTCGTTGGCCGTGAAGTGACCGCCGGCGACTCGCTGGCCGACCGATGGCGGGCGGCACGCCCGCCCATGGCCGGCCTGCATCTGGACAACGCCGCCTGCTCGCGGCAGAGCGTCGCGGTGATCGACGCCGCCGCGCAGCACGCCCGCAACGAGTCCGAAGTCGGCGGGTATGTCGCGGCCGAGGCGGCCGCCCCGGTGCTCGACGCCGGACGTGTCGCGTTCGCCGCGCTGACCGGGATGACCGACGCCGAGGTGGTGTTCACCACCGGCTCGCTTCACGCCTTGGATCTGCTGTTGGGCGCCTGGCCGACCAAGCACCGAACGGTAGCGTGCCTGCCCGGCGAATACGGGCCCAACCTGGCCGTGATGGCCGCCCACGGGTTCGACCGCCGGCTGCTGCCGACCATGGATGACGGCCGCGTCGCGCTCGACGACGCGGCGCGGGCCCTCGACACCGACCGGCCGGACCTGGTGCACCTGACCGCGGTGGCCAGCCATAGCGGTGTGGTGCAACCGGTTTCGATGGTCGCCCAGCTCTGCCGGGAGCTCGGGCTGCCACTGGTGATCGACGCGGCGCAGGCGCTGGGGCAGGTGGATTGCGCGGCCGGGGCCGACGCGGCGTATTCCTCGTCGCGCAAGTGGATCGCCGGCCCGCGCGGTGTCGGGATGCTGGCGGTGCGCCGGGAGCTGATGGAGAGCCTGCGCCCGAGGCTGGCGGCGCCGCAGTGGGCGCGCGCATCGGGGTCGCCGACGGTGGCCCAGCAGCTCGAATTCGGCGAAGCCAATATCGCTGCGCGGGTGGGGTTTTCGCTGGCGCTGGGGGAGCACCTGGCCTACGGGCCGGCGGCCGTCTGTGCACGCCTGGCCGAGCTGGGCGGCCTGAGCCGCATGGTGCTGGCCGACGTCGCAGGGTGGGCCGTCGTCGAGGAGGTCGAAGAACCCAGCGCCATCACGACTTTGGTGCCGACCGACGGCGCCGACCCGCAGGCGGTGCGGGACTGGTTGCTCGCCGAGCGACGGATCCTGACCACCTTCGTCGGCGTGCAGCGGGCACCGCTGGAGCTCCCGGGGCCGCTGCTGCGGATCTCGCCGCACCTGGACACCACTGCCGAGGACCTGGAGACCTTCGCCGAGGCGCTCATCGCCGCGACGGCGGCGACCGCAACCGGCTAGCCGGCCTTGTGCGCCGTCAGCAAGTAGGCCGGCATCTTGATCCGGCCTTGCTCGTCGCGATCGTGCGGCGGGAATTCGAAAGGCGCGTCGGCGATGTTGATCGCGTTCGACAGGATGAAGGAGGGGCGAATCTCGTCGATTTCCCAGTACGTGCTGACCGCGGCGCGCAGTTCGTCTTCGTCGACCTCGTTGGGCTTGGGTTCCATCTCGGCCGGGAAGGCGCCCTTGGCGAACACCAGCACGAAGTAGCTGGCGCCCGGTGCCGCGGCGCGGTGGACCGAGCGCAGGTAGCCGTCGCGGCCCTCCACGGGCAGCGAGTGAAACAGCGTGCTGTCGACGACGGTGGCGAACCGTCCGTCATACCCGCTCAGCGACGTGATGTCGGCCTGCACGAAGCTGGCCCTGGTCAAGCCGCGCTCCTGGGCGGACTTGGTGGCCGCCGCGACGGCGGTCGGTGTGAGGTCGACGCCGACCACGGTGTAACCCTGGGCGGCCAGGCTCAGTGAGAGCTCGGCGACTCCGCAGCCGGCGTCCAGGACGTCGCTGCGGAACTTGCCGGCCGCGGCCAGCGCCGCCAGTTCGGGTTGCGGCTCACCGATATTCCACGGGGGCGGACCCTCGAAATGGGCCTGCTCGCGGTAGGCGCTGTCCCAGTCCATCACTTGATCAGACGACATGGTCGTCAACCTACTCCCAGGTGTGCACCGGCTCGTTGGCATGCATGTACTCGCAGTAGCGGCGCAGCATCTCGGCCAGCGCGGCGGCCCGGCCCATGCCCGCGTCCTGCAGGGCCCGTACGGTGGAAACCTGCCAGGTGGCGCCGTTGCGGCCCGCGCGGGCGCGGCCCTCGATGACCCCCAGGAACCGGTCGCGGACCTCGGGGTCGACGCCCCAGCGCCGCAACCCGTCGTCGGCCATCGGCAGCAACGTGTCGAGCACCAGGTCGCGTGCGCTCACCTCCCCGAGCCCGGGCCAGTGCAGCCGGGCGTCGATGCCGTGGCGCGCCGCCGCCAAAAAGTTGGCCTCCGCCACCGCGAAATCCATGCGGTCCCACAACGGGCTGTCCGCCTCGGACAAGCTGCGCAGCATCCCGTAGAAGAAGGACGAATTCGCCAGCATGTCAACGACTGTCGGTCCGGCCGGCAACACCCGATTCTCCAGTCGCAGATGCGGGCGCCCGTCGACCACGTCGTACACCGGGCGATTCCACCGGTACACGGTGCCGTTGTGCAGCCGCAACTCGGACAGCTGCGGGGTGCGCCCGGCGGCCAGCTCGGCGACCGGATCCTCCTCGGACACCTCGGGCAACAGGGACGGGAAGTACCGGATGTTCTCGCGGTACAGGTCGAGGACCGAGGTGATCCACTGTTCACCGAACCACACTCGCGGGCGCACGCCTTGGGTTTTCAGCTCTTCGGGCCGGGTGTCGGTGGATTGGGTGAACAGCTCGATGCGGGTTTCCGCCCAGAGTTGGTGGGAGAAGAAGAACGGCGAGTTGGCGCCCAGCGCCAGCTGCGGACCGGCGACAATCTGCGCGGCGTTCCAGTTGGCGGCGAACGTCTCCGGGGCCAATTGCAGGTGCAATTGCATGCTGGTGCAAGCGGATTCGGGCGCTATCGTCGCGGCGTGCCAGTTCAGCGGTTCGGGGCCGTCGATGTCGATGGGCAGGTCTTCGCCGCGGGCGGTGAAGATCGAGTCGTTGAGGGCGGCATACCGCGTCGACTCGCTCATCCAGTCGTGATCGAGGTGTTCGGGCATCAGCGTGGGCAGGATGCCGATCATGACGATGTGCGCACCGTCGGCGGCGCCGGCCTTGATCTCGGCCTCGTTCAGGCTGGCCCGCACCTCGGCCTCGAGATCCAGCCCCGTGTGTCCGGGCAGCGCGTGCGGCGGGACGTTGAATTCGATGTTGTAGGCGCCCAATTCGGTCTGGTACGCGGGATCGCCGATGGCGTCCAGGACGTGGCGATTGGACATGGCCGGCTGGTAGTCGGCGTCGACCAGGTTGCACTCGATCTCCATGCCGGTGAGCGGCTGGTCGGAATCGAAGCATGACTGGGCGAGCATCGTCTCGAACACGTTCAGACACGCCTGAACCTTGCGCCGGTATTCGCGGCGGTGTGCGCTGTCGTACGTGGTGCGCTTGACCTCTTCGCCCACACCGCAGATGCAACAGGGTTACCGCCCGTAACGCAAGCTCTCCGGCGGCGCGGTTGTGGCCTCGCCCGCCGGGCGGGTAGACCATGATGGACTTTTGCCGCAAAAGTGTCAGAGCTCACGGGTGGAGGAGAGCAGTTGGCCGAGTTCGCCGAATTCGTGGCCGCTATCGACCAGGGGACGACCAGCACGCGCTGCATGATCTTCGATCACGAGGGTGCCGAGGTGGCCCGCCACCAGCTCGAGCACGAACAGATCCTGCCCCAGGCGGGCTGGGTCGAGCACGACCCGGTGGAGATCTGGGAACGTACCTCCTCGGTGCTGACCTCCGTGCTCAACCGTGCCAACCTGGCGCCGAAAAACATTGCCGCGCTGGGTATCACGAACCAGCGCGAGACGACGCTGGTCTGGAACCGCAAGACCGGACGGCCCTATTACAACGCGATCGTCTGGCAGGACACCCGCACCGACCGGATCGCGTCGGCGCTGGGAGCCGACGGCCGGGGCGAGGTGATCCGCCGCAAGGCGGGACTTCCCCCGGCGACGTACTTCTCCGGCGCAAAGCTGCGATGGATCTTGGAGAATGTCGACGGGGTGCGCGACGCCGCCGAGCGTGGCGACGCGTTGTTCGGCACCCCGGACACCTGGGTGTTGTGGAACCTGACCGGGGGTCCGCGGGGCGGCGTGCACGTCACCGACGTGACCAACGCCAGCCGGACCATGCTGATGAACCTCGAGACCCTGGACTGGGACGACGAGTTGCTGTCATTCTTTGCGATCCCGCGCGCGATGCTGCCGCGGATCGGGCCGTCGTCGTCGCCGCAGCCCTACGGGGTGACGGCCGAGACCGGCCCGGCGGGCGGAGAGATTGCGATCACGGGCGTGCTGGGTGACCAGCACGCGGCGATGGTGGGGCAGGTGTGTCTGGCCGAGGGGGAGGCGAAAAACACCTATGGCACCGGCAATTTCCTGCTACTGAACACCGGCGAGACGATCGTGCGGTCCGACAACGGGCTGCTGACCACCGTCTGCTACCAGTTCGGGGACGCCAAACCCGTTTACGCACTTGAGGGTTCGATCGCGGTGACGGGCGCGGCCGTGCAATGGCTGCGCGATCAGCTGGGCATCATAAGCGGGGCCGCGCAAAGCGAGGCGCTGGCCCGCCAGGTCGACGACAACGGCGGCGTCTATTTCGTCCCGGCGTTTTCCGGGTTGTTCGCCCCCTACTGGCGATCCGATGCCCGGGGCGCGATCGTGGGGCTGTCCCGATTCAACACCAACGCGCATCTGGCCCGGGCCACCCTGGAGGCGATCTGCTACCAGAGCCGCGACGTGGTAGACGCGATGGCCGCGGATTCCGGTGTGCGCCTTGAGGTTTTGAAGGTCGACGGTGGTATCACCGGCAATGACCTGTGCATGCAGATCCAGGCCGACGTGCTGGGCGTGGACGTGGTGCGTCCGGTGGTCGCCGAGACGACGGCGCTGGGCGCCGCGTACGCGGCCGGCCTGGCCGTGGGGTTCTGGGCCGACCCGGCGGACCTGCGCGCCAACTGGCAGGAGGGCCGGCGTTGGTCGCCGACCTGGAACGACGAGCAGCGCGCCGAGGGGTACGCGGGCTGGCGCAAGGCCGTGCAGCGGACCCTGGATTGGGTCTCCATCACCTGAGGTGACCTGATCCAGGGTCCGCTGGCTCGGAATCAGTCTTCGCCGAGGATGCCGTAGATCTCGCGCCGCGCGTTGTTGAGAATGTCGACGATGCGCTGCTGCTGCTCGGCGGAAGCGGTGTGGGCGGACTGCCCGACCGCGCCGAACAACTGGCCGACGGCCGCCCTCAGGCTCATGTGACCGGGGTCCGCACCTTCGGTGATCTCGTCCCACGGCGGGGTCTCGATCTTCTCGGCCGCCCCGCGGCCCTGCTCGGTCAGCTCGAAAAGCTTCTTGCTGCCCGCGGATTCGCTCGCGGTGATCAGGCCTTCGTCGTCGAGCAGCTGCAGGGTCGGATACACCGAGCCAGGGCTCGGCTTCCACAGCCCGTTGCTGCGTTCGGCGATCTGCTGGATCATCTCGTAGCCGTGCATCGGCCGCTCGGCGAGCAGCGTCAGGATGGCCGCCCGCACGTCACCGCGCTTGCCGCGGCCCGGGCCGCCACGGCGCCAGGCGCCGCGCCGTCCGCCGGGACCGAAACCGAAACCGGGGCCGAAGCCCGGCCCGAATCCGGGACCGAACCCGAACGGGCCTTCGTAGCCACCCGGGTGGCCGCCGCCGGCGTGGTCGCGGAGATGTTCGCGGAAGTCCCGCCTGGCCTGGCGCCGCGCCTCGTGCAGGGCGCGCCGGTCGACCGGGCCGGAGCCGAACCCGAATCCGAAACCGGGCCGGCCGCCGAATGGTCCCTCGGGGGGAGTGAATGGGTTGCTCATTTGTGTCCTTACGTTGGTGGATCGCGCACCCGACGTGCGCTTCGGAATATCACGATATATCGGGAACTAACGCGATGCAACTGGATATGTTGAAAGATATCGACTAGCGAAGCTGACCTGCGGAAATCCACGCCCATCCGCGCCGCCCAAACCCGCGGGCCGGTTTGCAGAGGCCAGACGGCGGGTAGGAACTGTGGGATGGACGCTGACAACGACGTGACGGTCGATCGCACGGCCGCCGGTGCGGCCCCATCCGGGGACCCCGGTGGTGCCCCGCGCCGGAACGTCTGGCCCTGGGTCAACTGGGGGTTGGCGCTGGCGACGGTGCCCGCCGCGGCGATCGTCATGCTGTTCGCGCTCGGTGGCGTGCTGAGCACCGCCGGTTGCAGCGACACCAGCTGCCCCAACCTGGGCCACGGCGGCATCGACTTCGGCGTCGCCTTCTACGGCGCGCCCGCGGTGGCCGTCGTCGTCATCGTCATCTCGGTTTTCACCGCCAAACACCGCGGCGGCATCGCGGTCCCGCTGCTGGGGTGGGCGCTGCTGATCGCCGACGTCGTCCTCATGGCGGCGAGCGTCGCCCGCTAGCCGCGCTGCGTCAGTGCGGCGGTGCGAAACCGTCCGGAGGCGCGCCGTAGCCCGGTCCCGGGGCGGGTCGGCCCGGCTCCGGCCACGGCTCCGGGTACCGCGGCGGCGCGCCCGGTGGCATGGGCGGCCAGCCCGGCGCCTGGGCGGTCGGGCGCAGCCGGGCCAGTTCGCGACGGTGCCGCTCGGCGAGGACCGCGGCCAGCACCAGTTCCGGCGGGGCCCCGGGCGGGGGCGGCGCAATGCGCGCCACGACATCACCGGCGATGCGGTACGCCATCTGAGTGCGCAGCTGGCGGTCGAGTTGCGGTGCGCGGGAAAGGAATTGGCGCGCCACTTCGGCTTGACCGACGGACAGTCCCGACAGCTGCAGCGACGCCGCCCACCAGGCCAGCGCCGGAGGCATCGTCGGCGGGGGCCCCAGCCGGGGTCCGCGTTCGTTGACCACCACCGTGCCGGCGAAGATATCGCCGATCCGTTTGGCTTTGGGTGACAGGATGCTGCAGATGATGGCGGGGCTGCCGAAGAGCATCCAGATTTCCACCAGCGAGGCCAGGGCGCGAAACAGCGCCTGGCGGAAGCGTTCTGGGCCGCCGTCGTCGGACACGACGCGCAGACCCAGGGCGATCTTGCCCACCGAGCGTCCCCGCGTCGCGGTCTCGAGGATCAACGGGTAGCCCACAATTACCAGAACCGTAAATATAAGCAGGATGGCGTTGCTCAGCGCGGTGTCGAACTCGGTCAGGGTGGCGGCCCACAGCATCAGCCCGAGCAGGTAGCCGATCACCATGACGGCGATATCGATCAGCGCGCTCAACGTCCGCACCGGCAGCTGGGCGATCTGCACGTCCAGCACCACGGCGTCCCCGGTCACCACCGACATAACTTCGAACGGTACAGGCCGGGCGGGTGCGGGCGACCGCACTTGGTCATGCCCGCGGCGCCGCGCCCGCGGGGTGATTAGGCTGCCCAGGGTGGACGTCGACGCATTCGTGCTGGCCCATCGAGGCACGTGGGACCGCCTCGATCGACTGATCGGGCGCCGCCGGTCGCTCAGCGGCGCCGAGATCGACGAACTCGTCGAGCTCTATCAGCGGGTGTCCACCCATTTGTCGATGCTGCGCTCGGCGTCGTCGGATTCGATGCTGGTCGGCCGGCTCTCGAGCCTGGTCGCGCGGGCCCGTTCCGCGGTGACCGGCGCCCACGCGCCGCTAAGCAGTACGTTCACCCGGTTCTGGACGGTGTCCTTCCCGGTCGTCGCGTACCGCACGTGGCGGTGGTGGCTGGCCACGGCGGCGGCGTTTTTCGCGGTGGTCGTGGTCATTGCGCTGTGGGTCGCCGGCAGTCCCGAGGTGCAGTCAGCGCTCGGAACCCCTAGTGACATCGAGCAATTGGTCAATCACGACGTCGAGTCGTACTACAGCGAACATCCCGCCGCCGCCTTCGCGCTGCAGATCTGGGTGAACAATTCCTGGGTTTCCGCTCAATGCATCGCGCTGTCCGTCGTGCTGGGGCTGCCCATTCCCTTTGTGCTGTTCGAGAATGCCGCCAATGTGGGCGTGATCGCCGGCCTGATGTTCCCCGCCGGCAAGGGCGGCCTGCTGCTGGGATTGCTTGCCCCCCATGGGCTGTTGGAGCTCACCGCGGTCTTCCTCTCGGGGGCGGCGGGAATGCGGCTGGGATGGTCGGTGATGTCGCCCGGCGACCGGCCCCGCGGACAGGTGCTCGCCGAACAGGGCCGTGCCATCGTCTCGGTGGCCGTGGGCCTGGTGGCCGTGCTCGCCGTCTCCGGGTTGATCGAGGCGCTGGTGACGCCGTCGCCGTTACCGACGGTCGTACGGGTCGGCATCGGCGTCATCGCCGAGGCGGCGTTCTTGTCCTACATCGTCTACTTCGGTCGCCGCGGGGTCAGAGCCGGGGAAAGCGGCGACATCGAAGACGCGCCGGATGTGGTCCCCACCGGCTGAGCTTCGCGAGACTGCAACTGCGGACGGCCCTACTCGGGAAATGCGTCGGTGGTTACAGTTCCGCGGTGCCGATCACAGGCGCCCGGTCGCTTTCATCGCCAGGTAGTGGTCGGCGAGCGCGGGCGCCAGTTCGGCGGGCGGGGCGTCGACGACCTCCACGCCGGTGCGGCGCAGTCGTGTGGCCATGGCGCCGCGGTCGTTGCGGGATCGCTCGGCCGCGGCGGCGTCGTACACCGCCGCGGCATCCGATCGGCCGGCGGCCATCTGGTCGACCCGCGGGTCGGAAACCGCGGCCAGCAGCAGGTGATGCTTGGCCGACAGCTGCGGCAGCACGGGCAGCAGGCCCTCGTCGAGGGCGGTCGGATTGAGGTCGGTCAGCAGCACCACCAGCGAGCGCCGGCGGGCCCGCAGCGCGATGGCCGAAGCCATTGCCCGCCAATCGGATTCGACGAGCGTGGGCTGCAGGGGGGCCATCGCGTCGACGAGCTGGGCGAGCAGCTCGGTGCGCGACGCGCCGAAGACGCCGGCCCGGCTCACCCGGTCGTGGGCGAGGAAGTCGACGTTGTCGCCCGCCCGCGACGCGAGCGCGGCCAGCAGCAGCGCGGCATCCATCGACCAGTCCAGCCGCGGCCAGCCCGCGGGATCGGAGGTGGTGGGGTCGACGCCCACCCGGCCCGCCGCGGTGCGGCCCGTGTCGAGCACGATCACCACGCGCCGGTCGCGTTCGGGGCGCCAGGTGCGCACCACCACGTCGGCGCGCCGCGCGGTCGCGCGCCAATCGATCGAGCGCACGTCGTCACCGACGACATACTCTCGCAGCGAATCGAATTCGGTGCCCTGCCCGCGCACCAGGGTGGGCAGCAGGCCGTCGATCTCGCGCAGCCTGGCCAGGCGCGACGGCAGGTGCTTGCGTGACAGGAACGGCGGCAGCACCCGGAGCTGGCCGGGCACCGATTGCGAACCCTGCCGTCCCGCCAGGCCCAGGGGCCCGATCGATCGCGCGGTGATCACCGTCGCGCGCTGATCGCCGCGGCGCTTTGGCTCCAGCCGGGTCGCGACGTGCTGATCGCCCCCGGCCGGGATGTCCACCGCATGGGTGCGCGGCCGCGCGCGGGCGCTGGGCGGCCAGGCGTCGCGGACCTGGCCGCGGAACCGCCGCCGGCCGTCGTTGTGGATGGACAGCTCACAATCCACCTGCTGACCGAGCCGGGCGGAGCGATCCGGGGAGCGCACGTAGCGCAGGGCGGTGGTGCGGGCCGCCAACCCGACGTCGACGGCGACGGCGACGGCCAGCGCCACCAGCAGGGCCACGAAAGCCGTTGCCGGCCAAGGCGAGACAGCGATGGGCAGGACGCAGATCAGCGCGACCAGTCCCGTGCGTCCGGTCAGGATCACTAGCGGGGCACCGGAACCGACGCCAGAATCCCGTCGAGCACGCCATCGGACGTGGCCCCCTCGAGTTCGGCTTCGGGCCGCAGCATCACCCGGTGCCGCAGCGTCGGGCGGGCCATGGCCTTCACGTCGTCGGGGGTGACGTAGTTGCGGCCCGACAGCCAGGACCAGGAGCGCGCGGTGGCCAACAGGGCGGTCGCCCCGCGGGGGGACACGCCCAGCTGCAGCGCGGGGGAGGATCGGGTGGCCCCGACGATGTCGACGATGTAGCCGAGCACCTCGTCGGCGACCAGCACGTGTCGCACGGCGTCGCGGCCGGCGGCCAGGTCGGCCGGCCCCGCCACCGGCTTGATCGCCGACAGATCGCGGGGATCGAAACCGTGCGCGTGCCGGTGCAGGATGGCGATCTCGGCGTCCCGCGGGGGCAGCGTCACATTCAGTTTGAGGAGAAAGCGATCCAGCTGGGCCTCGGGCAGCTGGTAGGTGCCCTCGTATTCGACCGGGTTCTGGGTCGCGGCGACGATGAACGGGTCCGGCAGCGGCTGGGGTTCGCCCTCGACGCTGACCTGGCGCTCCTCCATCGCCTCGAGCAGCGCGGCCTGGGTCTTGGGTGGGGTGCGGTTGATCTCGTCGGCGAGCAGCAGGTTGGTGAACACCGGACCGGGCCGGAACACGAACGCGGCGGTGCGCGCGTCGTACACCAGGGAACCCGTCACGTCGCCGGGCATCAGGTCCGGCGTGAACTGCACCCGCTTGAACTCCAGCTGCAGCGCCGCGGACAGCGCCCGGACCAGCAGCGTCTTCGCCACTCCCGGAACGCCTTCCAGCAGCACATGCCCGCGGCACAGCAGCGCGATCACCAGGCCGCTGACCACGCCCTCCTGCCCGACGACGGCCTTGGCGAGCTCGGCGCGCAACGCCAGCAGCGCCTCGCGAGCGGATTCGGCGGTGGGGGACGAGGCGGTATCGGCTTGTGGACCGGAAGGGGACTGTGTCACGGGCGTGCGACCTGCCTTTCGATGTCGTCGAGCGCACGGGCAAGTTGTAACAGGTCGTGGTCGGTCGTCGGGGGCGGACCGAACAGATGGTAGGAGACGAACCCCGGATCCGAACCGGTGCGCTGGGCCGCGGTGGACACCACGGTCGCCGGGTCGGCGCCGGCGCCCAGGCCGAGCCGCGGCAGCAGCCGCTGCAGTGTCGCCGTGCGCAGCGCCGCGGCCGCGCGATCGCGTGCCCGCCGGGACCGATACAGCCGGCCGCGACCCTCGACGGTCTCCGACGCGCGCACCACGACGGGCAACTCCTCGGCCACCAGCGGGCCGGGGCGGCGGCCCTTCCACGCGGCGACCAGCAGCACCACCAGCGCCAGCTGCCACACGATCCAGCTCACGTTGGGTGGAATCAGGTCGAAAAGTGATGCCTTGGTGGAGGTTTCACCCTCGACGTGATGGGGCGCGTACCACACGAGCCGGGGGCGGTCGCCGGCCAGGTTCATCGCGAGCGCCGCGTTGCCAGCGTGCAACAGGCCGCCGTTGGTCATGAAGTCGGTGCTGCCGACGGCGGTGACGACCCGTCCGCCGTCCCGGAAGCGGATCAGCGCGCCGTCGTAGCAGCGGGTCATCGTCCGGCCGTCCTTGGCCTTGAAGGTGTTGGTCGGGCCGAACCGCACCGAGCCGGACCGAACGGCTTCGCGCAGCGTGCAATTCGGGTCGCTGTCGAAGCCGCTGGCGCCGGACACCTCCACGCCCGGCAGCAGCGCCTCGCGGGCCCGCGTCGTCGGTTCCACCAGCAGCAGGTCCGAACGGATCCTCGCCAGCCGGTCGGTCACCGCGTCGGTCAGGTACTGGCTCTGTGCCACCAGGATCAGCGCGTCCGGGCGCGCCGCCCGTTCGACGTCGGCGATGGTGTCGGCCACGACGACGTCCACACCGGCGTCGCGGAGCAACTCCACCAGCGCGTGGGCGCCGTCCGGGCCGGTCGACGCGGGGTCCATCCGCGCGCCGGGGCGCGGCGCGGTCAGGTAGGCATCGACGCCGGCGATGACGGCCAGCACCAGCAGGATGACGACCACCCAGCGCCACGAGCGCCGGCGCCGGGGCGCGGTCTGGGTGCGGGCATCGCTGATCGTGGCCATCACCGCACCTGCGCCCACGACTCGGGGACGGCGGGTCGCCCGGCCTCGGCCGGGGCGCCCTGCCAGCGGGACCGCAGGTGATCGTCGAGGTCGGCGATCATCTGGTAGGCGGCCCGGGTTCCGGGCTGCTCGCCATAGGTGACGTCGTTGAAAGCCGTTGCCGCTTCGGACAGTTCGTCGGCCAGATGGGGCAGCGCGGTGCCGGCGTCGCGAGCCAGCTCGTTGGCCGTGCGGCCGGGGGCCGCCGCCAGCACACCGGTCTCCTCGAGCTGGCGGGCGACAGCGCGCAGCCGGTGGCGTATGGCCGCCGCCCAATCACCTTCGGCCGCATAGCTTTCGGCCGTCGCTCGATGCTGGGCGGCCGTCAATTGCGCGGCTTCGAACAGCAGCTGGTCACCGCCGCGGCGGGCGCGCATGGTGCGCCGCGCGACGTGGAAGGCAACAAACACCGCGATCGCCAGCAGGATCAAAAGCACTGTCGCCGTGAACCATCCGCCTGGCACCGTGGCGGTCTTCTGCAGCATCCGGTAGATCAGGTCGTTGAGCCAGTCGAGGAACTGGTCGGCCGACGACCCCTTGGAATAGATCGGCTTGTTGAGTTCGTCCTGCGCGGCGCGGTGCGCGGCATCGCGGTCGATGTCGATGGAAGGCATGCTCAGCTAGTCCTCGCTCGGCCGTTACAGCGGCCGCGTGAGCCAGAGGTGGTCGGTGGACGCGGCCGCGTAGGGCCCCTGGGCGGCTCCGGTCTGCAAGACGAGGTCGAACGCCTCGGCGCGCATCCGGCGGTCGGTGTAGAGCAGGACGATCACTCCGGCGTTGAACGGTGCGGTGATGATCTCGCCGATCGCCGCCCCGACGGAGAGGATCGCGGTGCTGATCAAAAAGGCGGTGCCGGACGAGGTGATCTGGAAAAACTGACCGACGATGCTGAACGGCACCGCGACGGCGTTGGCGACGATCGAGGCCACCAGGAAGGTGAGCGTGCGGATGCCCAGCACTCGCCAGAAGCCGTTGCGGATCAGCTTGAACGATCGGGTGATCGCGTCGAGCACGGGCAGCCGTTCCAGCACGATCAGCACCGGGGCGAACAGCACCACGGTGTACAGGTACACCAGCGCCGCGAGGACGACCAGCACCAGCGGGATGCCGAGCACCACGGCCGCCGCGGCGCTGCCGATCGCCGCCAGCACCCCGATGATCACCGCGACCAGCCCGGCCAGGGCCGCCACCACGACGGCCTCGACCAGGGCCAGGCCGAGCAAGGCCGGCAGCCGCCCGCGGATCCTGGTCCAGGTTTCACCGATGGTGATCGGCGACCCGAACACCGCCCGCCCGACGATGACGGTGAGCATTCCGGACAGCAGCATGCCGCCCAGCCAGCCGACGAGGAGGCCGGCCCCCACCGACGCCGTCCAGGCGCCCAGGACCCCCGCGGTCAGGGTGTCGGGCTCGCCGGTGGTGGTGAACCGGTCGTGGGCGGCCAGCGGGCCGAAGAAGGCGACCTTGGTGATGATCTGCATGACCACGACGACGATGGCGGTCAGACCCAGCGTCGCTTTCGGATTGGCGCGCACGTAGCCGACCGCGCCGTTGAAGATGTCGCCGAGGGTCAGCGGGCGCAGCGGGATGATGCCGGGCTTGACCGTTCCGTAGCCCGGCGGCGCGCCGAAGGCGGGTGGGGTGCCGTAGCCCGGCGGCCGCCCGTAGCCGGGTGGGACGCCGTGGCCGGGTGGGGGCGGATAGCCCGGCGGGGGACCATAGGTCGGGTAGACCGGGGGCGGGCCGTATTGAGGTGGCGGGCCGTATTGAGGCGGCGGGCCGTATGCGGGCGGCGGGCCAACCGGATGACCAGGCGGCGGCGCGGTCACCGAACGCCGAGGCCTTGCAAACTAGCTCCGCGGCCGGGCGCGTCGTTCGTCATGGGCTCCATCCTGTCGGCGGTCGTGGCATTTCACAATGTTGACCGGCATTGACCGGCATTGACCGCGTTGTCCCCCGCGCCCGCGCGTAGCGTCTCACACATGGCGGAACTCAAATCCCGGCTCCGGGCGGACCTGACCGCGGCGATGAAGGCCCAGGACAAGCTGCGAACGGCCACGCTGCGGATGCTGCTGGCCGCGATCCAAACCGAGGAAGTGTCCGGCAAGCAGGCCAAAGACCTCACCGACGAGGAGGTCATCAAGGTGCTGGCCAAGGAATCGCGCAAACGCGGCGAATCCGCCGAGATCTACACCCAGAACGGGCGCGGAGACCTGGCCGCCAACGAGCACGCCGAGGCCAGGATCATCGACGAATACCTGCCCACCCCGCTCACCGAGGCCGAGGTGGCCGACGTTGCCGACACGGCGATCGCGCAGGTGGCCGAGGAAATCGGCGAGCGCCCCGGCATGAAACAGATGGGCCTGGTGATGAAGGCCGCCACCGCGATCGCGGCCGGCAAGGCCGACGGCGCCCGATTGTCGGCCGCCGTCAAAGAGCGCCTGTAGCCCGACCGGTTCGGTGGACTCGTTTGCCCTCGGGGCAGCCGGGTACCCAACTGCGCATGACCAATTTTGGCTACACTTTGATGACCGAGCAGAGTGGACCCAAAGAGCTTGTCCAGTACGCCATTTCGGCCGAACAGCGCGGTTTCGACTTCCACGTCTGCAGTGACCACTTTTCACCGTGGCTCAGCTCGCAGGGACACGCGCCCAACGCCTGGGCGGTCCTGGGTGCGGTGGCACAGGCCACCGAACGGGTAGACCTCTACACCTACGTGACGTGCCCGACGATGCGGTATCACCCGGCCATCGTCGCCCAGCAGGCCGCCACCGTGCAGATCCTGTCCGACGGCCGGTTCACGCTGGGCCTGGGCAGCGGCGAAAACCTCAACGAGCACGTCGTGGGCAGGGGCTGGCCGGCCGTCACCCGCCGCCAGGACATGCTGCGTGAGGCCATCAAGATCATCCGGGAACTGTTCGGCGGGCAGCTGGTGGACTTCACCGGCGACTATTTCCAGGTCGACTCCGCGCGGCTGTGGGACGTCCCCGACGTCCCGGTCGGCATCGGGGTGGCCATCGGGGGCACCAAGGCGATCGACAAGTTCGCCAAGCTGGCCGACCACCTGATCGCGACGGAGCCCAAGGCCGAACTCGTCCACGGCTGGCACGGCGCCCGGCAGGCCGCGAACCTCGCCGGTGGCGGCCGGGTGATCGGCCAGATACCGGTGTGCTGGGACCCCGACCGCGACACGGCCGTCAAGCGCGCGCACGACCAGTTCCGCTGGTTTGCCGGCGGCTGGAAGGTGAACGCCGACCTGCCGACCCCGGCCGGTTTCGCCGGCGCGACCCAATTCGTCCGCCCCGAAGACGTCGCCGGCACCATTCCCTGCGGGCCCGACCTCGACGCGATCGTCGAGAGCGTCCGGCCCTACTGGGAAGCCGGATTCACCGACATCGCGCTCATCCAGGTCGGCGGGGACACCCAGGAGAGGTTCCTCAAAGAGGCCGCCGAGCCGCTGCTCGCCGCGCTGCGCGAGGCAGCGAACTGATCGGCGGACGGGCGATGACGAGCGACCAATCGGACGACACCACAGCCACATTGGTCTCCGCGCTCGGCGGTGCCAGCTTCGCCCTGGGCATCGGCGAACTGGTGGCGCCGAGTCGGGTCGCCGCGATCGCGGGCGTCGACGACACCGCCCGGTCGCGCCGGGTGATCCGCGCGCTCGGGGTGCGCGAATGCGGCCATGGCGCGGCGCTGTTGGGGGGCCCCGACAAGCTGGTGTGGACCCGTGTGGCCGGGGATGTCCTGGATATGGCCCTGTTGATCGCGGGTGTGGCCGCCCGCGGCCCCGGGCGGCGGCGCCAGGGCATCGTCTGTGCCGCCGCCCTGTCCGGGATCGCCGGCCTGGACCTCTACACGGCGATGCGAACTCTTTGATCCGACGCGAATCGTCGATCGCAGGAAGGAAAACGGCGATGTCAAACGAATTGCAAGGAAAGAGAATAGCTTTTCTCGCGGCCGACGGCGTGGAAAAGGTTGAGCTCGAACAGCCGCGCGCGGCGCTGCAAGAGGCCGGGGCCAAGGTCGAGGTGCTCTCGCTCAAGGACGGCGAAATCCAGGCCCGCAACCACGATCTCGAGCCCGCCGGGACCTTCGCCGTCGATCGGAAAGTGTCCGAGGCGTCGGTGGGCGAATTCGACGGCCTGGTGCTGCCGGGCGGCACGGTGAACCCGGACAAGCTGCGCATGGACGACGACGCCGTCTCGTTCGTCCGCGATTTCGTCAGCTCGGGCAAACCGGTGGCCGCCATCTGTCACGGACCCTGGACCCTGGTGGAAGCCGGTGTGGCGGTGGGCCGGACGCTGACGTCCTACCCGAGCATTCGCACGGATCTTCGCAACGCGGGCGCCCAGGTGGAAGACGACGAGGTCGTCATCGACGGCAATTTGATCTCCAGCCGGTCACCGTCGGACCTCCCCGCGTTCTGCGCGGCGATACTCAAACAGTTTGCCCAGGCGACGGCCGGTTAGCCGCGGCGATGCCGGGCCGGTCGGTTTGAATGCCCCGGTTTGCGGGCATCATCCCGCCAAGCCGTGATCAGCGGCTATCCGTATAGGGTTCTCGAAAGGCCAACCGTGACGACCACATATCCCGAGCCCGCCGTCTTGCCCACCCAGAACGTGTATCGGCCGCAGGAGGACTCCAGACTGCTGGTCGATGTGATGCACGAGACCGGTCTGATCCCGGGACGGCGCGTTCTGGACCTGTGCACCGGCAGCGGTTTCGTCGCGATAGCGGCGGCGGAGATGGGTTGCGCCGACACGACCGCCTTCGACATCTGCCCGCAGGCCGTTCGCTGCGCCCGGGAGAACGCCGCGGCTGCCGGAATCGACATCGACGTTCGCGAGGGGTCGTGGATAACCGCGGTGGAGTGCGCGCCGTTCGACGTGGTGGTGTCGAATCCGCCCTACGTGCCGACCCCGCCCGGTGCCGAGCTGGAAGAGATCTGCCCGGAAGCCGGACCGTCGTGGGCCTGGAATGCCGGCCGAGACGGACGCCTGATCCTCGACCCGCTGTGCGAGTCGGCTCCGAAGTTGTTGCGCGACGGTGGATCCCTGCTGATGGTGCACTCGGCACTCGCCGGTGTCCAGCAGTCGCTGGATTCCCTCAAGTGGGCCGGTATGGACGCGGCAGTGGTTGCCTCGAAATGGATTCCGTTCGGCCCGGTGATGACGTCCCGGGCGCAGTGGTTGGAAGACGTCGGCCTGATACCGCGCGGACGCCGGGAAGAGGAACTGATCGTGATTCGGGCCGAAAAGCGATGAGTCCCACCAGGGTTCAGGTGGTGCCCAACGGCCCGGTGCTGGTTTCGGGTCCGGTGCGCATCGAGATGCCCGGCGGCGAGGTCGTCGAGTCCGACCGGTTCATGGTGGCGATCTGCACCTGCCGTCGCAGCGGCAGGTACCCCTTGTGTGACACCAGCCACCGCAGATGCAAGCGCCTGAGCAAGACGACCGCTACGTCAGCGGCCGCCGCAACGACGTCCGATCCTGCTTCCACGACGCCATAATCGTTTCCGCCAGGCGGTTTTCGACCGCGGCGTGCGCGCGGATCCCGAATATGACGTCCTGCTCGAGCTGCGGCTCCCGGGCGACGAGATCGCCGACCACATCCGCGCGCACGACGTGTTCGTGTACCGCGTCGGCCTCGACGTGCTCGCTGTAGAAATTGATGCAGGCCGCGGGCGCCTGCAAGCGCTCCAACGCCCGCACCATGCGCTGGGATCCGGGCGGCGAGGTGATCTCGGTCGACGCGAAGTGCCCGATCGCGGCGCCGCGCAACGAGCGGTGCAACCCGAACAGCGACATCAGATTGACCACCGCCAGCGATTCGGCGGGAACCGCGTCGACGTAACCCCAATACGTCGCGTCCAGCCCGGCCGCGGTCAGCAGATCGGCGAACAGTTGCTGATGCAGTCGGGGGCCCTGCCCGGCGCCGTACTCGTCGAACTCCACCGCCACGAAGGCCGCTTTGGCGGTGCCCATCAGGCGCGGAATGGCCCAGGCGTGCGGATCGCCCTCTTTGAGGTGATACAGCGAGCGGTGCACGAAGTATTCGCACATCTGCTGCCACGTCCCGGTGTCACGCAGGTAGTACGACGGGCCGGTGCCGTCGACGGGTTCGATCGAAATCGCTTCCATCTCAGCCGCGGCCGTCTGCTCGGGTTCGATCGGCCCGACGTCGCGGCGCACACCGGCCAAGAACACGCGCTCCAGCTCGGCGCGCAGCGCCAGCAGCGCCGGGTTCCACTCCCACGCGGGGTCGACACCGGCGAAACCGCGGTAGTGCAGCTCGTAGCAGACGGACAGCGCCAGCTGCAGATCCAGACCGTACGGGTCGGAATCGCGCACGGATGCGCCGATGCGCGCGAAATGGTCAACCGACGGCGGGCCCGCCAGCGCGCGACGAACGGCTGTCGACAGGGGCCCGTGTGCCTCGGGCAGGACGGGTTCAGTCATGGTCGATGAGCGGGTCACGCCGGTGACTACCCGTAACCGGGGCCCGGCAAACGGCGCCGCAACACTTTTCGACGCCCACTAGCCGGATTCAGCCGGCAGTCTGAAGGTGATGTCGAGGGTGGTGCCGGTGGCCGCGGTGTCGAGCTGCGTCGCATCGCTGAGCGCCCTGATCAGGGGCAAGCCGCGCCCACCGTTGACCGGGTTGGCGGCCGGCGCCTTCCACGAACCGTAATCGGTGATCCGGGTGCGCACTTCGCCGTCGCCGAGGCTGGCCTCGACCACCATCGTCCCCGCGACGAATCCGCGGTAGGCGTGTTCGACGCAATTGGTGCAGGCCTCGTTGACCACCAGCACGATGTCGGCGGCCAGGTCCCCCGTGATGTGGGCGGCGCGCAGCCAGTCCGCGAGGCGGTGCCGGATGCGAACCAATTGGTCTGCGGTGGCGTCACTTTCGATGCGTAGCGGCGTCTGGTGGTGGCGGTAGATCACCATCGCGACGTCGTCGTCATAGCCGCCCGCCGGCGCCAGTTCACGAAGCATCTCATCGGCGACGGTGTCCAGCGGTAATGTCATCGTCTGCGCCAGAACGTCTGCCGCGCGGGCGATTCCGTCGTCGATCGACTCGTGTTTGCGTTCCACCAGCCCGTCGGTGAACAACATCAGGGTCGAGCCGGGCGGCAGCACCCGGGTGGCCTGCGGGCGCGGTTCATCGCGGCGGACCGCGAGCGGCACCGAAGCGGCGTCGGTCAACAGGGTCGTCGTGCCCGGCTCGGGGCCGGTGAGCACGGCTGGCATGTGCCCGGCGTTGCTGTATTGCAACAGCCCGGTTTCGGTGTCCAGGATCGCGAGAAAAACGGTGGTGCAGTAGGCGTTCGGGATGAGCGACGCCGCCGAGTCCAGCTGATCGAGCAGCACCGCCGGCTCCGCGCCGTTGATCAACAACGCTCGCGCGGAACTGCGCAGCTGGCCCATGATGGCGGCGGCCGGCAGGCCGCGTCCCACGCAGTCGCCGACGACGATGCCGATGCGGTGCTCGCCGATCGGCAGCACGTCGTACCAGTCACCGCCGATCTCCAAGGGCAGCACCGCGGGTTCGTAGCGCACCGTGAAACCCGGCGGGGGCTGGATGGGCGGGAGCATGGCACGCTGCAGCGTCAGCGACGTCTCGCGGGCGCTCTCGAACTGACGAACGTGCTGCATCGCCAGACTGAGGTGGCTGATCAGCACGGTGACCAGCAGGCGGTCTTCGCCACTGACCCAGCGGGGTGTGCGCAGCTCCAGCCACAACGCCAGGTCCCCGGTGCCGGACAGCACCGCGACCAACCCCTGGGCCTTACCGGGATGATCAGGTGACTCAACGGTTTTCGCGGTCAGCGGTAGTTGCTGGCGCGCGTCGGAGAAGGTGTGACGCAACCACGGATCCAGCTTGCGCCACGACGTCGCCGCGGGCTCGCCCGCGGTGTGGACGGTCGGGTCGCCCTCGCCGCTGGGCCACATGACCGCGACCACCCGCTGCACGTCGATCGCCGCGCGGCACTCGTCGAACGTGATCGACAGCAACTCATCCACGCTCCTGGCCACCGCCACCGCCGTGGCCAGGCGCAACACCGCGCTCTCCCGCGCCGCGAATGCGCGTTCCGCGGTGATATCACGAACGGTCCCGACGTAGGCGTCGCGATCGCTGCCGGATTCCTTGACCGCGTTGATGCTCACCTTCACCCAGGCGAGATGCCCGTCGCCGTGGCGGATCGGCGTTTCGTAGTCGGCCCTGCCGTGGTTCAGCACCAGGCCGATCTGCTCGGCCGCCGTCTTGGTGTCGACCAGCCACGGGTGCGGCCACCGATAGGGCAAACCCTCGCTGGGAAAGCCGATGATGTCGATGAAGGCGCTGTTCATCTCGATCACGGAGCCCTCGTGGTCGGCGACGAAGAACCCCTCCTGCAGCGAATTCACCAGCGCGTTGCGGAATTTGTCGCGATCTGCCAGCCAATCCGCGCGATCCCGCTGTTCCGCGTAGCGCCTGTTGCCGTCGATGAATCCGCGCATGGCCACGTCGAGGGGAGCCAGCAGTTGCAGCAGGAACTCCAGCGCGATCGGCCCGTCGATGCGCACGTCCTTCGCGATCTCGAAAACCAGGCGGACGTGGTTCTCGACGATTTCGAGCAGGCTGATCTGATTCTGTAGGGCCGTGCGACCGAGCTCATTTCCGATCGACAAGTTGGCGTCATCGGGTGAGTCCAGATAGTTGCGCAACGCGGCGGCGTAGCGATCGTGGAAGTCTTCGTTGCCGCTCATGTCGAGGTCCCCCTGTGCCGCGCCGTCAGCACCATCGCGTCATCGGTTTCCTTGGCGCCCTTACCGAGAATCTCTTCCGCGATGGCGACAGCGTGCGCCGAGAAGTCGACGTGACCCAGGTAATCTTCCCCGATCCCGTCGGTGCTCATCACGAGAAGATCACCGGGGCGGATCGAAATAGCCTGTGCCGGACGGATTTCCGGTATCCGGTAGCCGACGATGCCCCCGGTGAGACGGGCACTGGACCGGACATGGATACCGCTGGGCGCCTTGGCCACCAGATCGGCGGTGACGTTGCCGACCCCCGTCCACGTCAGCGTGTTCGCGGCGAAATCCACCCGCCAACGTCATTGCGACCCCTCTGGTTCCGGTGAGCAGCCGGTGGCAAAGCTGGATCAGGACTTCGAGCCGCTCGGAACTGTTGTTCTTGACCGCATCGATCGCGCGCAGCGCAGCCTCCGCGGCGGCCGGCCCGTGACCGAGGCCATCCACCAGACCGAACAGCGCGGCCTCGCCGCCGATGGCGACCGAGATGCCCCGGTCGCCGGAGGTGTACTCGCTGGGCAAGGGCCGGCCCGCCCTGGCCCACTCGATGGGTCCGAACCGGCCGCTTTCATGCACGGGGCGGGACCCATTTCCACATCTCGATGACGGTCCCCTGACCGACCGTGGACTCGACGACCAACCGGTCCATCAGGCGGCGCGCGCCCGGCAAACCCATCCCCAGCCCGCGGCCGGTCGAATATCCGTCTTCCATCGCGCGTTCGATGTCGGCGATCCCGGGCCCCTGATCCTCCGCGCGCACCACCAGGGCCTTGCGCCCCTCCCGGTCGGCCACCCCGACCCGGACGGAGCCGCGGCCGGCGTAGCTGGTGATGTTGCGGGCGATTTCGGAGATCGCCGTGGCGATCATGGTGACGTCCGTCAGTGAGAATCCCAGATCAAGGGCGAGCTGGTGCCCCGCCTTGCGGGCGTCGACGATGTCGTCGGGATGGTCGATGGCGACGACGATATCAGCCGCCACCATCGCGCCCGATCGTCGGTTTCCGCTGCGCCAGTTGACGATTCAGAAGGGACAGGCCCTCTTCCAGGTCCAGCGCGGTGTTCATGTCGTCGAACGCCAGGCCAAGCTGGACCATCGCGAACGCCACCTCGGGCTGCAGGCCGACGATCACCGTGTCCGCGCCACGCAGCCGGGTCATGTGCGCGATCGTGCGCAGCGAGCGGGCCGCGAAGGAATCCATGACGTCGATGGCGGTGACGTCGACGATGATGCCCTGCGCGCGGAACCGGCTGACGCGCTCCATGAGGTCGTAGCGCAGCCGTTCGGCGTCGGAGTCTGAGAGCGCGGCCTGCACCGAGGCGATGAGGATCGAACCCTGTTTCAGGATCGGTACTGGCATGCGGCGCTCGCGTTCCTAACCGTCACCCGGTCTGCTCGCCGGTGCGAGTCACCTCGTAACCCAGCAGCCGCTCGGCTTCCTCGATGCCGCCCTGCAGGTCGCCGACCGCGTTCATCTTCGACAGGTCCAGGCCGATCGTCACCAGCGTCAGCGCGATCTCCGAGGACAGACCGGTGATGATCACGCTGGCACCCATCAGCCCCGACGCGTCGACGGTCTGCACCAGGTGGTTGGCCACGGTCGAGTCGATGGTCGGCACACCGGTGATGTCGATGACCACCACTTTCGCGCGGTTGGCGCGGATGGCGCGCAACAGCTGCTCGGTGACCTGGCGGGCGCGCTGGCTGTCCAGCACACCGATGATCGGCAGGATCAGCAACTGCTCACGCACCTGCAGCACCGGCGTTGAGAGCTCCCGGATCGCCTCCTGCTGCTGGCGGATGATGCGCTCACGTTCCTGGACGAAGCTGACCGCCACGGTGTTGGCGATCCGGTTGGCCGCCGGCTCGTAGGCGTCCAGCACCCGGTTGAGCATCTCGAATTCGGTCTGGTACTTCTCGAACAGCGAGCGGGCCAGCACGTCGCGGAGCAGCAGGACGATGCCGACGACCTCGTCGGTTTCCACGCCCCGTGGAATGATGCGTTCGGACAGGTCGCGGGCGTAGGCCTGCAGCGCCTCGACGCTACCGGTCTCGAGCACCTCGACATAGTTGTCGTAGACGGCCGTGGCCTCGGAGAAGAGCTCTTCGGGCGTCATCGCGGTGAGCAGCTCGGCCTCGGTGATGCGGCGGGCCCATTCCTCCCGCAAAACGGTCCGATTCTGCCGCAGGTGCTGAACGAGCTGAGGCAACAGCCCCTCGCTGGAAATGCCGACGACTTGCGCTGCGGTGCCGGTACTGGTGAAATCCGACGTCGAATCTGACATATGGCCTCCCCAGGCCTCCCGAGTACACGTCACGCACTGCGGTCTGCAGTTCCTTTTTGCGAGACTAGCCTGGGTTGTCGCGGGCCACGTGTAGAGGGCATATTCTTCTCGCAGTTCATAACGCAGGCTAGGGTTGAACCACGCTCGAGGCATTCAAGGCCCAGGACAAAGGATTGCCATTGTCAGCTCCTGATTCGATTACCACGTTGGTTGAGGACCACGACGGCGTTTCCGTGGTCAGTGTCAGCGGCGAAATCGATTTGGTCACGGCTCCTGCCCTGGAACAGGCCATCGGCGCGGTCGTCGCGGAGAGTCCCACCGCACTGGTCATCGATCTCTCGGCGGTGGAGTTCCTGGGCTCGGTGGGGCTGAAGATCCTGGCCGCGACGTACGAGAAGCTGGGCAAGGACACCGGGTTCGGCGTGGTCGCGCGCGGCCCGGCCACCAGGCGGCCGATCCATCTGACCGGTCTGGACAAGACCTTCCCGCTGTATCCGACGCTCGACGACGCGCTGACCGCGGTGCGGGACGGCAAACTCAACGGCTAGCAACCGGGGCGCCGGCAGCCATGGGTGTCGATCATCCGGAAGACGACCAACAATGGGACCGCAGCCAGCGCGGTGAAACCGAAATCGAACGGCTGGACCGCAATTGGAACAGCCTGCTGCAGGAGTTGCGCGTGGTGCAGACCGGCGTGCAGCTGCTCACCGGGTTCTTGTTGACGCTGCCGTTCCAGCAGCGCTTCGACGTGCTCAGCGGACCGATGCGGATCGTGTACCTGGTGACGGTGGGGTGTTCGGTGGGCGCAACCGTGCTGCTGATCGCCCCGGTCGCCATTCACCGGCTGCTGTTCCGGCGGCACCGCCTCCAGGCGCTGGTGTCGGCCGCGCACCGGTGTGCCTACGCCGGGCTGGCGTTGCTGGGCACGGCGCTGACCGGGGTCACGGCAATCGTCTTTGTCGCGGTGGCCGGGGCGACGGTGGGGTTCATCGCCGGAGCCTGCGCCCTGGCGCTGTTTGCCATCTTCTGGTGGGCGTTACCCCTGACGCTGCGCACGCACGGAATGTAGTCAGCGGCCGGGCGACAACTCCGCGATCCGGGTGGTTTCCAGATGGTCGAGCAGGTCCTGCGGATCGGCGAAGATCGGGGCGGCCCCGGCCTCCTGCAACTCCGCGCGGGAGATGCCGCCGCTGAGCAGCCCGATGCAGGGCACTCCCGCGGCCGCCGCGGCGTGCGCGTCCCAGACGGCGTCCCCGACGAAGACGGCGTGCCGGGCATCCACCCGGGCCCGGTCCAGCGCCACGTGCACGATGCCCGGTTCGGGTTTGGCGGTGTCGACGTCACGGGACGAGGTCGTCTCGGAGATGACGTCATCGCAATCGAGCACCTTGCGCAAGATCGCCAATTCGTCCTCGGGCGCCGAGCTGGCGAGCACGACCTGCAGTCCCAGGTCCGCGACGCGGCGCAGCAGGGCGCGGGCCCCGGGCAGCGGTTCTGACAACGCGGTGATCTCGCGGTAGTAGTGGCTGTGCTTGTCGCTGAGCCGCTCCTGCACGTCGTCGGGCGCGTCGTCGGACAGCGTCCGCACCAGCGTTGAGCCGTCCATGCCGATGCGGCGGTGGATCTGCCACGACGCCACCACGATGCCTTCGGCGTCGAACGCGCGCCGCCACGCGTGGACGTGCAGGTAGTTGGAATCCACCAGGGTGCCGTCGACGTCGAACAGGACGGCGGGGGCGCCCGCATCGGGTCGCAACGTCATGTGGTGGGCATACCCACGCCGGGCCGGGCTGACACCGGCCGGCGGCTGAGCGGCGTGGCGGCGGCGGCCCTCGTCGCCGCTCCGTTGCGAATAACGCTGGCATTCAACGGATCTCGCGAGCGACCGCGTTAGGTTGCCCCGGCGGCGTCCGGTCGGCGACGCCGGGACGCCGGGGGGACCCGCTGGCGCGTAAGCGGATGCGTGCGGCGGCCGAAATTTCTTGCCCCAGATCGGTGTAGGGCGCGCGTGAACGGGGTACTGCCTGCGCCACGGGTGAGTACAGCAAAGTGCGTCAGCCCGTCTGAGAGCAGGGAGGAACTCCGATGGCGACCACCACTGACTACGACGCACGCCGTGTATCCGACAACGACACCCAGGACAAGTCCTCGCTGCGCGAGCTGGCACCGACCCTGCACGGGGCCGGCACCACCGTGGTCGACGAGGACCCCAACGATGTCCACTTCTTCGAGCTGCCCGGCGCCGACCTGTCCGGGGAGGAGCTGACGGTGACCGTGATTCCCCAGCGGGCCGACGAGTTCACCTGCTCGAGTTGCTTTTTGGTGCAGCACCGCAGCCGGTTGCGTCGCTCCAGCTCCGGCCTGCCGGTCTGCGCCGACTGCGCGTAACGCGCCGATAGCGCCCCGGCCGCGGCGTGGCGCCGTCTCGCGCCTGCGCCGAAATGTCACAGGCTTGAACTAGGTTCATCGGACAAGTCTGCGTCGGCGCGAACGGCACGTTGAGGAGTCATGGAGAAGGTTCTCGGGTCGCTCCTCCTGCTGGGGTTAGCTCTCCCTTGGTATTTCACGCAGCAGGCCACCGGCAGCCCGCCGGCGGGGTTTTTGGCCGGCCTCGGCGGGCTCGCGCTCGCGGTCGCCGTGCTGTGGTGGCTTTCGGTGCAGCGGGACCGCCGTCAGGCCGACGCCCACCGCCGCCGCGACCTCAAACACGCGAAATCCCGGCTGCGGGCCATCGACCGCATGTCCGGTACCGAATTCGAGGAATTCGTCGCCGCCCAGCTGCGCGTCGCGGGTTACACCGTCACGCCGACCGCGAGCACCGGCGACTACGGGGTGGACCTCATCGCCAAAAGGGGCGGCGTCCGCATGGCGGTGCAGTGCAAAAGGCTGGCCAAGGCCGTCGGCGTCGCCGCGGTGCAACAGGTCGTTTCCGGGTCGCGCCACCACGGCTGCAATCGGGCGGTCGTGGTGACCAACCAGACGTTCACGAAGGCGGCCCGCCAATTGGCCGGCACCCATCAATGCCGGCTGGTCGGGCGCACCCAGCTGCAGAACTGGACGCGGGTGGCGCCCATTCCCGTGCGGGGGAACTAACGGCCGCGAGATGCCCTGGGCCGCAGCGCGTTCGGACGGTGCGCCTCAGCGCCGGGTGGTGTCCTCGATGACCCGGCGCGCGATCTCGCGCAGCGGGGTGTTCGTGCTCTGCGACAGTTTGATCAGCGTGTTGAACGCCGTGTGGTCATCGAGGTCGTAGCGCTCCATCAGAATGCCTTTGGCCTGCCCGATGGTGTCGCGGGTGCTCAGGGCCTCCCTGAACTGTTGGGTGCGGACGACGTTGCTCCACGCCAGGGCGCCCAGCGCGGCGAAGACGGCGGCCACCCGGCGGGAATCGTCGGAAAAGGCGTGCGGGCGTTCGGCATAGAAGTTCAGCGCCCCCATGCTGAGCTCGTCGGCGTACATCGGCAGTGACAGGACGCTGCGCACCGGCGTGTACGCGAGGGCGTCCGCCTGATACTTCGGCCAGCGCGAGTCGCTCCCGAGGTCGTCGATGACGACGACTTTCCGGGTCCACGCGGCGTGCACGCACGGCCCCTCGAGGTGGCGTTGCTGGAACTCGTCGAGCAACCTGGCGCAGTCGTCGGTGACCGAGGGGGTGCTGACCTCGTTCTGCCGGCTGGTGACCGTGATCCCCGCCTCCTGCGCCCCGGGCACCCAGCGCGCCGCCGCCCTGGTCAGCTCGTCCAGCACCCGAGGGAAGTCGGCCGCGTCCGCCGAATAGATGGCCCGCAGAACGTCGGTGAGCAGGGTGAGATCGTCGAAATTGGTCACTGAATGTCGCCTTCGTGCGTCGAGACCGGTTCCAGGCAAAAACCCGCGCCGTTTTCTCCCAGCCTGCGGTCTCGCGAGGCGATCATTTGTCAGTTATGACGGCGACGAATGTCAATGCTGTCTGCTCAGCATTACGGTGAGATCCACTATATCGGCCGGGTTTTGGGTGATTGCGACCGACACCGGACGAGCAAAACCTAAGTGGTCGGGGTGGCGGGATTCGAACCCACGGCCTCTTCGTCCCGAACGAAGCGCGCTACCAAGCTGCGCCACACCCCGCCTGAAGCTCCGACAGCCTATCGCACCGGGCTAGCGGCTCGCCAAACCGCGGTGCGCCACGTCACTCCCACGAGCAAGAACGCTCGAACTCGACCAGCGCCCGGGCCGGGCCCGTCGGGTCCAGTCCCTGCGCCGCGACCCACTCGTCGCTGAAGTAGGTGTCGCGGTAGCGGTCGCCACTGTCGGCGAGCAGCGTCACCACCGAACCGCTGCGGCCTTCGGCGACCATCTCGGCCAGTAGGCCGAACGCGCCCCACACGTTGGTGCCGGTGGACGGCCCCACCCGGCGCCCCAACACGGCGCTGACGTGGCGCGCGGCGGCGATCGACGCCGCGTCCGGGACGGCCACCATGCGGTCGACCACGCCGGGGAGAAACGACGGTTCCACCCGCGGCCGGCCGATGCCCTCGATGCGCGACGAGGTGGGCATCAGAACGTCGTCGCGGTCCTCGGCGTAGGCGGGAAAGAAGGCGGAGTTCTCCGGGTCGACGACGCACAACCGGGTGGTGTGGCGGCGATAGCGGATGTAGCGCCCGATCGTGGCGCTGGTCCCGCCGGTGCCGGCGCCGACCACGATCCATTCCGGGACGGGGAAGCGCTCCTCGCGCATCTGCTCGAAGATCGACTCGGCGATGTTGTTGTTGCCCCGCCAGTCGGTGGCGCGTTCGGCGTTGGTGAACTGGTCCAGGTAGTGCCCGCCGGTTTCGCGGGCGACGCGCTCGGCTTCGGCATACACCTCGCTGGAACTCTGCACGAAATGGCAACGGCCGCCGTGGGCTTCGATCAGCGCGACCTTCGATGCGCTCGTCGCCGCCGGCATCACCGCGACGAACGGTAGCCCCAGCAGGGCCGCGAAATAGGCCTCCGACACCGCCGTCGAACCCGACGACGCCTCGACCACCGTGGTGCCCTCGTCGATCCAGCCGTTGCACAGGGCGTAGAGGAACAACGAGCGGGCCAGCCGGTGCTTGAGGCTGCCGGTGATGTGGGTGGTCTCGTCCTTGAGGTACAGCGCGACGTCGACGTCGGTGCTCCACGCCGACGGCAGCGGATAGCGCAGCAGGTGGGTGTCGGCGCTGCGGCGGGCGTCGGCGTGGATCAGCCGGATCGCATTGTCGGTCCAGCACCGTGAGCGGCTGCGGACCGCGATCCGGGTCCGGTCAGTCAACGCACCGAAGCTGTTGGCTGCGAACGGCTCAGGTCGCTGGCCGCGTCGCGGTCGCCCATCGGGGTGGAGATCAGCGTCAGCATGGTCGCCTCGGGCCGGCAGCAGAACCGCACCGGCGCGAACGGCGAGGTGCCCATCCCCGCGGAGACGTGCAACTGCATGTGCGCGCCCCACCGCGACGGCCCCTTCGCGCGCGAGCGGTCCAGGCCGCAGTTGGTCACCAGGGCGCCGTAGAACGGCAGGCAGACCTGTCCGCCGTGGGTGTGCCCGGCCATCACCAGTTGATAGCCGTCGGAGGCGAAGCGGTCCAGCACCCTGGGCTCCGGGGAGTGGGTCAGCCCCAGCCGCAGGTTCGCCGCGGGGCTGGCCGGGCCCGCGATGGTGTCGTAGCGGTCCCGGTCGAGGTGCGGGTCGTCCACGCCCGCGGCGGCGACGTGCAGGCCCGCCACCTCGAACTCGCGCCGGGTGTGGGTGAGGTCGAGCCAGCCGCGCTCGGTGAACGCCGCCCGCAGGTCCTGCCAGGGCAGCGGCTCGCCGCGGACCCGGTGCGACGGGTTGGTCACGTAGTTCAGCGGGTTCTTCAGGCGCGGCCCGAAGTAGTCGTTGCTGCCGAACACGAAGACACCCGGCCGCGACAGCAGGTCGCCCAGGGCCTGGACGACCGCCGGGACGGCCTTCGGGTGGGCCAGGTTGTCGCCGGTGTTGACCACCAGGTCCGGCTCCCAGCCGGCCAGCTCCCGCAGCCACGCCTGCTTGCGCCGCTGGCCGGGCGTCATGTGGAGATCGCTGATGTGGAGCACGCGCAACGGTGTGGAACCCGGGCTCAACACGGGCATGGTGATCTCGCGCAGGACGAAGGCGTTGCGCTCGATGATCGCGGCATAGCCGAGGCCGGCGACGCTCGAACCGAGCGCCGCGGCACCGGCACGTATCAGGACGGGCATAACGTTCGCCATGATGGCAGCCTACTGCCGGTCGCGGACGGGCAGCGTATCTCGTGCGTCACGACGCAATCAGATTTACGGCGGCGGCGCACCGGGCGGGGCCGGCGGTGGCGGCGCCATCAACGGGATGGTGATCGGCGGCAGCCCCGGAATCTCGACGACCTGCGAGCCGACCGGCACCGGCGCCCCTTCGGGCGGCGGCGGCGGGGCGGGCGGGATGCCGTTGCTGACCTGAATGGTGATGATCGAGCCCGGAATCGTCGCGCCGCTCGGTGTCGTGCCGACCACCTCGCCCTGCTTCGCGCTGCTGTTGACGAAGTTGTTCTGGTCGGCGACCTGGAAGCCGGCCTCCTTGATGCGCGCGCGTGCCGCGTCGATGTCCAGGCCCGCCACGCTCGGCACCCGCGACCCGGGGGAGCCGTCGACGTAGCGCGGGTCGGTGGGCGGCAGTTGCACCGGGCCGAAGTTGGTGGCGATCGGTTTCATCGCGGTGAACCACGTGCGCGCGGGCTCGTTACCGCCGTAGAGGTCGCCCTCGCCGCAGTGCCGCAACGGGGACGAACACAAGTCCGTGGGGTTGGTGGAGTCGTCGTAGATGTAGTTGGCCGCCGCGTAGTGGTTGGTGAATCCGACGAAGCCCGAGGAGCGGTGGGCTTCGGTGGTGCCCGTCTTACCGGACATCGGCAGGTCCCAGCCCGCCGCGCCGGCCGAACCGGACGCCGTGCCGCCGCCCAACGCGTCCTTGCTCATCGCGTTGGCCAGTGTGTTGGCCAGCCCCTCGGGGACCACCTGATCGCAGGTCTCGGTCGTCACCGCGACTTCGTTGCCCTTGCGGTCGACCACCTTGTCGATCGGGTTCGGCGGGCACCAGGTGCCGCCCGAGGCGAGCGTGGCCGCGACGTTGGACAGCTCCAGCGCGTTCACCTCGATCGGGCCCAGGGTGAACGATCCGATGTTCTGCCGTTTGACGAAGTCGGCGAGGCTCTCGTTGCTGTCGGGGTTGTAGTCGCGGGCGGTGCCGGGGTCGGCGTAGGACCGCAGCCCGAGTTTGATCGCCATGTCCACCGTGCGCGTCACCCCGACCTGCTGGATCAGCTTGGCGAACGCGGTGTTGGGTGAGGTGGCCAACGCGTCGGTCACGTTCATCGACCCGCGGTAGTTACCGGCGTTGACCACGCACCAGTTGTCCTTCGGGCAGCCCTTGGCCCCGCCGCTACCCATGCCCTTGGCCTGGAACCGGCCGGGCACCTCGAGGGTGGCGTTGATGCCCATCCCCATGT
Organism: Mycobacterium intracellulare ATCC 13950; assembly: GCF_000277125.1. Classification (NCBI taxonomy): domain Bacteria; kingdom Bacillati; phylum Actinomycetota; class Actinomycetes; order Mycobacteriales; family Mycobacteriaceae; genus Mycobacterium; species Mycobacterium intracellulare. The sequence continues at coordinate 398,491 of NC_016946.1, forward strand.
CCAGGGCCGCGGCCGTGGTGAAGATCTTGAAGACGGATCCCGCGCCGTCGCCGACCAGGGAGAAGGGTTGCGGGCGCATGGTCTGACCGGCGTCGACGTCCAGCCCGTAGGTGCGGTTGCTGGCCATCGCCATCACCTTGTGCGACGTCTTGCCGGGCTGGATCACGCTCATCACGCTCGAGATGCCCGGCAGCGTCGGGCTGGCGAACTTGTCGATGGCCGCCTTGACCGGCAGCTGCACGTCCGGGTCCAACGTCGTCTTGATCAGATAGCCGCCCCGGGCCACCTGTTCCTTGCTGATCCCGGCCCGGGAGAGGTACTCCTGCACGTAGTCGCAGAAGAACGCCCGATCGCCCGCCGCGATGCAGCCGCGGGGCAACTCGTTGGGCTGCGGCAGGATGCCCAGCGGCGCGGCCTTGGCGGCCTGCAGCGCCTCGGCCTCCTGCGGGATGTTCTCGATCATGGTGTCCAGCACCAGGTTCCGCCGCGCGAGAGCGCCCTCGGGGTTGGTGTACGGGTTGAGCGCGCTGGTCGATTGCACCATGCCCGCCAGCAGCGCCGCCTGCTGCCAGTTCAGGTCGGAGGCGTTGATGCCGAAGTAGGTCTGGGCGGCGTCCTGCACGCCGAACGAGTTGTTGCCGAACGAGACCAGGTTCAGATACCGCGTCAGGATCTCGGGCTTGGTGAAGGTCTTGTCCAGCGTCAGCGCCATCCGGATCTCGCGCAGCTTGCGCGCCGGGGTGGTTTCCACCGCCGCGCGCTTCTCCGCGTCGGTCTTCGCGGTGACCAGCAGCTGGTAGTTCTTGATGTACTGCTGCTCGATGGTCGACCCGCCGCGCGTGTCCACGTCACCGCGCGCGTAGCCCGCCAGCCCGGTCAGGGTGCCCTTCCAGTCCACCCCGTTGTGGTCGGCGAACCGCTTGTCCTCGATGGAGACGATCGCCAGCTTCATCGTGTTGGCGATCTTGTCGCTGGGCACCTCGAACCGGCGCTGCGAATACAGCCACGCGATGGTGTTGCCCTTGGCGTCGACCATCGTCGTCACCGCCGGCACCTCGCCCTCGAGCAGCTGCGCGGAGCCGTTGGCGACCACTTCGGAGGCCCGATTGGACACCAGCCCTATGCCGCCGGCGACGGGAAACAGGAGCGCGGTGGCGACGACGCTGGCCAACAAACAGAACCCCGCGAGCTTCAAGATCGTGAGCGCGGCCGGGGGGCGGTCTGACATGGGTACTACAGTAGCGGCCCCCAGTCACGCCGCCACGCTGCAACTTCGCCCAAAAATTTCGGCGCCCGGGCCCCTCGGGTGCGCACCGAGAATTTGCGATTGCGTCACAGGTCAGACGGGTAGCCCAGTGTGCAAGATCACTTTCCCGCCGGATTTTTTGGACGAGACGGCACGCTCGTCCCAAAAAAAGCGTTATCGGACTGTTGCGCAATTGGCACCTGACCACCTAACTTAGACACACGGTGAGATTCAGGTAACACCGATGTACATGGTGAGGCGTAGATCGCAGGGTTGGATCTGCACCCAAGGAGGGCGGCCGTGACGGGCGGCCGGTAGGGAAAGGGAACGATTCGTGTCACCAATACGGCCGGCGGCGCGTAGGACAAACATCGCAGCCGCACAAGGTGTACTCCGCAGCGTCGATGCTGAAGAACGGATCGCTTGGGTCTCGAAGGCGCTCTGCCGCACGACCGATCCCGACGAACTGTTTGTCCGTGGCGCGGCCCAGCGCAAGGCGGCAGTGATCTGCCGGCACTGCCCGGTGATGCAGGAATGCGCGGCAGACGCGCTGGACAACAAGGTCGAGTTCGGGGTGTGGGGCGGCATGACCGAGCGGCAACGCCGCGCGCTGCTCAAGCAGCACCCCGAGGTGGTGTCCTGGGCGGACTTCTTCGACAAGAGCAGAAGCCGCACCGCGGGCTGACCGAGTGGGGCCCTAGGCGACCGACGTGATCTGGTCGGCGAGGGCCCGCAGCGCTTCCAGATCCGACACGTCAAACGGCAGCGAAGGAACGCCGATGACCGGCACGTGCGGATTGGCTCCGGTGAATCGGGAGAGCAATCTGACTTCCCGCTTGGCGGTCTGCGCGCGGTCGGCATGAATCCGCAGCACGGCCGCGGCCAGCGACGCGGCTTCGGAATCGGTGTCGTGCTCCAGCATCTCGGTGGCGTCGATCGCCCGCTCGGCCGGTAGCGAGCACAACGTCGGATGCGTGCGGTTCAAGACCAGCCCGGCGAGCGGCATGCCTTCCTGCGACAGCCGGTCGACGAAGAAGGACGCCTCGCGCAACGCGTCGGGCTCGGCCGCCGACACCACGACGAATTGCGTGCCACGCCTTTTCAGCAGCGCGTACGTGCGGTCCGCCTTTTCCCGGAAGCCGCCGAAGGTGGCGTCCAGCGATTGCACGAACGCGGCGGCGTCGCCGAGCATCTGTGAGCCCAGGATGGTCGACATTGCCTTCATGGCCAAACCCATTGCGCCGGTGACCAACCGGCCGATGCCGCGGCCCGGCGCCAGCAGCAGCCGCCACAACCGGCTGTCCATGAAGCTGCCCAGCCGCTTCGGCGCGTCCAGGAAGTCCAGCGCGTTGCGCGACGGCGGGGTGTCGACGACCACCAGGTCCCAGCGATCCTCGGCCAGCAGCTGGCCAAGCTTCTCCATCGCCATGTATTCCTGCGTGCCCGCAAGCGAACTGGCGACGGTCTGATAGAACTGGTTGTCCAGAATCGCTTGTGCGCGACCGGGTCCGGAGTATTGGACCACCATTTCGTCGAAGGTGCGACGCATGTCGAGCATCATCGCGTGCAGCTCGCCTTCAACCTCCGCCGCCAGCGGGACGCGCTGCGGCGTGTTGCCGAGGTCGTTGACCCCCAGCGCCTGGGCCAGCCGCTTGGCCGGATCGATCGTCAAGACGCAGACGTTGCGGCCGTATTCGGCGGCGCGCAGGGCGATCGCGGCCGCGGTGGTCGTCTTGCCCACGCCGCCCGCGCCGCAGCACACCACCACCCGGTTCGACGTGTCGGCCAGGATAGCGGCCATATCAAGCGGTTTCGGCGTGGTGCTCATCGAACTCCCTGCTGTGCAAGCGATTCCGACAGTTCGTAAAGGCTGCCCAAATCGACCCCGTCGGAGATCGCCGGAAGTTGCAGCCGCGGGACCTTCAGCGCGTCGAGCTGTTGCGCGATCTCGGAGCGGGTGGCGATCACGGTCGCGTGCTCGATGGTCTCGGTCAACAGGCCGGCGAAGTCGTTGTCGTTCAACGTGATTCCGGACTTTTCCAGCCCGGCCCGCACCGAGTCGGCGTCGACGTCCCCCTCGGCGGCCTTCGCCAGATCGGCCGGTTGCAGGTAGGAGGGGATGTTGCGGTTGACGATCACGCTGCCGATCGGCAGCTGCATGTCGGCGAGCTCCTCGATGGCCTCGAGCGTTTCCTGGACGGGCAGCGCCTCCAGCAGGGTGACCAGGTGAATGGCGGTCTGCTCGGAGTGCAGCAGCTTCACGACGCCGTCGGCCTGCGAGTGCACGGGGCCGCCCTTGGCCAGATCGGAGACGGCCTTGGTGACATCGAGAAACCGCGCGATCCGGCCCGTCGGGGGCGCGTCGACGACGATCGCGTCATACACCGGGAGCCGGTTCTTGTCGACGCGGATCACCGTCTCTTTGATCTTCCCGGTGAGCAGCACGTCGCGCAGGCCGGGCGCGATGGTCGTCGCGAACTCGATCGCACCGATGCGGCGCATCGCGCGGCCCGCGATGCCCAGGTTGTAGAACATGTCGAGGTATTCCAGGAATGCGGCCTCGATGTCGATCGCCAGGGCGTTGACCTGACCGCCGCGTTCGGCGGTCGCGATCTTCACCTCCTGATAGGGCAGGGGTGGGACGTCGAAGAGTTGCGCAATCCCTTGGCGGCCCTCGACTTCCACGAGGAGGACTTTGCGGCCGCCGGCCGCCAGCGTGAGCGCCAGCGCCGCCGCGATCGTCGACTTGCCGGTACCGCCTTTGCCGGTCACAAAATGCAAGCGGGCCTTGGTCAGGCGCGCCGGCCAGCCGACGGCGCTGCCGCCGCTCGATGTGGTTGCCACCTTCGCATGCTAGCCCGGCCGGGCTGGCCGGAGCGGTTCACCTCCGACCGATAAGCTCGCCGCATGAGCCAACCGACCGCCTGGGAGTACGTCACCGTCCCGTTGCTGACGCACGCCACCAAACAGATCCTCGACCAGTGGGGCGCCGACGGCTGGGAGCTGGTGTCCGTGCTGAACGGCCCGACCGGCGAACAGCACGTCGCCTACCTCAAGCGCCCCAAGTAGAGATGAGCGCCCAGCCTTCCTGGAAGGCCCGACTGGCCGAGCTCGATCTCGCGCTGCCGGAGGTGGTCGCGCCCCTGGCCTCCTATGTGCCGGCGGTGCGCACGGGCGACCTGGTCTACACTGCCGGCCAGCTGCCGATGCGGGCCGGGAAGCTGGCGGGCACCGGCAAGCTGGGCGCGGAGGTCACCCCGGACGAGGGCAAGGCGCTGGCGCGGATCTGCGCGCTCAACGCGTTGGCGGCGGTCGATTCCCTGGTGGGCATCGACTCGGTGACCCGGGTGGTGAAGGTGGTCGGCTTCGTCGCATCGGCTCCCGGGTTCAATGGCCAGCCCAGCGTCATCAACGGGGCCTCCGACCTGCTCGGCGAGGTCTTCGGCGACCGGGGCGCGCACGCGCGCTCGGCGGTCGGCGTCTCCGAGCTGCCACTGGACGCGCCGGTGGAAGTGGAGCTGATCGTCGAGGTCGGCTGACGGTCGTGACCGAGGTTGCCGAGCCGCCGACTCACCCCGCATACGGCAGGTTGCGGGCGGTCACCGACACGGTCTCGGTCCTGTTGGCCGACAACCCGGGCCTGATGACGCTGGAGGGCACCAACACCTGGGTGCTGCGCGGCCCGCGGAGCGACGAGCTGGTCATCGTGGATCCCGGCCCCGACGACGACGAGCACATCGCGAGGGTCGCCGCGCTGGGGCGCATCGGTTTGGTGCTGATCAGCCACCGGCACGGCGACCACACCGACGGCATCGACAAGCTCGTCGAGCGCACCGGCGCGACGGTCCGGTCGGCGGGCAGTGGCTTTCTGCGTGGGCTGGGTGGCGAGCTGGTCGACGGCGAGGTCATCGATGCGGCCGGACTCAGGATCAAGGTCATGGCCACCCCCGGCCACACCGCCGATTCGCTGTCCTTCGTCCTCGACGATGCCGTGCTGACCGCCGATACGATCCTGGGCCGCGGCACCACGGTGATGGACTCCGAAGACGGCAGTCTCACCGACTATTTGGAATCGCTGCACCGGTTGCGGGGGCTGGGCCGCCGCGCCGCGCTGCCCGGGCACGGGCCGGAGCTGTCCGACCTGGAGGCCGTCGCGCGCGGATACATCGCGCACCGGCATGAGCGGCTGGAGCAGGTGCGATCCGCGCTGCGCGAGCTCGGCGAGGACGCGGGGGCCCGCCAGATCGTCGAGCACGTCTACGTCGACGTCGACGAGAAGCTGTGGGATGCCGCCGAATGGTCGGTGCAGGTGCAGCTGAACCACCTGCGCGGCTAGCGCGGAGTCGCCCGGCGAGCGTTCGCGAGCGTAACGCCATTGCGAAATTGAGCGCCGCAAATTGCAGCCACGAAGCGCTCGCAGACCAGGATTGCGCGCGCGCTTCGCGCGCGCTTACCTCGCTCGGGGTGGGATTCTCGCTCGGTTGCGCCCGCGCTTCGCGCGCGCTTACCTCGCTCGGCGCGCGAGCCTCTCGGAGTCGGAGATCAGCACGCTCTTGCCCTCGAGGCGGATCCAGCCGCGGTGGGCGAAGTCGGCCAGCGCCTTGTTCACCGTCTCGCGGGAAGCCCCCACCAGCTGGGCGATCTCCTCCTGCGTCAGGTCGTGGGTGACCCGCATGGCGCCACCTTCCTGGGTGCCGAAACGCTGGGCGAGCTGCAGCAGCTGCTTGGCCACCCGGCCGGGCACGTCGGTGAAGATGAGGTCGGCCAGGTTGTTGTTGGTGCGGCGCAGCCGTCGGGCCAGCACCCGCAACAACTGCTCGGCGATCTCGGGGCGATCGGCGATCCACGCCCGCAGCGCGTCGCGGTCCATCGACACCGCACGCACCTCGGTGATGGTGGTGGCGCTGGAAGTCCGCGGACCCGGGTCGAAGATCGACAATTCGCCGAACATGTCCGACGGGCCCATGATCGTCAGCAGGTTCTCGCGTCCATCGGGCGAGCGGCGACCGATCTTCACCTTCCCCGCGACGATGATGTAGAGCCGATCCCCCGGTTCCCCCTCAGCGAAGACTGTGTGTCCGCGGGGGAAGTCGACGGGTTGCAGCTGCTTGGTCAGCGCCGTGACCGCGCCGGGCTCAACCCCTTGGAAGATTCCTGCCCTTGCCAGGATCTCGTCCACGTTGCCTCTTCAACTTTCCCAGAAAATTAATGTATACGGGCAGGCTGATCCCTTGCTCGCGTGACGAGTCTAGAGGAACGCCATTGTGTCTAACGTGCCAACGCTACACACGATTGGCGTGTCGAGGTGCCCTAAATTGCGGATTGACGTGCGAATGGCCGTGGATTCGCGTTGGCAGGGTCATCTCGTCGCGGTCGACGAAGCCGACGGCGAATGACGGCGCGGCGTGGCGCGGCCCGTCGTTGCGCCCCGTCAACGCGGGGCCGGGCAGCTGCCGGGCCTCGCGTCGATGCAGGTATTCGAGCGCCTCGGGCATGCCCTCGGCGGCCAGCGTGCGCATGTCGACACCGCCGGCGCGTTCGAGAAATTCGTCGACATCGGCCACCGCCAGGGGGGCACGGGTGAGCTCGGATTCGAGCCGCCCCAGACCCAGCGCCGCGAGCATCAGCAGCACCGGAACCCCGGCCACCAGCAACCATGACACACGAAGAGTAAACATGGCCTTGCATCAACACGAGGTCTCGGCGAGATCACGAAATCAGTACTCTGTCGTAGGTGACAGTGGCAAAGTCGTCCGGGCGTTCGAAATCGACGCCGGCCCAGCCCGATGGCGTCGACGCGGGGCGCTGGTCGCAGGAATCCCGAGTGGCCCTGGTGCGACGGGCGCGGCGGATGAATCGTGCGCTGGCACAAGCGTTTCCGGATGCGCACTGCGAGCTGGACTTCACCACGCCGCTGGAACTGACCGTCGCCACCATCCTGTCTGCGCAGAGCACCGACAAGCGGGTCAATCTGACGACGCCGGCGCTGTTCAAGCGGTATCCGTCGGCGCTGGATTACGCCCAAGCCGACCGCGCCGAACTGGAAAACCTGATCCGCCCGACCGGGTTCTTCCGCAATAAGGCGTCCTCGCTGATCGGCCTGGGGCAGGCCCTGGTCGAACGGTTCGACGGCGAGGTGCCGCCGACGATGGCCGAACTGGTCACCCTGCCCGGCGTGGGCCGCAAGACCGCCAACGTCATCCTGGGCAACGCCTTCGGGATCCCCGGCATCACCGTCGACACCCATTTCGCGCGGCTCGTGCACCGGTGGCGCTGGACCACGGACAAGGACCCGGTCAAAATCGAGCACTCGGTCGGCGAGCTCATCGAGCGTAGCGAGTGGACGATGCTGAGCCACCGGGTGATCTTCCACGGCCGCCGGGTGTGCCACGCGCGCAAACCCGCATGCGGCGTCTGCCTGATCGCCAAGGATTGCCCCTCCTTCGGGCTGGGTCCCACCGAGGCGCCGCTGGCCGCGCCGCTGGTGAAGGGCCCGGAAACCGAGCACCTGCTGGCGCTGGCCGGGCTCTAAGCACCCGGGGCAGGAGACGTTGAGCCGGACGACCCGCTGGACCATCGCGATTCTGGCGGTGGTGGTGGCGCTGATCGCGGCGCTGGTGGCCCAGCTGCGCGACAACTCCGCCACGCCGGGGACGCCGGCGACCGATCGTGCGGCGGCGAACCGGGAACACCGCGACGCCGACACCCCCGCCGCGCTGGCGGGTCCGCGGCAACGCGCCGGCCTGCCGCCCTGTCCCGCCGCCGCAAGCGGTCCCGGTCCCGAGGCGCTGCGCGGCGTGACCGCCGAATGCGCCGCCGACGGTTCGGTTGTCGACGTCGCGCGCGCGGTCGCCGGGCGCCGGGTGGTCCTCAACTTGTGGGCATATTGGTGCGCGCCGTGCGCCGCCGAACTGCCCGCGATGGCCGAGTATCAACGACGGGTCGGTTCGGACGTGACGGTGGTGACGGTGCATCAAGACGAGAACGAGACCGCCGCGTTGCTGCGGCTGGCCGAGCTCGGCGTTCGGCTGCCGACCCTGCAGGACGGCCGGCGCCGCGTCGCGGCCGCCCTGCGGGTGGTAAATGTGATGCCCGCGACGGTGGTCCTGCGGCCGGACGGTAGCGTTGCGCAGACGCTGCCGCGCGCTTTCACCACTGCCGACGAGATCGCCGCGGCGATCGGAACCGACAGGGGATAAGCGGAAAAATTGAACCGACTGGAGGGGCCGTGAGTGCTGGGGGTTCGCCCCTGCGGAATGGGGACCCCGCCCCCGCGCGCGGGACCGTTCCGCTGACACCTGACGCCTGCCCGTCCTGGCTGCGTCCGCTGGTCGACCACGTCGACGACGTCCCCGACGCGGCCCGGCGCCGCCTGCCGGCCGACGTGCTGGCGATGATCACCACCAAGGCCGCATCGGCGGTCACCACCCTGCGCGGAGCCGCCCGCGACGCCGCGGTCCTGGTGTTGTTCTCCGGCCCGCAATCCGGCCCGCCCGGTGGCGGCCCGCCCGACGACGCCGACCTGTTGCTCACCGTGCGGGCGTCGACCTTGCGCCACCACGCCGGCCAGGCGGCATTCCCCGGCGGCGCCGCCGATCCCACCGACGACGGCCCCGTGGCCACCGCCCTGCGCGAGGCCCATGAGGAAACCGGAATCGACGTCAGCAGGCTTCATCCCCTGGCCACCATGGAGCGGATGTTCATCGCGCCCTCGCAGTTTCACGTCGTGCCGGTGTTGGCGTACTCGCCGGACCCCGGTTCGGTGGCCGTCGTCAACGAGGCCGAGACGGCGATCGTCGCGCGAGTTCCGGTGCGCGCCTTCATCAATCCGGAAAACCGGTTGATGGTGTACCGCGGCGACCTCGGCCGCCGGTGGGCCGGCCCGGCGTTTCTGCTGAACGAGATGCTGGTCTGGGGATTCACTGGCCAGGTGATCTCCGCACTGCTCGACGTCGCCGGCTGGGCGCAGCCATGGGACACCACCGACGAGCGGGAGTTGGACGCGGCGATGGCGCTGGTCGGTGACCGGGGTGAGCCCCGCCGATGAACATGAATTCGATGACCCCGTCGCAGTGGTTGGATATCGCCGTGCTGGCGGTCGCCTTCATCGCGGCGGTCTCGGGCTGGCGGTCCGGGGCGTTGGGGTCGCTGCTGTCGTTCGTGGGGGTGTTGCTCGGTGCCATCGCGGGGGTGTTGCTTGCGCCCCACCTCGTCAGCCACATCGCCGCGCCGCGCGCCAAATTGTTTGCGGCACTGTTCTTGATCCTCGCGCTCGTCGTCATCGGCGAGGTCGCCGGCGTGGTGTTGGGACGCGCCGTCCGGGGCGCGATCCGCAGCCGCTCGATCCGAACCCTCGACTCGGTGATCGGCGTTGGGGTGCAGCTCGTCGTGGTGCTGACGGCCGCGTGGCTGTTGGCGACGCCGCTGACCCAGTCGAAGGACCAGCCCGAGCTGGCCGCAGCGGTCCGGGGTTCGCGAGTGTTGGCTCAGGTCAACGAGGTAGCGCCGCCGTGGCTCAAGACGGTGCCCAAGCGGCTGTCCGCGCTGCTGAACACCTCCGGGTTGCCGGCGGTGTTGGAGCCGTTCAGCCGCACTCCGGTCATTCCGGTCGCCTCGCCCGACCCCGAGCTGGCCCGCAACCCGGTGGTGCAGGCCACCGCTCCGAGCGTGGTCAAGGTGCGCAGCCTGGCCCCCAGCTGCCAGAAGGTGTTGGAGGGCAGCGGATTCGTGATCGCGCCCGACCGGGTGATGACCAATGCGCACGTTGTGGCCGGCTCCAACAGCGTTCAGATCTACGCCAGCGGCAATCCCCTCGACGCCACCGTGGTGTCCTACGATCCGTCGGTCGACGTCGCGATCCTGGCGGTTCCCAACCTGCCGCCGCCACCGTTGCCGTTCGCGCAGACCGAGGCGAAGACGGGTGCCAGCGTCGTCGTGCTGGGGTATCCGGGCGGGGGCAACTTCACCGCGACCCCGGCCAGGATCCGGGAGCTGATCAAGTTGAGCGGCCCCGACATCTACCGGGACCCGGCGCCGGTCACCCGCGACGTCTACACGATCAGAGCCGGTGTGGAGCAAGGCAATTCGGGCGGACCGTTGATCGACCTCGATGGCCACGTGCTCGGGGTGGTGTTCGGCGCGGCCGTCGACGACCCAGACACCGGCTTTGTGCTGACCGCCGACGAGGTGGCCGGTCAGCTCGCCAAAATCGGTGACACCCAGACGGTGGGCACCGGGTCCTGCGTCAGTTGAGGCCGGCCCGGGAGCCGTGCACCTGTTCGAGGAACCTCATCAGGTGCCTGTTGACTTCCTCGGGGGCCTCTTCGTGGCTGAAATGCCCTGCGCCCGCGATGGATACGTAGCGCCCCTGCGGCGCGTAACGTCGCGTCCGATCGACCGGGTCGGCCAGCACATAGGGATCCGCCTCACCGCGTAGGTGCAACAGCGGCACACTGAGCCGCTGGCACATCGATTTCATGAACCGCCTGCCTTCGTCGCGCAGCTGGCTGCGCGCCGCCCAGCGCTGGTATTCCAGCGCGCAGTGCGCGGCGCCCGGGATCTGTATCACCGTCCGCAGGTGGCCGATGGTCTCGGAAAAGTCCTCGGATGCAAGCCATTTCGCGCAGCTGCGGCTTCGGACCAGGCGTTCGATTTCGGCCGCGTCGTCGCGGGTCAGCAGGCGCTCGGGCCATAACGGCACCTGGTAGGGGAGCAGGGTCTGCAACAGCGCATAACCCTGGTCGCGGCGCGTCAGCGTGGAGCGCCGCAATGCCGCCGGGTGCGGCGAGCTGATCAGCGCGATGGCCGACACCAGGCGCGAATGCAGCAGCGCGGTGGCCCAGCAGGCCAACCCGCCGTCGGCGTGGCCGACCAACGTCGCCGAGGAGTGCCCCAGCGCCCGGATGAGCCCGGCCGTGTCCCCGGCCAGCGTCCACCCGTCGTAGCCGCGGGGCGGCTTGTCGCTGCCGCCGTAGCCGCGCAGGTCGACGGCCACCACGCGGGCGCCGGCCAGGCCGCGCAGCTGATGACGCCAGGACCACCAGAACGAGCCGAATCCGTGCAAGAGCATCACCAACGGCCGCGCCGTCGGCGGCAGTCCACCGGCGTCGCGGGCGCTGACAGCCTCGACGACGTGAAAGCGGATGCCGTTGGCGTGCACATCCAGGTGGCGCCACGGCCCGTCGATGCGGGTTACCGACGGATCGGGCGGCGGCATCTACCCACCCGAGGGATCGCCGGCGGCGTCGCGCTTCGCGTGCCTGCCGTGGCTCCCGGTGAGTTGCTTGTCATGGCCCGGGGTGAGCGCGGTGCGGGTCTCCTTGACCGATTCGATCGTCTCGCGCGGCCCCCGAATCCGGCGGACCTTGAGGAAGCCCAGCAGGGCCAGCACGGCGCCGACCACCACCATGATCCCGAAGACGATCAGGTACGCCACCCAGCGCCACAGCCAGGTGTCGAGCAGCTCGGCGACGAAGAAGAAGAAAAAGAAGGTGGAGTAAAACAGCACCACCAGCGAGGCGATGAAGAAGACGCTACCGGTGAGGCCCTTTTTGACGTCGCGGGTAATTTCGGCGCGGGCCAGTTCGACTTCGGCGCGCACCAGCGTGGAGACCTGGGTCGTCGCGTCCTTGATCAGGTCGCCGATCGACGACTCGGCGGGCTTGGCGTGCGGGTCGGTCAACGGGATCGTGGTCAGCGTGCTGGGCACGCCGTTCTTGCCATCGGCTTTGCTCACAGACCGTCCTCTTTCGTCGTCGCCAGGCTCGCTGTCGTCGCGGTTTATGTTGCCATGTGGCGCCTGGACAGGAGAAGGCAGACGAGGCCAGCCGAACCCCGTGACCGCCCGGTGGCCAGTTGGGTTCGGCCAGAACGCGGTCCGCACAGACGCGCGGCAGGAGCGAACCTGGCTGCCCGGCCGATTACACTCGTCCACGCCGGTCGCGATGTCCGGCCGACCGATGGGAGTGAGGCTGTGCGGAGGGCGCACCGGTGCTTCTTGGTGGCGATGGTTTCCCTGCTGGTGGCCGTGCTCGGTTCGCATGCCCACGCCGCCGCCGCTGATGTCAGGATCCCGCTGGGGGGCGGCGCGGGCATCGTTGTCAACGGCGACACCATGTGCACGCTGACCACCATCGGCGGGGACGCCGCGGGTGAGCTCATCGGTTTCACCTCCGCGCACTGCGGGGGTCCGGGCGCTCAGGTCGCCGCCGAGGGCGCGGAAAACGCGGGCGTCTTGGGCACCATGGTCGCCGGCAACGACAACCTCGACTACGCGGTGATCAAGTTCGATCCGGCCAAGGTGACCCCGGTGGCGAACTTCAACGGCTTTTTGATCAGCGGCATCGGTCCGGACCCGGCCTTCGGTGAGATCGCCTGCAAACAGGGCCGCACCACCGGCAATTCGTGCGGCGTCACCTGGGGGGCGGGCCAGACGCCGGGCACCATCGTGATGCAGGTCTGCGGCCAGCCCGGCGATTCCGGCGCGCCGGTGACCGTCAACAACGAACTGGTCGGGATGATCCACGGCGCGTTCAGCGACAACCTGCCGACGTGCATCGTCAAGTACATCCCGTTGCACACCCCGGCGGTGGTCCAGTCCTTCAACGCGATCCTGGGCGACATCAACGCCAAGCACCGCCCCGGTGCGGGGTTCAGCCCGCTGCCGGCCTGATCGTCACCGGCTATTTCGCCGCCCTGATCGCGTCGAACACGCCGGGATCGAGCAGCGTTGACGTGTCGCCCAATTCGCGGTTTTCGGCGATGTCCCGCAACAGCCTGCGCATGATCTTGCCGCTGCGGGTCTTGGGTAGCTCGGGCACCACGTGCACCTCGCGCGGGCGTGCGATGGGGGAGATCTCCCGGGCCACCTCGACGCGCAGGTCGTCGACGATCCCGTCATGCACTTCGAAATCCGCGCACAAGACGACGAACGCGCAGATGGCCTGGCCGGTCGTCTCGTCGGTCGCGCCGACCACCGCCGCCTCGGCCACCGCGGCGTGGCCGACCAGCGCCGACTCCACCTCGGCCGCGGAGAGCCGATGCCCCGACACGTTCATCACGTCGTCGATGCGGCCGACCACCCAGATGTCGCCGTCGGTGTCGTAATAGGCGCTGTCACCGGCGAAATACCAGCCTTGCTCGGCGAATCGGGACCAGTAGGTCTCGACATAACGTTGCGGATCTCCCCAAATGCCGCGCAGCATCGACGGCCACGGCTGGTCCAGCACCAGGTAGCCGGTGACGTGCTCGCCCTTGTCCTCGCTCGGTGGGGGCAGCTCCTCGCCGTGGTCGTCGACGATCTTCGCCGAGACACCCGGCAGCGGCCGCATCGCCGAACCCGGTTTGGCCGCAGCGATTCCGGGCAACGGGGAGATCATCGTGGCGCCGGTCTCGGTCTGCCACCAGGTGTCGACGATCGGAAGGCTGTCGGCGCCGATCACCTTGCGGTACCAGCGCCATGCTTCGGGGTTGATCGGCTCGCCGACCGACCCCAGCAGCCGCAAGCTGGTCAGGTCGTGCGCGTCGGGAACCTCACGGCCCCACTTCATGAACGTGCGGATCAGCGTGGGCGCGGTGTAATAGATTGTCACGCCGTACTTTTCGATGATCTCGAAATGCCGGTGCTGCGACGGGCTGTCGGGTGTGCCTTCGTAGAGAACCTCGGTGACGCCGTTGGCCAGCGGGCCGTAGACACCGTAGGTGTGTCCGGTGACCCAGCCGATGTCGGCGGTGCACCAGAACACGTCGCTGTCGGCCTTGATGTCGAAGACGTAGTAGTGCGTGTAGGCGGCATGGGTCAGGTAGCCGCCGCTGGTGTGCACGATGCCCTTGGGCTTGCCGGTGGTTCCCGAGGTGTACAGCAGGAACAACGGTTGTTCGGCGTCGAACGGCTGCGGGGTGTGTTCGGGGGAGGCTGCGTCGACGACGTCGTGCCACCACAGATCGCGGTCGTCGTTCCAGGACACGTCAATTCCGGTGCGCCGCACCACAACAACGTGCTCGATGGGGCTGTCCGGGTCCGAGACCGCCTCGTCGGCGGCGTCCTTGAGGGGCGCGGGCTTGCCGCGGCGGAACTGCCCGTCGCTGGTGATCAGCAGCTTGGCGTCGGCGTCGGCGATGCGGGCCTGCAGCGCTTTGGCGGTGAAGCCGGCGAACACGACGCTGTGCATGATGCCGAGGCGCGCGCAGGCCAGCATCGCGATCACGGCCTCCGGGATCAGCGGCAGGTAGATGGCGACGCGGTCACCGGCCACCAGGCCGAGATCGGTCAGCGCGTTGGCGGCCTTGCAGACCTCGGTTTGCAGCTGCGAGTAGGTCAGGCTGCGGTGGTCACCGACGGGCTCGCCCTCCCAATGGATTGCGACCCGATCCCCGTGGCCGGCCTCCACGTGGCGGTCCACGCAGTTGTATGCGACGTTGAGCTTGCCGTCGCCGAACCATTTGGCGAACGGCGCGTCGGACCAGTCCAGCACTTCGGTGAACGGCGTCGCCCAGGACAACCGGTTGGCCTGCTCGGCCCAAAAGGCCAGCCGGTCCCGCTCGGCGTCGCGGTACAGCTCCTCGCCCGCATTGGCTTGTTCGGCGAATCGCGCCGACGGGGGATACGACGAGGGGCCCGCAGAGTTGGTGGCGGTCACTGGCTTCTCTCCTGTGTCGAGGCTGCGCCGTTCGGTGGCGAGCCTAGCCCGGCGACGGCGAGCGCCGCATGGCGCGAGTGAGGAGCCGGGCAATCGGGCCTAGCCCGGCGACGGCGAGCGCCGCATGGCGCGAGTGAGGAGCCGGGCAATCGGGCCTAGCCCGGCGTCGGCGAGCGCCGCATGGCGCGAGTGAGGAGCCGGGCAATCGGGGCTAGCGGTGTGCGGCCCGGCCGTCTGCGGCGTAGCTGTGCGAGCGGGAATTGCGCGGCCGAATCCGGGGTCAAAGGGTGCCCTCGGGGCGGATAATCACCGTGTGCCGGGTCATGGGCGGAGCATCCGCCGACTAGCCCCCAGCTTTGCCGCGGCCGCAACGACTTACGCCGCCGCCACAGTGCTGGGGTGGCCCGCATCGGCCATGCCGGCCGACACCGTCGACGCGCCGACACCGTGCTGGTCGGACCAGATCGCCGTATCCGCCTCCCCGACGGAGGGTGCGGTGGGGCACCGCGCGGTGACCCTGATCTTCACCCTCGCCGGCGGCGCGGAGCCCTGCACCATCGCCGGATACGCCGGGGTCGACTCCGGCGCCGGCGGTCCATTGGTGCACGCCCGGCCCACCCCGCGCGGATATCTGGGCGGCCTGCCGGCCGGCGTCAACGTCGCGCCCGCCGTCATCCTGTCCATCTCGACCCAGGGCCAGGCGATCGTCGAGGGCATCGCCGTCAACGGCGAGGGAAAGCCGTGCCCCACCTACACGGACCTGCTCGTCAATCCGCCCGGCACCACCAACGTCGTGACGGTGTCGGCCACCATCGAGGCCTGCGAGTTGCAGGTGCATCCCGTCACCGCGGTCTGAGCGACTCAGCCGGCCCTGGCCAGGCAGTAGACCCGCGCGGGGCTGGGGTAGGAATTCGCCTCAGTCCCTGCAGGGCACTGGGTTTCGTCCACGCTGCCGTCGATGCGCTTGAAAACCTTGAACGTGGCTAAGCGCGGGTTGTCACAGTCGGCCGGCGTCCAGGTGGCCGTCGTGGTGGGATCCGTCTGCAGGTAACAGTGCCCTTCGATGAGGTTGGCGATGAAACACAACGTGTGGGCGTTGTTGGTGAGGCGTGAATAGACGGAGCCATCGCGCTTGCCGTCCGGGCAGGTCGCCGTCGGTCCCTCGTCGGCGGCGAGCTCGAACGTCGCAACGGGGTTGGCGCAGTCAGACGGTGACTTCAACGAACCCATGCGCACCTCGAACTCCGAGAAGCACTGGCCGACCTTGGGCACCGCGGCCGAGCCCGACGTTGATGCCTGGCCGATGGTGTGCGATCCCCGCCGGTCGTCGTGCGACGCGAACCGGGCGATTTTCCCCAGAATGGCCAGGCCGCTCAGCGCCAGCAGGACGGCGCCGACGGCGATCAGCGCGGTGCCCGACTTCCCCGCCGCCGGCCGTGGCGGGTAGCCCGGATACGGCGGCGGGGTCGGGTACGGGCCCGGATATCCGGGCGGGGGCGGCGGATAGGGATAGCCGGGGTGATAGGGCGGCGGGAGCGGCGGGGTCTGCCGACGGGCGCGGGAGCGCCGCCCAAGTCCGATGATGAGAAGCGTCAACCCCGTCGCCGGAAGCCCGAGCAAGAACATCAGCCGGCCGACCAGCACGGCGGGGGATTCGTCGAGGGCCAGGTACGCGACGACCACCCGAGGATTCTAGGTCGTAGACGCGGCCACGGCACTTCACCGCCCGCACGACTTCAGGCCCTAGGGTCGGGTGTCATGCGTGCGATGCGGACCCCGCCGGCCTTGCTGGCCCCGGTCGTCGCCGCGATGCTCGTGGTTGCTTCGCTGGCCGGATGCGGCGGCGGTGTGCTGAGCCCGGATCTGGTGGTGGTCAACGGCGGCGAACCGCCCAACCCACTGATCCCCACCGGCACCAATGACAGCCAAGGCGGGCGAATCCTCGACCGGCTCTTCGCCGGGCTGATGTCCTACGATGCCACCGGCCATCCGTCGCCCGAGGTCGCCCAGTCGATCGACACCACCGACAACGTCAACTACCGCGTCGTCCTCAAACCCGGCTGGACGTTCACCGACGGATCGCCGGTGACGGCCCATTCGTTCGTCGACGCCTGGAACTATGGGGCGCTGAGCACCAATGGCCAACTGCAGCAAAGCTTCTTCAGCCCGATCGACGGATTCGACGCGGTCGCCGGCCTCACCGGCGACGGCACGCCGACCGCCACCACGATGTCCGGGCTGCGGGTGATCAACGACCTGGAGTTCACCGTCCGGCTCAAGGCGCCGACCATCGACTTCAGGATGCGGTTGGGACACAGCGCCTTCTATCCGCTGCCGCGAGCCGCCTTTCGGGACATGAGCGCGTTCGGGCAGCACCCGATCGGCAACGGGCCGTACCAGCTCGCCGAGGGCCCCGACGGGCCGGCGTGGGAGCACAACGTCCGAATCGACTTGCGGCCCAACCCCGGATATCGCGGCAACCGCCGACCACACAACAAGGGCTTGAGGTTCGAGTTCTACGCCAACCTGGACACCGCCTACGCCGACCTGCTGTCGGGCAACCTCGACGTGCTGGACACCATCCCGCCCAGCGCCCTTCCGGTCTACAAGCGCGACCTCGGCGACAAGGTCACCAGCGGTCCGGCCGCGATAAACCTGAGCCTGGACACCCCGTTCCGGCTGCCGCACTTCGGCGGTGAGGAAGGACGGCTACGCCGTCTGGCGCTATCGGCCGCCATCAACCGGGCGCAGATCTCGCGGCAGATCTTCGTCGACACCCGCAGTCCCGCACGCGATTTCACCGCCCGATCGCTCCCGGGTTTCGACCCGAACATCGCCGGTAACGACGCGTTGGACTTCAATCCCGGGCGAGCGCGGCAGCTCTGGGCGCAAGCCGATGCGATCTCGGCGTGGAGCGGACGCTACGCGATCGCCTACAACGCCGATGCGGGACACCAGGACTGGGTGGACGCGGTGGCCAACAGCATCAAGAACGTGCTGGGCATCGACGCGGCCGGAGCGCCGCAGCCCACCTTCGCGGGCTTTCGCACCCAGATCACCAACCGCAGCATCGCCACCGCCTTCCGCGCCGGATGGCAGGGGGACTACCCGTCGATGATCGAATTCCTCGCGCCCCTTTTCGCCACCGGCGCGGGATCCAACGACGTCGGCTACTCCAGCCGGGAGTTCGACGCCGCGCTGGCGACCGCCGAAGCCGCGGCCGACATTGCGCAGGCCACCAGGCTGGCCAACGACGCCCAGCGAATCCTGTTCCACGACATGCCCGTTGTTCCGCTGTGGAACTACATCAGTGTCCTCGGATGGTCGGCTGAGGTCAGCAACGTCACGGTCACCTGGAACGGGCTGCCCGACTACGAGAACATCGTGAAGGCTTGAGATGGGTTGGTATATCGCGCGCCGGATCGCCGTCATGGTGCCCGTGTTCCTGGGCGCCACGTTGCTGATCTACGGCATGGTCTTCCTGCTGCCCGGCGACCCGTTGGCCGCGATCGCCGGCGATCGCCCGCTGACGCCGGCGGTCGCCGCGCAACTGCGGGCCCGCTATCACCTCGACGACCCGTTCATCGTGCAGTATCTGCGCTACCTCGGCGGCGTTCTGCATGGCGACCTGGGCCGCGCCTATTCCGGGCTACCTGTCAGCGACGTTCTCGCACATGCGTTTCCGGTCACCCTGCGGTTGTCGTTGATCGCGCTCGCGGTCGAGGCGGTGCTGGGCATCGGATTCGGGCTGATCGCGGGCCTGCGCGCGGGTGGCCTCTTCGATTCCACGGTGTTGATCACCGGCCTGGTCATCATCGCGATCCCCATCTTCGTGCTGGGATTCCTGGCGCAGTTCGTGTTCGGGGTCCGGCTGGGCATCGCCCCGGTGACCGTGGGGCAAAGAGCCACCTTCACCCGCCTCCTGTTACCCGGAATCGTGCTCGGCTCGGTGTCTTTCGCCTACGTGGTGCGGCTGACCCGGTCGGCGGTGGCCGCCAACGCGCACGCCGACTACGTGCGCACCGCCACCGCCAAGGGATTGTCGCGACCCCGCGTCGTGACGGTGCACATCCTGCGCAACTCGCTCATCCCGGTGGTGACGTTTCTGGGAGCGGACCTGGGTGCGCTGATGGGCGGGGCCATCGTGACCGAAGGCATCTTCAACATTCACGGGATCGGCGGTGTGCTCTATCAAGCCGTCACCCGGCAAGAGGCTCCCACCGTGGTCTCGATCGTGACCGTCCTGGTGCTGATCTACCTGCTCACCAATCTGATGGTCGACCTGCTGTACGCCGCGCTGGATCCCCGGATCCGTTATGGCTGAGCGGATCCCCGCACGGGGCGGATTCTGGCGCGACACCTGGCGGCGGCTGCACCGGCGCCCGAAGTTCATCGGTGCGGCCCTGCTGATCGCGTTCATCGTCGCCGTCGCGATGTTTCCGGCGCTGTTCACCACCGTCGACCCGACCTACGCCGACCCCGGCCAGAGCCTGCTGCCCGCGTCGCGCGCGCACTGGTTCGGCACCGACTTGCAGGGCCACGACGTGTACGCCCGCACGGTGTACGGCGCGCGCGCCTCGGTCACGGTGGGCCTGGGGGCCGCCGCGATCGTGTTCGTCGTGGGCGGTGCGCTGGGTGCGCTGGCCGGCTTCTACGGCGGCTGGATCGACGCGGTGGTCTCCCGCGTCACCGACGTGTTCTTCGGGCTGCCGTTGCTGCTGGCCGCCATCGTCCTCATGCAGGTCCTGCACCATCGCACCGTCTGGACGGTCATCGCGATCCTCGCGTTGTTCGGGTGGCCGCAGGTGGCCAGGATCGCGCGTGGTGCGGTGCTCGCGGTGCGCGCCAGCGACTACGTGCTCGCCGCTAAAGCGTTGGGGATGAGCAGGTTTCAGATCCTCCTGCGGCACGCGCTGCCCAACGCCTTGGGACCGGTCATCGCGGTGGCCACCATCGCCCTCGGCCTCTTCATCGTCACCGAGGCCACGTTGTCGTACCTCGGTGTGGGATTGCCGACGTCGGTGGTGTCGTGGGGCGGCGACATCAATCTCGCCCAGACGCGGCTGCGGGCGGGCTCACCCATCCTGTTCTATCCCGCCGGCGCCCTGGCCATGACCGTGCTGGCCTTCATGATGATGGGCGACGCGCTTCGCGATGCGCTGGATCCGGCGTCGAGGGCGTGGCGGGCATGAGCGCGGACGCCTCGCCACTGTTGTCGGTGGACGGCCTGGACGTCAGTTTCGGCGGCCAGGCCGCGGTGCGCGGCCTGGACCTGTCGGTGTTGCCGGGGCAGACCGTCGCCGTCGTGGGCGAATCGGGATCGGGGAAATCCACCACCGCCGCCGCGATCCTCGGACTCCTTCCCCCCGGCGGGCGAATAACCGGCGGGCGCATCGTGTTCGACGGCGTCGACATCTCGGCTGCCGACCGCCGAGCGATGCGTGCGATCCGGGGCCGGCAGATCGGCTACATTCCGCAGGACCCGATGACCAACTTGAACCCGGTGTGGAAGGTCGGCTTTCAGATCCGGGAAGCGTTGCGGGCCAACACCTCCGACTCGCGCACCCGGCAGCGCGCGGTGGAGCTGCTCGCCGCGGCGGGGATGCCGGACCCGGCGAAACAAGCCGGGCGCTACCCGCATCAGCTGTCCGGCGGCATGTGCCAGCGTGCGCTGATCGCGATCGGGTTGGCGGGCCGGCCGCGGTTGTTGATCGCCGACGAGCCGACCTCCGCGCTGGATGTCACGGTGCAGCGGCAGGTGCTCGATCACTTGCAGCGGCTCACCGCCGAACTGGGCACCGCGCTACTGCTCATCACGCACGATCTGGCGCTGGCCGGCGAGCGCGCCGAGTCCGTCGTCGTCGTCCACCGGGGGACCGTCGTGGAATCCGGTGCGGCACAGGCGATCTTGCGGAGCCCGCAACACGAATACACGCGGAGGCTGGTCGCCGCCGCGCCGGCGCTGACGGTCCGGGGTGGCGCGCGGTCGCGTCCCGCAGCGGTGCGTCCGGACGAGGCGGCCGACGACATCCTCGTCGCCTCCGGGTTGACCAAGATCTACCGCGAGCCCCGCGGTGTTCCGTGGCGGCGCAGCGAATTTCGCGCGGTCGACGCGCTGTCGTTTCGGCTGCGCCGGGGAAGCACACTGGCGATCGCCGGGGAGTCGGGGTCGGGTAAGTCCACCCTGGCGCGGATGGTGCTCGGCCTCCTGCCGCCCACGGCGGGCACGGTGGCGTTCGACGGCACCCGGATTGACGACGCGATGCCCCGGGACGCGCAGCTGGCTTTCCGCCGGCGAGTGCAGCCGGTGTTTCAAAACCCTTACAGCAGCCTGGATCCCATGTATTCGGTGTTTCGCGCCATCGAGGAGCCGTTGCGGATTCATCGGGTCGGCGACCGCAGGCAGCGCGCACAAGCGGTGCACCGCCTGGTCGACCAGGTGGCGCTGCCGTCGTCGGTGTTGGACCGCCTGCCCCGCGAACTGTCCGGCGGTCAACGCCAGCGCGTGGCAATCGCTCGAGCGCTGGCGTTGCGTCCCGCGGTGCTGGTCTGCGACGAGGCGGTCTCAGCGCTCGACGTCCTGGTCCAGGCGCAGATCCTCGATCTGCTGGCCGACCTGCAGACCGAACTGGGCCTGGCCTACCTGTTCATCAGCCATGACCTCGCGGTGATCCGGCAGATCGCGGACGACGTCTTGGTCATGCGCGCGGGCCGCGTGGTGGAGCAGGCGCCCACCGAGGAACTGTTCACTCGCCCGGGTCACGAGTACACGCGGCAGCTGTTGGATGCCATCCCGCACGCGCGGTGAATCCGGCGGAGATAGGTTGTCAAGCTGTGACGGCTGATCCTCTGGCGCCCCTGATGGAACTGCCCGGCGTCGCCGAGGCAAGCGACCGCGCCCGCGAGGCGCTGGGGCGCGCCCATCGCCACCGGGCCAACTTGCGCGGCTGGCCCGTGACCGCCGCCGAGGCCGCGCTGCGGGCGGCGCGCGCGTCGTCCGTCCTCGACGGTGGTCCCATCCGGCTCGAGGACCTCGCCGACGCCGGCAAGGTCAGCGATCCGGTGTTCGCGGGCGCGCTTCGGGTGGCGCAGGCGCTCGAGGGCGGCGAAGGCCCCGTCGTCGGCATCTGGCGGCGAGCACCCCTGCAGGCGCTTGCCCGCCTGCACATGCTGGCCGCGGCCGACCAGGTCGACGCCGAGCATCTGGGTCGCCCGCGCGCCGATGCCGGCGTAAGTCCGCGGCTGGAGTTGTTGGCGGAGCTGGTGAACGGCCGCACCCAGGCGCCGGCCCCGGTGATCGCCGCGGTCGCGCACGGTGAGTTGTTGACGCTGAAGCCATTCGGCAGTTCCGACGGCGTGGTCGCGCGCGCGGTGTCGAGGTTGGTGACCATCGCCAGCGGGCTGGACCCGCACGGGTTGGGCGTGCCCGAGGTCAGCTGGATGCGCCAACCCGCGGCGTATCGCGACGCGGCACAGGGTTTCGCCGAGGGCACGCGCGAGGGCGTGGGCGCGTGGCTGGTGCTGTGTTGCCGGGCGATGCAAGCCGGGGCGAAAGAGGCTCTGGCGATCGCCGACTCGATGTCGAATCGGTAGCTGGCGCAGTAGCCCGAACGCGGGGAAATCGGGCCCGAAAACGTGTAGAGCGGGCGACGTTCCGAATGATCGGTCCGCCGCCCGCTAGCACGGGACTCGGTTACCAAGCGTGCATTTCTGGGCTGCGTGGGTTGGCCTCGGCGATCTCGCGACGCTTCTGGCTGCAGCCCCACCCAAAGGGCCGTCGACGCTTCCGCTCTTCGCAATTACGCAGGCCCGCAACACTTCTGCCATTTTCGCGGCTATGACTCCGCGTGGGTGCCGGGCACCGTGCTGGGCGCCCGGGTCGGGAGATCGAACCTTCTCTTCCGGATCGACCTAGGCCTCACCGGGCTTCCGTGGTTCCTTTGTACTACTAGACCCCTAGCACAGCAAGAGCCAATTCGCGAAATGGCGCCGAATACGTTTTGTATTGCGCGTGTAACGCGTTTGCTGCCGCCGCCGGCTCAGAACGCGTAGCGGCGCAGCAGCGAATAGGTGACCGCGCCGGCGGCCAGCGCGCTGATGCCCACCGCGGCGGTGGTGGCGATCGCCGCGCCCGACGGGGCCGGGATGCGGTCGCGCAAGGACACCGGGCGGGAGAACGACATGACCGGCCAACCGCGCTCGAGGGCTTCCCTGCGCAACCCGCGGTCGGGATTGACGACGCTGGGGTGGCCGACCGACTCGAGCATCGGCAGGTCTGTGATCGAGTCGGAGTAGGCGTAGCAGTGTTCCAACGGATAGCCCTCGCGAGCGGCCAGCTCGCGGATCGCTTGGACCTTGCCCTCGCCGTAGCAGTAGAACGCGATCTCGCCGGTGTACCGGCCGTCCTCGACGACCATGCGGGTCGCCATCGCGTGCGTGGCGCCCAGGGCGCGGGCGATCGGCGCGACGATCTCCTCGCCGGAGGCCGACACGACCACGACGTCGCGCCCGCATAATTTGTGGGCGGCGATCAGATCGGCGGCCTCGGCGAACACCAACGGGGTCACGATGTCGTGCAGCGTCTCGTTGACGATCGACTTGACCTGTTCCACGTCCCAGCCGGTGCACATGTTGGTCATGTGCGCCCGCATCCGATCCATCTGGTCATGATCGGCACCGGAGAGCAGGTAGATGAACTGGGCGTAGCTGGACTTGAGCACGGCGCGGCGATTGAGCAGGCCCTGGGCGAAAAACGGTTTGCTGAAAGCCAGCGTGCTGGACTTGGCAATGATCGTCTTGTCCAGATCGAAGAAGGCCGCCGTGCGGGCGTGGGTAGTGGTGCCTGCCGCTGATTGCCCCGCGGCTGACTGCTCCGCAGCCGGGTCGAAGACGGTCACGGACCCAGCATAGGTCGGCGGTGACGTCGGGCCGCGATCCCGCACCGGAAATGGCCGCTCAGGGCCGTGCGAGGGTCGGGTGACGCCGTGTTTACGCGGCTCAAGGTCATTTTTCAGTAAATGATCTATTGCGTTATTGCGGACTGTCATGTGTATAGTAAGCATTACTCGGCCTGAGCCGAGGGTGTATCAGCCCGACCCCCCGGGGCTGATGCACGACGACCCTCGCCTCCTCCCCCCCTGGCGGGGGTCGTCCCTTTTCTCGGGTCTTTTTGGGCGGTTTCCCCCCGATTTCGGGCGCGTGGGCCGGCCCTCGACGCGTTGCGGGGAATCCGTCCGTCGTCGCTGGCGCACCACCGCCGCACGTGGTTTGTGCACACTCGCGTCTCTATCCCCAAATCCGCGTTTGGGACTGGTGTGCCAGGTTGGGGCGCTGCACAGTGGGCGGATGACTGGCACTTCCGGAGCACAAGGCGCCCATCACGCGGGTGTGTTGGCGATGCTGGCGGAGCCCGAACTGCGCTCCGAGGTGGAGCGGGTGGCGGCCGCGGCCGGGGTGCGGTTGGTGCATGCCGGCGACGCGGCGCCGGTGAGTCGCAAGACCTGGACGGCGGCGGCGGCCGTCGTGCTGGACGCGCGGGCGGCCGCGCGGTGCGAGCGCTGGGCGCTGCCACGCCGCGATCACGTGACCGTGCTGACGGTGGGCGAGCCCGAGTCGACGACGTGGGCGGCCGCCGTGGGCGTCGGCGCCGAGCACGTGCTGCGACTGCCCGGGCAAGCGGCCGCCCTGGTTGGTGCGTTCGCCGAAGCCGCCGAGTCGTCGCGCGACGACGGGTCGCGCGGCCACGCCGTGGCCGTCATCGGAGGCTGCGGCGGGGCCGGCGCCTCGTCGCTCGCGGTCGCCCTTGCTCAGGCCGCCGCCGATGCGCTGCTGGTGGACCTCGACCCGTGGGGTGGCGGCATCGAATTGTTGCTCGGTGGCGAAAACGCGCCGGGCTTGCGCTGGCCGGACCTGGCGCTGCGGGGTGGGCGGCTCACCTGGCCGGCGGTGCGCGATGCGTTGCCGCGACACCGCGGCATCAGCGTGCTGTCCGGAACGCGGCGCGGGTACGAGGTGGACGCCGGGCCGGTGCACGCCATCGTCGAGGCCGGCCGTCGCGGGGCGGTCACCGTGATCTGCGACCTGCCCCGCCGCTTCACCGACGCGACCCAGGCCGCCCTGAGCGCCGCCGATCTGGTCGTGGTCGTCAGCCGCTGTGACGTGCGTGCGTGCGCGGCGACCACCGCGATGGCGCCGGTCCTGGCCGCCAGCAATCCCAACGTCGGCCTGGTGGTGCGGGGCCCGTCGCCGGGCGGACTGCGCGCGGTCGAGATCGCCGAGATCGCGGGCCTGCCGCTGCTGGCGGCGATCAAGGCGCAGCCGCAACTCGGCGAGCAGGTCGAACGCGGCGGCCTGCGGTATCGGCGTCGGTCCGCGCTGGCGGTGGCGGCCCGCGAGGTGCTCGGGGTGCTGCCGCCCGCGCGGGCGGCGCGGAACGGGCGGGCGGCGTGAGCGGTTCGCTGATCGAACGCGTCCGCGAGCGGCTGGCCGGCGAAGCCGGCCCGCTGGGTCCGTCGGTGGTGGCCGCCGCGATCCGGGCCGAGTCCGGCGGGATGCTCGGCGACACCGAGGTGCTGGCCAATCTCCGCGTGCTGCAGACCGAACTCACCGGCGCGGGCATTCTCGAACCGCTGCTCTGCGCGGACGGCACGACCGACGTCTTGGTGACGGCACCGGACGCGGTATGGGTCGACGACGGCAACGGTTTGCGGCGCACCGGGATTCGCTTCCCCGACGAGCCCGCGGTGCGGCGCTTGGCGCAGCGGCTGGCGCTGGCCGCCGGCCGGCGGCTGGACGACGCGCAGCCCTGGGTCGACGGCGAGCTGTCCGGCATCGGGGCCGGGGGATTCGCGGTGCGGCTACACGCGGTGCTGCCGCCGGTGGCCGCCGCGGGCACCTGTTTGTCGCTGCGGGTGCTGCGGCCGGCCAGCCAGGACTTGGCGGCCCTGACCGCCGCGGGCGCGATCGACCCCGTGGCCGCCGCGCTGGTCGCCGACATCATCGGCGCCCGGCTGGCGTTTCTGGTGAGCGGCGGAACCGGCGCGGGCAAGACGACTTTGCTGGCCGCGATGTTGGGCGCCGTGCCGCCGGCCGAACGGATCGTCTGCGTCGAGGACGCCGCCGAATTGGCGCCGCGGCACCCGCATCTGGTGAAGCTCGTCGCGCGGTGCGCCAACGTCGAGGGCGTCGGCGAAGTCCCGGTGCGCCAACTGGTCCGGCAGGCGCTCCGGATGCGGCCCGACCGCATCGTGGTCGGCGAGGTCAGGGGCGCCGAAGTGGTGGACCTGCTGGCCGCGCTGAACACCGGGCACGACGGCGGCGCGGGCACCGTGCACGCCAACAGCCCCGGCGAGGTTCCCGCTCGCCTGGAGGCGCTGGGCGCGCTCGGCGGCCTCGATCGTGCGGCGCTGCACAGCCAACTCGCTGCGGCCGTGCAGGTGCTGCTGCATGTCGAACGCGATCGCACCGGCCGGCGGCGACTCGGCGAGATCGCCGTGCTGCAACCGGTTCAGGGGCAGGTCCGGGCGGTCACGGTGTGGCACGCGGATCGGGGGATGACGGACGACGCGCCCCAGCTGCGGCGCGTCCTGCAAAGCCGGATGCCGGCGTGAACGGCCCGCAGGCCGGCGCGCTGCTGTTGGCGCTCGCGCTGGTCATCGGCCGGCCCTCGCCGCGGCGACGGCTGCGCGCGACGGCGCAACCGAGGTGGCGGCTCCCCTCGCGCGGGCTCCGCGGGGTGGCGTGGCTGGCCGTGGGCCTCGGCTGCGCGGGCGTGGCCCTGCTGCCGCCGACGACCGTTCTGTGCGGCGCGGTCGTGGGCGCGACCGTGAGCGTGCGTTACCTCCGTCGGCGCCGCATTCGGCGCGCGACCCGCGAGGGCCACGCGCTGGAAACCGCGCTCGACGTGCTCGTCGGTGAACTGCGGGCCGGCTCCCACCCGGTGCGCGCGTTCGGCGTGGCCGCCGACGAGACCGCCGGCGCGGTCGCGGCGTCGCTGCGATCGGTGGCGGCGCGGGCCCGGCTGGGAGCCGATGTCGCCGCCGGGCTGGCCGCCGCGTCGCGCTCCTCGGCACTGCCCGCGCAGTGGGAGCGGCTCGCGCTGTGCTGGCGGCTGGCCAGTGACAACGGGTTGGGGGTTGCGACCCTGATGCGGGCGGCCCAGCGCGATATCGCTGAGCGGCAACGGTTCTCGGCGCGTGTCGCGTCGAGCCTGGCGGGTGCGCGCGCGACCGCGACGATACTGGCCGCCCTGCCGGTGCTGGGCGTGCTACTGGGCCAACTGGTCGGGGCCCGCCCGCTGACCTTCCTGCTGGGCGGGCAGGTGGGCGGGTGGCTCTTGCTGATCGGGTCAACGCTGGCCTGCGGCGGGCTGCTGTGGTCGGACCGCATCGCCGATCGGGTGGCGTGAGGGGGAGACGCGCGAGTGGGTGTAGCGGCAATGTTGCTGGCCGCGGCGCTGTGGATGGCTCCCGGTCCGTCGCTGACGCGACGGCGTGCCGGCATGCCGGCGCGTGGCGGCCGGGCGCTCGCGACGGCCCGGCGAACGGATGGCCCGGATCCGTTGGCGGTCGCGTCCTGTCTCGACGTGCTGGCCGTGTGCCTGCGGGCCGGGATGGCGGTGTCGGCCGCCGCGGCGGCCGCTGCGCCATCCGCCCCGCCGCAGCTGGCCCGCGTCCTGCGCCGCGCCGCCGACCTGCTGGCGCTGGGCGCCGATCCCGCTGTGGCATGGGCGATTCCGTCGGACCACTCCGCGCGGCCGGACGACACGCACATCGACGCGCTGCTGCGGTTGGCCCGGCGTTCGGCGTCCTCGGGCGCGGCGCTGGCCGACGGCGTCGCCGAGTTGGCCGACCAGTCCCGCCACGACGCCGCACACGCGGCCACGGCCGCCGCCGAGCGGGCGGGGGTGCTCATCGCCGGGCCGCTGGGCCTGTGCTTCTTGCCGGCATTCGTCTGCCTGGGCATCGTCCCGGTGGTGGCCGGCTTGGCCGGTGACGTGCTGCAGTCGGGTCTGCTGTGAAACGAAAGGAAGTCCTTGATGATCAACAAGTTTCGCGAATTCGCCGCGCG
Source organism: Mycobacterium intracellulare ATCC 13950 (assembly GCF_000277125.1). Lineage (NCBI taxonomy): Bacteria > Bacillati > Actinomycetota > Actinomycetes > Mycobacteriales > Mycobacteriaceae > Mycobacterium > Mycobacterium intracellulare. Next base: position 426,442 of record NC_016946.1, read on the forward strand.
CGCGGCCGTGTTGGCGGCCGACGAGTCGGGCATGTCGACGGTCGAGTACGCCATCGGCACCATCGCGGCGGCGGCGTTCGGCGCGGTGCTGTACGCGGTGGTCACCGGCGATTCCATCGTGTCGGCGCTGACCAACATCATCGGCCGTGCGCTCAACACCAAGGTGTAGCCGGCAGTGCCGGCGCGAGCACCGTTGAGGCGGCGCTGGGCATCGCCTCGCTCGTCGTCGTGCTGGTGCTGTGCCTGGCCGGTGTCAGCGCTGTCTCGATGCAGGTGCGCTGCATCGACGCCGCCCGCGAGGCCGCCCGGCTGGCCGCCCGCGGCGACGAACGCTCCGCGGTGGCCGCCGCGGTCCGGCTCGCTCCCGCCGGCGCCCGGGTCGACCTGCACCGCGACGGCGACTTCCTGGTCGCCACCGTCGCCGCGCATTCGAAGTTCCTGCCCGCCTTGGATATTGGCGCGAAGGCGGTCGCCGCGGCCGAGCGGCCATGACGATCGGGGGTCGGCCACGGTGGTCGCCGCCTGGATGGTCGTGGTGCTGCTCTGGGCGACCGGCGTCGCCGGCTACCTGGGCTCGGCGGTGGTGGCGCGTCACCGCGCACAGGCGGTGGCCGACCTGGCCGCCCTGGCCGCTGCGGCGCGGCTGACGTCGGGATCCGCCGCGGCCTGCATCCAGGCCGCGGCCGTCGCCCGCGCGATGCGGGTCGACGACATCGGCTGCGTGGTCGACGGTCTCGATGTCGTCATCACGGCGCGGGTGCCGGTCGTCGTCGCCGGTACGGCACGTGCCACCGCGCGGGCGGGGCCCGCCGGCGGGCGAAATGGCTAGGGCGTCTGCGGCAGCCCCGCGGCCGCCAGCTCGTCGTCGGTGGGCAATCGCAGGGAGACCAGCCCCGCGTATGTATCCGGCTCCAGTTCGACCCGGTTGACGGTGACGTGCACGGGCACCCAATCCGCGTCGTGGCCGGGCAACCGCAACACCCGACTGGTGGGGCCCCCGCCGAATTCCCTTGTCATGGTGGACATCACGTCCTGATCGTCGGGATGGACCCGCGGTTTGCCGGTCTCGCTGCTGCGCCAGTCATAAAACGTGCAGGGCTCGTCGAGCCATTTCAACAGGGTCCAGTTGTTGAGGTCGATCAGCGCGCGGTGCACCCCGGCCTGGGCGAGGCCGCTGAGGATCCGTTGGGCCAGATCATCGGTCGACACCGCCGGGCCCTTGAGTTCGGATTGCCAATTGATCGCCCGCGCCACCAGGTGCTCCCGGCCGTCGGGCCCCGGCTCCAAGATCGTGCGCGCGACGAAACCTATCCGGATGGCCTTGCCTCGCCAGTCAGTGAGATCCCAGGTGCTGCATAGCGTTTGGTCGGGCTTGGCCTTGACCGCCATGGCGAGCACCTTGGTTTCGTTCGGGTTGAGTTCGCGGGACGGAAGGTCCTCGGCGAAAGCCCTGCCGAAGGTGACTTCGACTTCGGGATTCTTGCCGCTATTGATCAGCGATTCGCGGGTGTCGGTCGCCACCCCCATGGTCAGGTCCCACTTCAGCGGCCCCGGAATCGGACGCTCGGGTGGGTCGATGTCCGACGGCCCGGTCCACACGTGCACGCCGTGGATGAGCCCGTCGGACATCACCACGGGTTCGGTGCGAATGATGCGATCGCGCTTGGGCGTGATGCTGGTCAGGGCCTGTCCGGTCTGGACCGATTCGGCGATCGCCGTTCGCACCGCGGCGAGATAGGGGCTGCGGCGCAGGAAGGTGGTGATCGGGACGAGATTCTTCAGTTGGCGCCCCTGCGCCACGACGGTGGGATCACCCCCGAGTGTCTCCACGAGCAACCAGTCGTGGGCCATGCGGCTGAGTTTACGGCGACGGGACGGATCCGTGGGAGCGGGTGAACCGGCGGGCGACCTCGCCGCTGTGCTCAGCGTGACTCCCGGGGCAGCTCCGCGAGTACCAGCCGCAGCACCTGCACCGCGCCGGCCTTGTCGAGCGGGTCGTTGCCGTTGCCGCACTTGGGGGACTGCACGCACGACGGGCACCCGCGGGGGCATTCGCACGCCTCGATGGCGGCGGCCGTCGCGGCGAGCCACGTGCGGGCCCGGCGGAAGCCCCGTTCGGCGAATCCCGCGCCGCCCGGATACCCGTCGTAGACGAAGACGCTGGGCAGCCCGTCGGGACCCGGTCCCACCGCGGTGGACAAGCCGCCGATGTCGCCGCGGTCGCAGCTGGCGACCAACGGCAGCAGCCCGATGGCGGCATGCTCGGCCGCATGCAATGACCCGGGAATCCGCGTGCCGTCAATACCCTTGCGCAGCAACGCATCCTCGGTGATGGTGTACATCACGGAGGTGGTGGCCAAGGTGTGCTCCGGCATGTCCAACTCGATGAAGTCGATCACCTCCCCGGAGAGCAGGCGGCGCAGGTAGCCGACCACCCGGTGGGTGACCCGGACCGGGACCAGCCCGAGCGTGACCGGCCCGAAGGCCAGACGCTCACCGGTGCCGGTGACGACGATGTCGGTGATCTCCCGCGCGAACGTCGCATAACCGGGGTCCTCGGCGTGGACGAAGGCGATCCCTTCCTCGGTGTCCAGCGAGTCCACCACGTAGCTCTCGCCCTGATGCAGGTACACCGCGCCCGGGTGCACCGAAGCCGGTGCCCGGCCGACGTCGGTGCTGCCCAACAGCCGCCCGGTGTCGGCCTCGATGATGACGATCTGCCCGCCCGTTGAGCCCCGGATGTCCACCGCGGCATGCGGTTCCAGGCCGGGCGCCGGAAAGTACTTTCCGCTTCGCCGCCGCAGCAGCCCGTCATCGACCAGGCCGTCAGCGACGTCGGTGGCGCCGAGTTCGCGCACCTCCGGCTCGTCCAGCGGCAGTTCGGTTGCCGCGCAGAGCAGTTGCGGCCCCAGGATGTACGGGTTCGTCGGGTCGATGACGACCCGCTCGACCGGCTTGTCCAGCAGCGCGGCCGGATTGTGCACCAGATACGTGTCCAGCGGATCGTCCCGGGCGATCAACACCACCAGCGCGCCCTGGCCGCGCCGCCCGGAGCGGCCGGCCTGCTGCCAGAACGAGGCGACGGTGCCCGGAAAACCGGCGAGCACCACCGCGTCCAGCCCGGCGATGTCGACGCCCAACTCCAGCGCATTGGTGGTGGCCAGCCCGCGCAACCGGCCCTCGGCCAGGGCGCGCTCCAGCGCGGTGCGGTCCTCGGCGAGATACCCGGCCCGATACGACGCCACCGTCCGGGACAGCTCGGGGGCGATGTCGTCCAGCCGCGCCTGGGCGCCCAGCGCGGTCAATTCCGCGGCGCGGCGCGACCGCACGAAGGTCAGGGTCTGCGCTCCCTCGGCGATCAGGTCGGCCATGACGCGCGCCGCCTCCGCGCCCGCCGAGCGGCGCACCGGTGCACCGTTCTCGCCGACCAGGTCGGTCCGCAGCGCGGGTTCCCACAGGGCCACGGTCCGCGCCCCCTGGGGTGAACCGTCTTTGGTGACCTCCTGCACCGGCAGCCCGATGAGCTCGGTGGCCGTCGCACTCGGGGAATCCGTTGTCGCGCTGGCGAAGATCACCGTCGGCGCGCTCGAATAGCGGGCGCACAACCGCAACAAGCGGCGCAGCACCATCGCCACATTGGAGCCGAACACCCCACGGTAGTAATGACATTCGTCGACAACCACGAAGCGAAGACCCCGCAACAGCACCGCCCAGCGGGCGTGGTTGCGCAGGATCGACAAGTGGATCATGTCGGGGTTGGAGAACAACCAGCGGGAGCGCTCCCGCGCGAAGCGGCGCACCTCGGCGGGACTGTCGCCGTCGTAGGCGGTGGGAGCCACCGCAAAACCGGGTTCATGCAGCCGCGGAATCGCCGCGGTCAGGGCGTGCGCGACCCGCAGCTGGTCATGCCCCAGCGCCTTGGTCGGCGACAGGTAGAGCACCCGGGCCCGCGGATCGGTCGCCAGCGCGTTGAGGACGGGAAGCTGATAGGCCAGCGACTTGCCCGAGGCGGTGCCGGTGCTCACCACCACGTGGCGGCCCGCGTAGGCCAAATCCGCGGCCGCGAACTGATGCGACCAGGGCGCGGCGATCCCGCGGTCGGCGAATGCCTTGACCACGTCGGGCTCGGCCCACGCCGGCCAATCGTGCGGCCGGCCACTGCGCGGTGGCAATTCGGCGACGTGGCGCAGCGGCCGTTCGTCCGTCGCGGTTCCGGCGAGCGCGGCGGCAAGCAGCTCACTGCCGAAGCTCGCCATCTCACCCCGCTCGGAATCGCTGTTCGAATCGGGCAAACACACAAGTCTGTCGCCGACGCGATGAACATGGTTGACTAATTGCGGTCGCAGCTTCTGTGTTCGTGTCAAACTTTCGCAGGATCGACGTTGCGGCCGCGGTTCCTGCGAGGTTAATCGGTCGGGTGAAGTTCCGGCGACTCAGCGAGGTATGGCGGTCGTACCAGGCCCGGGGCATCGAAAGGCGATGCCCCGCACCCAGAAGAAAAGGAAAGATCGAGAGATGCCACAGGGAACTGTGAAGTGGTTCAACGCGGAGAAGGGCTTCGGGTTCATTGCCCCCGAAGACGGCTCCGCGGATGTGTTTGTCCACTACACGGAGATCCAGGGTTCGGGCTTCCGCACCCTCGAAGAGAACCAGAAGGTCGAGTTCGAAATCGGCCACAGCCCGAAGGGCCCCCAGGCCACCGGAGTCCGCTCCCTGTAGGGAAGAGCAGACCTAACGGACACCCCCCGTGCAGCCCCGCCCAGCGGGCCCAGCCGGGGGGTTTCCTTTTTCTATCGGTTCTATCGGTTCTTTCGGCACGGCGCCGCCGCGCCGGTTGCCTCAAGACGCGGATGGGCGAGAGGGCCTACTGTCGGATGGCGTGAGCCAGCTTTCCTTCTTTACCGCGGAGTCGGTGCCGCCCGCGGTCGCCGATCTTTCGGGGGTGCTGGCGGCGTCCGGGCAGATCGTCACCGTCGGCGGTGCGGAGGCCCAGGGCGCTCGGCTTTCGGTGGTCGTGGACGCGCCCTGGCGGGCCGCCGCGCTGGCGGACATGATCCGCGAGGCCGGTCTGGCCGCCGAGATCGGCCGGACCGACGAAGACACCCCGCTGGTGCGGACGGCGGTGGACCCGTCGTTGAGCACGCTGGCGGCCGAATGGACGCGCGGCGCGGTCAAGACCGTGCCGCCGCGCTGGCTGCCCGGCCCGCGCGAGCTGCGGGCGTGGACGCTGGTGGCCGGCAACCCCGAGGGTGAGCACTACCTGCTGGCGCTGGACCCCCACGCGCCCGACACGCACTCGCCGCTGGCGTCGGCGTTGATGCGCGTCGGGATCGCGCCCACGCTGATCGGCACCCGCGGCGGCCGGCCGGCGCTGCGCATCAGCGGCCGCCGCAGGCTATCGCGCCTGGTAGAGAACGTGGGGGAGCCGCCCGACGGCGCCGAGGCGCTGTCCCGGTGGCCGCGGGTTTAGCCACCGGACGACGCGCGATTTCGCGCCGCGTTGTCGAGCGTCGGTTTGCGTAGGCCCGCCCGAGGGTGCGAAATTGTCAGGTGCCGCAGGGCGAAGGAACGGTCGCGTACCTGAATTTCACCGGAATTTTCGAAGCCGACCTGTCATTCTTCCTGCAGGTGGTCTCGCAGGGGGGACCAATCAGGGATGGAGCGTAAGGGCAGTTGGCTGACCCGAAACTGAAGGACAGCGCCGGCGGCGGCAACGGAAGCCGCCGGCGACTCGTGATTGTCGAGTCGCCCACCAAGGCGCGCAAACTGGCCGGGTACCTGGGCTCCAGCTACATCGTCGAGTCGTCGCGCGGCCACATCCGCGACCTGCCCCGGGCCGCCGCCGACGTGCCCGCCAAGTACAAGTCGGAGCCGTGGGCCAGGCTGGGCGTGAACGTCGACCACGACTTCGAACCGCTCTACATCATCAGCCCGGAGAAGAAGAGCACCGTCACCGAGCTCAAGGGCCTGCTCAAGGACGTCGACGAGCTCTATCTCGCCACGGATGGCGACCGCGAGGGCGAAGCCATTGCCTGGCACCTGCTGGAGACCCTCAAGCCCAACATCCCGGTCAAGCGGATGGTGTTCCACGAGATCACCGAGCCGGCGATCCTGGAGGCCGCCGAAAATCCCCGCGACCTCGACATCGATCTCGTCGACGCGCAGGAGACCCGCCGCATCCTGGACCGCCTGTACGGCTACGAGGTCAGCCCGGTGCTGTGGAAGAAGGTCGCGCCCAAGCTGTCGGCGGGCCGGGTCCAGTCGGTGGCGACCCGGATCATCGTGCAGCGCGAGCGCGACCGCATGGCGTTTCGCAGCGCGTCCTACTGGGACATCGTGGCCCAGCTCGACGCCAGCGTGTCCGACCCGCAGGCGTCGCCGCCCACCTTCTCCGCCCGGCTGACCAACGTCGACGGCCTGCGCGTCGCCACCGGACGCGACTTCGACTCGCTGGGACAGCTGCGCAAGGCCGACGAGGTCACCATCCTCGACGAACCAAGCGCGACCGAGTTGGCCGCCGGGCTGCGCGGCGCCCAGCTGTCCGTCGCCTCGGTCGAGGAGAAGCCCTACACGCGCCGGCCGTACGCGCCGTTCATGACGTCGACGCTGCAGCAGGAGGCCGGCCGCAAGCTGCGGTTCTCCTCCGAGCGCACCATGAGCATCGCCCAGCGGCTCTACGAAAACGGCTACATCACCTATATGCGTACCGACTCGACCACGTTGTCGCAGTCGGCGATCAACGCCGCCCGCAACCAGGCGCGTCAGCTCTACGGCGAGGAGTACGTCTCGCCGTCCCCACGCCAGTACACCCGCAAGGTGAAGAACGCCCAGGAGGCGCACGAGGCGATCCGGCCCGCCGGCGAGACGTTCGCCACCCCGGACGCGGTGCGACGCGAACTCGACGGCGACGAATTCCGGCTCTACGAGCTGATCTGGCAACGCACGGTGGCCTCGCAGATGGCCGACGCGCGCGGCACCACGCTGAGCCTGCGTATCGGGGGCCGCTCCGGCGAGCGTCAAGTGGTGTTCTCCGCCAGCGGTCGCACCATCACGTTCCCCGGCTTCCTGAAGGCCTACGTGGAGACGGTGGACGAGTTGGCCGGCGGCGAGGCCGACGACGCCGAGAGCCGGCTGCCGCAGCTCACCCAGGGCCAGCGGCTGGACGCCATCGAACTCACGCCCGACGGCCACGCCACCAACCCGCCGGCCCGCTATACCGAGGCGTCGTTGGTCAAGGCGCTCGAGGAACTGGGCATCGGCCGCCCGTCGACGTATTCGTCCATCATCAAGACCATCCAGGACCGTGGCTACGTGCACAAGAAGGGCAGCGCCCTGGTGCCCTCCTGGGTCGCGTTCGCCGTAACCGGTTTGCTGGAGCAGCATTTCGGCCGGCTGGTCGACTACGACTTCACCGCCGCGATGGAGGACGAGCTCGACGCGATCGCCTCGGGCCAGGAGCGGCGCACCGACTGGCTCAACAACTTCTACTTCGGCGGCGAGCACGGGGTGGCCGATTCGGTGGCCCGGTCCGGCGGCCTGAAGAAGCTCGTCGGCGTCAACCTGGAAGGCATCGACGCCCGAGAAGTCAACTCCATCAAGCTCTTTGACGACGAGCAGGGCCGTCCCGTCTACGTCCGGGTGGGCAAGAACGGGCCGTACCTGGAGCGCATGGTGACCGGCGACGACGGCGAGCGCACGCCGCAGCGGGCCAACCTCAACGACTCGCTGACCCCCGACGAATTGACCCTCGAGCTGGCCGAGCAGCTGTTCGCCACGCCACAGGAGGGACGGGTGCTGGGCGTGGACCCGGCGACGGGCCACGAAATCGTCGCCAAGGACGGCAGATACGGCCCGTACGTGGCCGAGGTCCTGCCGGAGCCGCCACCTGGCGACGACGAGGGCGGCGCCGCACCCGCGAAGAAGGGAAAGAAGCCCACCGGTCCCAAACCCCGCACCGGGTCGCTGCTGCGCACCATGGATTTGCAGACGGTCACGCTCGAGGACGCGCTGCGGCTGCTCTCGCTGCCCCGGGTGGTCGGTGTCGACCCCGAATCCGGCGAGGAGATCACCGCGCAGAACGGCCGCTACGGCCCATACCTGAAGCGCGGCACCGATTCTCGCTCGCTGGCCACCGAGGAGCAGATGTTCGACATCACCCTCGAGGAAGCGTTGAAGATCTACGCCGAGCCCAAACGCCGCGGCCGCCAGGGCGCCACCGCGCCGCCGCTGCGTGAGCTGGGCGCCGACCCCGCGACCGGCAAGCCGATGGTGATCAAGGACGGCCGGTTCGGGCCGTACGTCACCGACGGCGAGACCAACGCGAGCCTGCGCAAGGGCGACGACGTGCTGTCGATCACCGACGAGCGGGCCGCCGAACTGCTGGCCGACCGCCGGGCCCGCGGCCCGGCGAAGCGTCCCGCCAAGAAGGCCGCCCGCAAGTCCCCGGCCAAGAAGTCGGCCGCCAAGAAGACCGCCAAGCGCAGCTAGCCGCGCGCGTCGCTGGAAACCTCTTGCGGCGCAACCTCTTCCGGGGCGGCCAGCTTCACCGGCCGGGCCAGCTGGGTGGGCGCCCTGCGGCCGCGCAGCTCGACCACCTCGCCGACATCCCAGCACAGGGCCTCGGCATCCAGCGCGCCGCTGACGGCGATCGCCGACGCGAGCACGTGGCCGGGCTCGAGCTTGGCCAGCTCGGTCAGCCGGGCGGCCTCGTTGACCGGGTCGCCGATCACGGTGTACTCGAAGCGGGCCTGCGCGCCGATGTGGCCGGCGATGGCCCGCCCGGATGACACCCCGATGCCGAACTCCGCCGAACCGATCACCGGGAGCAGCTCGTCGTGCAATTCCCGGGCGGCGGCCAGCGCCCCGCCCGGTGAGTCGGGGTGCTCGATCGGCGCGCCGAAGATGGCCAGCGCGGCGTCGCCCTGGAACTTGTTGACGAAACCGCCGTGGCGGCCAACGGTTTCCACCACTACCCGGAAGAACTCGTTGAGCAGGTGGACCACCTCGGCGGGCGGGCGGGTCGAGGCCAGCTGGGTGGAGCCGACCAGGTCCACGAACAGCACCGCGACGTCGCGCTCCTGCCCACCCAGCTCGGTGCCACGCTCCAGCGCCCGGCGGGCGACGTCCTCCCCGACGTAGCGGCCGAACAGGTCGCGCAGCCGCTGCCGCTCGGACAGGTCGCGCACCATGTCGTTGAAGCCCGCCTGCAGCAGGCCGAGCTCGCTGGCGTCGTAGATCTGCATGTGCGCGTTGTAGTTTCCGCGCTGCACCTCGCTCAAGGCCCAGCGCAGCTGGCGCAGCGGGTCGGCGATCGACATGGCCACCAGCAGGGTGCTGATCAGCCCGACGCCCAGCGCGGTCAGCGCCAGCAACAGGATGGGGTTGAACAGGCTCTCCGGTGCGGCGTGCAGCAGCGAGGCCTTGTCCGCCACCACGGCCAGCACGATCGCCATCAGCGGCACCGCCGTGGACAGCATCCAGGTCAGGATCTGGCGCAGGATGACGCCGGGCGCCTTGACGTTCTCCGGGACCCCGCTGCGCAGGGCGGCGACCGCGACCGGCCGCAACACCCGTTCGGATTGCAGGTAGCCGATGATCGCGGTGGCCGCGGCGCCCAGCGCGGTGGCGACCGAGACGACGGGCGCCGCGAACTTGGCCACCGACCAGCTGGCCACGATGAACACCACGCCGCCGATGCACCAGTACGCGACCGTGCTCAGGGTGCGGTAGTACGGCATGCGCAGCGCGCGGCTGCGGGCGAGTTCGGTGGCGACCGGATCGGTCTCGGCGAGCATGTTGTCGCGGCGCTGCCAGCGGAAGACCGGCATCAGCAGCTTGAGGTTGACCACCACGCCGACGAGGAACAGGACGACCAACGAGCTCGAGAAGATCGCCAGGTTGAGCGTCGGCAGGTCCTGCAATTCGATGCGATCCTGCGGCGGCAACCCGTAGCGCAGGAAGCCGAGCACGAACAGCGCGCCGATGATGTCGGCCTGCAACATGCTCAGCGCGAACAGCGGCCACGGGGTGCGCACCACCCACCGGACGAATGCGCTGATCCGCCCCGGTAGTGCCGCCGCCGTAGTCACCAACCCACCGTATCGGGCGGCGGCGACGTCCCGGAAACTTAATAACCATCTCGGCAGGTCGCGCGGGGGGCCCCGACGACCGCAAAGATCACGGAATGGTCGCGGTACGGTAGCCGATCGGTATCTGTCGGCCTGGCTGTCTACTGTTACCGATGATGTCCGGGGTGTTTGCGCGGCTGGTAGGCCAAGACGCGGTGACGGCCGAGCTGCTCGCCGCCGCCAGAGCCTCCCGCGGTGACCCAGCCCACAGCGAGGCGGGCGCCGGGACTATGACACATGCCTGGCTGATCACCGGTCCGCCCGGCTCGGGGCGCTCGGTGGCCGCGCTGTGCTTCGCGGCCGCGCTGCAATGCACCTCCACCGTCGAAGACGGGGGCCCGGGCTGCGGGCGCTGCCACGCGTGCACGACGACCATGGCCGGCACGCACTCCGACGTGCGCCGGGTGATCCCCGAGGGCCTGTCCATCGGCGTCGACGAGATGCGCGCGATCGTGCAGATCGCGTCGCGGCGCCCGGCCACCGGGCATCGCCAGATCGTGGTGATCGAAGACGCCGACCGGTTGACCGAGGGCGCCGCCAACGCGCTGCTGAAGGTCGTCGAGGAGCCGCCGCCGTCGACGGTGTTCCTGCTGTGCGCGCCGTCGGTGGATCCCGAGGACATCGCCATCACGCTGCGGTCGCGGTGCCGGCACGTGGCGCTGGTGACGCCGTCGACCGAGGCGATCGCCCGGGTGCTGGTGGACAGCGACGGCCTGAGTCCCGAAACCGCGGACTGGGCGGCGTCGGTCAGCGGCGGCCACGTGGGCCGGGCGCGCCGGCTGGCCACCGACCCGGAGGCCCGCGCGCGCCGGGAGCGGGCGCTGGGACTGGTACGCGACGCCGCGACCCCGTCGCGGGCCTACGCCGCCGCCGAGGAGTTGGTGGCCGCGGCCGAGGCCGAGGCGGTGGTGCTGACCGCGGACCGCGCCGAGGCCGAGACCGAGGAGCTGCGCACGGCCCTCGGCGCCGGCGGGACCGGCAAGGGCACCGCGGGCGCGATGCGCGGCGCGGCCGGGGCGATCAAAGACCTTGAGCGGCGGCAGAAGTCGCGCCAGACGCGGGCCTCGCGCGACGCGCTGGACCGGGCGCTGATCGACCTGGCGACCTATTTCCGGGATGCGCTCCTGGCCGCCGCGAACGGCGGGGCGGTGCGGGCCAACCATCCGGACATGGCCGAGAAGGTCGCGGCGCTGGCCGCGCATGCCCCGCCCGACCGGCTGCTGCGCTGCATCGAGGCGGTTCTCGAGTGCCGCGAGGCGCTGGCGATCAACGTCAAGCCGAAGTTCGCCGTCGACGCCATGGTCGCCACGATCGGCCAGCAACTGCGCGCCCAGGAACCGCGCGACTGATTTCGTGGTGCCCGCCCGCCTGCCGTAGACTCGTGCCGCCCGGCGTGTGGGCACCAGCCGCCTTAGCTCAGTCGGTAGAGCGATTCACTCGTAATGAATAGGTCAGGAGTTCGATTCTCCTAGGCGGCTCCATTTCTTCCCGGGTCAGGCCGGGGCCAGAAAACCCACCGGACCCGACGCGATGCACAACGCCAGCGCGGCGGTGTTGGCCCGCACGGTGATCGCGTCCCCGGCGCCCGGCAGGCGCGCGAAGACCCGGTTGAGGCCGGGATGCACCGGCACTTTGACCTCGGGCCCCTGCGTCATCGACAGCGTCATCGACCCGTCGCTGTTGGCCAGGTAGTTCAGCTCGACGGTCCAGTCGGCGGGCAACAGCGGCCCGTCGAGGGCCAGGCGCGCGGGTTTGTCCGGCTGCGCGAAATAGCCGCATCGCGGCATCGGCCCCGGCGCGATGGTGCGAACCCAGGTCACCCGCGCCTTGATCAGGTGGCCGGAGCTGTCCAGCATGCGCAATTGCGTTGTGGCGGGCGCAAATTCGGGCCTGTCGCGCAGCAGGGCGAACATGTGGCTGGCCAGATTCTCCGGTGCGGCCACCCGTTGCAGCACCAGCGGATCGACCTCCTGGTCCAGCAGCGGCGCGTCGGAGGCGGCATGGACCGCGGCCAGCGACGCCTGGGCATTCTGCAGATAGGGCTGGGCCGGGTTGTCCCGCCAGCTGGTCAAGAACGTGGCCGTCGAGTGCAGGCTGCTGGCGACGAACAACACCGCCAAACCCGCGGTCACCGCGGCGCGTTTCGGCGACGCGTCGAGCCAGCCCCGCCCCGCCGGGCGGTTCGGGGCGCACAGCGCGACGGCGGCCAGCAGCGCCAGCACCACGACGAGGTCGGGGAAATACCGCAGCGTCTGCGCGAGTTCGAGCGCGGTCTGCTTCGACGAGCGCATCAGGTAGATCGGCACCTGGCAGGCCACGGCGTAGCCGGCGGCGGTCGCCCACACCGGCCCGATGCGCCGCTTGCGCGCCAGCGACACCGCCAGCGCGCCGCCCAACACCAGCCAGCCGAGCGCCATCACCGACGGCGGGGGCGTGGCCCAGGGCGAGGCCGGCGCCCACCGGTCCCAGTGCCAGGGGCCACCGGCCAGCCCCGGCACGATGCCGTGCGTGATCGATCGCGCCAGCAGCCGCCTCGTCATCGACAGGTCGGAACTCCACCGCCGCTGATTGACCACGGCCAGATAGAGCACCACCCAGGCGGCGGTGAGCGCCAGCGCCGCGACCCACAACCGCGCGCCGGCCCGCCACACCGCCGCCAGCGCCGATCCCAGCCCCCCGTCACCGGTCACGTGGCGCAGCAGCGCGGCGACCGCGAACGCGACGAACGGGATCACCGCGGCCTTTTCGAAGAACAGCAGCCCGCCGAAGTAGACGAGCACCCCGGTCACCGCGTAGCGCCGGTTGCCGGTGCGCACCAGCAGGACGGCGTCGGCGCACACCCAGGCCAGCGCCGCCAGCATCGGCAGCGAGTTCAGCGCCGCCGCCCACCAGGCGAACCCGGGCACGCCGAGCGGGGTGAACAACGCGAACGTCAACGGGATCAGCAACACCGGTCGCCAGCCCAAGATGGCGTGCAGCGCGCGCAGCAACGCCAGCGACGCCAGCAGCTGCAGCGCCACCAGGCTGACCGCCGGCCAGGTCCAGTCCAGCGGCGCCAGCCGGATGATGGTGCCCGCGAGCAGGAATGCCGCCGGCATGACGTGGCCGTCGTGATCGTGGAACAGGTACGACGGCGCGAGCAGGTTATGCGTGCCGGCCTTGCCGATCAGAATCAGGTCGTCCCAATAGAAATAGCCCCCGAACGCCAGCGCCGCGCGGACCGCCAGCTGCACCGCGATGAGCGCCGCGGCCGCCGCCGCTATGTATGGTGGGCCGGTGCGTGCACTGGTTACCGGGGCAGCCGGATTCATCGGCTCGACGCTAGTCGACCGCCTGTTGGGCGACGGCCACACGGTCGTGGGGCTGGACAACTTCGCGTCCGGCCGCGCGAGCAACCTCGAGCACCTGGCCGACAACCCGGCACACGTCTTCGTCGAGGCCGACATCGTGACCGCGGATCTGGAGGCCATCCTCGACGAGCACCGCCCGGAGGTGGTGTTTCACCTCGCCGCCCAGATCGACGTGCGGCACTCGGTGGCGGACCCGCAGTTCGACGCCTCGGTCAACGTGATCGGCACGGTGCGCCTGGCCGAGGCCGCGCGCCGGGCGGGGGTGCGCAAGGTCGTGCACACGTCCTCGGGCGGCTCGATCTACGGCGTCCCGCCGCGGTACCCGACGCCCGAGACGGTGCCGACCGATCCGGCTTCGCCGTATGCCGCCGGGAAGGTGGCCGGCGAGCTCTACCTGAACACCTTCCGCCACCTCTACGGCCTGGACTGCTCACACATCGCGCCGGCCAACGTCTACGGCCCCCGCCAGGACCCGCACGGGGAGGCCGGCGTGGTGGCGATCTTTGCTCAGGCGCTGCTATCGGGTAAGCCCACCAAGGTTTTCGGTGACGGCGGCAACACTCGCGACTACGTTTTCGTCGACGACGTGGTGGACGCGTTCGTCAAGGCGTCCGGGGACGCCGGCGGCGGGCAGCGTTTCAACATCGGCACCGGCGTCGAAACCTCGGACCGGCAACTGCATACGGCGGTGGCCGCGGCCGTCGGGGGGCCCGACGACCCGGAGTTCGCGCCGCCCAGGCTCGGTGACCTCAAGCGATCCTGCCTCGACATCGGTTCGGCCGCAGAGGTTTTGGGTTGGCGACCGAAGGTCGAGCTGACCGAGGGTGTGCGCCGCACGGTGGATTACTTCCGGCGGACGCACGCCGGCTAGCTAGCCTCGGGCGCCTGCGCGGAATCCAACGCGATCGCCCGGGCCAGCCGCGCGTAGCGCAACTCCAAGTCCTTGAACCGCATGTAGGTGCTGAGCGTGGTGAAACAGAAGGCCATGACCAGCGCGTACAGCATCAGGTCGGTGCCGCGGCGCACCCCGAACCACTGCGCCACGACGGTGGTGTCGTCGGGCCGCAGCACGGCGTAGATGCCGGCCAGCACGAACACCACATAGCCGACCTTGACCCAGGCCCGGGACCGCGCGTTGCGGCGCGACCGCAGCAGATAGACCAGCAGCGCGACGATCGATCCGATCAGCAGCACCTGGATCCAGTTCATGGTGTCCTCCCTCGCAGGAACCCGTCGAAGATGATGTTGACGCCGTTGAGCAGCGGCTGCCCCTTCGACTTCGAGTATTCGGTGTAGAGCACCTCGACCGGTTCTTCGGCGACGCGCCAATGGTTTTCGTCGATCAGCATGATGAACTCGTTGGCGTGGCTCATGCCGCTCATCGTGATGTCCAGCCCGTCGGCGACCTTCTTGTTGAACACCCGCAGGCCGTTGTTGGTGTCGGTCAGCCCGAGCCGGCGACCGCGCCGGCTCAACCGCGCGGCGGTCTGCAGCACGATCCGTTTCAGCAGCGGCGGCCGCGCGACCTGCTGGGTGCCGAACCGGGTCCCGATGACCACGTCGACGTCCCCGCCGCGCAGCCGGTCGACCATGGCGGCGAGATCCTTGACGCGATGCTGGCCGTCGGCGTCGAACGTGGCGAAAACCTCGGCCCCGGGCTGCTTGCGGGCGTACTCGACGCCGGTCTGGATGGCCGCCCCCTGCCCGAGGTTGATGGGATGGCGAACCAGGTGAGCGCCCGCGCGCCGGGCGATCTCACCGGTGCCGTCGGCGCTGCCGTCGTCCACGCAGACGACGTGGTCGAATACCGAGCGCACGTCGGCTATCACCTCGGCGATGACAGCTGCTTCGTTGAAGGCGGGAATGACGACCCAGACGACCGAATATTGCGTTTCCGTACCCATCTAAGCCCACAAGGTACACGCTGGTGCAGGCCAGATCAGCCCGTTGCGCGTCCGGCGCGCGACAGCGCCACCAGATGGACACCGATGCCCACCAGCGGCCCGCACAGCAATCCGACCACGGTGCGGGTCTGCAGGGACAGCGGCAGCAACAGCAGCAAACCCGACGCGACCGTGGCGCCGACCCAGCCCAGCGAGTAGGCGCGGTGCAGCGCGGCGGCCACCGCGGCGGCGCCGGTCAGCGTCAGCATGGCGATCGCCACCGCGGCCGCGGTCAGCCACGCCAGCAGGGCGCTGCTGGCGTGGTACTGCGGCCCGAAGGCGAATCGCAACAGCCAGGGGCCCACGGCGCCCGCGGCCAGCACCCCGACCGCGCCGATGCCCGCGACGATGCCGGCCGGGGCGATCAGCGCGCGCACCCGGTCGCTGCGCTCGTCGACGAAATGCGCAATCAGGTTGCCCTGCATGGCCGTCAGCGGCACCAGCAGCGGCGCACGGGTCAACGTGACGGCCAGGATGATCACCCCGCCCTCGGCGCCCAACTCGGCGCTGGTGAGCTTCAGCAGCACGGGAAAACCCATCACCAGGATGGCGCTGGCGCCGGCCGCGGTGATCGAATGCGCGGCGCCCCGCAGGAAGGTCGCGGTGCCGCCCGGGGTGAGCAGCCGCGCGGCCGCGCGGGTGGCCGGCGAGGCCACCAGCAGGATCAGCCAGGCGATCGCGCCGCCGACCGTCGCCCACAGGAAGCCGGTCAGATGCCAGCCCAGCACCACGGTGGCCGCCGCGATCGCGACGCGGATGACCGCGTCGGTCACCATCAGCGCCCCGTACTGGGTCCACTGGTTGATGCCGGCCAACATGCCCAGCAGCGTGGTGTGCACGCAGAAGCCTGCCAGCCCCGCGCACAGCAGCGCCACCGACAACCAGCGCTCCTCGACGAAAACCCGACCGCTCCACAGCGGCGCGGTCCCCGCGATCACGACGGCCGCGGCGACCCCGAGCAGCGCGCCGACCCGCAGCGGGTGGGTGCGCTTGGTCGGCGCGACGTCGAGGTAGGCGCACGCGCGGACCTCGCGGGTGGTCTCTTGGAGCAGCCCGAAGGCGGCGCCGCTGACCAACCCGAAGGCCCCCCAGAAGACCCCGAACACCGAGAAGCCGCTGGGAGCGAGGTCGCGGGCCGCCAGGTAGATCACGCCGTAGCCGCACAGGGCGGTCACGGCGGTGGCGGTGCCGACGCGAGCCATGCTGCCGCGCGCCACCGGCCCCTGCGAGGCGCTGATTTCGGTCATCGGGGCAGCGCTTTCAGCGGACCGCACCGATGTATCGCCACAATTTGAAAATAGTAAGTGTCCGCACCGCTCGCCCGGCGCGGCGCTCGGGTTCGCTAATGTGAGCCGCTGTCGGAAAGGACCCATGGCCGCCTACCGCGTCTTCGGTGTTTCGCTGTTGCTCACCGTGGTGGCCCTCGTGCTGGGGTACGCCCACGGTGGCCTCGAAGATCTCTTCCTGCTGCTGGTGCTGGCCGTCCTCGAGGTGTCGCTGTCGTTCGACAACGCCATCATCAACGCCGCGATCCTGAAGCGGATGAGCCCGTTTTGGCGGCAGATGTTCTTGACCGTCGGGATCGTCATCGCCGTGTTCGGGATGCGTTTGTTGTTCCCGTTGGTCATCGTGTGGGCGACCGCGGGGATCGGTCCCGTTCGGGCGATGGAACTGGCGCTGCATCCGCCGCCGAACGGCGCGCTGGAGTTCGCGGACGGCTCGCCGAGCTACGAGAAGATGATCCTGTCCGCCCATCCGCAGATCGCGGCCTTCGGTGGGATGTTCCTGTTGATGCTGTTCCTGGATTTCGTCTTCCACGACCGAGATATCAAGTGGCTCAAGTGGATTGAGGTTCCGTTCGCCCGCATCGGGCGACTCGGCCAGGTGTCGGTGGTGGTGGCCGGCGCCACGCTGGTGCTCGTCGGCTCGCGGTTGACGCATTCGGCCGACGAGCGTGCCACGGTGTTGACCGCCGGGGTGCTGGGCCTGGTGACCTACCTGGTGGTCAACGGGTTGAGCCGCGCGTTCCGGCCGGCCAACGTCGAGGGCATGACGGTCGGCGAGGCGGTCGGCAGGGCGGGTTTCACCCTGTTCCTCTATCTGGAGGTGCTCGACGCCGCGTTCTCGTTCGACGGGGTCACCGGCGCCTTCGCGATCACCTCGGACCCGATCGTCATCGCGCTCGGGCTCGGCTTGATCGGCTCGATGTTCGTGCGGTCCATCACCATCTACCTGGTCAAGCAGGAAACCCTGGACCGGTACGTCTACCTGGAACACGGCGCGCACTGGGCGATCGGCGCGCTGGCCGTGATCATGCTGGGATCCATCGATCCGGGTTTGCAGGTGCCCGAGGCGGACACCGCCTCGGTGGGCGTGGTCTTCATCGGGGCGGCGCTGGGCTGGAGCCTGCTGCGCAACCGGCGCAGGGCGCGGGCGGGCTAGTGGCGATCGCAAGCGCGGCGAAGCGGGGCGCGGCGGGTCGCCACCATCGGGCTAGTGGCGATCGCAAGCGCGGCGAAGCCGGGCGCGGCGGGTCGCCACCATCGAGCTAGTGCCCCTCGGCCTTGAACCGGTCCACCGAGCGCTGAATCTCGGCCTCGGCCTCCGCGCGGCCGACCCAGTCCGCCGCCTTGACGAACTTGCCCGGCTCCAGGTCCTTGTAGTGCACAAAGAAGTGCTTGATCACGTCCAGCTCGAACTCGGGCACGTCGCCGATGTCCTGGATGTGGTCCCAGCGGTGGTCGCCGGCCGGCACGCACAAAACCTTGTCGTCGCCGCCCTTTTCGTCGGTCATCCGGAACATGCCCACCGGGCGGGCCTCCACGATCACCCCGGGAAACACCGACTGCGGCAACAGCACCATGGCGTCCAGCGGGTCGCCGTCCTCGCCGAGGGTGTCCTCGATGTAGCCGTAGTCGGTCGGGTAGCCCATCGCGGTGTACAGGTAGCGGTCCAGACGCACCCGTCCGGTCTCGTGGTCGATCTCGTATTTGTTCCGCTGGCCCTTGAGGATCTCGATGGTCACGTCGAATTCCACCGCGTCGGCTCCTTGTCTGGGTGTCTGCATGGGCAGGCCAATTTTGCTCTGCTACACCCTAGTCGAGCCCATCGGCGCCGATTCGGCAGAATGGGTTCAGACAGTCAGGAGAGTGATGGCCCGTACTCGCTGGCAAAAATCCACCCCAGTGTTGATCGGGTTGGGCGTGCTGGCGTTCGTCGCTGCCGTGGTGGTGGCGGCGACGTTTTTCACCACGACCGGGCACGGCGCGGGCAGCGCGCGCGCCCCGATCCCGCCTCCGCACGCGCCCACGGTCAAGCCCGGCATGGTCCCGGTGAGCGACACCGCCGAGTTACCCAGCGGGCCCGGCGTGGGCGCCGCGCTGGCACCGGTGGCGGGCGATCCCAACCTGGGCAGGCTCGGCGGCCGGATCACCGACGCCCTCACCGGAAAAGAGCTGTGGCAGGTGGCCGACGACATGCCGCTGGTGCCGGCGTCGACCAACAAGGTGCTGACGGCCGCCGCCGCCCTGCTGACGTTGGACCGCCAGGCCCGGATCAGCACCCGGGTGGTCGCGGGCAGCCAGAACGCCCAGGGCCCCGTCGTGCTGGTGGGCGCCGGCGATCCGGTGCTCTCGGCGGCGCCGCCCGGGCAGGACACCTGGTACCGCGGCGCGGCCCGCATCAGCGACCTCGTCGAACAGATCCGGCGCAGCGGGGTGACCCCGACCGCGGTGCAGGTGGACACCTCGGCGTTCAGCGGCCCGACGATGGCGCAGGGGTGGGATCCCGCCGACGTCGACAACGGCGACATCGCGCCGATCGAGTCGGTGATGATCGACGCCGGGCGCATCCAGCCGACCACGGTCAACTCCCGGCGGTCCCGGACGCCGGCGCTGGACGCCGGCCGCGAGCTGGCCAAGGCGCTGAACCTCGATCCCGCCGCGGTGACGATCGCGACGGCGCCGTCCGGGGCGCGGCAGCTGGCCGTCGTGCAGTCGGCGCCGTTGGTCCAGCGGCTCTCGGAGATGATGGACCACTCCGACAACGTGCTGGCCGAATGCATCGCCCGTGAGGTGGCGGCCGCGATCAATCGGCCGCGCAGCTTCGCCGGCGCGGCCGACGCGGTGACCAACCGGTTGAGCACCGCCCACGTCGACACCGCGGGCGCGGCGCTGCTGGACTCCAGCGGGCTTTCGGTCGACGACCGGCTCACGGCCAAGACGCTCGACGGGGTGCTGCAGGCCGCCGCCGGGCCCGACCAGCCGTCGCTGCGGGCCCTGCTGGACCTGCTTCCGATCGCCGCCGGCAGTGGGACGCTCGGCGACCGGTTCCTCGACGCCTCGACCAGCCAGGGCCCCGCCGGCTGGCTGCGGGCCAAGACAGGCTCGCTGACCAACATCAACGCGCTGGCCGGGGTGCTCACCGACCGCAGCGGCCGGGTGCTCACCTTCGCGTTCATCTCCAACGACGCGGGCCCCAACGGCCGCAACGTGATGGACGCGCTGGCGACCCGGCTCTGGTTCTGCGGGTGCTCATGACGCCGGCGTCGGAACTGACGCTGGGCACCGCCGTCGACTGGCAATTCGCGGCCACGGTCGGCCGGCGGCTGGCCCGGCCCGGGCCACCGTCCAGCGACTACACCCGCCGCCAGGTGATGGACGAACTGGTGGACGCGGCCGCCAAAGCCGAACCCCTGGTCCGTGACGTCACCGGCCTGGTCGCGGGTGGCGCCGTGCCCGCCGCGCGCATCGTCGACCGCCCGGAATGGGTCGCCGCCGCGGCCGAGTCGATGCGGGTGATGATGAACGGCGCCGAGAAGCCGCGCGGGTTTCTCACGGGCCGGGTCACCGGCGCGCAGACCGGCGCCGTCCTGGCCTACGTCTCGTCGGGGATCCTCGGCCAATACGACCCCTTCGCCACCGATAACGGGGCCAGGGCCGGCTGCCTGCTGCTGGTGTACCCGAACGTCATCGCCGTCGAGCGGCAGCTTCGGATCGAGCCGTCCGATTTCCGGCTGTGGGTGTGCCTGCACGAGGTCACCCATCGCGTGCAGTTCACCGCCAACCCGTGGCTGCCCGACTACATGTCGCAGGCGCTGGGCCTGCTGACCCGCGACGCCGGTGACGACCTGGGGGAGGTGGTGAGCCGGCTCGCCGACTACGCCCGCAATCGCGGCAATCAGAACTCCGACGCCAACTCGGCGGGCATCCTCGGTCTGGTGCGGGCGGTGCAGTCCGAGCCCCAGCGCCACGCCCTGGATCAGCTGCTCGTGCTGGGCACGCTGCTGGAGGGCCACGCCGACCACGTCATGGATGCCGTCGGGCCGATCGCCGTGCCGTCGGTGGCCACCATCCGCCGCCGCTTCGACGAGCGCCGCCACCGCAAGCAACCGCCCCTGCAGCGCTTGCTGCGCGCACTGCTGGGACTCGACGCCAAGCTCAGCCAATACACGCGCGGCAAGGCGTTCGTCGACCACGTCGTGGGCCAGGTGGGCATGGCGCGATTCAATGCCATCTGGGCGGGGCCCGAAACGCTGCCGCTGCCCATCGAGATCGAAGAGCCCCAGCGATGGATCGACAGGGTGCTGTAGGCCGGCTGCGCGCGGCGGTCGAGGCGTTCGTCAAGACGCACCTCGCCGCCGTCGACCAATGGTGCGTGGCCTTGTCCGGTGGCCCGGATTCGTTGGCGCTGACCGCGGTGGCGGCCCAGCTGCGGCCCACCACCGCGGTGGTGGTGGACCACGGCCTGCAACCCGGCTCGGCCGACGTCGCCGAAGCCGCCCGGGCGCAGGCCGTCGCACTGGGATGTGTTGCGGCGCAAGTGATTCGGGTGCAGGTCGGCACGGAGGGTGGTCCCGAAGCCGCGGCCCGCGCGGCCCGCTACGCCGCGCTGGCCGCCTACCACGACGGCCCGGTGCTGCTCGGCCACACGCTCGACGACCAGGCCGAGACGGTGCTGCTCGGGCTGGGCCGGGGGTCCGGCGTGCGCTCGATCGCCGGGATGCGCCCCTACGATCCGCCGTGGTGCCGGCCGTTGTTGGGGGTCCGGCGTGCGGTGACGCACGACGCGTGCCGGGAGCTGGGCCTGACCGCATGGCGCGATCCGCACAACAGCGACCCCCGCTTCACCCGGACCCGGTTGCGCGCCGAGGTGTTGCCGCTGCTCGAAGACGTGCTCGGCGGGGGCGTCGCCGAGGCGCTGGCCCGCACCGCGACCGCGCTGCGGGAGGACGGCGAGTTGATCGACACGCTCGCCGCCCGGGCGCTGCCCGGCGCCAAGGCGGGCGATGGGCTACGGGTCTCGGCGCTGGCGACGCTGGACGCGCCCGTGCGGCGGCGCGTGATCCGGGCCTGGCTGCTGGCGGGCGGCGCAACGGGGCTGACCGACAAGCAGATTCGGGGGGTCGACACCCTGATCACCGCGTGGCGCGGCCAGGGCGGCGTGGCGGTGGGGTCGTCCGTGCCCGACGAGCGGTTGTTCGCGGGCCGCCGCGACGGCGTTTTGACGCTGTGGCGCGAACCGGTCGGCTGACCGCAATATCGGGGCCGCCGTTGGTTATCCGCCCGCCGGCGTGGCACTCTGTGGGCGTGGCCCAGATCTCCTCGGCGATCACCCCCGCCCAGCCCGCGGAGCTCTACCCCGGGGATATCAAGTCTGTCCTGCTGACGGCGGAGCAGATTCAGGCGCGAATCGCCGAACTCGGCCGCGAAATCGGGGAGCACTACCGCGACGCCGCGAGCGAGACCGGCCAGGACCTGCTGTTGATCACCGTGCTCAAGGGCGCCGTGATCTTCGTCACCGACCTGGCCCGCGCGATCCCGGTGCCGACGCAGTTCGAATTCATGGCCGTCAGCTCGTACGGATCATCGACGTCCTCGTCGGGTGTGGTGCGCATCCTCAAGGACCTGGACCGCGACATCCAGGGCCGCGATGTCCTGATCGTCGAGGACGTCGTGGACTCGGGCCTGACCCTGTCGTGGCTGCTGCGCAACCTCAAAACGCGGCATCCGCGGTCGCTGAAGGTGTGCACGCTGCTGCGCAAGCCGGACGCGAAGGGAGCCCACGTCGACATCGCCTACGTGGGCTTCGACATCCCGAACGACTTCGTCGTCGGCTACGGCCTCGATTACGACGAGCGCTATCGCGATTTGTCCTACATCGGCACCCTGGACCCCAGGGTCTACCAGCAGTAGCTCGCGGCGATCGCAAGCGCGGCGAAGCCGGGCGCGGCGGGTCGCCGCCATCCGGCCGGCTCAGTCCAGCTCCCACACGGCGGTGACCGAGAAGTTCACGGTCTGCTGGCCGGGCTCGAGCGGGACCATCGACGGCATGGCCCGCGGCGTCGGCGTCCCGACCGGCGGGGGGTTGCCGGTGGCCTCCGAGATGGACAGCACCCGGCCCAGCCGGAGCCCGGACAGCTGGGCGTACTGCTCGGCGCGGCCCTTGGCGTCGTTGAACGCCCGCGTGCGGGCGTCCTTGACCAGCTGCGAATCGTCGGCGATGGAATAGCGGACCGACCTGATCCGGGTGGCGTCGCCGCCCGTGCCGACGACGAGGGCCAGCAACCGCGACGCGGCGTCGGGTGGGTGGATCTTGACGGCGACGGCGTTGGTGGCGCGGTATCCGGTGATGTCGGCCGTGCCGCTGGGGCCGGGATTGTTGTACTGCGGCGCCAGGGTGACCTCGGTGGTGCTGATGTCCTTGTGGTCGACGCCGGCGCCGAGCAGCGCGTTGATGACCGCCTGCTGACGGTCGTTGGTCTGGTTCATCGCGGTGGTGACGTCGGGGGCGGTGAATTCGATACCGACGTCGGCGGTCAGCGTGTCCGGGACGCCTTGCACCTGCCCGGTTCCCAAAACCGTTACCTGGCGCGGGTTGGCGCCCGGGTGCGACGGGCTGGGCTCGTCGCATGCCGACGCCGCCGCGACGGTCAGGCCGGCCGCGGCCACCGCGATCGATCGGCGGACAAGGTTCGAGGCGTTGGTTGCGACCGGCATGCCTGGCACCCTAGCCCCTGGCCCCGCCATCCGTGTTGTGGATTTCCGGTCAAGTGGTCGGTGCCGTGGCCCGGTTCCCGGCTCAGCCCGGCTCGTGGATGCGAATAATGATGTGCGAGAGCCAGTTTGACACCAGCACCATGGCGACGAGCAGGACGATGACCACCACCAGGGGCAGCTCCAGGGCCAGGCTGAGCCATATCAGGGCGGGTGTTGCCACCGGACCCGCCATGAACCCGACCAGCACCGCGACCAGTTCCATTGCGCCGGGATGCGTTTCGGGTGTTGCTTGCGTCATGTCAGGACAGCCGGACGGGAAGTATGGCTCATGCGTCAAATGTTGCGGCGGCCGAGCGCTTGCATCCAGGACGCGTTGTTCCTGGTAGTGCGACACCCAGGCTCAGCCGGCGCCCAGTCGCAGCATGGCGGCCTCCGATGGCGAGCCGGATTCGGCCCAGTAAGCCACCAGCACGTGACAGGTCCCCGGCAGCACCATTTGCTGGTAGTTGAGCCGCAGCGCGCCGACCTCCGGGTGGTTGATGCCCAACCCTCCGGCGACTTCGTGCCTGACATCGTGGCGGGCCCACTGCTGGCGAAACCGCGGGCTGTGCTCGATCAACTCGTCGACCAGGTTGATCAGGGCCGGATCGGGACGCTGGCCGTACGTCGCGCGGAGCAGCCGGACCGCCCACGCGGTCAGCAACTTCCAGTCGCGGTACAACTGCGGCGAGCGCGGATCGAGAAACAGTTCCCGCACGGCGTTGGACCCGACCCGCAAGTGCGGTGACAACGCCGCCGCCGCCCGGTTCGCGACGACGACCGTCATGCCGGGGTCGACGACGATCGCGGCCGCCCGTGGAAAACCGTCGAGCAGATCACGGAGGCCCGGATTCAATTGCTGCAGTGGCGCAATGCGCTCGGCCGATCCATGGCGCATGAGGTTTCGCATGTACACCACGGCGTCGTCGTCCAGTCGCAGCGCCCGCGCGATCGAAGTGAGCACCTGATCGGAGGGGTTGGTTTCGCGGCCCTGCTCGAGGCGGAGGTAGTAGTCGGTGCTGATGCCGGCGAGCACCGCGACTTCCTCCCGGCGCAGGCCGGCGACCCTGCGGCGTTCGCCCTCAGGCAGGCCGACCTCGCTGGGCCGGACCAGGCTGCGGCGCGCGCGCAAGAACTGCGCCAGAGCGGAACCATTGGCGGCCAAGGCAGTCAGCCGGTGAATGCGTCGCGCGCCAGCATCGGTGTTCCGTCCCGTCAAGCTGCGGATACCTGCGTGGGCAGCATAGCCAGCGGGCGGATTCTGTCGGGAGGCGGGTCGTCCGGCGCCGGCTCACCGGTACCCCTAGCAAAGCAAAATCGGCGCTGCGGAGCGCTTATATACGAACATATATGACTCCAATCATATTGGATTACCGCGATATTCATGCCGAATCCAAAGAGTCGCAGCGGACGCGTCCAGCTAAATGAATAGTTGTCCAACCGGTTATGAAATAGCCGGCCGCAGGCTGTCATCACCCGAGGTTACCGGCCTAACGTGACGAGCGTCGGACTCGGCGCCGGTGATCGTCGCTGAAAGCTGGTTAATTGAAAGGGTTTTGAGGACTCACCATGTCTTTTCTGACGGCACGGCCGGAAATTCTCGATGCGGCTTCGCGTGAGCTGCACGGCATCAATGCCGCAGTGCAGGAGAACAATTCGGCGCTCGCCGTGGCGACGACGGCGGTGGCCCCCGCCGCCGCCGATGCGGTGTCGATCCTGACGGCCGCCCGGTTCTCCCAACACGGACAGCTCTTCCAGGAGATCAGTGCGCAGGCGGCGGCGGTTCGCGAGCAGTTGGCGACGACGCTTGGCATCAGCGCCGGTTCGTATGCCGCCACGGAACTCGCCAACGCCGCCGCGGTCGGTTAGGCGAGGACACGATGCTGGATTTTGCGCAGTTGCCGCCGGAGATCAATTCCGCGCTGATCTATTCGGGGCCGGGTTCGGGGCCGTTACTGGTCGCCGCCGCGGCGTGGGGTGGCCTGGCCGCCGGCCTGCATTCCGCGGCTTCGTCCTACGGGTCGGTGATCGCGGGCATCGAGGGCGGCCCATGGCAGGGGCCCGCCGCGACGTCCATGCTCACCGCGGCCATGCCGCAAGTGGCGTGGCTGAGCGCCACGGCCGGACAGGCCGAACAGGCGGCGAACCAAGCGGTGGCGGCGGCGGGTGCCTACGAGGCGGCATTCGCCGAAACGGTGGCGCCGGCGGTGATCGCGGCGAACCGGGCGTTGCTGATGGAGTTGTTGGCGACGAACTTCCTCGGGCAGAACACCCCGGCGATCGCGGCCACCGAGGCGCAATACGGCGAGATGTGGGCCCAGGACGCCGCCGCGATGTACGAATATGCCGGCGCGTCGGCGGCGGCGTCGACCTTGCCCGCGTTCGAACCGGCGGCGCCCACCACGGATCCGGCCGGCGTCGCCGGTCAGGCCGCCGCGGTGGCCCGGGCCGCCGGTGCGAGCGGAAGCGACAGCGCGCAGGGGCTCGACGCGGTGCCCCAGACCCTGTCGGCGCTGGCCGGGCCGACCAACACGTCCCCGTCGCCGGCCAATCCCACGCTGTCGTTCGGCGGGATCGGCATGAACCCCGAGGGCGACGGCATTGTCGTGGGGGGCCCGTTGGGGGATCTGTTGGAGGGCCTGACCGGGTCGCAAACCCTCGATGCCAGCACGCCTTTCGACGCCTTCATCCGGTTGATTTCGCCGACGCGGTTGTTCACCACGGCGTTCAAGGACATCCAAAGTCTCGCGCAGGGCTTCATGCCCGCCGCGAAGTCCGCCGCCGAGGGCGTCGCCAAGGCCGCGGAAGCGGCCCTTCCCGCCGTTTCGGGTGCGGGCCTGGGCTCGATCGGCGCGATCGGCGGGGCCGTCGGCAAGGCGGCATCGATCGGCGGATTGGCGGTGCCCGCCGCCTGGGCGAGTGCGGCCCCGGCGCCGCCGATCGCCGTGGCGCTCAATGGTGCCACCGCCGCGGGAGCCGTCGAACGTGCCACGAACGCGGTGGGCGGGGTGCCGATGGTGCCCGCCGCTGGGGCGGGGCGCGGCGTCGCGGCCCACTTCGTCACTCCCCGATACGGTTTCAAGCCCACGGTCATCGCGCAGCCCCCCGCGGGTGGGTGACGCGTCAGAAGGGTGGGTCGTCGGGTAGGGGCTGCAGGGTGGGTTGGTCGGGTTCCCAGTCCGGGGGCAGTTCTTCCGGTTCTCGGGGGTCGTTGACCCAGGTGCAGTAGGGGCTGGTGCTCGGTGTTCCCTTGAACAGGAACAGCATGTCGCGCATGTGGTTTCGGAACTTGCGGGCCGCGATCTCGTCTTTGCGGTCCTGTTCGAGCCGGCGGCGGGCCGCGTTGATCGGGCGCTGCTCGCGATTGTGGGTGCGCGCCTGGGTGATCCGCGCGCTGCGCTGCCGTGATCGGCTGCGTCGTCTCGGCTCGGGGGCGGCGCAGGCCGGGGCGCGCGCCGCCGGAAACAGATCCGCACCCGCCGGCGAGGTCCGGTAGATGTTGCCGGTCGGCGAGGTCCAGATCACGGTTCCATCGGCCAACTGTTTGTCGCGCCAGCCCCCGAAGGTTTTGAGCCGATGATGCTGGCGGCACAGGCATTTCAGGTTCTCCGCGACGGTGCGCCCACCCGCCCGCGGATCTTGATGGTTGAACGGAATGGTGTGGTCGATATCGCAGATCATCGCCGGGCGGGAGCATCCGGGGAAGCGGCAGGTCAGGTCGCGGCAGCGCACGAACCGTTCCAGCCCCGCCGGCGGTTGATAGCGCAAGGCCTCGACCGGACTGGTCACCGGGTTGGCCACCAGCACCGATGCGGCGGCCGCCAACCGGCGCACCTGCTCGGCATCGATGACCCCATAGCCCTCCAGATAGCCGGGCCCGGCGCCGTCGGCGTAGACGGTCTGTTCGCCGGCCATCACGTTGACGACCACCCGCGTCCCGGTCGGCTCACCTTCGCGAGTGTGCTCGCCGGCCCGGGTGGGGCAGTCGGCTTGCCCACACGCACAGCCCAGCCGGCGGCCCTCGGCCAGAGCCGAGAGTGCGTCGGCGCGGCGCTGATCCATCGTCCGTGGATCGGCCGTGCACACCTGCTTGGCGAGTTGGGACAGCCGGCGATCAAAGGCCGTCGCGGCGTCGGCGGCCACCGAACCGCGGATCTCGGCCATCCCGTTGTCCGCGGCGCTGATGGCGACGTAACGGTCCTCCTCGGCGGCCACCCGACGCTCCCGGGCGGCGTCGGGATCGGCGACCCGCACCGCGGCATCGACGGCGTTGACGATCCGCTGCCGCGACCAACCGTGCCAATTCCCGATCCGGGCGGCCAATGACTCATCGAGCGTGGCGATCACCTCCCGGTCGGTGACCAGATCGGTGCGGGTGATGACCAAACGCACCGTGCGCCAATCCGTTCGCCCCTCGGCCAACAGCGCCGCCACCCGCGGCAGGCGGGTATCGAGCGCCTCGGCGTGCGACACCAGAAAACTGGCACCCATCGCAGACAGGTTCATCACCGCGGCGACCTCGGCGGCGGTCTGCTCGAAACCGTCGATCTCGGCGTACTCCCGATCGGCCCCGTCGGCAGTGGCCACCCGATGCCGCAGCAGCGCCGCCACCGCCGCCAACCGCCGCGCCACCAGCATCGACTCCTCCCGATGCGTGGACTCGATCGCCGCCACCAGAGCGGCGGGATCCGACGGTACTTCGAACATACGTTCGATTATAGGGGGCCCACTGACAAGTTTCAGGGCGTGACGAGAACCTTGCAGTGCCGCTCGGGGTCGGCCAGGTCGTCGAACGCCGCCCCGACCGCATCCAGGCCCACCTCGCCGGTGATCAGCGGGCTGACGTCGATGTCGCCGTCGGCCAGCGCGCGCAGCGAGTCGCCGAACTCGTCGGGGGTGTAGGCGAGCACGAACTGCACGTTGATCTCTTTGGCGATCGCGAAGAAGGGATGCACTGTGTCGGGTTGCATGCACACCCCGGCGACCACCAGTCGGGTGCCCGGCCGCGCGCGGAGCAGCACGTCGTCGATGATGCCGGGCACCCCGACGGCCTCGAACACCACCGCGGGCTTGACACTGTCGAAGGGCGAGCCCTGCGCCGGATCCAGCGTCTGGTGAGCTCCCATCGCGGTGGCGAGCTCCCGTCGCTTCGGTGAAAAGTCTGCCGCCACAATGGTTTCGACGCCCTTGGACCGAAGGGCGGCGACGATGGCGATCCCGATCGGGCCGCAGCCCAGTACCAGGGCCGTCTCCCCGGGCGCGACGTTGGACTTGTTGACGGCATGCAATCCCACCGCCATGGGTTCGGTCAGTGCTGCATGTTTGAAGTCCAGGCCATTGGGGACGGGCAGCAGCAGCGGCGCGGACAACAGCATCCGTTCGGAGTAGCCGCCGATTGTGCTGTTGCTGTACACAATTGGCTCGATGCCCTTGGCGGACAACAGCACCGGCAGCGAGGTGACCAGGGTGCCCGGTGGATGGGTCTCGGTGTCGGGGCCGGCTTCGAGTATCTCGGCGCTGAATTCGTGACCCATGAAGATGTCGTGGTCCAGGTCGACGTGCATGCCACCGCCGCCACCGGCCGCCCGTTCGGTCATTTCCAGCACCTGGGCGCCGTGGGCGGCGAAATGCAGGTCGCTGCCGCAGATTCCGCATGCCCGCACGCCGACGAGCACCTGCCCGGCTTCGGGGATCGGGTCGGGCACGTCGTCGCGGTAGACCATGCGACCGTCGCGCAACACCGAGGCGCGCATCAGTGCACCGCGTCTTTCTGTTCGTCGACGTGCTCGGTGATGGCCTTGACCACGGCCTCGCCGGCCCGGCCGATCAACTGGTCACGTTTGCCTCTGGCCCAGTCGTGCGATGCGCGGGACGCTTCGAGTTGACGTTTGAAGTGAGGAATCACCTTGCGCGCCATCAGGTCATAGCAGCGGTACGTCGCCTCGGGCGATGCCCAGTCATGGCCGAGCATCAGCAGGGTGCCGAAGCCGCCGGAGCGGTCGAGCAGGTCTTCGACGTGGGCGATGGCGTCCTCGGGCGTGCCGATGCAGCAATTCCCCTTGGCCGCGTAGTCCGCGACGAACTCGTGTGGGGTCTGGGTGCCTTCCACGCTGTTGGCCAGCGGGACGAACCCGGCGGCGCCGAAGTAATTCGCGAAATCCTGCAGCCCGTAAGTGCAATCGTCGATGGCCTGCTCGCGGCTGTCGGCGATGTGCATGATGCTCAGGACGCGCCAGTTGCCGCGGTCGGGCTCGTCCCGTCCGGCCTTCTCGGCCTGCTCGCGCACCACGTCCCAGGTGGTCTCCAGCGCCGCGTAGCCGCCGGGCACCGACATCGACAGCGACAGCAGCGAGGTGCCCAGCGCGCCGGCCAGCCGCGGACCGGACGGCGAAATCATTGCCGCCGTGGAGATTTCGGGGTAAGGCCAGGTGTAGGGCCGGATGTGCAACTGCGCGTCGCGCAGGGTGAACCAATCGGAGTGGCGGTCGATCCGTTCGGTGGGTGCGGCCCGGAACAGCGCCAGGATGGCCTCGAGGGATTCCTGCATCATCGGTCGCTGTTCGACGGGATCGATGCCCATCATGTAGGCATCCGACGGCAGCGCGCCGGGCCCGGTTCCGAACATGACCCGGCCGCGGGTCAGGTGATCCAGCAGCACCCACCGATCGGCGACCATCAGCGGGTGGTGATAGGGCAGCGAGACCACTCCCGTGCCCAGCCGGATGTGTTTGGTCCGCTCGGCCGCCGCGGCGATGAATACCTCCGGACAGGCGATCAGCTCGTAGCCGCCCGAGTGGTGTTCGCCGAACCACGCTTCGTCGAACCCGAGCCGATCCAGCGCGACGACGCGTTCCATGTCGTATTCCAGTGCGACCGTTGGGGATTGGCCGACGGGGTGAAACGGGGTGATAAAGACACCGAAACGCAGGGGCGCGCTCATCAAAGCTCCAATCCGTTGAGGAATTCCAGTAAGGCCGCATTCACCTCGCCGGGGCGCTCCTGCTGCAGCCAATGCCCGGCGCCGTCGATCATCACCTGTCGGTACGGACCGGAAATCGCCTCCGCAGCGCGGTCGGCGCGGGTGAACGACAGGACGGGATCGGCCGTCCCGCCGATGAACAGACACGGGACCGAAATCTTGACGCCGTCGAGTTCGGGCGTGGTCTCCCAGTTGCGGTCGAAATTGCGATACCAGTTCAGGCCGCCGGTGAAGCCGGTCCGCGAGAATTCGGCGACGTAGTGGTCGAGCTCGTCCTGGCTTATCCAGTCCGGCAGGCCGTCGGGTTCGCCAAGGCGTTCGACGAAACCCGCCGGACCGGGGCTGGCCATCCGCACCAGCGCATCCTTGCCGTCGGTTCGCAGGCTGCCCATCATGCGACGGATCACCCGGGCGGGATCGGCGTTCAATTCGGCGTCGGCGACACCGGGCTCCTGGAAGTAAAGGATGTAGAAGAAGTTCTCGCCGAACATCTTTCGCCACGCCTTCGTCGGCGCTACGCGCGGGCGCGGCGTCACGGGCACGCTGAGCGCGGCGACGGCCGCGACCCGGTCGGGGTGCAGCAGCGGGGCGTTCCACACCACGGCGGCACCCCAGTCGTGCCCGATCCACACGGCACGCTCGGCGCCGACGTCGTCGAGCAAACCGACCAGGTCGCCCGTCAACTGGTGAATGTCGTACGCCTCGACGGCATCCGGGCGATCCGAACCGCCGTAGCCGCGCTGATCGGGCGCCAGCACGTGGTAGCCGGCTTGCGCGAGGACGTCTATCTGGTGGCGCCAGGAGTAGGCCAGTTCGGGAAAGCCGTGGGCCAGGATCACCACGGGTGCGCCGCGGTCGCCCGCTTCGGTCACCCGCAGCCGCACACCATTGGTATCTACTAACCGTTGGGTTGGGGGCACCGTCTCACCAAAGCACAACGGTTGCGCACTGAGAAGGGTCTCTTTGGCCCCGCGCAGCATAATTTGTGCATGCGATTGGACCACGTAGTTCTGTGGACGAAGGATCCGCGCGCGGCGATGGACTTCTACTCGAGGGTGGTCGGGCTGGCACCGGTGCGGTTCGCCGAGTTCGAGGCCGCCGAGGCGCCTTTCCCCAGCGTGCGGGTGTCCGAGGATTCGATCATCGACCTGATGCCACTCGAGATGGCTTCCGGTGCGGTGTCGTCCGCGGTGGCCGAAGGAAGCGCCGGCCAACCGGTCAACCACGTCTGCCTTGCCCTGTCGAAGGCCGAATACGACGCGCTCGACACGCGCCTGCAGGCCGAGGGCGTGGACACCAGTGCCCGGCTGAACCACAGCTTCGGCGCGCGGGGCTGGGCGCCGCAGGGATTCTATTTCGCCGATCCCGACGGGAATGTGGTCGAGGCGCGCTACTACGAGTGAGCCTGCCGGCCTGGGAACTGCCAATCGTTAACTGGACAGCCCGGCGCTGCCGGAGCTGGCGATCGCCGCGGAGCAGATGGTGGCGACCCGCTGCGCCCCGGCGCTGCCGGAGCTGGCGATCGCCGCGGAGCAGATGGTGGCGACCCGCTGCGCCCCGGCGCTGCCGGAGCTGGCGATCGCCACAGGCGGTAGCCTGGACTTTTCCAGCTGCGTGTATATCGGGGAAGGACCTGGCCGGCAAGGCCGATGATTGATGAACCGGAAAAACGTTATTCGCACCATCACGGCGATTGCTGTCGTGGTGCTGCTCGGCTGGTCGTTCTTCTATTTCAGCGACGACACTCGCGGCTATAAGCCCGTCGACACGTCCGTGGCGATGTCCCAGATCAACGGCGACAACGTCAAAAGCGCGCAAATCGACGATCGCGAGCAGCAGCTGCGCCTGACCCTGAAGAAGGGCAATGGCGACACGGACAACTCCGACAAGGTCATCACCAAATACCCGAGCGGGTATGCGGTCGACCTCTTCAACGCGCTGACCGCCAAGAACGCGAAGGTCAGCACCGTCGTCAACCAGGGCAGCATCCTGGGCGAGCTGCTCGTCTACGTCCTGCCGCTGCTGCTGCTGGTCGGGCTGTTCGTGATGTTCTCCCGCATGCAGGGCGGCGCCCGGATGGGCTTCGGGTTCGGCAAATCGCGCGCCAAGCAGCTCTCCAAGGACATGCCCAAGACCACGTTCGCCGACGTCGCCGGCGTCGACGAGGCGGTCGAGGAGCTTTACGAGATCAAGGACTTCCTGCAGAACCCCGGTCGCTATCAGGCGCTGGGCGCCAAGATCCCCCGGGGCGTGCTGCTCTACGGTCCGCCCGGGACCGGGAAGACGCTGCTCGCCCGCGCGGTGGCGGGCGAGGCCGGCGTCCCGTTCTTCACCATCTCCGGCTCAGACTTCGTCGAGATGTTCGTCGGTGTCGGTGCGTCCCGGGTACGCGACCTGTTCGACCAGGCCAAACAGAACAACCCGTGCATCATCTTCGTCGATGAGATCGACGCCGTTGGCCGCCAGCGCGGCGCGGGCCTGGGCGGCGGGCACGACGAGCGCGAGCAGACGCTGAACCAGTTGCTGGTCGAAATGGACGGGTTCGACCCGCGGGCCGGCGTGATCCTGATCGCGGCCACCAACCGGCCCGACATCCTGGACCCGGCGCTGCTGCGGCCCGGCCGCTTCGACCGGCAGATCCCGGTGTCCAACCCGGACCTGGCGGGCCGCAAGGCGGTGCTGGAGGTGCACTCCAAGGGCAAGCCGATCGGCCCGGATGCCGACCTCGCCGGGCTGGCCAAGCGGACCGTCGGCATGACCGGCGCCGACCTGGCCAACGTCATCAACGAGGCGGCGTTGCTCACGGCCCGGGAGAACGGCACCGTCATCACCAGCGCCGCCCTGGAAGAGGCGGTGGACCGGGTGATCGGCGGCCCGCGCCGCAAGGGCCGCATCATCAGCGAGCAGGAAAAGAAGATCACCGCCTACCACGAAGGCGGCCACACCCTGGCGGCCTGGGCGATGCCCGACATCGAGCCGATCTACAAGGTGACGATCCTGGCGCGAGGCCGCACCGGCGGGCACGCGGTGGCGGTGCCGGAGGAAGACAAGGGGCTGCGGACCCGCTCGGAGATGATCGCGCAGTTGGTGTTTGCCATGGGCGGGCGCGCCGCGGAGGAGCTGGTCTTCCGGGAGCCGACCACCGGCGCGGTGTCGGACATCGAGCAGGCCACCAAGATCGCGCGTGCCATGGTCACCGAATTCGGGATGAGCTCCAAACTCGGTGCGGTCAAATACGGTTCGGAACACGGCGACCCGTTCCTGGGCCGCACCATGGGAACGCAGGCGGACTATTCGCACGAGGTCGCCCGCGACATCGACGACGAGATCCGCAAGCTGATCGAGGCCGCGCACACCGAGGCGTGGGAAATCCTCACCGAATACCGCGACATCCTCGACACCCTCGCCGGCGAGCTGCTGGAAAAGGAAACCCTGCACCGGGCCGAACTGGAAAGCATCTTCTCGGGCGTCGAAAAGCGCCCGCGGCTCACCATGTTCGACGATTTCGGTGGCCGCATCCCGTCGGACAAGCCGCCCATCAAGACCCCCGGCGAGCTGGCCATCGAGCGTGGCGAGCCGTGGCCGCCGCCCACCCCCGAGCCGGCGTTCAAGGCGGCCATCGCGCGGGCCAGCGAAGCGGCACGGCTGGAGGCCGACCGAAACGCCAACGGCGGCAACGGTTCTCACGGCGGTCAGGCCAGCGGTAAGGGTGCGCCGCACGGGCCCACCCAGCCGGACTACGGCGCGCCGGCGGGCTGGCGCGCGCCGGGATGGCCGCCGCAAGCGCAGCAACCGCAGCAGCAGCCGAACTATTGGCATCCGCCGGCGCAGCCGCCACAGCAGCCCTATTGGCAGCAACCGGCGCCCAGTTATCCGGGCCCGCAGCCCTATCCCGGTCAGCAGGGCCACGCCGGCCACCAGCAGGGCTATCCGGGCGGGCAGGGTCGTTCCGGCCAGCAGGGCCAGGCGCAGCCGTCGTACCCGCCGTACCCGCCGTATCCCCCACCGGGACAGCCCGCCCAGGAGGGTGGCTCGCCCGACCGGCAGGATGACGACGTGAGCCGGTCCAATCCGCCGGCCCACGGCTGAGCAAACGGAGGATTCGATGGCACTGCCGGACACCGCGATGTCCAAGATGCGGGTCTTCGACCAGGACCGTGCCGAGGCCGCGGTCCGCGAGTTGCTGTGCGCGATCGGCGAAGACCCGGACCGGCACGGGCTGCGGGAAACCCCGGCCCGCGTCGCCCGCGCCTACCGGGAGATGTTCGCCGGGCTCTACACCGATCCGGACAGCGTGTTGAACACCATGTTCGACGAGGATCACGACGAGTTGGTGCTGGTCAAGGAAATCCCGCTGTACTCCACGTGCGAACACCACCTGGTGTCGTTCCACGGGGTGGCCCACGTCGGCTACATCCCGGGCAACGACGGCAGGGTCACCGGCCTGTCGAAGATCGCGCGACTGGTCGATCTGTACGCCAAGCGGCCCCAGGTGCAGGAACGGCTCACCAGCCAAATCGCCGACGCCCTTGTGAAAAAGCTCAATCCGCGCGGTGTGATCGTCGTGGTCGAGGCCGAGCACCTGTGCATGGCGATGCGCGGTGTCCGCAAGCCCGGAGCGACGACCACGACCTCGGCGGTGCGCGGAATATTCAAAACGAACGCCGCTTCTCGAGCCGAGGCGCTCGACCTCATCCTGCGGAAGTGAGCCTGGCGCCTGTGCAGGTAATGGGAGTTCTGAACGTCACTGACGATTCGTTCTCCGACGGCGGCCGCTATCTCGACCCCGACAAAGCCGTGGCACACGGATTGGCGCTTGCCGCCGACGGCGCCGACATCGTCGACGTCGGGGGAGAATCCACCCGTCCCGGTGCCACGCGCGTCGACGCCCGTGTCGAGGCCTCCCGGGTCGTCCCCGTGGTCAAAGAGCTTTCCTCGCAAGGCATTACGGTGAGCATCGATACCATGCACGCCGACGTCGCGCGGGCGGCGCTGTGCAGCGGTGCGCGGATCGTCAACGACGTGTCCGGCGGCCGGGCCGATCCCGCGATGGCGCCGCTGCTGGCCGAGGCGAAAGTGCCTTGGGTGCTGATGCATTGGCGCTCCGTGTCGGCGCAGCGTCCGCACGCGGCCCCGGACTATCGTGACGTGGTCGCCGAGGTGCGCGCCGAATTGCTTGCCAGTGTCGACGCCGCGGTGTCCGCCGGTGTCGATCCCGCTCAGCTGATGATCGATCCGGGGCTGGGATTCGCCAAGACGGGACAACACAATTGGGCGCTGCTGCATGCGCTGCCGCGATTGGTCGCCACCGGGATCCCGGTGCTGCTGGGCGCGTCGCGCAAACGGTTCCTCGGTACGTTGCTGGCCGGGCCCGACGGTTCGCCGCGGCCCCCCGACGGGCGTGAGACGGCGACCGCGGTGATTTCCGCGCTCGCCGCGCTGCACGGGGCCTGGGGGGTACGGGTGCACGATGTGCGCGCCACGGTCGATGCGCTCAAGGTCGTGGCGGCGTGGAACGACGAGACGCACACTGGGCTGGCTGAACACGATGGCTGATCGAATCGAGTTGCGCGGGTTGAAGGTTCGCGGGCAACACGGGGTTTTCGACCACGAACGCGCGAGCGGGCAGGACTTCGTCGTCGACGTCACCGTGTGGATCGATCTGGCGTCGGCCGCCGCCACCGACGACCTGACCGACACCTACGACTACGGCGCGCTGGCCCGGCTGGCGGCCGACGTCGTGGCGGGACCCGCGCGAAACCTGATCGAGACCGTCGCCGCCCAGATCGCCGATGAGGTGATGGACGACGAACGCGTGCACGCCGTCGAGGTGGTGGTGCACAAGCCGCAGGCCCCGATCCCGCAGCAGTTCGCCGACGTCTCGGTGGTGGTGCGGCGGTCCCGGCGCGGTGGCCGGGGTTCGGTGGTGCCGTTATGACGCGTGTTGACGACGATGATGCCGGCTCGGTCCTGTGCGGAGCCGGGATCGAGGAGTGGCGCCGATGACCAGAGTGGTGTTGTCCATCGGGTCCAACCTGGGGGACCGGCTGGCGCGGTTGCAGTCGGTCGTCGACGGGCTGGGGGACACGGTGCTCGCCGTGTCACCGGTGTACGAGACCGACCCTTGGGGCCGGGTCGATCAGGCGCCGTTCCTCAACGCGGTGCTGATCGCCGACGACCCGGCCTGCGACGGGCAGGGCTGGCTGGCCCGGGCGCAGGAGTTCGAGCGCGCGGCGGGCAGGGTCCGCGGCGAGCGCTGGGGGCCGCGCACCCTCGACGTCGACCTGATCGCCTGTTACGGGCAAACCGAGGTGACCTCGCGGGAGAACAACCTGACGCTGCCGCATCCGCTGGCCCATTTGCGGGCCTTCGTGCTGATCCCCTGGCTGGCCGTCGACCCGGACGCTCGGCTGACGGTCGCCGAAGGGCCGCGTCCCGTCGCGCAGTTGCTGGCCGAACTGGAGCCCGCCGACCGTGCCGCCGTACGGCGCTCCGACCTGACGCTCGAGCTCACAACCTGATGGGGCCCACCCGCAAGCGTGACCTGACGGCCGCGGTGGTCGGCGCCGCCGTGCTGGGTTACCTGCTGGTCAACGGCCTGTACCGGTGGTTTCCCCCGATCACGGTGTTGACCGGCCTGTCGTTGCTGGCGGTGGCCATCGGCGAGGCGCTGTGGGCGCGCTACGTGCGCGCCAAGATCGCCGACGGCGAAATCGGCCCCGGTCGGGGCAGGTTGCATCCGCTTGCGGTGGCACGCAGCCTGATGGTCGCCAAGGCGTCGGCCTGGGTGGGGGCATTGATGCTGGGCTGGTGGGTGGGACTGCTGGTGTACTTCCTGCCGCGCCGGTCCTGGCTGCGGGCCGCCGCCGAGGACACCACCGGAACGGTGGTGGCGGCCATCAGCGCGCTGGCATTGGTGGTCGCCGCGCTGTGGCTGCAACATTGCTGCAAGTCCCCGTACGACCCGACCGAGCGCGGCGAGGGCGCCGAAACCTAGCGCCGATCGATCGGCGGATCAACCCAGGTGAGAATCGCCGGAGTAGGGCGACACGCGGATTGACCTCGCGCAGGTACAGTCAGGCCATGACCGTTCTGTCCCGCGGCGCCCGGGTGCGGCGCGGCGGCCGCAGGCCGGGGTGGGTGCTCTTGACCGCGTTGCTGGTCCTCGCGATAGGTGCCAGTTCCGCATTGGTTTTCACCAATCGGGTGGAACTCCTCAAGCTCGCTGTAATCCTGGCGCTGTGGGCCGCAGTCGCCGGCGCCTTCGTTTCCGTGCTCTATCGCCGCCAAAGCGACGCCGATCAGGCCCGCGTCCGCGATCTCAAGCTGGTCTACGACC
This sequence comes from Mycobacterium intracellulare ATCC 13950, assembly GCF_000277125.1. Taxonomy (NCBI): domain Bacteria; kingdom Bacillati; phylum Actinomycetota; class Actinomycetes; order Mycobacteriales; family Mycobacteriaceae; genus Mycobacterium; species Mycobacterium intracellulare. Next base: position 464,216 of record NC_016946.1, read on the forward strand.
TCCAGCTCGACCGGGAGATCTCGGCCCGGCGCGAATACGAACTGACCGTGGAGTCCCAGCTGCGTCGCGAGCTGGCCTCCGAGTTGCGCGCCCAGGCCGCCGACGACCTGGCCGAACTGCGCGCCGAGCTGAGCGCCTTGCGCACCAGCCTGGAAATCCTGTTCGACACCGACCTCGCGCACCGCCCCGCGCTCGGGACCGTCGAGAGCGAGCCGCAACCGGAGCGCGCCTACAGCGAGTGGGATCGCAACGGCGAGACCCCCCGCGACAACCCCGTCGATTGGGTGCCCAGCGATCGGGTCACCTCGGTGCCCCAGGACAACCCGCGCGGCCGCGCCGACGAGACGGCCATCATCGACGTCCCCGAAGAACCCCTGCTGCCGCCGCGCCAACCGCCGCCACCCCATCGGGAACGGCCCCGCTACCAGTACGAACCGCCCCAAGAACCCGCGTATTCGGCGCCGGAGCCGGCCTACGCCCCACCGCCGCCGGAGCCCCGGTTCGAACCCCGCCAGCAACCGCCACCGCAACCCGAACCCGAACCGCAGGCCCCGCCGGAGCCCGAACCACAGCCTGCGCCCCGGGCGGAGCGGCGCCGCCAGGACTGGCAGCCGACGGCCGCGGAAGGCCAGTGGTTGCCACCCGGGACACCGGGCAGCAACTGGACTGGTGCCGACGCCCCCGGGGAACCGGCGGGCGGGCGCCGGCGCGCGCGGCATTCGGGCCCCGACGAGTCCCGAGACGAACCCCGGGACGAAGCCCGGGACGAATACCGAGACGAAGCCTGGGACGGCCTGCCCGTCGAGCCCCTACCCCAACCGCCCTACGCCGAGTCCGGCCGCCGGGCACGGTCACGCCACTCGGCGGAGTACCGCGACTACGGGGTGCGCAGTTTCGCCCCCGGCACCGAGCCACCGGCCCCGGCGCCGCCCCCGCCGCCCGAGCCCCCGGTGCAGCAGGGCCCGCCCGCCGGCGCGCCCCCGCCGCCGCGGCTGGCGCCGCCGCCGGCACCGGAGCACACGCCCCGGCACGGCGGTGATCCCCAGCGCGAGGACGCCGGCGCCGCCGGGGAGACCACCGCCACTGGCGGCCAGTCGGTGGCCGACCTGCTGGCCCGCCTGCAGGTGCAGCCCTCCGAGGGCGGTCGGCGTCGCCGCCGCGAAGGCTGAGCTGGGAGCTTCCTCACATTGGGAAACGCCTGGTGATCGACTAGAGTCTTGGTGACCGAACGGTACCCACCTGGTGGGACCGGAACGAACAAGAAATCTGTGAGGTCGTCTGCGATGGTGCAGTTCGACGGTCTGCGCCCGGCCAGGCTCAAGGTGGGAATCATCTCCGCCGGCCGGGTGGGCACCGCGCTCGGTGTCGCGCTGGAGCGTGCGGACCACGTCGTGGTGGCGTGCAGCGCCATCTCCCATGCGTCGCGGCAGCGGGCGCAGCGCCGCCTGCCCGACACCCCGGTGGCGACGCCGCCCGACGTCGCCGCCGGCGCCGAGCTGTTGCTGCTCGCGGTTCCCGACAGCGAACTCGCCGGCCTGGTATCCGGGCTGGCCGCGACGTCGGCCGTGCGGCCCGGGACCATCGTGGTCCACACGTCCGGCGCCAACGGGGTGAGCGTCCTGGCGCCGCTGGCCGAGCAGGGCTGCATCCCGCTGGCGATCCACCCGGCCATGACGTTCACCGGCTCCGACGAGGACATCAGCAGGCTGCCGGACACCTGCTTCGGCATCACGGCGGCCGACGAGGTCGGGTACGCGATCGGTCAATCGCTCGTCCTGGAGATGGGCGGGGAGCCGTTCTGCGTCGCCGAGGACGCCCGCGTCCTCTACCACGCGGCGCTGGCGCACGCGGGCAACCACATCGTGACCGTGCTCGCCGACGCCCTGGAGGCGCTGCGCGCTGCGCTGCGGGGCAGCGAGCTGCTCGGCCAACAGTCCGTCGACGACCAGCCGGGCGGCATCGCCGAACGCATCGTCGGCCCGCTGGCCCGGGCGGCGCTGGAGAACACCCTGCAACGCGGGCAGGCCGCGCTCACCGGCCCGGTCGCGCGCGGCGACGCCGCCGCGGTCGCCGGGCATCTGGCGGCCCTGGCCGGGGTTGGACCCGAACTGGCGCAGGCGTATCGGGTGAACGCCCTGCGAACCGCGCAGCGCGCGCACGCCCCCCAGGACGTCGTGGAGGTGCTGGCGCCATGACCCGAGCAAAACCCCCGGCCTTCAAGGCGGGCGAACTCAACCTGTACCCGAACCCGCGTGACGTCACCGACGTCAGCCGCGCCCTGCGCCACACCGGCCGCCGGGTGATGCTGGTGCCCACCATGGGCGCGCTGCACGACGGCCATCTGGCGTTGGTGCGGGCGGCCAAACGGGTGCCCGGCTCGGTGGTCGTGGTCTCGATCTTCGTCAACCCCCTGCAATTCGGCGCCGGTGAGGATCTCGACGCCTATCCCCGCACCATGGACGACGACCTCGCGCTGCTGCGCGAAGAAGGCGTCGAAATCGTCTTCGCCCCAACGGCCGCCGTGATGTATCCCGACGGGCTGCGCACCACGGTGCAGCCCGGACCGCTGGCCGCCGAACTCGAGGGCCGCCACCGGCCCACCCATTTCGCGGGCGTGCTCACCGTCGTGTGCAAGCTGCTGCAGATCGTGCGCCCGGACCGGATCTTCTTCGGCGAGAAGGACTATCAGCAGCTGGTGATGATCCGCCAAATGGTCGCCGACCTCAACATCGACGCCCAGGTCGTCGGGGTGCCGACCGTCCGGGAATCCGACGGCCTGGCGATGTCGTCGCGCAACCGCTACCTCGACCCCACGCAACGCGAACTGGCGGTGACGCTTTCGGCCGCGCTGACCGCCGGCGCCCACGCCGCGCACCACGGCGGCGCGGCCGCGCTGGACGCGGCGCGCGCGGTGCTCGACGCCGTCCCCGCGCTCACGGTCGACTACCTCGAGCTGCGCGACGCCGGGCTCGGGCCGGCGCCCGCCCACGGTTCGGCCCGGCTGCTGGTCGCCGCCCGGCTGGGCACCACCAGGCTGCTGGACAACATCGAAATGCAGATCGAAACACCCGCCGGCACCTCAGGGCCGGACGGCAATCACGAATACGCCCAATCACCTTGGAGGAATTGATGCTACGGACGATGCTCAGGTCGAAGATCCACCGGGCCACCGTCACGCAGGCCGACCTGCACTACGTGGGCTCGGTGACCATCGACGCCGATCTGATGGACGCGGCGGACCTGCTCGAAGGCGAACAGGTGACCATCGTCGACATCGACAACGGCGCCCGCCTCGTCACCTACGCCATCACCGGCGAACGCGGCAGCGGCGTGATCGGGATCAACGGTGCCGCAGCGCATCTCGTCCACCCGGGCGACCTGGTGATCCTGATCGCGTACGGGACCATGGAGGAGGCGGAGGCCCGGGCGTATCAGCCGCGGATCGTCTTCGTCGACGCCGACAACAAACCGGTCGACCTCGGCCACGACCCGGCGTTCGTGCCCGAAGACGCGGCCGAGCTGCTGGATCCCCGGATCGTTGCGCGGTAGCCGTGCTGCTGGCGATCGACGTCCGTAACACCCACACCGTCGTCGGGCTCATATCGGGCGCCAAGGAGCACGCAAACGTCGTGCAGCAGTGGCGGATTCGCACCGAATCGGAGATCACCGCGGATGAATTGGCGCTGACCATCGACGGATTGATCGGCGACGACTCCGAGCGGCTCACCGGCGCCGCCGCGCTGTCGACCGTCCCCTCGGTGCTGCACGAGGTGCGTCTCATGCTCGACCAGTACTGGCCGTCGGTGCCCCACGTGCTGATCGAGCCCGGGGTGCGCACCGGCATCCCGCTGCTGGTGGACAACCCCAAAGAGGTGGGCGCCGACCGAATCATCAACTGCCTGGCGGCCTTTCACAAGTTCGGTCAGGCCGCCATCGTCATCGACTTCGGGTCCTCGATCTGCGTGGACGTCGTGTCGGCCAAGGGCGAATTCCTCGGCGGCGCGATCGCGCCGGGGCTGCAGGTTTCCTCCGATGCCGCGGCGGCCCGCTCGGCCGCGCTGCGCCGCGTCGAGCTGACCCGGCCCCGTTCGGTGATCGGCAAGAACACGGTCGAGTGCATGCAGGCCGGGGCGGTGTTCGGGTTCGCCGGGCTGGTCGACGGCCTGGTCGGACGCATCCGTGAGGACGTGGACGGCTTTGCCGGTGACGACGTCGCCATCGTGGCCACCGGACACACCGCGCCCCTGCTGCTGCCCGAGCTGCAGACCGTCAGCCATTACGAACAGCACCTGACCCTGCACGGCCTGCGGCTGGTCTTCGAACGCAACCGCGACGCCCAGCGCGGCCGGCTGAAGACCGCCCGCTAGGGCGCCCGCCGGTCAAAGGTGCCACGAGAGTTGATTTAAGCTGGCACGTCGTGAGTGCCGACGAGCCAGATATTCCCGAGCAGTACCGGATCCGCCGGGACAAGCGCGCTCGGCTGCTCGCCGAGGGGCGCGACCCCTACCCGGTCGCCGTCGAACGCACCCACACGTTGGCGCAGGTCCGCGCCGCCCACCCCGACCTGCCGGTCGACACCGCGACCGACGACGTCGTCGGCGTCGCCGGCCGGGTGATCTTCGCCCGCAACTCGGGAAAGCTCTGCTTCGCCACGCTGCAGGAGGGTGACGGCACCACGCTGCAGGTGATGGTCAGCCTCGACAAGGTGGGCCGCGAATCCCTCGACGCGTGGAAGGCCGACGTCGACCTGGGCGACATCGTCTACGTGCACGGCAACGTGATCAGCTCACGGCGCGGCGAATTGTCCGTGCTGGCCGATTCGTGGCGGATGGCGTCGAAGTCGTTGCGTCCGCTGCCGGTCGCGCACAAGGAGATGAGTGAAGAGGCGCGGGTGCGGCAGCGCTACGTCGACCTGATCGTCCGCCCGCAGGCGCGCACGGTGGCCCGGCAGCGGATCGCGGTCATCCGCGCCATCCGCAACGCATTGGAGCGCCGCGGCTTTCTCGAAGTCGAGACCCCGATGTTGCAGACGCTCGCCGGCGGCGCGGCCGCGCGGCCCTTCATCACACATTCCAATGCGCTGGACATCGATCTCTACTTGAGGATCGCACCGGAACTGTTCCTCAAGCGGTGCGTCGTCGGCGGTTTCGACAGAGTTTTCGAACTAAATCGCGTGTTTCGAAACGAAGGTGCGGATTCCACGCATTCTCCCGAATTCTCCATGCTCGAGACCTACCAGGCGTACGGAACGTATGACGATTCGGCGGTTGTGACGCGCGAGCTTATTCAAGAGGTCGCCGACGAGGCGATCGGAACCCGACAACTACCGCTGCCCGACGGCAGTGTCTACGACATAGACGGAGAATGGGCTTCCATCGAAATGTACCCGTCGTTGTCGTCGGCGCTCGGTGAAGAGATCACGCCGGAGGCGACGGTGGAAAAGCTGCTCGGCATCGCCGATCGCCTCGGCGTCGAGATCCCGCGCGACCGTGGCTACGGACACGGAAAGATCGTCGAGGAGCTGTGGGAGCACACGGTGGGCAACGCGCTCGTCGCACCCACGTTCGTGCGGGACTTCCCGGTCGAGACAACACCTTTGACGCGCCAGCACCGCAGCATCGCCGGCGTCACCGAGAAGTGGGACCTGTATGTGCGCGGGGTCGAGTTGGCCACCGGTTACTCGGAATTGAACGACCCGGTCGTGCAGCGGGAAAGGTTCGCCGCCCAAGCGCGCGCGGCGGCCGCCGGCGACGACGAGGCCATGGTGCTCGACGAGGATTTTCTTGCCGCACTCGAGTATGCGATGCCGCCATGTACCGGAACGGGAATGGGTATCGACCGGTTGTTGATGACATTGACCGGACTGTCAATTCGGGAGACAGTTTTGTTCCCCATTGTTCGGCCACACTCGTAGTCGAAAAGCTCAACCCTGCAACGCCCGTACAGATTGAGTATGCTGCGTTGTTATGGCAGATTGGTGACCGGGGAGGTCGATCCAATCTGCTCAGCAACTGCTCAGGACGAAATGCGAGGGTGAGCCAATGGCAAAAAAAGTGACCGTCACCTTGGTCGATGATTTCGACGGTGCCGGCGCAGCCGACGAAACGGTCGAATTCGGGCTTGACGGGGTGACCTATGAGATTGATCTTTCGTCCAAGAATGCCGCGAAACTTCGCGGGGATCTGAAGCAGTGGGTGGAAGCCGGTCGCCGCGTCGGCGGCCGCCGGCGGGGGCGGTCCGGCTCGGGACGCGGGCGCGGCGCCATCGACCGTGAGCAGAGCGCGGCGATCCGCGAATGGGCTCGCCGGAACGGGCACAACGTGTCGACGCGCGGCCGCATCCCGGCCGACGTCATCGACGCGTTCCACGCCGCAACCTGACAGTCTTCAAACCGGCGCCCGGGTCACCAAGCCCGGGCGCCGGTTTGTCATTTCGCTCGGCGCGAAACGATGGTCGGGCGTCGCGGGAAACGAATTGGGACGTTGCAACGTTTCTTGGGATACGGCGGGTAAAGCCCCAGGCAGTCGCAAGTGAGATCAGGGCCGGAACGACCGAGTTGCGTCGACAGCGAACGAGGCCGCACAAGGTTAGGTCCGCCGGCAAGCCGACCATTACAGTGGATGGCAGGTACGCGATTCCGGCCACAGGGGACCGGCAGGGTTGTTCGAAGGGCCGCTAACTAGTTTGTACCGATGTTGAGGGAGAGCAGGTAACCCGATGTTTGAAAGATTTACCGACCGTGCCCGCAGGGTCGTCGTCCTGGCGCAAGAAGAGGCCCGGATGCTCAACCACAACTACATCGGCACCGAGCACATCCTGCTGGGTTTGATTCACGAGGGCGAAGGCGTCGCGGCGAAGTCGCTGGAGTCGCTGGGCATCTCGCTCGAGGGCGTTCGCAGCCAGGTCGAGGAGATCATCGGCCAGGGCCAGCAGGCGCCGTCGGGCCACATCCCGTTCACCCCGCGCGCCAAGAAGGTTCTCGAGCTGAGCCTGCGCGAGGCGCTGCAGCTCGGCCACAACTACATCGGCACCGAGCACATCCTGCTGGGCCTGATCCGTGAGGGTGAGGGCGTGGCCGCGCAGGTGCTGGTGAAGCTGGGCGCGGAGCTGACCCGGGTGCGCCAGCAGGTCATCCAGCTGCTGAGCGGCTACCAGGGCAAGGAGGCCGCCGAGGCGGGCACCGGTGGCCGTGGTGGCGAGTCCGGCAGCCCCTCGACCTCGTTGGTGCTCGACCAGTTCGGCCGCAACCTGACGGCCGCCGCGATGGAAGGCAAGCTGGACCCGGTCATCGGCCGCGAGAAGGAAATCGAGCGGGTGATGCAGGTGCTGAGCCGGCGCACCAAGAACAACCCGGTGCTGATCGGCGAGCCCGGCGTCGGCAAGACGGCCGTCGTCGAGGGCCTGGCGCAGGCCATCGTGCACGGCGAGGTCCCGGAGACGCTGAAGGACAAGCAGCTCTACACGCTGGACCTGGGCTCGCTGGTCGCGGGCTCGCGCTACCGCGGTGACTTCGAGGAACGCCTGAAGAAGGTGCTCAAGGAGATCAACACCCGCGGCGACATCATCCTGTTCATCGACGAGCTGCACACCCTGGTGGGTGCGGGCGCCGCCGAGGGCGCGATCGACGCCGCGTCGATCCTCAAGCCCAAGCTGGCCCGCGGCGAGCTGCAGACGATCGGCGCCACCACGCTCGACGAGTACCGAAAGTACATCGAGAAGGACGCCGCCCTGGAGCGCCGCTTCCAGCCGGTGCAGGTCGGGGAGCCGACGGTGGAGCACACCATCGAGATCCTCAAGGGTCTGCGCGACCGCTACGAGGCGCACCACCGGGTCTCGATCACCGACCCGGCGCTGGTCGCGGCGGCCACCCTGGCCGACCGCTACATCAACGACCGGTTCCTGCCGGACAAGGCGATCGACCTGATCGACGAGGCGGGCGCCCGGATGCGGATCCGCCGGATGACCGCGCCGCCAGACCTGCGCGAGTTCGACGAGAAGATCGCCGACGCGCGCCGGGAGAAGGAATCGGCGATCGACGCCCAGGACTTCGAGAAGGCGGCCAGCCTGCGGGATCGGGAGAAGCAGCTGGTGGCCCAGCGCGCCGAGCGCGAAAAGCAGTGGCGCTCCGGCGATCTCGACGTTGTCGCCGAGGTCGACGACGAGCAGATCGCCGAGGTGCTGGGCAACTGGACCGGCATCCCGGTGTTCAAGCTCACCGAGGCCGAGACCACCCGGTTGCTGCGCATGGAGGACGAGCTGCACAAGCGGATCATCGGCCAGGAGGACGCCGTCAAGGCCGTCTCCAAGGCGATCCGCCGCACCCGCGCCGGGCTGAAAGACCCCAAGCGCCCGTCGGGTTCGTTCATCTTCGCCGGCCCGTCCGGTGTCGGTAAGACCGAGCTGTCCAAGGCGCTGGCGAACTTCCTGTTCGGCGACGACGACGCGCTCATCCAGATCGACATGGGCGAGTTCCACGACCGGTTCACCGCGTCGCGGTTGTTCGGCGCCCCGCCGGGATACGTCGGCTACGAGGAGGGCGGCCAGCTCACCGAGAAGGTGCGCCGCAAGCCGTTCTCCGTGGTGCTGTTCGACGAGATCGAGAAGGCGCACCAGGAGATCTACAACAGCCTGCTGCAGGTCCTCGAGGACGGTCGGCTCACCGACGGTCAGGGGCGCACGGTGGACTTCAAGAACACCGTGCTGATCTTCACCTCGAACCTCGGCACGTCCGACATCTCCAAGCCGGTCGGCCTGGGCTTCACCCAGGGTGGCGGTGAGAACAACTACGAGCGGATGAAGCAGAAGGTCAACGACGAGCTGAAGAAGCACTTCCGCCCGGAGTTCCTCAACCGCATCGACGACATCATCGTCTTCCACCAGCTGACCCGCGAAGAGATCATCCGGATGGTCGATCTGATGATCCAGCGCGTCGGCAACCAGCTCAAGAGCAAGGACATGGCGATGGAGCTGACCGACAAGGCCAAGGCATTGCTGGCCAAGCGCGGCTTCGACCCCGTGCTGGGTGCCCGTCCGCTGCGGCGCACCATCCAGCGCGAGATCGAGGACCAGCTCTCGGAGAAGATCCTCTTCGAGGAGGTCGGTCCCGGCCAGGTTGTCACGGTCGACGTCGACAACTGGGACGGCGAGAGCGCCGGCGAGGACGCGAAGTTCACCTTCACCGGCACCCGCAAGCCGCCGGCCGAGCCGGACCTGGCAAAGGCCGGAGCGCACGCCGCGCCGCAGGCGCCGGACGCGCAGTAGCGAGCGGGTTCTCGCGGCGCCGGCGCTATCGCGGCGCGATCAACGCGAAGGCCTGCTTGGCGACCTGCAGCATCCAGCCGGTCACGGTCGGCCCGTGGTCGCGCGGCCAGGTCAGCTGGAAGCTGACCACCCAGGGCTGCCGCGTCTTGTCGACGGCATACCAGCTGAACGTCAAATCACCCGGCAGGCCACCGGCTTTCGCGCCGATGTAGGGCCACACGTTGCGGTCCAGCTGGATACCCGCCACCGCCGACAGGATCTCGCGCACCGGCGCGGCCTCGCCGACGGCGTCGGCCTGCAGCGCCGCGTGGACCCGGCAGATGTCCTCGGCGTTGCCGTACCACTCCGCGCCGTACGAGGACGCGGGTGAGTGGGCGCGCATCGGATCCGGGTCGTACGGCGTGGAATTCGCCTGCTGAAGCAGTTGGGCCCGCACTTGGGGGGACCCGTGCTCCCATTGGCCGCGCAGGTCGGGTCTGCCCCAGCCGACCGAGAAAAGCTCGTACATGGTGGGGAAGGGCGTCATGCTGGCCGGGTCGTGATGGCCGGCCGTGGCGAGCGCTTCGGAGATGGCCTGCGTGCCCAACTTTCCGATCAGCAGATCGGTGGCCATGTTGTCGCTGGTGGCGATCATCTTCTCGGCGGCCTTGCGAACCGAGACGTGGGCCCCGGCGGGCAGCGCCAAACCCGACGAGCCGACGGCCCGGCTCTTGTCGGTGACGGTCAGTTGGTCATCCCAGGATACCGTCCCGTTCTTGATGGCGCCGGCCAGGGCGTGCAACACGTACAGCTTGAAAATCGATGCCAGCGGCAGGGATTCGCGGGCGTTGGTGCCCGCCACCGGGTTGCAGTGGCCGTCGTCGACCTTGGCGACCTGATAGGAGTAGCGCGCGCCGGTCTTGCTCAGCACCGCGTCGATGTCCTGCCACGACTTGACCGTCGGCGCCCGGGTGTCCAGGTCGAACCGGTCCACCCACCCGCCGTCGTCGGTGTGGATCCGGATGTCTTGGCGGGCACCGTAGGACGACGTCAGGTGCAGCGTGGCCACGCTCGCACCGATGTCGACGCCGTCGAGGGTGAACGGGCGATCCCACCACAGCGCCTCCATGGTGGTCTGCACCGACTCGACCTTGTCGGCTGCGGCCAGCGTGCCGACCCCGACCGGCCCGATGGGCCAGTCCGAGTTGAGCATGTCCAACGTCTGCTGGGCCCGAATGCCGGGCGGGGTCCGGGTGTCGATCTGCCGTCCCGGATTTGCCGCGTTCGCCTGCGGTGAGGGGGAGGGGGCGCAGCCGGGCGCCGAGGTGACGATCAGTGTGGTGGCGGCGCTCAGCGCCAGCGCGCGGCGCCAGGCCGACCGCCCGCTAGCCAGCCTGCTTGTTTGCGGCAACGTCCAGCACAACCTCGAATTCCAGCAGGGACGCCCCGGTCGCCACCGGGTTGGCCCGATGGCCGGCGTGGGCCTCGATGGCCGGACCCTTCGCCCACGCCTGGAACGCCTCGTCGGACTCCCAGTGCGTCACCACGAAGTAGCGGTCCTCGCCCTGGACCGGGCGCAGCAACTGGAAGCCGAGGAAACCGGGCTGATTCTCCACCGCGTGCGCGCGGTGGGCGAACCGCTTCTCCAGTTCGGGGCCGGCGTCGGCGGGAACTTCGATTGCGTTGATCTTCACCACAGGCGGCATGCCGCTAGGCTACCCCGCCCCCCGCGCCGTTCAACGAGGGCGGTCCACGCAAGATGGTGACATGCCCGGCGATTTGTTGACGCGTCACGGGGGACGCGGCGAGCCGTTGGTGCTGGTGCACGGCCTGATGGGGCGCGGGACCACGTGGACGCGTCAACTGCCGTGGCTGACCCGCCTGGGCACCGTCTACAGCTACGACGCGCCATGGCATCGGGGGCGCGACGTCGACGATCCGCACCCGATCAGCACCGAGCGGTTCGTGGCCGACCTGGGCGACGCGGTGGGCGAGTTGGGCGCCCGGGTCAGGATCGTCGGGCATTCGATGGGTGCCCTGCACGCATGGTGCCTGGCCGCGCAGCGCCCCGAACTGGTTTCCGCGCTGGTGCTCGAGGACATGGCTCCAGACTTCCGCGGCCGCACCACCGGCCCGTGGGAACCTTGGCTGCACGCGCTTCCGGTCGAATTCGATTCCGCGGAGCAGGTATTCGCCGAATTCGGGCCCGTCGCCGGGCAGTATTTCCTGGAGGCGTTCGACCGCACCGAAACCGGGTGGCGGCTGCACGGTCACACCTCACGATGGATCGAGATCGCCGCGGAGTGGGGTACCCGCGACTACTGGGCGCAATGGCGGGCGGTGCGCGCCCCGTCGCTGCTCATCGAGGCCGGCAACTCGGTCACGCCGCCGGGCCAGATGCGGCAGATGTCCGAAAGCGGCCATGCCACAACGTATTTGCGTGTTCCGCAAGCGGGTCACCTGATCCACGACGAAGCGCCCGGCCAATACCGCGAAGCGGTGCAGGCTTTCCTGGCCGCGCCGCATCCGCGGGCGTGATCCGCTACCCCTCGCCGGCCAACGCGAACCGGCCGTCGCGGGTCTGTGTCACCAGGCCGTCGGCGAGCAGCGAATACAGCGCCCGGTCGCGCTGCGCGGTGTCGGTCAGCCACGCCACATCCAGCTCGGCCCGACTGGCCGGGGAATCCTTGTCGCGCAACACATCCAGCAGGCGGCCGCGAACCTGGCGGTCGGTGCCGGCATAGGTCTGGACGCGTCGCGGCGGTCCTTGCGCGGCGGGATAACCCGCGCGCCGCCAGGCGCATTGGCCCAGCGGACACAGCCCGCATCGCGGGGCGCGCGCGGTGCACACCGTCGCTCCCAGCTCCATCAGCGCGACCGAGAACTGCGGTGCGGTCGCGTCGTCGGGTAGCAGCGCCGACACGTCGGCGTGGTCGCGGGTCGCGGACGGCGCGCCCGCGTCGGCCAGGCCGTGCACGACGCGCGCCACCACCCGGCGCACGTTGGTGTCGACCACCGGCACCCGCCGGCGATAGGCGAAGCAGGCGACGGCGCGCGCGGTGTAGCTGCCGACGCCGGGCAGCGTCAGCAGGGTATCGACGTCATCGGGGACGACGTCGTCGTGATCGCGCGCGATCACGGTGGCGCACTCGTGTAATCGCTTGGCCCGCCGCGGATAACCGAGCTTGCCCCAGGCGCGCAACACGTCCGCGGCGCTGGCCGCGGCCGTCGCCGACGGGGTCGGCCAGCGCCGGACCCAATCCGACCAGATCGGCAACACCCGGGCCACCGGCGTCTGCTGCAACATGAACTCGCTGACCAGGATCTGCCAGGCGCTCACCCCGGGTTCGCGCCAGGGCAGGTCGCGGCGTGAGGTTTCGTACCAGGCCAAAAGATTGGTAACTGATATGTATGCCGGACCCGGCGTTGCTTGTTCCGGCATGATGGCAGCCATGCCTAACACCAGTCCGGTAACAGCGTGGAAGTCACTCAAAGAGGGTAACGAGCGATTCGTCGCCGGTAAGCCGCAGCATCCCAGCCAAAGTGTTGAGCATCGAGCCAGCCTGGCCGCCGGGCAGAGTCCCACCGCGGTCGTGTTCGGCTGCTCGGACAGCCGGGTCGCCGCCGAGCTCATCTTCGACCAGGGCCTGGGCGACATGTTCGTGGTGCGCACCGCCGGGCAGGCCATCGACACCGCGGTCTTGGGTTCCATCGAGTTCGCGGTGAGCGTGCTCAACGTGCCCCTCATCGTCGTCTTGGGTCACGACAGCTGCGGCGCGATCAAGGCCGCCCTGGGCGCGATCGAAGAGGGATCCATCCCAGGCGGTTTCGTGCGCGACGTGGTGGAGCGGGTCGCGCCGTCGATCCTGATGGGCCGCCGTGACGGCCTGAACCGCGTCGAGGAGTTCGTGGAGCGACACGTACGCGAAACCGTGGCGCAGCTGGTGTCGCGGTCCACGGCGATCGCCGAGCGGATCGCCGACGGCACGGTCGCGGTGGCCGGTGTCACCTACCACCTTGCCGACGGGCGCGCGGCGTTGTGCGACCACGTCGGCGACATCGGCGAATAGCGGGCCGAATAGCGGGGCCGATCGCGGGGCGAATGGGCCGCGCGGTCGGCCGCCACTAACACGGCGATTGGCCGGCAAACCTAGCGACACGCCGAGGCGGGTCAACCGAATCGGCGTGACCTGGGCCTACGCTGCGAACGTGCTCGATCTGGAACCGCGTGGCCCGCTACCCACCGAGATCTATTGGCGGCGCAGAGGCCTGGCCGTGGGCATCGCGGTCGTCGTGATCGGGATCGTGGCCGCCACCGTCATCGCGTTCATGGGGCACAGCTCGGGAGCCAAGCCCGCCACCGCCGACAAGCCGAACTCAGCGCAGAGCAAGCCGGGATCGCCCGCGCCCCAGGCGCCTCCACCGGCGGGGCCCGAAAGCCCCGCCCCCGGGGCGCCGCCGGCGCAGGGCCAGAACCCCGAGACACCCACCCCCACCGCCGCGGTGCAGCCGCCACCGGTGCTGAAGGAGGGTGACGACTGCCCCGACTCGACGCTGGCGGTCAAGGGCCTGACCAACGCTCCCCAGTACTTCATCGGTGACCAGCCGAAGTTCACCATGGTCGTCACCAACATCGGGCTGGTCGCGTGCAAGCGCGACGTCGGGGCCGCGGTGCTGGCGGCCTACGTCTACTCGCTGGACAACAAGCGGCTGTGGTCGAACCTGGACTGCGCGCCGTCCAACGAGACGCTGATCAAGACCTTCACGCCGGGCGAGCAGGTGACCACCGCGGTGACGTGGACGGGCATGGGATCGGCGCCGCACTGCCCGCTGCCGCGGCCGGCGATCGGGCCGGGCACCTACAACCTGGTCGTCCAGCTGGGCAATCTGCGCTCGATGCCGGTGCCGTTCATCATGAACCAGCCCCCACCCCCGCCGGGCCCGGTGCCCGGCCCGGGCCAGCCCGGCGCCGTGCCGCAGCCGGAGGCGCCGCCGATGCCCCCGGCCGGCTGACCTCAACGAGCATTAGCTCAGGGAGTCGGTGATCGTCGACTCCGCCAGCTGCGACAGCCCCTCCCGCACGTGGCGCGCCCACATCGCGCCGATGCCGTCGACCGATTGCAGGTCGCTGGCGCTGGCCGCCAGCACGTTCTGCAGCGTCCCGAACGAGCGGACCAGCAGATCGGCGTGGGCGAACTGCAGCCGGGGGATGCCGGCCAGCGCGCGGTAGCCGCGCGGGCTGACCGCCGAATCCTGCGCCTCCGTCGTCGTCGGGTAGCCGAAAACCTTTGCCAGAGCGGTGAAGTCGAGCAGCTCGGTGTCCGAGAGCGCGTCCAGCTCGTCCAGCGTCGCGGTCAGCTGCGCTTCGGACAGCGGCTCCGGGCTGGCGTGGTAGTCCCGCACGATCAGCTCCCGGGCGATGTCGTTGCCGCCGAGCAGCTCGTCGAGCTGCAGCCGCAGCTGGCGCCCGTCGGTGCCGAGTTCGACGACGTCGTTGTCGATCACCTGGCCGATCCGCCGGACCAGCTCGAGGCGCTGCACCACCGTCAGGACGTCGCGCAGGGTGACGAAGTCCTCGATCTCGGCCCGCGACAGCTGCCGGCTGACCTCGTCGAGCCTGATCTTGTACCGCTCCAGGGTGGCGATGGCCTGATTGGCCCGCGACAGGATCGTCGCGGAATCGGCGACCACGTGGCGCTCCCCGCCCACGTAGACCGTCACGATGTTCATCGAGTGGCTCACCGAGATCACCGGGTATCCGGTCTGGATCGCCGCCCGCTCCGCCGACCGGTGTCGAGTCCCCGATTCGTCGGTGGCGATCGACGGGTCCGGCACCAACTGCACGTTGGCGCGCACGATGCGGCTGCCGTCGGTGGACAGCACCACGGCGCCGTCCATCTTTGCCAGCTCGCGCAGCCGGGTCGGCGCGTAGCGCACGTCCAGCGCGAAGCCGCCGTCGCAGATGGCTTCGACGTTTTCGTCGTTGCCGAGCACGATCAGCGCGCCGGTGCGGCCGCGCAGGATGCGTTCCAGGCCGTCACGCAGCCCGGTCCCCGGCGCCAGGCGGGCAACGGTGTCACGCAACGTCGGTCGGGTCACAGCGTGCATTCTGCGGCCCATCGCGTCACGCGTCCAGCCGGTACGGGTTTGCGGCGCCGCCGCGGCGCTCGGCGATGTCGATCATGTGCTGGAGCGCCGCGACGATGGTGGGCGCACGCAGCGCGCGCATCCCGCGGGGCACGATATCGCGCCGGGGGTCGTCGCCGTCCGGGATGAGCGCGACGGTGAATCCCTGGCGCGCGGCCTCGGACAGCCGCCGCTCCATGCCGCTGACCCGCCGCAGGTCGCCGGCCAGGCCCACCTCCCCGATCATCACCGCCGTGGTGGGCAGGGGCAGATCGGCCAGCGCGGACGCCAGCGCGACCGCGACCGCCAGGTCCGATGACGGGTCGGTCAGCCGCATGCCGCCGACGGTGGACAGGTAGATGTCGTGGGCGGCGACGGGCAACTTGGCGTGCTTTTCCAGCACGGCGGTGATCATGGCGGCCCGCGAATGGTCGATGCCGCTGACGGCGCGGCGCGGCGAACCGCCCGACGGCGAGGCCAGCAGGGCCTGCACCTCGCCGATGAGCGGACGTTTGCCGTCGAGGGTCACCGTGATCGCGGTGCCGGGAACCGGCGCGGGGCGCTGGTCCAAGAACAGGTTCGACGGGTCGGCGACCCCTTCGATCCCGTTGTCGTGCAACAGGAAACACCCGACCTCGTCGGCGGCGCCGAACCGGTTCTTGATGCCCCGGACCATCCGCAGCGAGCCGTTGCGGTCACCCTCGAAGTGCAGGACCACGTCGACGAGGTGCTCGAGGGAACGCGGCCCGGCGATGGCCCCGTCCTTGGTGACGTGCCCGACCAGGATCAGCGCGACCCCGTTGGTCTTGGCCGCCGCGGTCAGCGCCGACGTCACCGCCCGCACCTGCGTGACGCCGCCGGCGACGCCGTCGGCCTCGGTGGTGGACATGGTTTGCACCGAGTCCACGATCACCAGCGCGGGCTTGACCGTGGCGATGTGCTCGAGCACGGTGTGCAGGTCGGATTCGGCGGCCAGGTACAGCTCGTCGCCGCCGCAGCCGATGCGGTCGGCGCGCAACCGGATCTGGCCGGCGGACTCCTCGCCGGAGATGTACAGCGCGCGGCGGCCGGATTCCGCCCAGCGGTGGGCGACCTCGAGCAACAGCGTCGACTTCCCCACGCCCGGATCGCCCGCCAGCAGCGTGACCGAACCGGGCACCAATCCGCCGCCGAGCACCCGGTCGAGTTCGCCTACGCCCGTCGTGCGGTGCTGGCTGGCGCCCGGCTCGATGGACGTGATCGGCACGGCCTGCGACGCCGCGGCACGAACGGCGCGGCGCCCGGCGACGGTACTGAGCACCGGGACCTCGTCAACGGTGCCCCAGGTGCCGCACTCGAGGCAGCGGCCGACCCATTTCGCGGTGACGTGCCGGCATTCCGAGCAGCGGTATTGCGAGCGCGCGGTTGCCACGTGATGACGGTATCGAGCCGCTACGACAAGCCCCCGTCACGACAGGCGGTTACCCCGCGTGATTTTGGTGCGGCGGGGTCACTCCGGCCGAAATCGGGACCAGCACGGTGGCCTGCCCGGCCTTCTCGAAGTTGAACGTGAAGTTGTAGGTCAGGCCGTTCGAGATGGGCTTGGCCAAGGTGACGGTCGCCTTGGCCGCGGTGCTGGAATCGATCGGTCCCGGCGCCACCTTCTGGCCCTCGGGCGTGCCGATGAACAGCATCCCGCCGGCGGGCAGGCGGGTGTCGCCGCTGATCGCCACGGCGCCGACGTCGCTGGTGATGCCGACGAGCCTGTCCGGGGTGGTCGGCGACTGGTTGACGGCCACCAGCACCAGGTCGACCGCCCGGCCGGGCTGCAGGAAGTCACCCGTCTGCGTGGCCTGGAGGTGGATGTTGCGCAACGC
This sequence comes from Mycobacterium intracellulare ATCC 13950, assembly GCF_000277125.1. Lineage (NCBI taxonomy): Bacteria > Bacillati > Actinomycetota > Actinomycetes > Mycobacteriales > Mycobacteriaceae > Mycobacterium > Mycobacterium intracellulare. The sequence continues at coordinate 481,438 of NC_016946.1, forward strand.
CACGTTGTTGAAGGTGACCTTGTTCCCGTTGATGGCGGGCTCCTGCACCGCCATCTGCGAAACCTGACCGGCCCCGCAACCGCTGAGCAGCACGGCCAGCACGCCGGCCACGGCGATCGCGGGAAGGCCGAGGCGGATCTTGAAGCGGTTCACTCTCTACAGCCTCCTGCTCGGCCGGTTCGACTAATGCAACTATGCACAGTAGTAGGGACGCTGTGCACGCGGTAGCGCGGGGCGCCAGACCAGCGCAGGAGCTGTTTTAAAGGCCGCCAACCGCCCGGTCCGGGGGCGTTGGTAATGTGCTGCACTGCACGACTTGGTCCCCATGTCAACCCCTAATCTGCGCGTGTTGTGCCCCTGACCTGCATCGTTGCTTCGCGCGTGGTTAGGCGGGCGTGTTAGGATGAAGTAACGAAAGGGGCTCGAATCAGATGATCTTCAAGGTCGGCGACACCGTTGTTTATCCGCATCACGGTGCTGCGTTAGTCGAGGCGATCGAAACCCGGACGATCAAAGGGGAACAAAAAGAATATCTCGTCTTGAAGGTGGCGCAGGGAGACCTGACCGTTCGAGTTCCCGCGGAGAACGCCGAGTACGTCGGCGTCCGCGACGTCGTCGGACAGGAAGGCCTCGACAAGGTGTTCCAGGTGCTGCGCGCCCCGCACACCGAGGAGCCGACGAACTGGTCGCGCCGCTACAAGGCCAATCTCGAAAAGCTTGCCTCCGGCGACGTCAACAAGGTGGCCGAGGTGGTGCGCGACCTGTGGCGCCGCGACCAGGAGCGCGGACTGTCGGCCGGTGAGAAGCGCATGCTGGCCAAGGCCCGCCAGATCCTCGTCGGTGAACTGGCGTTGGCGGAGAGCACCGACGACGCCAAGGCGGAGACCATCCTCGACGAGGTTCTGGCCGCCGCTTCCTGAAGGTCCTGACGCTTCGGTGGCCCGACAGACGGGCACCTCGGGCAACGTAATCGCCGTCGTCCCGGCCGCAGGTTCGGGCGAACGACTGGCGGCGGGAATCCCCAAGGCATTCTGCGAGATTGCCGGCCGCACCCTGCTGGAGCGCGCCGTCGCGGGTCTACTGGAATCCGGCGTGGTCGATCACGTCGTGGTGGCCGTGCCCGCCGACCGGATCGACGAGGCCAAGCGCGTCCTCGCCGGGCGGGCCACCGTCGTCGCCGGCGGGCCCGACCGCACCCGATCCGTCGACCTGGCCTTGGCCGCCCTCCCCGTGGCCGCCGCGTACGTGCTGGTGCACGACGCGGCGCGCGCGCTGACCCCTCCGACGCTGATCACCCGCGTGGTCGACGCCCTGCGGGCCGGCCACGACGCCGTGGTGCCCGCGTTGCGGCTGCACGACACCATCAAGGCCGTGGACGCCAACGGGGTGGTCCTGGGGACGCCGGAGCGCGACGGGCTACGGGCGGTGCAGACGCCCCAGGGGTTCGCCACCGACCTGCTGCAGCGCGCCTACCGGGCCGGCGCCGGCGCGGCCGGTTTCACCGATGACGCGTCGCTGGTCGAGCACGTCGGCGGGCAGGTCCAGGTGGTCGACGGCGATCCGCTGGCGTTCAAGATCACCACCCAGCTCGATTTGTTGCTGGCCGAAGCGATCGTGCGCCGATGAGCGAGCCCCTTCCCGTCCCCAGGGTCGGCCTGGGCGTCGACGTGCATCCGATCGAACCCGGGCGGCCGTGCTGGCTGCTGGGACTGCTGTTCGCCGACGCCGACGGCTGCGCAGGCCACTCCGACGGCGACGTGGGGGCGCACGCGCTGTGCGACGCGGTGCTCTCGGCGGCGGGCCTCGGCGACGTGGGCGCCGTGTTCGGGGTCGACGATCCGCGCTTCGCGGGCATCAGCGGCGCGGACATGCTGCGCCACGTCGCCGCACTGGCGTCGGGCGCAGGCTTCCGGGTCTCCAACGCCGCCGTGCAGGTCATCGGGAACCGGCCGAAGGTCGGTCCCCGCCGCGCCGAGGCGCAGCGCGTGCTGTCGGAATTATTGGGAGCGCCGGTGTCGGTGTCGGCGACCACGACCGACGGGTTAGGGCTGACCGGACGCGGTGAGGGGCTGGCCGCCATCGCCACCGCGCTGGTGGTCCCCGCGGGCTAAGCCCGCGCAGCGCCGGGCGCCGGGGAACTACCCGGTAAGCTGGCACGTCGTGACCGATCGCGCCCGCTTGCGGCTACACGACACGGCAGCCGGTGCTGTGCGTGATTTCGTGCCGCTGCGCGAGGGCCACGTCTCCATCTACCTTTGCGGCGCCACCGTGCAGGGCCTGCCGCACATCGGCCACGTCCGCAGCGGGGTGGCCTTCGACATCCTGCGCCGCTGGCTGATCGCCCGCGGGTGCGACGTCGCCTTCATCCGCAACGTCACCGACATCGACGACAAGATCCTCAACAAGGCCGCCGCGGCGAACAGGCCGTGGTGGGAGTGGGCGGCCACCTACGAACGCGCCTTCTCCGCCGCCTACGACGCCCTGGACGTGCTGCCGCCGTCGGCCGAGCCGCGGGCCACCGGCCACATCACCCAGATGATCGAGTTGATGCACCGCCTGATCGAAACCGAGCACGCGTACGCCGCCGGCGGCGACGTCTACTTCGACGTGCTCAGCTACCCGGAGTACGGGCAACTGTCCGGCCACAAGATCGACGACGTCCATCAGGGCGAGGGCGCGGCCACCTGCAAACGCGACCAGCGCGACTTCACCCTGTGGAAGGCCGCCAAGCCCGGCGAGCCGTCCTGGCCCACGCCGTGGGGCCGCGGCCGCCCGGGCTGGCACCTGGAATGCTCGGCGATGGCCCGCACCTACCTGGGCGCCGAATTCGACATCCATTGCGGCGGAATGGATTTGGTCTTCCCGCATCACGAGAACGAGATCGCCCAGAGCCGCGCCGCCGGCGACGGCTTCGCCCGCTACTGGCTGCACAACGGCTGGGTGACGATGGGCGGCGAGAAGATGAGCAAGTCGCTGGGCAACGTCCTGGCCATCCCGGCGCTGCTGCAGCGGGTCCGGCCCGCCGAGTTGCGCTACTACCTGGGCAGCGCCCACTACCGGTCGATGCTGGAATTCTCCGAGACCGCCCTGCAGGACGCGGTGAAAGCCTATGTGGGCGTTGAGGAATTCCTGCACCGGGTGCGGGTTCGGGTCGGCGGCGTCGAGCCCGGCCAGTGGACGCCGAAGTTCGCCGACGCGCTCAACGACGACCTGGCGGTGCCGGCGGCGCTGGCCGAGGTGCACGCCGCCCGCGCCGAGGGCAACCGGGCGCTGGACTCCGGCGATCACGACGGCGCGCTGCGCCACGCCCGGGCGATCCGCGCGATGATGGGCATCCTGGGCTGCGACCCCCTCGACGAGCGCTGGGAGACCCGCGACGAGACGTCGGCGGCGCTGGCCGCCGTCGACGTGCTGGTGCACGCGGAGCTGGAGAACCGGGAGAAGGCGCGCGAGCAGCGCAACTGGGCGCTCGCCGACGAGATCCGGGACCGGCTCAAGCACGCCGGCATCGAGGTCACCGACACCGCCGACGGGCCGCAGTGGTCGCTGCAGGCCGGCCCGGATCAGTAGGGGCCACGCACATGGCCGGCAATTCGCGACGCCGCGGCGCAATCCGTAAGGCGGGCACCAAGAAGGGCCCGACCGTCGGTTCGGGCGGCCAGCGTCGCCGCGGGCTGGAGGGCCGCGGCCCCACGCCTCCCGCGCACATGCGCCCCAACCACCCCGCCGCCAAGCGCGCCCAGTCGCCGTCGCGCCGCCCCGCGCGGGGTAAGACCGACGAGACCGAGACGGTGCTGGGCCGCAACCCGGTGCTGGAGTGCCTGCGCGCCGGCGTGCCGGCGACCGCGCTCTACGTGACGCTGGGCAGCGAAGCCGACGAGCGCCTCACCGAATCCGTCTCCCGCGCCGCCGATTTGGGCATCGCGATCCTGGAGGTGCCGCGCACCGACCTGGACCGGATGACCAACAACCATCTGCACCAGGGCATCGCGTTGCAGGTGCCGCCCTACAACTACGCCCACCCCGACGACCTGGTGGAGGCGGCGACCGGTTCGCCGCCCGCGCTGCTGGTCGCGCTCGACAACATCTCCGACCCCCGCAACCTGGGCGCCATCGTGCGTTCGGTCGCCGCGTTCGGCGGCCACGGCGTGCTCATCCCGCAGCGGCGGTCGGCCTCGGTGACGGCGGTGGCATGGCGCACCAGCGCCGGGGCCGCGGCCCGCGTCCCGGTGGCCCGGGCCACCAATCTCACCAGGACACTGACGGATTGGGCGGATCGCGGCCTGCGGGTGATCGGGCTGGACGCCGGCGGCGACACCACGCTCGACGACCTCGACGGCACCGACCCGATCGTGGTCGTCGTCGGGTCGGAAGGCAAGGGGCTGTCGCGGCTGGTGCGGCAGAACTGCGACGAGGTGGTGTCCATCCCGATGGCCGGCAATGCCGAATCGCTGAACGCCTCGGTGGCCGCCGGGGTGGTGCTCGCCGAAATCTCGCGCCAGCGCAGGGGTTAGGTGATCGCCCGCCTCGTTGCCGCGCTGCTGGCATCGGCGGTGCTTGTGGCGGCGCCGGCCGCCGCGCAGGCACCCGACTTCGACCTGCAGGCCCACCGCGGCGGCCGCGGGGAGGCCACCGAGCAGTCGTTGCGGGCCTTCGCCAGGTCGCTCGAATTGGGGGTCAGCACACTGGAACTCGACGTCGTGCTCACCCGGGACCGCCAACCGCTGGTGTGGCACGACCCGACGATCGCGGCCGAGAAGTGCGCCGACACCGCACCCGCATTCGCCGGCGACCCGCAGTACCCCTACGTCGGCAAACTCGTGCACGAGCTCACGCTGGCCCAGATCCGCACCCTGGACTGCGGGCGCCGGCTGGACGACTTCCCGAACGCCGAAGTGGCGCCGGGCAACAGGATCGCCACGCTGCCTCAGGTTTTCGCACTCGCCGACTCCTACCGCGCCGACGCCGTGCGCTACAACATCGAAACCAAGGTGGACGCCGATGAACCCGAGCCGCAGGAGTTCGTCGACGTGATACTGGCCGCGGTCAGGGCCGCGGGCAAGGTCGAGCGGGTGGACATACAGAGCTTCGACTGGCGCACGCTGCCGTTGGTCCACCGGGCCGAACCGTCAATCCCGTTGGTGGCCCTCTATGACGAGCAGACTCCCGGCGATCCGCTGATCGGCGCGCTGACGGTGGGCGCCGACGCCGTCTCACCGGACTACCCGCTGGTCGCCGGCAAGCCGTACGTCGACCGCGCGCATGCGTTGGGGCTCAAGGTCATTCCGTGGACGGTCGACGACGTCGACGCCATGCGCCGGCAGATCGGGTACGGGGTCGACGGCATCATCACCGACTATCCGACGGCGCTGCGGGGTGTGCTGGCCGAGCTGTCCATGCCGTTGCCGCCGGCATACCGTCGGGTTTAGAGGCCGAGCGCCCGCGCCGACGCCCACAGCGCGAGCACCGCCACCGCCAGCGACGCGGGCACGGTGCACACCCCGAGGCGGGTGTATTCGCCGACCCCGGCGTCGACGTCGTGCTGGCGAAGCACGCGCCGCCACAACAGGTTTGACAATGACCCGACGTAGGTCAGGTTGGGGCCGATGTTGACCCCGATCAGCACCGCCAGCACCGCCACCGGCCCGGCCGGGGCGACCAGCGGCAGCAACACCAGGGTGGCGGGCAGGTTGTTGACGACGTTGGCCAGCACGGCCGCGATCGCGGCGATCGCCAGCAAGGCGGGCAGGCCCGAGCCCGACGGCAGCACCGCCGACATCGCCCGGTCCATCCCGCCCAGCATGACCGCCCGCACCACGACCCCCAGCGCCAGCATGAACACCAGGAAGGACACGTTGGCCGAGCGCACGATCTCCGACACCGAGGTATGGCGGCGGCGCAGGCTGCGCGCCGCCAGCGCCGCGGCGCCGCACAGCGCCACCCAGGCCGGCGCCACCCCCACCGACTGGGCGACCGCGAACCCGGCCAGCGTCAGCGCGACGACCACCAACACGAACACCGGCGGGCGTGGTGGCGCGCCGCGTTGCTCCGGGTTCGGTTGCACCCGTAGGTCCTTGGCGAAGAACCAGCGGAAGACCACGTAGAGGGTGGCCACCGCGCCGAGCCACGGCAGCGCCATCACCAGCGTGAACTTGGTGAACGAGATGTCGGCAGTGTGGAAGGCCAGCAGGTTGGTCAGGTTGGACACCGGCAGCAGCAGCGAGGCGCCGTTGGCCAGATGGGCGGTGGCGTAGGCGTAGGGCCGCACCCGAGTGCGCTGCCGCCGCACGGCGGCGAGCACCACCGGGGTCAGCAGCACCACGGCGGCGTCCAGGCTCAGCACGGCGGTGATCCCCGACGCGATCGCGAACACCCGCCGCAGCAGCGTGCCCGACCCGACGCGTCCGCGCGCGATCGCCGCGCCGGCGGCCTCGAACAGGCCCTCGTCGTCGCACAGCTTGGCCAGCACCAGCACCGCCCCGAGGAAGGCGACCACCTCGGACAGGTCGGCGATCTCCGTGGCCGCCTGCTGGACCGAGACCGCCCCGATCCCGACCAGGACGAGGGCGGCCGGGATCGCGGCCAGCGCCTCGGGCCAGCCCCGTGGGCGCGCGACGGCGAACCCCAGGACGACGGCGAGCAGCAACAGCGCGACGGTCAGTGCCAACGTCTAGACCGCTTCGCTCCACGGGTCCTCGCGCCGCCACACCGTCGGCAGGTGCAGCGCGACACCGTCCTGTGCGGCCAGCTCATCGAGGACGCGGATGGAGACGTCGAGGTCGTCGCCCGCATAGGGCAAGGCGCGCAACGGCTTTGTCAGCGGGCGGAAGAAGTCGTCCCAGTGGATGAGGATCACCCGGCGAGCGCCCACCGCGCGGACGGTCTCGGCCCAATAGTCGACCAGATACGACCGCGGCTGCAGCCCCAGCTGCCCGACGGACAGGTAGACGGCATCGGCGCGGTGGCCGGCCAGCGCCCCCTTGACGAAACCGGCGCTGCCCTGGATCAGCAGCCGCCGGCCCGTCGGCCGGTGGGCCACCAGCGTCGACCACGACTCGCCGCAGCGGTACGCCGACGCCTTCACCGGGGTGATCAGCGGTTCGTCGATCACGCCGGGATACCGGTCGGGTGGGCAGTGGTGGGACTTTACCAACGTTATCTCATAGTCGCCCAACCGAATTGGCTGCCCGTCGACCGCTACGACGATCCGGTTCTCCGGCAGGCCGTAGCCGCGCCCGACGTTGGCCGCGGACTGGCCGCCGATCAGCTGCGCGCCGGTGCGGTCGGCGACCAGCGCGGAGTCCAGCACGTGGTCGATGTGGGTGTGCACCGGGATGACGGCGGCCAGTCGCGACACCTTGGCGCGGGCCAGGCATCCGTCGACGCGGGCCGGCGACGGCGCCACCCTGCCGGCCGCGATCTTGGCCAGGCCCGGCCGGGAGAAGTAGCCGTCGGTCATCAACGCCGACGAGCCGTCGTCGATCAGCAGCGTCGCCACGCCCATCCAGGTCACCGAGAGCCCGTCGGGTCCGGCCGCGGGGGCGTCGAATCGGTCCGCGTACCGGGCGATGTCGGGGCGCCCGAGCTTGAGCCGCATCAGCAGAACGCCCGAAGGTCGGCACCGGCCGCCATGAGGCGATCGCGGACCGCGGTGGCAATCCGCACCGCCCCGTGCGAATCACCGTGCACGCAAACCGATTCCACGCTCACCTCGATGTGGCTCCCGTCGATCGCGGTGACCTGTCCCGAGGTCACCATGGCGGCGACGCGCTCGGCGATCGCGCCCGGATCGTGCAATACCGCGCCGGGTTCGCGGCGGGAGACCAGCCGCCCGTCCGGGCGGTAGGCCCGGTCGGCGAACGCCTCGGCCACGGTCCGCAGGCCGCGTCGGGCGGCCTCGTCGAAGAACGCCGACCCGGCCATGCCCAGCACCGGCAGGCCGTCGTCGACGAGCCGCACCGCCTCGGCGACCGCGGCGGCCTGCTCGCTGTTGGTCACGATCGTGTTGTACAGCGCCCCATGCGGTTTCACGTAGGACACGACAGAACCGCACGCGTGCGCGATCGCCTGCAGCGCGCCGATCTGATACACCACGTCGGCGATCAGGTCGTCGGCGGCGACGTCGATGAAGCGCCTGCCGAACCCGGCCAGGTCGCGGTAGCTCACCTGCGCCCCGATGCGCACCCCGCGCCGCGCGGCCGAGGTGCACACCCGCACCAGTCCGGCGGGGTCCCCCGCGTGGAAACCGCACGCCACGTTGGCGCTGGTGACGATGTCGAGCATGGCGTCGTCGTCACCGAGGCGCCAGACGCCGAAGCCCTCGCCCAGGTCGGCGTTGAGGTCGATACCGGCCACCCGCCCAGCTTATGGGGGCGGGCTATTGCCCGGCGACCTTGGCCGCGATCTGCTGGGCGATGTCGGCGGCGGACCCGCCGGCCAGGAAGGACGCGCACGTGGCGACGTCGATGGCGATGTTGTTGCGAACGGTCAGCGCCCGCTGGCACGTCCAGCCGTCGCCGCCGTCCTGAGCTGTCGACGTGCTGAGTGTGCCGCCGACTTTGTGGGCGTCGCCCGCGGTCCACACGATCTCGGGCTTGCCCGGGGGACGGTCGACGAACTTGCGGTTGGCGCAGGCGAACCACCGCCGCACCGAGGCGTCGTAGAAGGTGTTGGCCTGGCGCGCGGTGGGATAGGCGATCACGGCCTCGGCGGCGGAGTCATTGCGGACGGTGGGGTCGTCGTAGTTGTCGTCCAGTTGTTGGCCGCGCATCGCGGTCCAGCCGGTGTCCGCATACACGGCTTCCTGGGCGGGACCGTCCAGCGCCAGGCAGCTCTTGTCGCTGAAAGTCGCGCTGGAGTCCCACATCGCCTGTGTGCGGTTGCGGACCCGCATCCCCGCGGTGAGCACGGAGTTGATCTGGCCCTGGTCGAGCAGCAGTCCGTCGAGGGCGGCGACGGCCACGGGGGGCTGCGGCAGCGGGCCGGAGGTGTCTGCGGGCGTGGCGCTTCCGTCGACGACGGTGGTGCAGCCGACCGCGAGGGTGGACACCGCCGCCTGCACCAGGACCGCGATTCGCCTGCGCGCCATGGCCTCCGAGCCTTCCCCGACGTGGGCCGATCTGTGCGACCAGCTTAGGCGGACGCCTCGCGCCGGCGCCCCACCAGCCAGCAGACCAGGTAGATCAGAAACGAGATGCTCGCGACGAAGACCGACACCGGCACGCCCGGCGCAAGCGATAGCACGATCCCGCCGACCGCGGCCACCTCGGCGAACACCACCGAGGTCAGCATGGCCGCCGCCGGCGAGGTGACCACCCGGGCCGCCGCGGCCGCCGGCGTGATCAGCAGCGACATCACCAGCAGCGCCCCGACGATCTGCACCGCCTGGGCGGCCACCACCCCGACCAGCGCGGCGAACACGATCCCGAGCGCGTGAACCGGCACGCCGCGGGCGGCGGCGACGTCGGGGTCGACGGTGGCGAACAGCAGCGGGCGGTAACACGTTGCCAGCACGGCGATGACGAGGAGGCAAACCAGCGCCAGCATCGTCAGCCCCGTGTAGCCGACCCCGACGATCTGGCCGGTCAGCAGCGCGAAGCTGGTCGCCGTCCGGCCCGGGTAGAGGTGGATGAACAACACCGCCAGGCCCAGGCCGAACGCCAGGACCACCCCGATCACCGAATCGCGTTCCCGGGCGCGCCGGCCCAGCACGCCGAACAGCGCCGCCGCCAGGGCGCTGCCGATCAGCGCGCCCAGACCCACCCCGAATCCGACGAGCAGCGCGAAAGCGGCTCCGGTCAACGACAATTCGCTGGACCCGTGCACGGCGAACGACATTTGCCGCATCACGATGAACGGCCCGATCAGCCCGGCCACCAAACCCAGCAGCGCGGCCGCCACCAGCGCCTGCTGCACGAAGTCGTGGCTGAGCAGATGCGCGGTGATGTCGAAGGAGAACAGGTGGTGTCCCACGTCGGCGAGCCGGTGCTCCATCAGCCGTGCCCGTCGGTGCGCTCGCCGGCCACCACGTAGCCGTCCCTGACCTTCACCACCTGGATGTCGGATCGATACAGCGCCGAGAGCGTCTCGCTGGTCATCACCTGCTCGACGGTGCCGATCCTGAACCGGCCGTCGACCAGGTACAGCACCCGGTCCACATACGGCAGGATCGGGTTGATCTCGTGGGTGACGACGATGACCGTCGTCCCCGCCTCCCGGCGGCGCCGGTCGATCAGCGCCGACACCAGCTTCGCGTTCGCCGGGTCCAGCGTCAGCAGCGGTTCGTCGCACAGCAGCAGGGTCGGGTCGCTGACGAGTGCCTGGGCGATGCGCACCCGCTGCAGCTCGCCGCCGGACATCACGCCGACCCGGACGTCCGCCAGGCGTTCGCCATTGACCTGGCTCAGGGCGTGGGCGACGGTCGCGCGCCGCCGGGCACGGTCGCGGGACCGCAGCGGGACGGCGCCCCAGCGCCCGCCGTCGACACCCAGCCGAACCAGGTCCCGTCCCCGCAGCATCACGTCGCGGTCCAGCGGGCGATGTTGCGGCACATAGCCGATGCGCCCGCTGCCCGACGTGATCGGCCTGCCTTCCACCAACCCGACGCCGGCGCTCAGCGGCAGCTGCCCCAGGAGCACGTTGAGGAGCGACGTCTTGCCGCTGCCGTTGGGGCCGAGCACCGCGATGAACTCGCCGCGCGAGACCGACAGGTCCAGGTGGTCCCACAGCACCCGGTCGCCGAACGCCAGGCGGGCGCCGCGCAGCGACACGGTGTCCGGGTGCCGATCGACGGCGGGCGCCGTGTCGATGCTCACGGCTGGACGGGCCGGCTCGACTGCAGCGCGGCCAGCAGCCGTTCGACCGTATTGCGTTGCCAGCTCAGGTAATCCGCCCCGTCGGGTAGGGTCTCGGCCACCTCGGTGACGGGCACACCCGCGCGACGCGCGGCGTCGCGCAGGCTGGTGATCGCGGCCGCGGAGGTCTGCGGGTTGACCACCAGCGCCGACACCTGAGCCCGGTCGATGAGGTCGAGGACCGACGCCAGATCGGCCGGCGCCGGGTCGGTCTCGTTCTCGATCGCCGCGGCGAACGAGGGCGGGGTGCGGTTCAGCAGGCCCGTCGCCTTCAGCAGGTAGAAGGCGACCGGTTCGGTCGCCACGACCGAGGTGTGGGGGTAGGCGGCGGCGATGCCGTGTTCGGTGCCGGCGATGGCGTCGGCGCGGCGCCCGAACGTGGCGGCACTGGCCCGGTAGTCCGCGGCGTTGCCCGGGTCGATCGTCGCGAGCCGGTCGGCGATCGTGGCGGCCACCGCCTTCGCGACGCTCAGGTCGTAGAAGACGTGCTCGTTGCGGGGTTGCCCGTCGTTCTCGAGGAACGAGTAGGCGTTGACCGGCCTGGCGCCGGGCTGGCGGGCCAGCACGTCGTCGACCCATCCGTCGTAGCCGCCGCCGTTGTAGACGACCAGGGCGGCGTCGGCGATGGCGGCGGCGTCCGAGGGGCTTGCCTCGTAGGAGTGCGGGTCGGTTTCCGCGCCGCTCAGGATGGACTTGACCGCCACATGGCTGCCGGCGACGGCGCGCGCGACGCTGCCCCACACGTCGGTGGAGGCGACGACGGCAGACGCGTGCGGGTGCGCGGGGTGCCCGCCGCAGCCGGACAGCACCGCCGAGCCGGCCACGGCCAGTGCGGCCGCCAGCCCACGCGTCAGTGCCATGCGCACGTCCGATTTCCTCCCGCCCGCCAGCAAGCCGATCCACAATACTAATGAAAATCGTTTCCATTACAAAGCCGCGGTCGGAAGCGCATGGGCCGCGCACCGATCCGCTGTAGCGTCACCGAACGTGAGCCCCACACCGCGCCGGCGTGCGACCCTGGCGTCGGTCGCGGACGAGCTCAACGTTTCGCGCACCACGATCTCGAACGCCTTCAACCGCCCCGATCAACTCTCCGCCGACCTGCGTGAACGCGTGCTCGCGACGGCCAAGCGGCTCGGCTACGCCGGCCCCGACCCGGTGGCGCGCTCGTTGCGGACCCGCAAGGCCGGCGCGGTCGGTCTGGTGATGGCCGAGCCGCTGACCTATTTCTTCAGCGACCCCGCCGCCCGGGATTTCGTCACCGGGGTGGCGCAGTCCTGCGAGGCGGCCGGGCAGGGGCTCCTGCTGGTGGCCGTGGGGCCCAGCCGCAGCCTGAAAGAGGGAACCGACGCGGTGCTGTCGGCGGGCGTGGACGGTTTCGTGGTGTATTCGGTGTGCGATGACGATCCCTACCTGCAGGTGGTGCTGCAGCGGCGGCTGCCGGTCGTGGTGGTCGATCAGCCGAAGGATCTCGCCGGCGCCTCGCGGGTGGGCATCGACGACCGCGCGGCGATGCGTGAGCTCGCCGACTACGTGCTCGGGCTGGGGCATCGCGAGATCGGGCTGCTGACCATGCGGCTGGGCCGGGACCGGCGCCACGGCCTGGTGGACGCCGAGCGGTTGCGCTCGCCCGCCTTCGACGTGCAACGCGAGCGCATCATCGGCGTGTGGGAGGCGATGACGGCCGCCGGCATCGACCCGGATTCGCTGACCGTGGTGGAAAGCTACGAGCACCTGGCCGAATCGGGCGGCGCGGCCGCCAAGGTGGCGCTGGAAACCAATCCGCGCATCACCGCGCTGCTGTGCACCGCGGACATCCTGGCCCTGTCCGCCATGGATTACCTACGGGCGCATGGCATTTACGTGCCCGGCCAGCTGACCGTCACCGGATTCGACGGCGTGCCCGAGGCCATCAGCCGCGGGCTGACCACGGTGTCGCAGCCGAGCCTGCACAAGGGGCGCCGCGCGGGCGAGCTGTTGTTGAAGCCACCGCGGTCCGGTCTGCCGGTCACCGAACTCCTCGACACCGAGCTGATCCGCGGACGCACCGCCGGCCCGCCCGGGTGAGCGCCGCTATTTGGAGTCTTGGTCGCCGATCAGCAACCGCACGGCCAGATCCAGCCGCTTGCTGACGTCGGTGGCCGAGGCGCGGCGGGTGAGCCAGGCGAGCAGGTTCGACAGCCACACGTCGGAGATCACCCGGGCGATGTGGTACTGGTCCTCGGTCGGTTCGCCGTCGGCCATCGCGCGCGCGAACATGGAGTCGATGAGCTTTTCGACCTGGTCGACCTCGCTGGCCGCCGACGCGTCGGCGAAGACGTAGGCGCGCGTCATCGCCTCGGTCAGCAGCGGGTTGCGTTGCATCGCGCGGTTGAGCTTGCCCACCATGAAGTTCAGCCGCTGAAAGGGTGTGCCGCCGGTCATCGCCGAGCGGTCGGTCTTGGCGTCGATGCGGCCGAACTCGCGGCCCAGCGCCGACACCAGCAGGTGCACCTTCGACGGGAAATACCGGTACAGCGTCCCCACCGCCACGTCGGCGCGATCCGCGACCGCACGCATCTGAACGGCCTCGTAGCCGCCCTTGGACGCGATGGCCATGGTGGCATCCAGGATGCGCTTGCGGCGTTCCCGCTGCGCCTCAGACCCGAGTTCGGACTCCGCCAGAACCGCCACGTTTATGACCTCACGCGGCTGCGAGTCGGAAACGCGGCCCGAACTAGCCTTGGAAGTGGCCTTGGCATTGGCGCTGGCTGGCATGTGATGGTTTGCTCCTGTTCCGGGCGGTTCGTTTGCAAACGATACGCATTCTGCGTGTGAATTTCCCACCTCCATACCGCCGGGGACAAGCGCATGTGCTGCTGCAATGGCGTTCGACTTGACGGTCGATCACTGGCACTATTAGAACACGTTCTAGTCTTCGGTGAGCGGGTTGCGCGCCAACTGGTGGTGGGGATGTCCCCGCTCGCGCAAAGATCGGACAATCAGGACACGGGCGCCGGCCGGCCCCGTGTCACGTCGAGCCAAGGACGCGGAGGTCCTCTCAGGTGGTAGCGACCGTCACCGATGAGCAGTTTGCCGCGCGCGCCCTGGTGCGCGACTGGGCCCGCAATGCGACGTCGGGACCGGGTGGCACCGCGGCGATCCGCGAGGTCGAGCAGGGCAAGCCCGACGCGTGGCGGCCGGTGTTCTCCCGGCTGGCCGAACTGGGAATCTTCGGCGTCGCGATCCCGGAGGAATCCGGCGGGGCGGGTGGGTCCATCGAAGACCTGTGCGCGATGGTCGAGGAGGCGGCCAAAGCGCTGGTCCCCGGCCCGGTCGCGACCACCGCGCTCGCGACGCTCGTCGTCACCGACCCCGGACTGCTGGAGGCGCTGGCCGCCGGGGAGCGCTTCGCCGGGCTGGCGCTCGAAGGCGACGTCCGACTCGACGGCGCGACCTCGACGGCGTCGGGCACACTTCCGTTCGCGCTGGGCGCCGCCGACGATGGCGTGCTGCTGGCGCCCGCCGACGGCAAGTGGCTGCTGATCGACGCCGCCGGCGAGGGCGTGCGGGTCGAGCCGCTGCAGGCCACCGACTTCTCCCGGCCGCTGGCCCGGGTGGTGCTCAGCTCCGCCCCGGCCACGGTGCTGTCCGAAACCGGCACGCGCGTCGAGGAACTGGCCGCGACCGTCCTGGCCGCCGAGGCCGCCGGCATCACCCGATGGGCGCTCGAGACCGCCGTCGACTACGCCAAGGTCCGCGAGCAGTTCGGCAAGCCGATCGGCAGCTTCCAGGCCATCAAACACCTGTGCGCCGAGATGCTGTGCCGCGCCGAGCAGGCCGAGGTGGCCGCCTCGGACGCGGCTCGCGCCGCCGCCGACGGCGACGCGTCCCAGTTCTCCATCGCGGCCGCGCTGGCCGCCAGCACCTGCATCACCACCGTGAAGGCCAACGTCAAGGACTGCATCCAGGTGCTCGGCGGCATCGGCTGCACCTGGGAGCACGACGCGCACCTGTACCTGCGCCGGGCGCACGCCATCGGCCGCTTCCTGGGCGGCCCCGAGCGCTGGCAGCGGCGCATCACCGCGCTCACCCAGGACGGCGTGCGCCGGCAGCTGGGCATCGACCTCACCGAGGTCGAGGGCCGGCGCTCCGAGATCGCCGCGGCCGTCGCCGAGATCGCCGAACTGCCGGCCGAGAAGCGACAGGTGGGTCTGGCCGAGGCGGGCCTGCAGGCGCCGCACTGGCCCAAGCCGTACGGGCGCGCCGCATCCCCGGCGGAGCAGCTGCTGATCGATCAGGAGCTCGCCGCGGCCGGCGTCGAACGGCCGGACCTGGTGATCGGCTGGTGGGCGGCGCCGACCATCCTCGAGCACGGCACACCGGAGCAGATCGAGCAATTCGTGCCGGGCACGTTGCGCGGTGAATTCCTGTGGTGCCAACTGTTTTCCGAGCCCGGCGCGGGCTCCGACCTGGCGTCGCTGCGCACCAAGGCGGTCCGCGGTGACGGCGGCTGGCTGCTGACCGGCCAGAAGGTGTGGACGTCCGCGGCGCACAAGGCGCGCTGGGGCGTGTGCCTGGCGCGCACCGACCCCGATGCCCCGAAACACAAAGGCATCACCTACTTCCTGGTCGACATGAAATCGCCCGGCATCGACATCCGGCCGCTGCGCGAGATCACCGGCGACTCGCTGTTCAACGAGGTGTTCCTGGACAACGTGTTCGTGCCCGACGAGATGGTGGTCGGTGAGGTCAACGACGGCTGGCGGCTGGCCCGCACCACGCTGGCCAACGAGCGGGTGGCGATGGCCAACGGCACGGCGCTGGGCAACCCGATGGAAGAGCTGTTAACCCTCTTGGCGGCAAGGGAACTCGACGTCGCCGAGCAGGACCGGCTGGCGCGCCTGATCATCCTGGCCCAGACCGGCGCGCTGCTGGACCAGCGCATCGCCCAGCTCGCGGTGGGCGGCCAGGACCCCGGCGCCCAATCGAGTGTGCGCAAGCTGATCGGCGTCCGCTACCGCCAGGCGCTGGCCGAATTCACCATGGATGCCGCCGAAGGCGGCGGCCTCGTCGACCGCCGGGCCGACGGCGACCGGGCGGTGTTCGATTTCCTCAACACCCGCTGCCTGACGATCGCGGGCGGCACGGAACAGATCCTGCTGACCGTGGCGGCCGAACGCCTGCTCGGTCTGCCGCGCTAGCCGAGATCGGCCGCGGCGGCGTGTAATTCGTGCAGCGCGTCGCATGCCATGGCGCCCAGGTCTCGGTCGTCGCCCGGTTCGCTCCAGCGTGCGTAGGCCGTCTTGAACGCCAGCGCACCGAGTTCGGCGGCCAATACCGCCGTCGGCTCGGGTATGCCGCGCGCCTGGAGTGCCTCGGCCACCGCGCGCGCCAGCCCGATTTGTTTGAGCGCGTTGCGCTCCTGGAGTTCGGTGCTGGCGGCGATCGCGGCCTTGAGCCTGGGCGCGAGCTCCCGGTTGAACGACGTGAACGCGGCCGCGGCCGATTTCAGCCCGGAGCACACGGCGGCCAGCGGCGTCGCGTCGGCCGGCGCCGTGGCGATGCCCTCGCGCAGTAGTTGCGCGATCGCGTCCTGGCCGGCCGCCAGCACGTCCCGCTTGTCCGGGAAGTGCCGAAAGAACGTGCTTTTCGTCAGGCCGGCGCGCTCGGCGATCTGCGTGACGGTCGTCTCGTCATAGCCCCGTTCGTTGAACAGGTCCAGTGCGGCGGCGACCAGGCGTTCGCGCGCATCGGGTTCCCACCGGGCCATGGCCCCAGCCTAGTGATGCGACCATAGTCCCGTCACGGGTGTAGGGTGATGGGACAAATGTCTCATCACATGGAAGGAGCTGCTCGTGCGCGTATTCGTCACCGGCGCCAGCGGAGGAATCGGCTCGGCCGTCGTCACGGAACTGCTCGCCGCCGGCCATCAGGTCGTGGGCCTGGCCCGCTCGGAGGCCGCGGCGGCGACCATCGGCGGACTCGGGGGCGAGCCGCTGCGCGGCGACGTCACCGACCTCGACGTGTTGCGGGAGGCGGCCGGCGACGCCGACGGCGTTGCCTACCTGGCGTTCTCGCACGACTTCGCCCGTACCGGAGACGTGATCGGAGACGCGATCGGGGACGAGGCCCGCGCGGTCGCCGCGCTCGGCGACGCGCTCGTCGACACCGGCAAGCCGCTGGTGCTTGCCAGCGGCACCCCCGCGGTGGCCGGTCGCGCCAGCACCGAGGACGACCCGTTCAACACCGAAGGGCCGATGGCCGGGCGTGGCCGCACCGGACAAGCCGTCATCGACCTGGCCGAGCGCGGTGTCAGATCGGCCGTGGTGCGGCTGCCGCGGTCGGTCCATGACGCCGGCGGACGCTACGGCTTCGCCGGCATGCTGATTCAGCTCGCGCGCCGGCGCGGGGTGTCGGCCTTCATCGGCGACGGCGCGCAACGCTGGCCCGCGGTGCACCGCGACGACGCGGCGTCGTTGTTCCGGCTGGCCCTCGAGCAGGCCCCGCCCGGCTCGGTACTGCATGCGGTGGGTGACGAAGGCGACCCGATGCGGGCGATCGCCGAGGTGATCGGCCGCCGGCTCGGGGTGCCCGTCGAATCCGCCCCGGTCGAGGCCTTCGGCCCGCTCGGCGCCATCTTCGCCGCCGACCAGCCCTCGTCCAGCGCGCTGACCCGCCAACGATTCGACTGGAAACCCACGGGCCCAAGCCTTCTCGACGACCTCGAGACCGGCGACTACCCGGATTGAGAGATCAGGAGAAGGTGGTCTGCGCGCAGGTGCTGGGCGAGGTGATATTGACCCCGGAGTAGACGACCTGGATGTGGGTGCAGGCGATGACGTTGTTGTCGGTCTTGGGTTGCCCCGTCTGCCAATCGGTGGAGTCGATGCGCCCGTTGGTCTGATACTTCTCCGGGGGACCCTCGCCCATGTAGATCGTGGTGATCTCGTCGGAACCCATCGACTTGTGCACCCGCTCGTACTGGCCGTCGGCGTGCGCGTCGAGGTAGGCCAGCCGGTTCGAGGAGCGGATCTCGGTGGTCTGACGGGCCCACAGGCCGGGCGGGAAACCGGTCACCCCATCGGGCGTCAGCATGTCCGCGCCGGCGGTGAAGTCGCAGTGGCCGTCGGATTTGAAGCAGTTGAGGATCACCCGCGTCTCGAGCTGGTTGGGCCCGTCCAGCGGGAACAGCGTGGTGGCCGTGTTGCTCGCCGCCGCGCACACCCCGGCGGGCAGCAACATCGGCAGCGCCGCGACCACCGCGAATCCCGACACCAGCCGCATCATCGACGCCATCCCTTCCCCGTTGCTGACCCCAAGGGTGAACCTAACCCCGCGACTACTCGTCGTAGGTCACTTCTACCGAATCAGATTCGGGGTGGGATTGACAGGCCAGGATCAGGCCCTCGTCGAGGTCCTGCTGCTCGAGCACGTCGTTGACCTCCATGTTCACCTTGCCGCTGCGCAGGGTGCAGGCGCACGCGCCACAGTGACCCTCGCGGCAGGAGAACGGCGCGTCGAGGCCCTTGGCCAGCAGCACGTCGAGCAACTTGGCGTTGCGCGGCCATGACACCGTGTGGGTCTCGCCGTCGAGCTCCACCACCGCGGTGGCCGGCGGCTGGTCACCCTCGGGGGTGTCCTCGATCTTCACCGCGGCGAACGGATCCGATTCCAGCGACTTGAACACCTCGATATGTATTTGTGGCGCAGGCACTTTCAGCGTCTCCAGCGCCTCCTTGGCGGACTCCATGAACGCGCCCGGGCCGCAGATGTAGACGGGCCGGTCGGTGTAGGGGGCCGCCAGCTTGGCCAGCGCGGCCACGCTGGGCAGGCCCTGCAGCGATTCCAGCCAGTGCACGATGGTGAGCCGGTCGGGGTATTTGGCCGACAGCTCGCGCAGCGCCTCGGCGAAGATCACCGAATCCTCGTCGCGGTTGGCGTAGACCAACGTCACCTGTCCGCCGCCGTCGGCCAGCGCCGACTTGCAGATCGACATGATCGGGGTGATCCCGCTGCCCGCGGCCATCAGCAGGAAGTCGTCGCCGAGCGTCTTCGGCACGAAATTGCCCGACGGGGCCAGCACGTGGATACGCATGCCCACCCGCGCGTTGTCGCACAGCCAGTTGGAGGCGTACCCGTCGGCGGTCCGTTTGACCGTGACGGCCAGGGCGTCGTCGGTGAACGGCGAGCTGCACAGCGAATAGCAGCGCGCCACCGACCCGGTGCGCTCGCTGGGGACGCGCAACGTCAAGAACTGGCCCGGCGAGTAACGCAGCCGCTCGGGCGGGATGCCGGGGTCTCCTTCGTCGTCGGGCACCGCGAACACCAGCGACCGCGCATCGTCGGTCTCCGCGATGACCTCGGCGATCTGCAGTTCGAGGACGTGGTCACCGAGTGGCTCGTCGGGTACTTGGTCCAGATCCGCCTCGGTCAAGGCCCGTGCCTTCCTGTCGTTGCAACTAGAACATGTTACAGAAAAGTGGATTCGTATCGCTACCAGCCGCAGGAATACCCTGCTCGACACAAATCGGAACGTGTTCTAGTCTCTGGTGTAAGTCCGCTGTGTAAGTCTGGCCCAGGAGGCAAACTTAAGTGACGTCCATTCAACAGCGCGATGCGCAGTCGGTTCTGGCTGGCATCGATGATCTGCTCCCGCAGATCCGGGAGCGCGCTCAGGCGACGGAGGATCTGCGGCGGCTGCCCGACGAGACCGTTCAGGACCTGCAAGACGTGGGCTTCTTCACGCTGTTGCAGCCCGAGCAGTGGGGCGGACTGCAGTGCGATCCGACGCTGTTCTACGAGGCGGTCCGGCGGCTGGCCAGCGCCTGCGGCTCCACCGGCTGGGTCAGCTCCATCATCGGCGTGCACAACTGGCACCTGGCGTTGTTCGACCAGCAGGCCCAGGAGGAGGTCTGGGGCGAGGACCCCAAGACCCGGGTTTCCTCGTCGTACGCCCCGATGGGAGCGGGCGTGGTGACCGACGGCGGCTACCTGGTCAACGGCGCGTGGAACTGGTCCTCGGGCTGTGACCACGCGACGTGGGCGTTCCTGGGTGGCCCGGTGATCAAGGACGGCCGCCCGGTCGACTTCGGCAGCTTCCTGATCCCGCGCAGCGAGTACCGCATCGACGACGTGTGGCACGTCGTCGGCCTGCGCGGCACCGGCAGCAACACCGTCGTCGTCAAGGACGTCTTCGTGCCGCGGCACCGGTTTTTGTCCTACAAGTCGATGAACGACGGCACCGCCGGGGGTTATGAGACCAACACCGCGCCCGTCTACAAGATGCCTTGGGGCACAATGCATCCCACCACCATCTCGGCGCCGATCGTCGGCATGGCCTACGGCGCCTACGCCGCGCACGTCGAGCACCAGGGCAAGCGGGTGCGCGCGGCGTTCGCCGGCGAGAAGGCCAAGGACGACCCGTTCGCCAAGGTCCGCATCGCCGAGGCGGCCAGCGACATCGACGCGGCGTGGCGCCAGCTGAGCGGCAACGTCGCCGACGAGTACGCGCTGCTGTCGGCCGGCAAGGAGATCCCGTTCGAGCTGCGCGCCCGCGCCCGTCGCGACCAGGTGCGCGCCACCGGCCGGGCCATCGCCTCCATCGACCGGTTGTTCGAGGCGTCCGGTGCCACCGCCCTGGCCAACGACCAACCGGTGCAAAGGTTCTGGCGCGACGCCCACGCCGGCCGGGTGCACGCGGCGAACGACCCCGAGCGGGCCTACCAGATCTTCGGGAACAACGAGTTCGGGCTGCCACCCGGCGATACGATGGTTTAAACCATGCGCGCCGACGACGATGCAGAGCGAATCGATGAGGAGGAGCGGCGCTAAGTGACCGCGACAGAGGAACTCACTTTCGAGTCGACCTCGCGGTTCGTGGAGGTGGACGTCGACGGACCGCTGAAGCTGCACTACCACGAGGCGGGGGTCGGCAACGACCAGACCATCGTGCTGCTGCACGGCGGCGGACCCGGGGCGGCGAGCTGGACGAACTGGTCGCGCAACATCCCGGTGCTCGCCGAGCGGTTCCACGTGCTCGCCGTCGATCAGCCCGGTTACGGGCATTCGGACAAGCGCGCCGAGCACGGGCAGTTCAACCACTACGCGGCCAGGGCGCTCAAGGGCCTCTTCGACCACCTGGGCCTGGGACGCGTTCCGCTGGTGGGCAATTCGCTGGGCGGGGGCACCGCGGTCCGGTTCGCCCTGGACTACCCCGACCTGGCCGGGCGCCTGGTCCTGATGGGGCCCGGCGGGCTGAGCATCAACCTGTTCGCCCCGGACCCCACCGAGGGCGTCAAGCGGCTGGGCAAGTTCTCGGCCGAGCCCACCCGGGAAAACCTCGAGGCGTTCCTGCGGGTGATGGTCTACGACCAGAAGCTGATCACCGACGAATTGATCGACGAGCGGTTCGCGTTGGCCAGCACGCCGGAATCGCTGACGGCGACGCGGGCGATGGGAATGTCGTTCGCGGGCGCCGATTTCGAGCTCGGCATGATGTGGCGCGAGGTGCACCGCCTGCGCCAGCCCGTGCTGCTGATCTGGGGGCGTGAGGACCGCGTCAATCCCTTGGACGGGTCGCTGGTCGCGCTCAAGACCATCAAGCGTGCGCAGCTGCACGTTTTCGGGCAGTGTGGGCACTGGGCGCAGGTGGAGAAGTTCGACGAGTTCAACAAGCTCACCATCGATTTCCTGGGAGGTGCGTGATGAGCATCCGTTCGCTGGGCTATCTGCGCATCGAGGCCACCGACATGGCGGCCTGGCGTGAGTACGGCCTGAAGGTTCTCGGCATGGTCGAGGGCAGCGGCAACACCGAGGGCGCCCTGTATCTGCGGATGGACGACTTCCCCGCGCGGCTGGTGATCGTGCCCGGCGAGCGCGACCACCTCATGGAGGCCGGCTGGGAGTGCGCGAACGCCGAAGGCCTGCAAGAGATCCGGGACCGCCTCGACGTCGAGGGCGTGCCCTACAAGGAAGCCACCGCCGCGCAACTGGCGGACCGCCGGGTCGTCGAGATGATCCGGTTCTCCGACCCGTCGGGCAATTGCCTGGAGGTCTTCCACGGCGTCGCCCTGGAACACCGCCGGGTGGTCAGCCCCTACGGGCACAAGTTCGTCACCGGTGAGCAGGGCCTGGGGCACGTGGTGTTGTCCACCCGCGACGACGACGAGGCGCTGCACTTCTACCGCGACGTGCTGGGGTTCAAGCTGCGCGACTCGATGCGGATGCCGCCGCAGGTGGTGGGCCGGCCCGCCGACGGGGCCCCCGCCTGGTTGCGTTTCTTCGGCTGCAACCCGCGCCATCACAGCCTGGCCTTCCTGCCGCTGCCCACACCGAGCGGCATCGTGCACCTGATGATGGAGGTCGAGAACGCCGACGACGTGGGGCTGTGCCTGGACCGGGCGCTGCGCCGCAAGGTGCCCATGTCGGCCACCCTGGGCCGTCACGTCAACGACCTCATGCTGTCGTTCTACATGAAGACACCCGGCGGATTCGACATCGAATTCGGTTGCGAGGGAAGGCAAGTCGAAGACGACGACTGGGTCGCCCGGGAAAGCACCGCGGTCAGCCTGTGGGGCCACGACTTCACGGTCGGCATGCGCGGCTGACCATGTCGGCGCCCATCGATCCGCGGACCTTCCGGCAGGTGCTGGGGCAGTTCTGCACCGGCATCACCATCATCACCACCGTGCACGACGACGTCCCCGTCGGCTTCGCCTGCCAGTCGTTTGCGGCGCTGTCGCTGGACCCGCCGCTGGTGCTGTTCTGCCCGACCAAGGTGTCGCGGTCCTGGAAGGCCATCGAGGCCTCCGGCCGGTTCTGCGTCAACATGCTGACCGAGCACCAGAAGCACGTCTCGGCCCGGTTCGGCTCCAAGGAGCCCGACAAATTCGCCGGCATCGACTGGCACCTTTCCGATCTCGGTTCACCGATCATCGACGGGTCGCTGGCCTACATCGACTGCACCGTGGCCTCCGCGCACGACGGCGGCGACCACTTCGTGGTGTTCGGTGCGGTGCAATCGCTTTCGGAGGCCCCCAAGATCAAGCCGCGGCCGCTGCTGTTCTATCGCGGTGAATACACCGGCATCGAGCCGGACAAGACGACGCCGGCGCAGTGGCGCGACGACCTGGAAGCGTTCCTCACCACGACCACCCAGGACACCTGGCTGTAGGGGTTCTCACGGGCGTAACGCCACGGCGACTTCGCGCGCGTTTTTCCGCCGTGGCGTTACGCCCGCGGGACACCCGGCCGCCGTAACGCCCCACGTTGGGCCCAGAATGGTTTCATGACGCTGGATCTGGGCGCGTACTTCGACCGCATCGACTATCGCGGCGCCGCCGAGCCGAATCTCGAGGTGCTGCAGGATCTGATGACCGCGCACACCGGGTCGATCCCGTTCGAGAACCTCGATCCGCTGATGGGGGTGCCGGTCGACGACCTGAGCCCCGAAGCCCTCACCGACAAGCTGGTGTACCGGCGCCGGGGCGGCTACTGCTACGAGCAGAACGGCCTGATGGGTTACGTGCTGGCCGAGATCGGGTTCCGGGTGCGCCGCCTGGCCGGGCGGGTGGTCTGGATGCAGCCGCCCGACGCGCCGTTGGGAGCCCAGACGCACACGGCGCTGGCTGTGACGTTCCCGGGCTCGCAGGGCTCGTATCTGGTCGACGTCGGTTTCGGTGGCCAGACGCTGACATCCCCCATCCGCTTCGAGACCGGAAACGCCCAGCAGACAACGCACGAGCCGTACCGGCTCAACGACCGCGGCGACGGCCTGGTGCTGCAAGCCCTGGTCCGCGACGAGTGGAAACCGCTGTACGTGTTCGGCACCCAGACCGTGCCGCAGATCGATCTGCGGGTGGGCAGCTGGTACGTCTCGACGCACCCCGAGTCGCACTTCGTGACCGGGCTGATGGCCGCCCTGACGACCGCCGACGCCCGCTACAACCTGGCCGGCCGCCACCTGACCGTCCACCGCGCCGACGGCAGCGAGAAGATCCGCCTGGACGACGCGGCGGCGGTCGTCGACGTGCTCGGTGAGCGATTCGGCATCGATGTGGCCGGCATCGGCGAGCGCAGTGCGCTCGAGGCGCGCATCGGCCAGGTGCTGGACGCGTAGGCGCGGCGCGGCTAGCGGGCCGAAAGCCACGGGCCGAGCCGTCGCACCGCTTCCTCGATGTCGGCGGTGGGCCCCGCGAACGACAGCCGGACGAACGAATTGCCGCGGGTGGTATCGAAGTCGATGCCGGGCGCGATGGCGATGCCGGTCTCTTCCAACAGTTTCGAGCAGAACTCCATCGAGTTGTCGGTGAAGTCCGAGACGTCGGCGTACACGTAGAACGCGCCGTCGGTGGGGGCCAGGCGCTCGACACCGATGCCGCGCAGCCCGTCGAGCAGCAGCGAGCGGTTGGTCGCGTAGTGGTGCAGGTGGCCGTCGGCTTCGGCGGTGGCCTCCGGGGTGAAGGCCGCCACCGCGGCCAGCTGCGAGAGCACGGGCGGGCAGATGGTGAAGTTGCCGGTGAGGCGATCCACCGCGCGGCGTAACTCGGCCGGCACCAGCAGCCAGCCCAGCCGCCAGCCCGTCATCGCGTAGTACTTCGAAAAGCTGTTGACCACCACGGCATTTCGCGATGTCTGCCACGCGCAGCTGGTCTGTGGCGCGCCCTCGTAGACCAGCCCGTGGTACACCTCGTCGCTGATCAGCCGCGCCCCGGAGGCGTCGCACCAGGCGGCGATCGCGGCCAGCTCCTCCGGCGCGATGACCGTTCCGGTGGGGTTGGCGGGGCTCGCCACGATGACGCCCTGCACCGGGGGGTCGAGCTCGGCGAGCATCCGCGCGGTGGGCTGGAAGCGGGTCTGGGGCCCGCAGGGGATCTCCACGACCTCACATCCCAAGGCCGACAAGATGTTTCGGTAGCACGGATAGCCGGGGCTGGCCAGGGCCACCCGGTCGCCGGCGTCGAAGCAGGCCAGGAAGGTCAGCAGGAAGCCGCCCGAGGAGCCCGTGGTGATCACCACGGCGTCGGGTTCGACGTCGAGGCCGTGCTGGCGCCGGTAATCCGCGGCGATCGCGGCACGCAGCTCGGGGGTGCCCAGCGACACCGAGTAGCCCAGCTGGTTGGAATGCACGGCCGCCGCGGCGGCCGCGCGCACCGGCTCGGGCGCCCCGACGCTGGGCTGGCCCGCCGACAGGTTGACCAGATCGCCGTGGCTGCGCTGGCGTTCGGCGGCCGCCAACCAGACATCCATCACGTAGAACGGTGGGATGCCCGCGCGCAGCGAGACACGATCGGTCACGGCGTGTTGAGTACCTCGGATTCCAGCCGGTTAAGCAGCTCCTGCGGCGTGTCCAGCAGGTGCGCGCTGCCGTGGGCGCGTTTGAAGTACAGGTGCATGTCGTGTTCCCACGTGATCGCGATGCCGCCGTGCAACTGGATGCCCTCGGCGGCCACCGTGTTCAGCGCCTCGGTGGCGGCCAGCCGTGCCGCGGCGGCGTTGGTGGGTGAGGGGTCCTCACACGCGTCGGACACGACGGCCTTCGCCGCGGCGACCGTGACATACAGGTCGGCCATTCGATGCTTGAGCGCCTGAAAGCTGCCGATCGGCCGGCCGAATTGCACTCGGTCCTTGGCGTATTCGACCGTCAGCTCCAGACAGCGTTCGGCGGCGCCGATCTGCTCGGCGGCCAGCAGGACGGCAGCCTTGTCCGCCAGGCCGGGATCCGCGCCGATCGCCTCGGCCTCCTGCGGTTGCACCCGGGCCAGGCGCCGGGTCGGGTCCATGGTGGTGCCGGCCTGCGCGCTGAAGCGGGTCCACCTGCTCAGCCGGCCGTCCTCGACCGCGCACACGACGTCGGCGATGTCGCCGTTGACCACGTAGTCGGGATCGAGCACCAGCGCGCCGATCGCGGTGCCCTCGGCCAGGCCCGCCAGCGTCGCGGCGTCGGGCTCGGCGGCGCTCAGCAGCGCCAGCTCGGCCAGCGTGGTGCCCAGCAGCGGGGAGGGCACCAGGGCGCGGCCCAGCTCCTGCAAAACCGCTGCGGCGTCGGCCAATTCACCGCCGGCGCCGCCCAACTCCTCCGGTATCACCAGGGCCGCGGCGCCGACCTGCTCGCACAGCAGCCGCCAGAGCGATTCGTCGTAGCCGCGGTCGGACTCCATGGCGGCGCGCACCGCCGCCGGGCCGGCGTGCTTGGCGACCAGCGCGGCGACGGTCTCGCGGAGCAGCTCGCGTTCTTCAGTCATGGGCGCCGCTCCTTCTCATCGCTAGGCTCTGCATCGTCGCGGCGCGAGTCACAGCGCCTCCAGCACTCGTCGCCGATGTTCTTCCGGTGTGCCCCAGGCGGATCGCAGGGCCTGCACCCGCAGCAGCAACAGCGACAGGTCGTGTTCCTGGGTGAACCCGATCGCGCCGTGGGTCTGCAGCGCCGACCGCGCGGCCAGCAGGCCCGCGTCGGCGGCCGCCGCCTTGGCCGCGCTCACGTCCCGGGGGTCCAGCGTCAGCGCCGCGCCGTGCACCAGCGGCCGGGCCAGTTCGATGGCGATGTGCACGTCGGCGAGCTTGTGCTTGATCGCCTGATACGAGCCGATCACCCGGCCGAACTGGGTGCGTTGCTTGGCGTAGTCGACGGCGGCGTCGCGCAGCGCCTCGGCGGCGCCGACCAGTTGCGCGGCGGTACCCAGCGTGCCGAACTCGTAGGCGCGCTTGACGTCTGCTTCCCAAGCGGAGCCGGCCGGGGTCACGTCATACAGGTGGCGGCTGGGGTCGACGGACTCGTGCTCTTCCCCCGCGGTGGCTTCGGTGACCCCCTCGTTACCGGCCAGCAGCACCAGGTTCGCCACGTCGGCGTCGACGGCCCGCGGCACCCGCGGCGGCAGCGCGACCGTGGCGATCAGCTCGCCGGACGCGAGCCCGGCGCACCGCTCGGCGTGATCGTCGGAGTCGAGCAATACCGGTGCCACGGCGATGGATTCGACCACGGGGCCCGGGACGCACCAGCGCCCGAGGCGTTCGAGGGCGAGGACGAGGTCGATCGGGTCCGCCCCGATGCCGTCGAATTTCTCCGGCACGGCCAAGGCGGTGACACCCAAGTTGGCCAGCTGTTCCCACACCTTGCGGCCCGGCGCGGTGTCGCCCGCCGCCCACGCCCGCACGGCGCTGGGCAGGTCCGCCGAGCCGAGCGCGGCGTCGATGCTGGCCGCGAAGTCACGCTGCTGTTCGTCTAGCGCAAATCTCACTTCTTGCCCCCGGACTTCTCGCGCGGCAGGCCCAGCAACCGCTCGGAGATGATGTTGCGCTGAATTTCGTTGGTGCCGGCATAGATCGGGCCGCCCAGCGCGAACAGCAGACCTTCGGTCCACGGGCCGGCAAGCTCCCCGTCCGCGGCCAGGATGTCGAGCGCGGTCTGGTGCAGTTCGACGTCGAGGTCGGACCAGAACACTTTGGTCACCGACGATTCGGCGCCCAGCTCACCACCGAGTGCCAGTCTGGTCACCGTGCCGAAGGTCTGCAGCCGGTAGGCCTGCGCCTTGATCCAGCCGTCGGCGACCCGGTCGGCGAACGCGGCCGGTGCGCCGGCCTCCTTCCAAAGCTGCACCAACCGTTCCGCCGTCGCCAGGAAGCGGGCCGGGCTGCGCAGCGACATGCCGCGTTCGTTGCTCGACGTGCTCATCGCCGCCCGCCAGCCCTCGTGCGGGGTGCCGATCACGTCCTCGTCGGGGACGAAGACGTCGTCGAGGAAGATCTCGCCGAATCCGGTGTCGCCGCCCAGTTGGACGATCGGCCGCACGGTCACGCCCTTGGCCTTCAGGTCGAACATGAAGTAGGTCAGCCCGTTATGGCGCTCGGCGCCAGGGTCGGAGCGGAACAGCCCGAATCCCCGCTCGGCGAACGGCGCCCGTGAGCTCCAGATCTTCTGCCCGTTGAGCAGCCAGCCGCCGTCGGTCGCCGTCGCGGTGGACCGCAGCGACGCCAGGTCGCTGCCCGATTCGGGCTCGGACCACGCCTGCGCCCAGATCTCCTCGCCGCTGGCCATTTTGGGCAGGATCCGGTCGCGCTGCTCTTCGGTGCCGTGCGCAAACAGCGTCGGGGCCAGCATCGAGGTGCCGTTGGCGCTGGCCCGGCCGGGCGCCCCGGCACGGAAGTACTCCTCTTCGAACACCACCCAGTGCAGCAGCGGCGCGTCGCGGCCGCCGTAGCGCTTCGGCCAGGTGATCACCGAAAGCCCGGAGTCGAACAGCACCCGGTCCCAATGCCGGTGCTGCTCAAAGCCTTCGGCGTTGTCGTATGACTTCGTCGGGATCGACTGGGCATTGGCCGACAAGAATTCCCGGACCTCGGCCTGGAAAGCCAAGGTGTCGTCGTCTAGATCCAGATCCATCAGTCCAGCTCTCGCAGTTGTGGTTTGAGCACCTTGCCGCCGGCATTGCGCGGCAACGCGTCGACGAACCGCACCGACCTCGGTGTCTTGAAGTTCGCCAAATGCTCACGGGTGTATGCGATCACAGAATGTTCGTCGAGTTGTGCCCCCGGGCGGGTGACCAGAAACGCCCGGCCGACTTCGCCGAGTCGCTCGTCGGGAACCCCGATCACCGCCGCATCGGCCACACCGTCGAGCCGGGCCAGCACCTGCTCGATCTCGGCGGGGTACACGTTGAATCCCCCGCAGATGTACATGTCCTTGAGCCGGTCGGTGATGCGCAGGTTGCCGGCCGCGTCCAGCACACCGATGTCACCGGTGTGCAGCCAACCGTCGGCATCGATGGCGGCGGCGGTGGCCGCCGGGTCGTCGAGGTAGCCCAGCATCACGTTGGGCCCACGCAGCAACACCTCTCCCGATTCGCCGGATTCCCCGGCGTCGATGCGTAATTCGAAGTCGGCGAACGGGCGCCCGCAGGTGGTGGCGACGGTGACCGCGTCGTCGTCGGCGCGGCACATGGTTCCCATGCCGTTGGCCTCGGTGAGGCCGTAAGCCGTCAGCACGATGTCGATGTCGAGTTCGGACTGCATGCGCTCGACCAACACGACCGGCACGGTGGCCGCCCCCGTCACCGCGAAGCGCAGCGAGCTCAGGTCGTAATCGCCACGAGCCGGATGATCGAGCAGGGTCTGGTAAATCGTTGGCGGACCGGGCAATACGGTGATGCGGTGTTGCTCGATCGCCCGCAGCGCGCGCAGCGGGTCGAAGGTGAGGTGGGGGATCAGCGTCGCGCCGGTCTGCAGGCACGCCAGGATGCCGGCCTTGTAGCCGAAGTTGTGAAAGAACGGGTTGATGCACAGGTAGCGGTCGTCGGCGGTGATCTTGCCGTTGGCGGCCCACGACGCCGAGGCCGACAGCGACTGCCGGTGCGCGCACAGCACGCCCTTGCTGCGGCCGGTGGTGCCCGACGTGAACAGGATGTCGCTGACGTCGTCGGGTGTGACCGCCGCGGCCCGGGCGGCCACCGCGTCGAGATCGGCGCCGCCGGCGATGAATTCGTCCCAGGTGCCATCCGCGGCATCGATCGGTATCCGCACGATGTGCCGCAGCGCGGGCAGCGCCGCCCGATCCAGGTCGGCGACGCGGTCGTTGCCCAGGAACTCGCCCATGCCGAACAGCACCGGCGCCTCGACGCGGGCCAGGATGTCACCGGCCTCCGCGGCGGTGTAGCGGGTGTTCAGCGGGACCATCGCGGCGCCGGCGTGGTGGATCGCCAGGCAGGCCACCACCCAATGCCAGGTGTTGGGGGACCAGATCGCCACCCGGTCGCCGGGCTGCACGCCCAGCGCGATCAGCGCCGCCGCCGCCCGGTGCACCTCGTCGCGCAACGCCGCGGCGGTGAACGACCGGTCCTCGGTGACCAACGCGTCGTGATCGGGGAGTTGGCGCGCGAAACGATCCAGCGCCGCGGGCACGGTGCGGGGATCGGTGGTCATCGGCGCTTCTCCTACGGCGGCCTAACAAAGCAAGTGCTTGGTAGGTTAGCCTACAAGGCATGCAGGACGTCGAGGAGTTCCGGGCCGAGGTCCGCTCTTGGCTCGCCGACAATCTGGTCGGTGAATTCGCAGCTCTCAAGGGTCTCGGGGGCCCCGGCCGCGAGCACGAGGCCTTCGAGGAACGCCGGGCCTGGAACCAGCATCTCGCCAAGGCCGGACTGACCTGCCTGGGCTGGCCGGTCGAACACGGCGGCCGCGGCCTGTCCACCGCGCACCGGGTGGCGTTCTACGAGGAGTACGCCCGCGCCGACGCCCCGGACAAGGTCAACCACTTCGGCGAGGAGCTGCTGGGGCCGACGCTGATCGCGTTCGGGACACCCGAGCAGCAGCAGCGTTTCCTGCCCAAGATCCTCGATGTCACCGAGCTGTGGTGCCAGGGCTATTCGGAACCCGGCGCCGGCAGCGACCTGGCCAACGTGGCGACCACCGCCGAACTCGACGGCGACCACTGGGTGATCAACGGCCAGAAGGTCTGGACGTCGCTGGCGCATTGGGCGCAGTGGTGCTTCGTGGTCGCGCGCACCGAGAAGGGCTCCAAGCGGCACGCTGGGTTGTCGTATCTGCTGGTGCCGCTGGACCAGCCGGGCGTGGAAGTGCGGCCGATCATCCAGCTGACCGGCGACTCGGAATTCAACGAGGTGTTCTTCGACGACGCCCGCACCGAGGCCAACCTGGTGGTCGGCGAGCCCGGTGACGGCTGGCGGGTCGCGATGGGCACGCTGACGTTCGAGCGCGGCGTCTCGACGCTCGGGCAACAAATCCGTTACGCCCGTGAGCTTTCCAACCTCGCCGAGCTCGCCCAGCGGACCGGCGCGGCTGACGACCCGTTCATCCGCGAGCGGCTGACCCGGGCGTGGACGGGCCTGCGGGCCATGCGTTCGTACGCGCTGGCCACGATGGACGTCGAGCAGCCGGGCCAGGACAACGTGTCGAAGCTGTTGTGGGCCAACTGGCATCGCGATCTGGGCGAGCTGGCGATGGACGTCGTCGGCAAGCCGGGCCTGACCCTGGCCGACGGCGAGTTCGACGAGTGGCAGCGGCTGTTCCTGTTCAGCCGCGCCGACACCATCTACGGCGGGTCCAACGAGATCCAGCGCAACATCATCGCCGAGCGGGTGCTCGGCCTACCCCGAGAGGTTAAGGGATGAGTCTGTCCGAAGCTCCCAAAGAGATTGCCGGACATGGACTTCTGCAGGGCAAGGTGGTGGTCGTGACGGCCGCCGCCGGCACCGGGATCGGCGCGGCGACCGCGCGGCGGGCGTTGGCCGAGGGTGCCGACGTGGTGATCTCCGACCACCACGAACGGCGCCTGGGGGAGACGGCCGAGCAGCTCGCCGCGCTGGGGCAGGGCCGCGTCGAGCACGTGGTCTGCGACGTGACCTCGACCGCTCAAGTCGACGCCCTCATCGCGTCGACCACCGCTCGGATGGGCCGGATCGACGTGCTGGTCAACAACGCCGGGCTCGGCGGACAGACGCCGGTCGTCGACATGACCGACGAGGAATGGGATCGCGTCCTCAACGTGACGTTGACGTCGGTGCTGCGTGCCACGCGCGCGGCGCTGCGCTACTTCCGCGAGGCACCACACGGCGGCGTCATAGTCAACAACGCCAGCGTCCTGGGCTGGCGGGCCCAGCACTCGCAGTCGCACTACGCGGCCGCCAAGGCCGGCGTGATGGCCCTGACCCGATGCAGCGCAATCGAAGCCGCCGAGTATGGGGTACGGATCAACGCGGTGTCGCCGAGCATCGCGCGGCACAAGTTTCTGGAGAAGACGTCGTCGGCCGATCTGCTCGACCGGCTGTCGGCGGGCGAGGCCTTCGGCCGCGCCGCCGAGCCGTGGGAGGTCGCGGCCACCATCGCCTTCCTCGCCAGCGACTACTCCAGCTACCTGACCGGCGAGGTCATCTCGGTATCCAGTCAGCACCCGTGAGAGCCGGCCCGCTGGCCAAGCAAGCGCTTGGTTGATACTCTGGTCGGGTGGACCGAGTGACCGGTCAGGCCAACAGCCGGCGAGACGAGTTGCTGGAGCTTGCCGCGACCATGTTCGCCGAGCGCGGGCTGCGCGCCACCACGGTGCGCGACATCGCCGACAGCGCCGGCATCCTGTCGGGCAGCCTGTACCACCACTTCTCGTCCAAAGAGGAGATGGTCGACGAGCTCTTGCGCAGCTTCCTGGACTGGTTGTTCGCCCGGTACCGCGAGATCGTGGACGGCGAGGCCAACCCGCTGGAGCGGCTCAAGGGGCTGTTCATGGCGTCGTTCGAGGCGATCGAGCACCGGCACGCGCAGGTCGTCATCTACCAGGACGAAGCCCAGCGGCTGTTGTCACAGCCCCGGTTCTCCTACATCGAGGACATGAACCGGCAACAGCGCAAGATGTGGCTCGAGCTGCTCCATCAGGGCGTCGACGAGGGCTACTTCCGTCCCGATCTCGACGTCGACCTTGTCTACCGCTTCATCCGTGACACCACGTGGGTGTCGGTGCGCTGGTATCAGCCCGGCGGTCCGCTCACCGCGCAGCAGGTGGGTCAGCAATACCTCGCCATCGTTCTTGGCGGGATCACCAAAGAAGGAGTCTGAAATGCCAGAGGCCTACGTCATCGACGCCGTGCGTACCGCGGTCGGCAAGCGCGGCGGATCGCTGGCCGGAGTGCATCCGGTCGACCTGGGTGCGCTGGGATGGCGCGGACTGCTCGACCGGGTCGACGTCGACCCCGCCGCAGTCGACGACGTGATCGCCGGCTGCGTCGATGCCATCGGGGCGCAGGCCGGCAACATCGCGCGCCTCTCCTGGCTGGCCGCGGGCTACCCCGAAGAGGTGCCCGGCGTTACCGTCGACCGCCAGTGCGGCTCCAGTCAGCAGGCCATTTCCTTTGGCGCACAGGCGATTATGTCCGGCACCGCCGACCTCATCGCCGCCGGGGGCGTGCAGAACATGAGCCAGATCCCGATCTCGTCGGCCATGACCGTCGGCGAGCAGTTCGGCTTCACCTCCCCGACCAACGAGTCCAAGCAGTGGCTGCATCGCTACGGCGACCAGGAGATCTCGCAGTTTCGCGGCTCGGAGCTGATCGCCGAGAAGTGGAACCTGTCGCGCGAAGAGATGGAGCGATACGCGCTGACCAGTCACGAGCGCGCGTTCGCGGCGATCCGGGGCGGCCACTTCGACAACGAAATCATCACCGTGGAAACCGAATCCGGGCCGTTCCGGGTCGACGAGGGCCCGCGCGAATCGTCGCTGGAGAAGATGGCCGGCCTCAAGCCTCTGGTCGAGGGCGGCCGGCTGACGGCGGCCATGGCCAGCCAGATCTCCGACGGGGCCAGCGCGGTGCTGCTGGCGTCCGAGCGGGCCGTCAAGGAGCACAACCTGACTCCGCGGGCCCGCATCCACCACATCAGCGCACGCGCGGCCGACCCGGTCTTCATGCTGACCGGGCCGATTCCGGCGACCCGCTACGCGCTGGACAAGACCGGGCTGTCGATCGACGACATCGACACCGTCGAGATCAACGAGGCGTTCGCCCCGGTGGTCTTGGCCTGGCTCAAGGAAGTCAAGGCGGACCCGGAGAAGGTCAACCCCAACGGCGGGGCGATCGCGCTCGGACATCCGCTGGGCGCCACCGGCGCCAAGCTGTTCACCACCATGCTCAACGAGCTCGAGCGCACCGGCGGCCGCTACGGCCTGCAGACGATGTGTGAGGGCGGGGGCACCGCCAACGTCACCATCATCGAGCGGCTGTAGCTCGCTCGGCCTTCTCGCCGCTCGGCTACGGGGTCGCCAGAACGAGCCCGATGCCGCCCAGGGCGAGCAGCCAACTGGTGAAGCTACCGACAAGGAAGTACTCGGTCACCTCGTCGATGCCGACGTCGCCGTTACCGCCCTTCTGCGCGTTCAATTCCGGGAAGCGGATGATCCCCTTGGCGGCGACGACGGCGCTCGCCGCGGCGAACTGCCCGCCGACCCCGAGGCTCAGGATCAGCAGGCGTTCCATCGGTCCCAGCAGTCTGCCGCCCTTGAGCCGGTCCGACGGCTGCGGCTGACCTTCCGGGCGCATCGCGCCCACCGAGGCAAGAACCAAGCGCACCAACTG
Source organism: Mycobacterium intracellulare ATCC 13950 (assembly GCF_000277125.1). NCBI lineage: Bacteria > Bacillati > Actinomycetota > Actinomycetes > Mycobacteriales > Mycobacteriaceae > Mycobacterium > Mycobacterium intracellulare. The sequence continues at coordinate 515,339 of NC_016946.1, forward strand.
ATTTGCGGTGGCGAACTGGGCCAGGACGACGCCGACGATCATCAGCAGCCGGGTGGGCGTGACGTGGGTGAGCGGCAGGTGCACCCAGGACGACCATCGAGCGATCGCGCCGTTGGTCGGCGACGACCACCCGGACAGCAGCATCAGCAGTGCGAGCGCGGCGCCGAACACCGCCAGGGCCGCGCCTTGCCGGCTACCGCTGTGTTCGCTTCGCGCGCACAGCCATTCCCAGGCCACTACCGCCGCGGCGGCCAGCACCAGCAAGGGGATGTCGCCGGCATGCCAGAGGGCTCCCGCTGCGGCGCACGCCACCACCACGACCGGCCCGATCACGAGCGACGGCCATACCGTGCGGAGCGCTCGCCGACCGAGATCGGCGACTGCGAGCGCCGTGAGGAATACCGCGACGGCGCTCACGGCAGACTCCGAAGATAGTGGCTGGCAAGGACAATCAGATCCAAACCATCGCGGCTCGCGCGCTGAGACACCGCGGATGGACTGATGCCCTCGTCCGCGGCGAGCTCCTTTTTGGTTCGGCCCGTCATCAAGCCCCTCACGATCCGCAACGATCTTTCGTCGAGCGATCCAAGCAGATGGTCCCGACAAATCAGCGCCGCGTTGACCGCCGCGGCGTCGGTGCGTGTGTCACCGTCCGCCCGGAACGTCGTGCGTACCAACGCGAAGCCGGGTTGCCGCTGGGCCTCTGCGGTCTGCTGGATGGCCGCCCGTGCGCTCCACCAACCGGGCCCGTCCTGAATTCCCGCGTCGGCATCGAGGATGGTGACCGCGCCCCATCCGATGCCGAAACGGACGTCGATGTCCGGGGCGAGCAGCAGGCGGACGGTCAATGCCGCGTCGATGGCGGCCCCGACGGTGGGGTAGCTGCCCTGGAACTCGTCGCCGACGGTGAAGGCGGGCGGGTCGATCGCGCCGTCGCCCACTTCCCGCAGAGCCGCGGACAGGGCGCGGTGCAACCCGGGGCGATCGGTGGCATGCCGGGAACCGACGACATCACCGATCAGCGTCGCGCGAGATGAAGGCTGTGGCTTCATCCGATCCATTTGAAGAGTATAGCTTAATTACATCAAGATTCAGCAAATAGCTTCACAAGCGGCGCGTGGCTACTCGTGCACCAGGGCGGATGCCGCCCGCAGGTGCTCGATGGCGTCCCGCACGATCGAATCGATCAGCTCGGCGCACGACGGCAGATCCTCGAGGATGCCCGCCACCTGCCCGGAGGCCAGCACCCCGGCCTCCGTATTGCCGTCCACCAGACCGGCTTTCAACAGCATCGGGGTGTTGGCCGCCATGACGACCTGCGACCAGGTCAGCTCCTTGCCGTGCCGCATCGCCAGGCCGTCGCTGATCATCGACCGCCACGTCATCCGTGACATGTGCTTGAACTTGGCCGCGTTGCGCACCGCGGCGGTCAGACCCCGCACCGGCGAACCGTTTTCCAGCTTCTCGACCAGGCCGGTGCGCAGGACCCGGTGCGGCATGCCGTCGACGCGGGTGGTGACGACGGTGCCGTCCAGCGCCGCCTCCAGGTAGCGCCGCTTGACCGCGTCGGGCACGGTCGAATCCGAGGTCAGCAGGAAACGCGTGCCCATCGCGACACCGGCGGCGCCGTAGCTCAGGGCGGCCGCCAACCCGCGCCCGTCGAAGAATCCGCCCGCGGCGATGACGGGAATGCCGGTGCCTCGCACGGCGTCCAGCACCGAGGGCAGCAGCAGCGTGGTGGCGACGGGACCGGTGTGCCCGCCACCCTCGCCGCCCTGCACGATCATCGCGTCCGCACCCCACCCGGCGACCTTGCGGGCGTGCTTGGCCGCGCCGATCGACGGAATCACCACCGCGCCGGCCTCTTTGAGCCGGGCGATGAGCTCCTGCTTGGGCGCCAGGGCAAAGGACGCCACCTTGACGCCTTCGCGGATCATCAGATCGACCCGGTCGCCGGCATCGGCCGCGTCGGCGCGGATGTTCACGCCGAACGGCTTGTCCGTGGCGGCCTTGACCTTGGCGATGGCCGTCGCCAATTCGTCCAGCGTCATGGTGGCCGACGCCAAAATGCCCAGCCCGCCCGCGTTCGCGGTGGCCGACACCAGGCGCGCCCCGGCCACCCAGCCCATCCCGGTTTGCACCACCGGGTGCTCGACACCGACCAGCTCGGTCAGCGGCGTGCGCAACCTGGTCATACCCACCGCCGACGATAAACGGAGCGGTGCGATGGGAAAAAGGGAGGAGGAGGCGGCGTAACCATCAACGTATCTCTCGGTCGCGCAACGACTTCGGATCGATCGTTTCGCGGATGAGGCGCAGTTCGTCCGCGGTGGGCAGCCGGGTCTCCTCGGCGTCCTCGAGCCCATGGATCTCGAACGAGGTGGCCTCGCGGACCTCGTCCGGCGAGACCCCTGGGTGCAGGCTCAGCGCCCGCATGGTCCGGTCGGGCCCGCCGAAGTCGAAGACGCCGAGGTTCGACACGACCCGGTAGGTGTTGGCGAACCGAAACGCCGGATTGTCGGCATCGACGTTGTCCCAACCGATCCCGCAGACCACGTCCACCTTCTCGCTGAACACCCGCTTGGAATGGTTGCCCACCCAATAGCTGGTCGCGTGGTTGATGGCGTTGCCCGGGGCGCCGCGCACGCCGAACATCTGGCGTTTGGGTTGCTGCAACGGGCCGAACGCCGAGATGTTCTGATTGCCAAACCGGTCAACCTGATTGGCGCCCATCACCACGTGGCGGCGCCCCCAGGCCAGCGTCTCGAACACCCGGCCGAACGGCATCCAGCCCTCGACGGTACCGGTCGCGCCGAGCGCCGGGGTGTCGGCCAGCAGTTGGGCCTCGCCGTCGGTCAGCAAGATATCGGGGGAGAAGGTCAAGCGGGCTAGCCGCGCCCCGACGGAGGCCATGTTGGTCATCGGGCTGACCATGATCTCGCCCGCGTCCCTGAACAATTCGGCACAGGCGACTGCGCACACTTCGGCGCGGGTGCTGCTCACTTTCAGGCCTCCTCTGCGAATGCGCGAACCGCCGCCTGGTAGTCGTCTTCGGTGCCCGACAGGTAGGTCTGGGTGAACTTCTGCCAGCCCTCGTCGGTCGACGCCGCCTCGGCGTAGTGCCGCTGGAACTTCTCGTCGCGCCCGTAATCCGGTGCGGCGGTGGTGAAGTGGGCACCGTTGGGCGCCTCCACGACGCTGTCGACCATCATCCGGTTGACCAGCAGCGCCTGCGGCGGCACCGCCTTGATCAGTTCGTCGGTGGATACGATGCGCTCGACCGACAGGTGGCGCCTGTCGGCGGCCATCAGGAACAGATCGTCGAAGTAGGGGTCGATCCCGGTGTAGGCGGCGTTGCCCCGGCTGTCGCCGAGGTTGAGGTGGACGAATGCGGCGTCCAGGCGCAGCGCGGGCATGGCGATCAGCGTTTCGTGGCCGCCGTCCGTGGGGTACGGCGAAGTGACGGTCTGCAGTTCACCCTCCCAGAAGTCGGGCACCGAACTGCCCAGCCCGGCCCGGATCGGCAGGAACGGCAGGCGTTGCGCGGCGGCCTGTAACCCGCAGCGCAGCATGCCCTCGTCCATTTCGCGGGCCTCGATCGCCCCGGCCGCCCGGGCCTTGGCGAACCACGGGTCGTAGAACGGCGGGGAGTCCAGCGAGACGAACCCGTAGTAGACGCGCTTCACCTTGCCGGCCGAGCACAGCAGCCCCAGGTCGGGCCCGCCGTAGGTGACCACGGTCAGGTCGGTGACATCGGTGCGCAGCAGGGCGCGCACGAATGCCATTGGCTTGCGCCGAGATCCCCATCCGCCGATGCCGATGGTCATGCCGCTGCGCACCTGCGCGACGGCCTCGTCGAGGGTGGTTCTCTTGTCGCTCACGCGTCCTTGCCCTTCGTCGTGCCGGCGAACGCGTCGCGGTGCTCGTCGGCTACCCCGGCGAGATTGAGCTCGAACGTAAAGCCTTGCTCCATCCGGTAACTCGAGTTGACGCGTTGCACGTCGATGAGGTTCAGTGCCTCCTTGGCCGCCCGGATGACCCGGGTGTCCTTGGCGGCGATGTCGCGCGCGACCCGCAATGCGGCCTCGTCCAGCTGATCCCGCGGCACGATCTCGTGCACCGAACCGAAGTGGTGCAGGGTGGCGGCGTCGACGGTGGCGGCGGTGAAGAACAGCCGTCGCATCAGGTGCTGGGGCACCAGCCGGGACAGGTGGGTGGCCGCGCCGAGCGCGCCGCGCTCCACCTCGGGGAGCCCGAAGGTCGCGTCCTCGGAGGCGACGATGACGTCGGAGTTGCCGACCAGGCCGATGCCGCCGCCGACGCAGAATCCGTTCACGGCCGCGACGACGGGCACCGCGCACTCATAGACGGCGCGGAACGCGGCGAAGCAGCCGCGGTTGGCGTCGATCAGCGCGGTGAATCCCTCGGTGCGCTGCATCTCCTTGATGTCGACCCCGGCGTTGAAGCCGCGGCCCTCGGCCCGCAGGATGACGACGTGGGTTTGCGGGTCCTGGCCGGCCGCGGTGACGGCGTCGGCCAGTTCGAACCAGCCGCGCGACGGGATGGCGTTGACGGGCGGGTAGTCGACGGTAACCGCGACGATGCCCGGTTCGGTGGTTGTGGATGTGATGGTCAAGGTGCCACTTCCTTGTGGGGTAACTACCTAAGCAAGCACTTGCTTGGTACGCTAGCACAGTGACTCGCGCCGAAGCATGCCCCCCGTTTGCAGAAGCCATGAACTTGGGGCTGGCCGGGCGGGTGGTTCTCGTCACCGGCGGCGTTCGCGGGGTGGGCGCCGGAATTAGCGCGGTTTTCGCCGCGCAGGGCGCCACCGTCGTCACCTGCGCGCGACGGCCGGTCGAGGGATCGCCCTATGAGTTCCACTCCTGCGACGTCCGCGATGACGACGCGGTCAGTGAATTGATCGACACCGTCGCGGACCGGCACGGGGGCCTCGATGTCGTCGTCAACAACGCCGGGGGATCGCCCTACGTGCTGACCGCGGAGTCCAGCGCCAAGTTCAACCGCAAGATCATCGAGCTCAATCTCATTGGCGCGCTGTCTGTTTCGCAGCACGCGAACGACAAGATGCAAGCCCAGCCGCGCGGCGGGTCGATCATCAACATCTGCAGCCTGTCGGGGCGTCGACCCTCCCCGGGTACCGGCGCGTACGGGGCGGCCAAGGCGGGGCTGGAGAGCCTCACCCAGACCTTGGCCGTGGAATGGGGACCCAAGGTCCGGGTCAACGCCTGTGTGGTCGGCATGGTGGAGACCGAACAATCGGAACTGTTCTACGGCGACGCAGAATCGATCGCCGCGATCTCGAAGAACGTGCCGCTCGGCCGGCTGGCCAAACCGGACGACATCGGCTGGGCCGCGGCGTTTCTGGCCTCGGACGCGGCCTCCTACATCAGCGGCGCCTCGCTAGAGGTGCACGGCGGCGGCGAGCCCCCGCACTACCTGGCCACCACGAACGCGAACGCGATCAAGTAGAGGAGAAAACAACTATGGGAGTGGTTGACGGCCGCGTCGTCATCGTCACCGGAGCCGGCGGGGGTATCGGTCGCGCGCACGCGCTGGCCTTCGCCGCCGAGGGTGCGCGGGTGGTGGTCAACGACATCGGGGTGGGCCTGGACGGTTCACCGGCGGGCGGCGGCAGCGCCGCCCAGGGGGTGGTCGACGAGATCATCGCCGCCGGGGGCGAAGCCGTCGCCAATGGTTCCAACGTCGCCGACTGGGACCAGGCTGCCGAACTGATTCGGACCGCCGTCGAAACATTCGGCGGCCTGGACGTTTTGGTGAACAACGCCGGCATCGTGCGCGACAGGATGATGGCCAACACCAGCGAGGAGGAGTTCGACGCCGTCGTCGCCGTGCACCTCAAGGGCCACTTCGCCACGATGCGGCACGCCGCGTCGTATTGGCGTGGGTTGTCCAAAGAGGGCAAAACCGTTGACGCGCGGATCATCAACACGAGCTCGGGCGCCGGCCTGCAGGGCAGTGTCGGGCAGGGCAACTACAGCGCCGCCAAGGCGGGCATCGCGGCGATGACGCTCGTCGGCGCGGCCGAGATGGGCCGCTACGGCGTCACCGTCAACGCCATCGCTCCCTCGGCGCGCACCCGCATGACCGAGACCGTCTTCGCCGAGATGATGTCCACCCAGGATCAGGATTTCGACGCGATGGCCCCGGAAAACATTTCCCCCCTGGTGGTTTGGCTGGGTAGCGCCGAATCGCGCGACGTCACCGGCAAGGTGTTCGAGGTCGAGGGCGGCAAGATACGCGTCGCCGAGGGCTGGGCGCACGGGCCGGAGATCGACAAGGGGGCGCGGTGGGATCCCGCGGAGCTGGGACGCGTCGTCGCCGACCTGCTCGCCAAGGCGCGCCCGCCGGTCCCGGTTTACGGCGCCTGACGCGGCGCCCGCGCCGAACGTGCACTCACGGCGATGATTTCGCCGATTCTTCGCCGTCGGTGCACGCTCGCCGAGGGGGTTCGCACACCACGAGCGGGATGACCCGGTCGGCGGCTTCGCGGTACTTGCGGTAGGGCGGGTACATCCGCATCAGCGGCGGCCAATAGCGTTCGCGCTCGGCGTCGGTCGCGTCGCGCGCGATCAATTCCAGGCGCTGGGCCCGGATCTGCACCCGCACCTCGGGATTCTCCCGAAGGTTCAGATACCACACCGGGTCTTCGTCGCGGCCGCCGAACGACGCGGGCAAAATCACCCGTTCACCGTCGCGCAGGTAGAGCGTCGCGGTGGTCCGCGGCCGGTTGGACTTGCGTCCGGTCGTGGTCAGCAGCGCCGCCGGGAATCGCAGCAGTTTCGCGCCGAGCCTGCCGTTGGTTCGGCGGTACACCCAGATGTGCAGGCGCGCGAAGTACTTGAGCAGCAGCGCAATCGGGCGCGAGTTGCGGATCCAGCGACGGTCGGACCCAGGATGGTTCCCCATCCGGGCGATTTGAAACTCTAGGGGTCGCAGATGACGACCGGGATCACCCGATCGGTCCAGGACCGGTAATCGTCGAACGAGGGATACATGGCGTCCAACTTCGGCCAGTACTCGGCCCGTTCCGCCTCGGTGGCGTCGCGGGCCTGCAGGTGAAGCACCTCGTCCTTGATCTGCACGGACACTTTGGGATTGGCCTTGAGGTTGAGGTACCACAGCGGGTGCTTGTCGCTGCCGCCCTTCGATGCGACCAGTACCACCCGATCGCCCTCGCGCAGGTAAAGCAGCGGGCTCACCCGCGGTTCGCCGGTCTTGCGTCCCGTCGTGGTGAGCAGCGCGACGGGGGCCTTCTGGAAAGTGCCGCCGAATTTTCCATTGCTGCGTCGGTATATCCATGCGTTGCCCTTGGCCATCCACTTGATGATGAAGGCGACCCAGGGTGAGTTCAGTGCGCGTGCTTCGGTTTCGGCATGATGTTCCTCGACGTCCCTAACGCTGGATGAAGGGGTGGAAGCGAACCTTGATGTGGTGGATTTCGGCTTTCCCGCTTGCGCTTTCGGCCGGAATGACGAAGGTCTCGGTGACGTGCGCCGCGAGCCGACGCCCGCCCAACGCCGCCTTGGTCAGCACCTGGTACGCGGCGTGCACGTCGTCGCCGTCGATGCGGTACTCCGGCGTCGTCGTGTGCGCCAGCAACCGATACTGCGGCCCGCGATTCAGGCTGCGCCGCAGGTGATTTCCGGAGAACCCGTTCTTGATGCCCTGCTCGATGCGGGTGCAGCCGGCCGCGAACGGGACGGTGTCGCCGTCATGGCTGACCAGCGCGTCGATATAGGACTGCGCCGCGGCGATGCGGCTCTCTTCGGAGACGAGCAAGGGGGAACTAGATGCGCTCGATGATGGTGCCGGTGGACAGGGCGCCGCCCGCGCACATCGTGATCAATGCGGTGGTCTGGTCGGTGCGCTCCAATTCGTGCAGCGCGGTGGTGATCAGCCGGCTGCCGGTCGACCCGACCGGGTGGCCGAGCGCGATGGCGCCGCCGTTGACGTTGACCCTGGCCATGTCCGGCTCGTGCACCCGCGCCCAGGACAACACCACCGAGGCGAACGCCTCGTTGATCTCGACGAGGTCGATGTCCCCCATCTTCATGCCGGCCTTCTCCAGCACCTTGGCCGTCGACTGCACCGGTCCGTCGAGGTGGTAGTAGGGCTCGGCGCCGACCAGCGCCTGGCTGACGATGCGGGCGCGCGGCCGCAGGCCCAAAGCCTTGGCCTTGTCCTCGTCCATCCACAGCACGGCCGCCGCGCCGTCGGAGATCTGCGACGACGTTCCCGCCGTGTGGATCCCGCCTTCGAGGACCGGCTTCAGCGCGCTCAGACCCGACAGGGTCGTCTCGCGCAGGCCCTGGTCGCGGGAGATGGTGACGCGCTCCGACGTCGGCTGCTTGTTCTCGTCGAGCGCCGGGGCCTCGATCGGGGAGATCTCACGGTCGAAGCGGCCCTCGTCCCAGGCCTGCTTGGCCCTGACCTGCGAGTTGAAGCCGAACTCGTCGATCTCCTCGCGGGAGATGCCGCGCCGCTTGGCGATCCGCTCGGCGGCGGTGAACTGGTCGGGCAGGTCGATGTCCCACGACGCGGGCCGCAGGATGCTGCGGTCGGGGCCCGCGTTGGCGCCGAGGCCGACGCGGCTCATGGCCTCGATGCCACACGCGATACCGATGTCGATGGCGCCGGCGGCGATCAGCCCGGCGACCAGGCCGTTGGCCTGCTGGCCGCTGCCGCACTGGCAGTCCACGGTCATGGCGCCGACGTGCTCGGGCAGACCGGCCACCAGCCAGCTGACCCGGCTGATGTTGTTGGACTGTTCGCCGTACTGCGTGACGCAGCCGCCGATGACCTGTTCGACGTCGCCGGCGTCGATGCCTGCCTTCTCGACCAGCGCCTTCTGCACCGCACCCAACAGCTCGGTGGCGTGCAGCCCTGACAACCATCCATTGCGCTTGCCGATCGGGCTGCGAGTGGCTTCGACGATTACCGGGTTACCCATGACGCCAGGCTAGAACACGTTTCATTACTATGACAAGCGAGGATGCGTCGCCGCCTTTTGTCTGCGGTGGAGGCATGTTTTACTGGCACCAGAGCATCACTAGGACAACTAGTGTCCTGGGATCGCAAGTCATCGAGGACTGTAGTTAGGAGAAGTAGCGTGCCCAGTCCGAATCTTCCGCCCGGGTTTGATTTTCTCGATCCGGACGTCAGTGTCAAAGGCCTCCCGGTCGCGGAGTTGGCCGAAGTGCGCAAGTCCGAGCCGATCTTCTGGGTAGACGTCCCGGGCGGCACGGGCGGTTTTGGCGACAAAGGCTATTGGGCCATCACCAAGCACAAGGACGTCAAGGAGATCTCTGTGCGCAGTGACATCTTCTCGTCTCAGCAGGACTGCGCCATCCCGGTGTGGCCGCAGGAGATGACGCGCGAGCAGATCGACCTGCAGCGCAACGTCATGCTCAACATGGACGCCCCGCACCACACGCGGCTGCGCAAGATCATCTCGCGCGGCTTCACCCCGCGGGCCATCGGACGGCTGCGCGACGAGTTGGACGCCCGCGCGCAAAACATCGCGAAGACGGCGGCCTCGTCGGGCTCCGGCGACTTCGTCGAGCAGGTCTCCTGTGAGCTGCCGCTGCAGGCCATCGCGGGTCTGCTGGGTGTTCCGCAGGAGGATCGGGACAAGATCTTCCGCTGGTCCAACGAGATGACCGGCAACGAAGACCCCGAGTACGCGCACATCGATCCCGCGATGTCCTCGGCCGAGCTGATCATGTACGCGATGAAGATGGCCGAGGAGCGCGCCAAGAACCCCGGCGACGACATCGTCACCCAGCTGATCCAGGCCGACATCGACGGCGAGAAGCTCTCCGACGACGAATTCGGGTTCTTCGTGGTCATGCTGGCCGTCGCGGGCAACGAAACCACCCGGAACTCGATCACGCACGGCATGATCGCGTTCGCGGACAACCCCGACCAGTGGGAGTTGTTCAAGAAGGAGCGCCCGGACACCGCGCCCGACGAAATCGTCCGGTGGGCAACGCCGGTCACGGCGTTCCAGCGGACCGCGCTGGAGGACTACGAGCTGTCCGGTGTGCAGATCAAGAAGGGCCAGCGGGTCGTGATGTTCTACCGCTCGGCCAACTTCGACGAAGAGGTCTTCGAGGACCCGCACAGCTTCAACATCATGCGAAACCCCAACCCGCACGTGGGCTTTGGCGGCACCGGTGCCCACTACTGCATCGGCGCCAACCTGGCCCGGATGACGATCAGCCTGATGTTCAACGCCGTGGCCGACCACATGCCGGACCTCAAGCCGATCTCCGCGCCCGAGCGGCTGCGGTCGGGGTGGCTCAACGGCATCAAGCACTGGCAGGTCGACTACACCGGCAAGTGCCCGGTGGCGCACTGATATGGCGGCCGAAGCCACGATGGATTTCGATCTCACCGCGACACAACAGGCGGTCGCCGACGTCGTGACGTCGGTGTTCGAGCGCGAATTGAGTTGGGAGGCTTTGGTCAACGGCGGCGTGACGGCGCTGCCGGTGCCCGAGCGCCTCGGCGGTGACGGGGTGGGATTGCCCGAGGTCGCCACCGTGCTGACGGAGATCGGTCGCCACGGCGCGATCACGCCGGCCCTGGCCACCCTGGGTTTCGGTGTGCTCCCCCTGGTTGACCTGGCTTCCGAGGACCAGCAGGACCGGTTTTTGGCGGGCGTCGCCAAGGGCGGCGTGCTGACCGCGGCGCTCAACGAGCCCGGCGCCGCGTTGCCGGACCGGCCGTCGACCACGTTCGCGGGCGGCCGGCTGTCGGGCACCAAGGTCGGCGTCGGCTATGCCGGACAAGCGGATTGGATGATCGTCACCGCCGACAGCGCGGTGGTCGTGGTGTCGCCGAAGGCCGGCGGCGTCGAGGTGGTCCAGACGCCGACCTCGAACGACTCCGACGAGTACACGGTCACGTTCACCGATGTCGCCGTCGAGGACGCCGACGTCTTGGCCGGCGCCACCGCGCAGCGCGTCAACCAGCTGGTGCTGGCTTCCATCGGCGCCTACGCCGACGGGCTGGTGGCCGGGGCGCTGCGGCTGACCGCCGACTACGTGGCCAACCGCAAGCAATTCGGCAAGCCGCTGTCGACCTTCCAGACCGTGGCCGCACAGCTCGCCGAGGTCTACATCGCCTCGCGCACCATCGATTTGGTGGCGAAATCGGTCGTGTGGCGGCTGTCGGAGGGGCGGGATGCCGACGACGACCTCGATGTCCTGGGGTATTGGGTCACCTCACAGGCGCCGCCGGTGATGCAGCTCTGCCATCACCTGCACGGCGGCATGGGCATGGACATCACCTATCCGATGCACCGGTACTACTCCACGATCAAGGACCTGACCCGGTTGCTGGGCGGTCCTTCTCATCGTCTCGATCTGGTGGGAGCGCAATGTTCATAGACCTGACCCCGGAGCAGCGCCAGCTGCAGGCGGAATTGCGGGAATACTTCTCGAACCTGATCTCGTCCGACGAGATGAAGGCGATGGAGCAGGACCGTCACAACGAGGCCTACCGCGCGGTGATCCGCCGGATGGGCCAGGACGGCAAGCTCGGCGTCGGGTGGCCAAAGGAGTTCGGCGGCTTGGGTTTCGGCCCGATCGAGCAGTCGATCTTCGTCAACGAGGCGCATCGCGCCGACGTGCCGCTGCCCGCGGTCACGCTGCAGACGGTCGGTCCGACCCTGCAGCAGTTCGGCAGCGAGATGCAGAAGAAGAAGTTCCTGCCGGCGATCCTGGCCGGCGAGGTGCACTTCGCGATCGGCTACACCGAGCCCGAGGCCGGTACGGACCTGGCCTCGCTGCGGACCACCGCCGTGCGTCACGGCGACGAGTACATCGTCAACGGGCAGAAGGTCTTCACCACCGGAGCCCACGACGCCGACTACATCTGGCTGGCCTGCCGCACGGACCCCGAAGCCGTGAAACACAAGGGCATTTCGATCCTGATCGTCGACACCAAGGATCCCGGTTACTCCTGGACGCCGATCATCCTGTCCGACGGCGCCCACCACACCAACGCCACGTATTACAACGATGTGCGGGTGCCCGCCGACATGCTGGTCGGCGAGGAGAACGGCGGGTGGCGGCTGATCACCACCCAGCTCAACAACGAACGCGTCATGCTCGGCCCGGCCGGGCGTACCGCGGGCATCTACGACCGGGTCCACGCCTGGGCGTCCAAGCCGGGAAGTGACGGGGTCACCCCGATCGACCACGCCGACGTCAAGCGCGCGCTCGGCGAGATTCACGCGATGTGGCGGATCAACGAGCTGCTCAACTGGCAGGTGGCCGCCGCCGGGGAGGACATCAACGTCGCCGACGCGGCGTCGACCAAAGTCTTTGGTACCGAGAAGATTCAGTACATCGGCCGGCTCGCCGAGGAAATCGTCGGCAAGTACGGTAACCCCGCCGACTCGGACACCGCCGACCTGCTCAACTGGCTGGACTCCCAGACCAAGCGCAACCTGGTCATCACCTTCGGGGGCGGCGTGAACGAGGTGATGCGCGAGATGATCGCCGCGGCCGGACTCAAAGTGCCGAGGGTGCCTCGATGACCGATATCAAGGAAGCGGTTGCGGAGATCACCGCCACCGTCGTCGCTGCACCGCGCGAGGCCCGGGATCCGGTGAACCAGCCGACGATCAACAACTGGGTCGAGGCGCTGGGCGACCGCAACCCGATCTACGTCGACGAGGCCGCGGCCAGGGCCGCCGGTCATCCCGGAATTGTCGCCCCGCCGGCCATGATTCAGGTGTGGACGATGTTCGGCCTGGGCGGGGAACGCCCGACCGACGACCCCATGGGCCCGATCATGCAGCTGTTCGACGAGGCCGGCTACATCGGCGTGGTCGCCACCAACTGCGAGCAGACCTACCACCGGTATCTGCGTCCCGGCGAGCAGGTCACCGTCGTGTCCGAGATGCGCGACGTGGTCGGCCCCAAGCAGACCGGGCTCGGCGAGGGCTGGTTCATCAACCAGCACATCACGTGGCGGGTCGGCGACGAGGATGTCGCCGAGATGGCCTGGCGAATCCTGAAATTCAGGCCCCACGAGGATTCCGGCGCGACCGCATCGGTCCCTCAGGACCTGGACGCCGACGCCATGATGCGTCCGGCGGTCTCACGCGACACCGCCTTCTTCTGGGAGGGTGTGGCGGCGCACGAGCTGCGTATCCAGCGCCTCCCCGACGGCACCCTGCAGCACCCGCCGGTGCCCGCGGTGTGGCAAAACAAGGCCGAGCCGATCGATTTCGCGGTCGCCAGCGGCCGCGGCACGGTGTTCAGCTACGTGGTGCACCACGCACCGAAGGTGCCCGGGCGCACGCTGCCGTTCGTGATCGCACTGGTCGAACTGGAAGAGGGCGTCCGGATGCTCGGCGAGCTGCGCAACGTCGACCACGCCGAGGTCAAGATCGGAATGCCGGTCCGCGCAACCTATATCGACTTCCCGGCCGGTGAATCCGGGCCCGAGTGGAGCCTCTACGCCTGGGAGCCCATGGGAGACGAAGCATGAGCGCACCCGTTGTCGAAGTGGGCACCACCCTGCCCGAACTCAAGCTGCATGGCACGCCGACGTTCATCATCTCGACGGCCTTGGCCACCAGGGACTTTCAGGACGTGCACCACGATCGGGACCTGGCGCAGGCCAAGGGTTCCAAGGACATCTTCGTCAACATCCTCACCGACACCGGGCTGGTGCAGCGCTACGTCACCGACTGGGCAGGTCCGACTGCGCTGATCAAGTCGATCGGCCTACGCCTGGGTGTGCCGTGGTACGCCTACGACACCGTGACGTTCTCCGGTGAGGTGACGGCGGTCGACGACGGCCTGATCACGCTGAAGGTGTTCGGACGCAACAGCCTTGGCGATCACGTCATCGCGAACGTGACGCTGACGATCGGGGGCGCATAGATGTCAGCGGGCTTATTGAACGGCCGAGCCGCGATCGCCGGGATCGGCGCTACCGACTTCTCCAAGGACTCCGGCCGCAGCGAGCTGCGGTTGGCCGCCGAGGCGGTCCTGGATGCCCTGGACGACGCCGGGCTGAGCCCGTCCGATGTCGACGGGTTGACCACCTTCACGATGGACACCAACAACGAGACCGCTGTGGCACGCGCGGTCGGCATCGGTGATCTGAAGTTCTTCTCGCAGATCGGTTACGGCGGCGGCGCCGCCTGCGCGACCGTTCAGCAGGCGGCGCTCGCCGTGGCCACCGGCGTGGCCGACGTCGTCGTCGCGTACCGGGCGTTCAACGAGCGATCCGGCATGCGGTTCGGTCAGGTGCAGACCCGATTGGTGGGAAACGCCGGCGTGCAGGCTGATTCGACGGCGGCGGACAACTCGTTCTCCTACCCGCACGGGCTGTCCACGCCCGCCGCACAGGTCGCGATGATCGCCCAGCGCTACATGCACCTGTCCGGGGCGACCAGCCGGGACTTCGGCGCGATCTCGGTGGCCGACCGCAAGCACGCGGCCAAGAATCCGAAGGCCTATTTCTACGAGAAGCCGATAACCATTGAGGATCACCAGAATTCGCGGTGGATCGCCGAGCCGCTGCGGCTGCTGGACTGCTGCCAGGAGACCGACGGGGCGGTGGCGATCGTGGTGACGTCGCCCGAGCGGGCAAAGGACCTCAAGCAGCGGCCGGCGATCATCGAGGCGGCGGCGCAGGGCTCCAGCCCCGACCAGTACACGATGGTCAGCTACTACCGGCCCGAGCTCGGCCTGCCGGAGATGGGGGTCGTCGGTCAGCAGTTGTGGGCGCAGTCGGGGCTCAAACCGAGCGATATCCAGACCGCCGTGCTGTATGACCACTTCACTCCGTTCACGCTGATTCAGTTGGAGGAGTTGGGATTCTGCGGTCGCGGAGAGGCCAAGGACTTCATCGCCGACGGGGCGATCGAGATCGGCGGCCGGCTGCCCATCAACACCCATGGTGGCCAACTCGGCGAGGCCTACATCCACGGCATGAACGGCATCGCCGAGGGTGTGCGGCAGCTGCGGGGCACCTCGGTGAATCCGGTGCCCGACGTCGAGCACGTGCTCGTCACCGCGGGTACGGGCGTGCCCACCTCGGGCCTCATCCTCGGCTAGGTCTCCTTCCCCCGCCTTTTCCGCCGAGCGTGACACGACAGTCACGCTCGAGCCCGAGCGTGACTGCTCTGTCACGTTCGAGACGGTGTCAGTGGGCGATGGCACACTCCCGCCATGGGAGAACCGTTCATCGGCAGTGAGGCCGTAGCGGCTGGCGTGGCCTCGCATAGCCAGCTACGCCGCAAATACACGCGCGTCTTCCCCGATGTCTATGTGACTGAAGGCACCGAGTTGACGCACGTGATGCGGTCGCGGGCAGCCTGGCTGTGGTCGCGGCGTCGTGGTGTCCTTGCGGGCTTTTCGGCTGCGAGTCTGCACGGCAGCAACTGGGTCGACGCTGCCCGGCCGGTCGACATCATTCATGACAACCGCCACCCCCCGCCAGGTTTGACGACGTGGGGCGATCGGCTCGAAGGCGACGAGTTCGTCTGGATCGACGGAGTCGCAGTGACGACTCCGGCACGCACGGCTGTGGACCTCGCCTGTTGGTATCCACTCACCACGGCAGTCGCCGCTATCGACGCGCTGGCACGGGTGACCGACGTGAAGATGGCTGATGCTGAGTTGCTAGCTGCGCGATATCGCGGACGACGCGGGATCGAAGGTGCACGCGCGTCGCTCGAGCTGGTCGACGCGGGTGCCCAGTCACCGAAAGAGACGTGGCTGCGGCTGGTATTGGTGCGCGCCGGGTTGCCTCGGCCACAGACCCAGATCCCGGTGGTCGATGAATGTGGCAGTACGTTTGCCTTCCTGGACATGGGTTGGGACGACGTCAAGGTTGCTGTGGAGTACGACGGAGACCAGCACCGGAGCGATCACTCCCAATACGCCTGGGATATCGCGCGACACGAAAGACTACGCCGTTGCGGGTGGATCGTAGTCCGGGTAATAGCGGGTGATCGGCCCGCCGACATTGTCCGCAGGGTGCGTGACGCACTTGCTTGTCGAGCGTGACAGCAGAGTCACGCTCGACGTCGAAACTGACTGTGGCGTCACGCTCAAGCCCAGCTAGCCGGGCGCTCGCCGCAAAGCAAGGGAGGAAGCGCGCCGGAAGCCGCTAGGCCGGGATGAGTTCGACCCCGGAGAGCACGACGGCGTTGTCGCGCGAGGGCGCGACGACGCTGGCCAAAAAGCGGCCGCCCTCCTTCCAGATGCCGACCTTGAGCGTTTCGCCGGGGAATGCCACCCCGGCGAAACGCGCACCGTAGGCGGCCACCGCGGCGGTGTCACCGTCGAGCAGCGCGTCGGTGATCGCCTTGCAGGTCATGCCGTACGTGCACAGCCCGTGCAGGATGGGCTGCGAAAAGCCTGCGGCAGCGGCGAATTCGGGATCGGAGTGGAGCGGGTTGCGGTCGCCACACAGCCGGTAGAGCAGCGCCTGCTGCGGCAGGATCGGCACGTCGACCTCCAGGTCGGGGGCCCGCTCCGGTGCGGCGTCGCCCCCCGACGGGCCGCGCTCACCGCCGAAGCCGCCTTCGCCGCGGGCGAAGATGGACCGCCGTTGCGTCCACAACAGCGTGCCGTCGGGCGCGGTCACCGTCGTCTCGCTCCAGATCACCGCGGCCTTGCCCTTGTCCCAGATGTCGGTGAACCGGGTGACGGCCTTGGCCGAGCCCGACGGCGGCAGCGGCCCGGGCACCTCGACCCGCTCGCTGGCGTGCAGCACCTTGCTCAGCTCGATGTCGATGCCCGGGAACTGCACGGTCGGCGGCTTCGTGGCGTGGAACGTGGCGGCCACGTTGCCGAACGTGGGCAGCACCTGCGGGGTGTCGTCGACTAGGTAGCGCAGCTCGCGCGGATCCATCGGGTCGGCGCCCGCGCCGAGCCCGAGGTGGTAGAGCTGCACATCGCTGCTGGCCCAAGAGAATTCGATGGGATCCAGCTCGGCGTTCAGCGCGACGTCTACGTCGATGGGCATCGCGGTTACCTTTCCCCGGCTCCGCCGGCAATGTGCAATGCCGCCAGGTAGCCGAACGTCATGGCCGGGCCGATGGTGCCACCCGGACCGGGGTACGTGTGGCCCATCACCGGCGCGCTGACATTGCCCGCGGCGTAAAGGCCTTCGATGATACTGCCGTCGTCGCGCAGCGCCCGCCCGTGGACATCGGTCCGGATGCCGCCCTTGGTGCCCAGGTCGCCGGGCACCATCTTGGCGGCGTAGTACGGCGCGTGGCTGATCTCGCCGAGGTTGGGGTTCGGCTTGTTGGTCGGGTCGCCGTAGTACCTGTCGTAGGCGCTCTCGCCGCGGTGGAAGTCCGCGTCGACGCCGGAGCGCGCGAAACCGTTGAAACGTTTCACGGTGGCGGTGAATTCGTTCACCGGAAGGCCGGCCTTCTGGGCCAGCTCCGCGAGCGTGTCGGCCGTGATGATGACGCCCGACTCCAGCCACTTGCGCGGAATGCGTTGTCCGGGCTGCAATCCCGCAAAGATGTAGCGGTCGCGGTACTGCTGGTCGAAGACCAGCCATGCGGGGATGTTCTCGCCCGGCCCGGGTCCCTGGCCATATTCGCCGCCGTACATGTGGTGGCAGGCCTCGACGTAGGGCATCGACTCGTTCATGAATCGCTTGCCGGACATGTTGACGATGATCGATCCCGGCGAGTTGCGCTCCGACAGCGCGAACCACGGCGCGCCGACCAGCGGGACGGTCGGGCCCCACCAGGCGTCTTCCATCAATTCCAGTCCGGCGCCCAACTTTTCGGCGGCGACGATGCCGTCGCCGGTGTTCGCCACCGCGCCCACCGTCCATTCGGTGGTGATCGGGGCGCGCTGGTATTTCACCCGCATTTGTTCGTTGTGCTCGAACCCTCCCGACGCCAGGATCACCCCGCGTCGGGCCCGGATCAGCCTGGGCTCACCCGATTCGGCATCAGCGGCGCCGCGCACATAGACCCCGCGCACGACGCCGTCTTCGACGTACAGGTCGGTCAGCGCGGTGTTGAGCACCACCGGAACGCCGGCGCGTTGCAAGCCGATCCGCAGCGGTCCGATCAGCGCCCGTCCCATGCCGACGAGGTTCTTGCCGGTCGCCTTGGCCCACATCGTGCGCGCGCCGACCTTCAGGCTGCGCAGCACGCCGCGCGGGTGACGCTTCAGTTGGTTCAACCGCACGTAATCCTGTTGCATCACCACAACGTTGAGCGGCACTTTGCCGTACGCGGGCTCCAGGCCGGACTCGTCGGCGCCGAGCTTGCGGGCATCGAACGGCTTCGGCTCGATCGACCGGCCTTCGGCGCGCCCGCCGGGCGACTCGGGGTAGTAGTCGGAATACCGCGGCACCCAGCACATCTTCAGCGGTGTGTGCTTGAGCACGAACGACAACATCTCGGGCCCGCGCTCGAGGTAGGTGTCGATGCGTTCGGGTTCGACGACG
Organism: Mycobacterium intracellulare ATCC 13950; assembly: GCF_000277125.1. NCBI lineage: Bacteria > Bacillati > Actinomycetota > Actinomycetes > Mycobacteriales > Mycobacteriaceae > Mycobacterium > Mycobacterium intracellulare. The sequence continues at coordinate 533,843 of NC_016946.1, forward strand.
CTGCCGACGATCCCGTGCAGATAGGTGCGGGCCGCCTCGGCGGTGTCCTTGACCCCGTCACGCTTGAGCACTTCGTTATTCGGGATCCAAACGCCGCCGCCCGACCGCGCGGTCGAGCCGCCGAAGTGAGGGGCCTTTTCGATGACTATGGTGGAAAGACCCCGGTGAGCGGCGGTAAGGGCGGCCACCATGCCGGCCCCGCCGCTCCCGACCACGACGACGTCGTACTCCTGCGCTGACATGTAGAACACGTTATAGAATTGCCCAGGGCGGCCGCTACTGGCCCGGGTCGACCGTACGAGGAGACGTAGAAAAATGCTCAGTGTTGCTACCCGCGACGAGCTGGCTGCGGACTTGGCGCAGGCCGAGCGGAGCGGTGAGCCGATCGCCCCGCTGACCGCGGCCTACCCGGACATCGACGTCGTCGATGCCTACGAGATCCAGCTGATCAATATCCGGCAGCGGGTCGCCGAGGGGGCGCGGGTGCTGGGCCACAAGGTGGGGCTGTCGTCGAAAGCCATCCAGCAGATGATGGGCGTCGACGAGCCGGACTACGGGCATTTGCTCGACGAGATGCAGTTGTTCGAAGACACCCCCGTCAAGGCGAACCGCTACCTGTATCCGCGGGTGGAGGTCGAGGTCGGCTTCATATTGAACGCCGACCTGCCGGGAGCCGGTTGCACCGAGGACGACGTGCTGGCGGCGACCGAGGCCTTGGTCCCGTCCATCGAGTTGATCGACACCCGGATCACCGACTGGAAGATCGAGCTGTGCGACACCATCGCCGACAACGCGTCGTCGGCCGGTTTCGTGCTCGGCGAGGCCCGGGTTTCCCCCCGCGACATCGACGTCAAGGGGATCGACGCGGTGCTGCGCTGCAACGGCGAGGTCGTCGCGGAGGGCCGCACCGACGCGGTGCTGGGCAACCCCGTCACCGCGGTGGCGTGGCTGGCGCGCAAGGTCGACGGGTTCGGTGTGCGGTTGCGCAAGGGCGACGTGGTGCTGCCCGGATCGTGCACGCGAGCCATCGACGCGCACCCGGGCGACGAGTTCGTCGCCGACTTCGCGGGCCTCGGTTCGGTGCGTTTATCGTTCGAATAGGCTCGAATTAAATCGACTAACTTAAATCTCAGCAGTTCGAAAAGGGGCATCATGCCGTCTAAGGCGAGTGTGGCCATTGTCGGGTCGGGCAACATCAGCACTGACCTGCTTTACAAGTTGTTGCGGTCGGACTGGCTGGAGCCGCGCTGGATGGTCGGCATCGACCCCGAAAGCGAGGGCCTGGCGCGGGCCCGCAAGCTGGGTTTGGAGACCACCCACGAGGGCGTGGACTGGTTGCTGGCGCAGTCGGACAAGCCCGATCTGGTGTTCGAGGCGACCAGCGCCTATGTGCATCGCGACGCCGCGCCCAAGTACGAGGCCGCCGGCATCCGGGCCGTCGACCTGACGCCCGCCGCGGTGGGTCCCGCGGTGATCCCGCCGGCCAACCTGCGCCAGCACCTGGATGCGCCCAACGTCAACATGATCACCTGCGGCGGGCAGGCCACCATCCCGATCGTGTACGCGGTGTCGCGCGCCGTCGCCGACCTCGGTGGGGTGCCGTACGCCGAGATCGTCGCCTCGGTCGCCTCGCTGTCGGCGGGGCCGGGAACCCGGGCCAACATCGACGAGTTCACCAAGACCACCAGCAAGGGCGTGGAGACCATCGGTGGCGCCAAGCGCGGCAAGGCGATCATCATCTTGAACCCCGCCGATCCGCCGATGATCATGCGCGACACCATCTTTTGCGCCATTCCCGAGGACGCCGACCGCGACGCGATCGCCAAGTCCATCCACGACGTGGTGGCCGAGGTGCAGACCTACGTTCCCGGCTACCGGCTGCTCAACGACCCGCAGTTCGACGACCCGTCGATCAACTCTGGCGGCCAGGCGCTGGTCACCACGTTCGTCGAGGTCGAGGGGGCCGGCGATTACCTGCCCCCCTATGCGGGCAACCTGGACATCATGACCGCCGCGGCGACCAAGGTCGGCGAGGAGATCGCCAAGGAATCCTTGACCGCGACGGCCGGAGGAGCGCAATCATGACTACCGACATCTTCTTCAACCCGGTCTGGGACGTGCGGATGACGGACACGTCGCTGCGCGACGGCTCACACCACAAGCGCCACCAGTTCACCAAGGACGAGGTCGGTGCGATCGTGGCCGCCTTGGACGCCGCGGGTGTGCCCGTCATCGAGGTCACCCACGGCGACGGACTGGGCGGCTCGAGCTTCAACTACGGGTTCTCCAAGACGCCCGAGCAGGAGCTGATCAAGCTCGCCGCCGAGACCGCCAAAGAGGCCAAGATCGCCTTCTTGATGCTGCCCGGCGTGGGCACCAAGGAAGACATCAAAGAGGCCCAGAACAACGGCGGGGAGATCTGCCGGATCGCCACGCACTGCACCGAGGCCGACGTCTCGATCCAGCACTTCGGCCTGGCCCGCGAACTCGGACTGGAAACCGTCGGCTTCTTGATGATGAGCCACACCATCACCCCCGAGAAGCTGGCCGCCCAGGCCCGCATCATGGCCGACGCGGGCTGCCAGTGCGTCTACGTGGTCGACTCGGCCGGGGCGCTGGTCCTCGAGGGCGTGCGCGACCGCGTCGCCGCGCTCGTCGCCGAACTCGGTGACGACGCCCAGGTCGGCTTCCACGGGCACGAAAACCTCGGACTCGGGGTGGCAAACAGCGTCGAGGCCGTGCGCGCCGGCGCCAAGCAGATCGACGGCTCGTGCCGCCGCTTCGGGGCTGGGGCGGGCAACGCCCCCGTCGAAGCCCTGATCGGGGTGTTCGACAAGATCGGCGTCAAGACCGGCATCGACTTCTTCGACATCGCCGACGCCGCCGAAGAGGTCGTCGCCCCCGCCATGCCCGCCGAGTGCCTGCTCGACCGCAACGCCCTGATCATGGGCTACTCCGGCGTGTACTCCAGCTTCCTCAAGCACGCCATCCGCCAGGGTGAGCGCTATGGCGTCCCGCCGCATGAGCTGTTGCACCGGGCCGGCCAGCGCAAGCTCATCGGCGGCCAGGAGGACCAACTGATCGACATCGCGCTGGAGATCAAACGCGAGCGAGAAAGCAGCGCCGCCGCCGCGCGCTGACCTGCCGCTTCACCCAGGGCGCGCACAGGCTACGCAAAGGTAGCGCGCGTAGCCTGGTGGGCATGAGCACATCCAAGACAGTCGGTACTCGTGGCCGCGGACTCTTCGGCCTGCTCGCCGGGGGGTTACTGACCGCGACCGCCGCGACGATGATCGCGCTGCCAGTGGCCAGCGCGGATCCCGGGTGCAATCAGGACGTGGGCAGTTCCATCGACTCGTACCTGCAGCGGCACCCCGACCTCCATCAGCAGCTGATCGACAAGTCAAAGGGCGAGGGGGGCAACGGCAGCGTGATCGACTACCTGAACCGGCATCCCGACGTACGCCAGCACCTGATTCAGCTGTCCCACGCGTGCCCGCCCTAGCGAACCCGCATCGTCGTGCAACCCCGCAGCCGACGCGCGGGAATGTTCGCCATTGACGAAAAAGTAGAACACGTTCTAGCGTCTAGGCGTGTCCGTAACTTCCTTTTCCGGCCCGCTCACCCACGCGATCGCTGAGGCCGAGGAGCTGGTGGCCGCCGCGCCGCACATCGAGTCCGAAGCCGACTTGCTCGAAGGGCTCCAATATCTGGCCGGCTGTATCGCGGCCTGCACGCATCTGGCCTTCGACTACGACCGCGACCACCCCTTTCTGCAGTCGGGGACCGGGCCGTTCACCAAGATGGGCCTGGACAACCCCGACACGCTGTACTTCGGCACCCGGGTGCACGCCAACCACGATTACGTCGTCACCGGCAGGCGCGGCACCACCACCGACCTGAGCTTCCAGCTGCTCGGCGGCGAGTACACCGACGACAACGTGCCCGTCAGCCAGGCCGCGTTCGACGACCGGGAGCTACAGATCGCCCCCGACGGCAGCTTCGAATGGCGGTTTCGGCCGACCGACCCCGGACAGCTGGTCATCCGCGAGGTGTACGGCGACTGGGCCGCGCAGCGCGGCACGCTGGCCATCTCCCGGCTGGACACCGCGGGCACCGCGCCGCCGCCGCTGAGTCGCGAAACCATCGAAAAGCGTTTTGCCACAGCGGGAAAGCAGCTGGTTAACCGGGTGAAGACGTGGCTGCAGTTCCCGCAGTGGTTCTATTTCAACATCCCGGTCAACACGATGGTCGCGCCACGGTTGACGCCGGGCGGCCTGGCGACCCAGTACTCGTCGGTGGGGCACTACGAGCTGCGGCCCGACCAGGCGCTGGTGATCAACATCCCGGTCACCGACGCCCCCTACCTGGGCTTCCAGCTGGGCAGCCTGTGGTACATCTCGCTGGACTACATCAACCACCAGACCTCGCTGAACAACACTCAGGCGCAAGCGGATCCGGACGGCAAGGTGCGCATCGTCGTCGCCGACCAGAACCCCGGCGTGACCAACTGGGTGGAGACCCTCGGGCATCGGAAGGGCATCTTGCAGTTCCGCTGGCAGCGGGTGTCGCGACAACTCACCGACGTCGACGGCCCCACCGTAGAGCTGGTCGACATCGACGCCGTGCCGGCGGCGCTGCCGTATTTCGAGCACAACAAGATTTCCGAGGACGACTGGCGTGCGCGGATTGCGCTGCGCCACCAGCAGATTCAGGCAAGGATGTTGGGATGACGAAGTTGCTCGACGGCAAGGTGGTGGTGATCAGCGGCGTCGGCCCGGGTCTGGGCACGACGCTGGCGCACCGATGCACGCGGGAAGGCGCCGACCTGGTGCTGGCCGCCCGCACGCCGGAACGCCTGGACGACGTCGCCAAACAGATCGCCGACCTCGGAGGCCGGGCGACCACGGTGCGCACCGACATCACCGAGGACGACCAGGTGAGCAACCTGGTCGATGCCACCTTGGAGGCCTACGGCAAGGTCGACGTGTTGATCAACAACGCGTTCCGCGTACCGTCGCTGAAGCCTTTCTCGGGCACCAGCTTTCAGCACATCCGCGACGCGATCGAACTCAGTGCGCTGGGCGCCCTGCGGCTCATCCAGGGATTCACGCCGGCGCTGGCCGAGTCGAAGGGCTCGATCGTCAACGTCAACTCCATGGTGCTGCGGCACTCGCAGGCGAAGTACGGCGCGTATAAGATGGCCAAGTCCGCGCTGCTGTCCATGTCTCATTCGCTGGCCACCGAGCTGGGCGAGCAGGGAATCCGGGTCAATTCCGTTGCACCCGGCTATATCTGGGGCGAGACGCTGCAGGGCTACTTCAACCACCAGGCCGGCAAGTACGGCACCACGGCCGAGCAGATCTACCAGGCCACCGCCGCGGGCTCCGACCTGAAGCGGCTGCCGACCGAGGACGAGGTGGCCTCGGCGATCTTGTTCATGGCGAGCGACCTGTCCAGTGGCATCACCGGGCAGACCCTCGACGTCAATTGCGGGGAGTACCACACCTGATGGCTGAGCGTACCGACGTCGGCACCGTTGACGACCTGAGGGCGTCGGCCAGCAAGATGATCGGGCTGGACGATTTCGGCAGCAACGACGACAACTACCTCGAAGCGCTGGAAGTGCTGCTCGACTCCTACCGCCGCGACGCCGACTTGACGCCGTTGGGCAGCAAGATGAATCGGTTCTTTTTGCGCGGTGCGCTGGTGGCCAGGCTGCTGTCCGAAGCGGCGTGGAAGCAATACCCGCAGCACGCGGACGTCGTCATCGAGCGGCCGATCTTCGTCACGGGACTGGTGCGCACCGGCACCACCGCCTTGCATCGGCTGCTGGGCGCCGATCCCGCGCACCAGGGCCTGCATCTGTGGTTGGCCGAATTCCCGCAGCCGCGCCCGCCTCGTGAAACCTGGGATTCCAACCCGTATTACAGCCAACTGAACGCGCAGTTCGAGAAGCATCATGCCGAAAACCCGGACTACACCGGTCTGCATTTCATGGCGGCGTACGAGCTGGAGGAGTGCTGGCAGCTGCTGCGGCAGTCGCTGCATTCGGCGTCCTACGAGACGCTGGCGCACCTGCCCACCTACTCGCAGTGGCTCTCGCGGCAGGACTGGACGCCGTCGTATCAGCGGCACCGCCGCAACCTTCAGCTGATCGGACTCAACGACGCCGACAAGCGGTGGGTGCTGAAGAATCCCAGCCACCTGTTCGCGCTGGACGCGCTGATGGCGACCTATCCCGACGCGTTGGTGATCCAGACCCATCGTCCGGTCGAGACGATCATGGCCTCGATGTGCTCGCTGGCGCAGCACACCGCCGAGGGATGGTCGACGTCGTTCACCGGCGCCCAGATCGGCGCTGACGCAATGGAAACGTGGTCGCGGGGCCTGGAGCGGTTCAACACCGCGCGGGCCAAATACAGCCCGTCGCAGTTCTACGACGTGGACTACAAGGAGCTGATCGCCGACCCGATGGGCACGGTGGCCGACATCTACCGGCACTTCGGGATGACGTTGACCGAAGAGGCCAAGGCGGCCATGGAAAAGACCCACGCCGACAGCCAGTCCGGCGCGCGGGCGCCCAAGCACTCGTACTCGCTGGCCGACTACGGCCTGAGCGTCGAGACGGTCAAGGAGCGGTTCGCGGGGCTGTAGAAATCACAGGCGCCACAGGAGTTTCCGGTCCGATGGACGCGCCTTTTGCCCACCTCCGAGCGACAAAGCCGCGAATCCATCCGCGCCAATCCATCCGCGCCCCCTGCCGGTTGTCGCTCGGAGGTGGGCACGACGCCCATGGCTTCCGGGCGCCGGCTCGGTTCCGATGGGCTATGACGAACCGCGACCGTCGCTCAGTGCTCGTCTGGCTCGTCTTCGAGGTACCCCTCGGCGACCGCATGCTCGATGCTGTCGCTCAGTTTGGGGCAGGACCGGGTGCGCGCGGTGTCGCCGCCGGACTCGCGCACCTCGGTGAAGTGCGCGCAACGCTGCCAGGCCTCGGTATTCCATTGCACCGCAGTGTGTCCCGGCCCGAGCCTGCGCACCGTGACGCGGACGTGGCAGAAACGGCAGTCCACCGGCAACAGACCCGAGTTGAGATAGCGCTCGCGGTCAGCGCGGCTGGCCTCGGCCACGGCGGCCGCGCGCTGGGGATCGTTGGCGAAATCCCTTGACTTCGACCACGATCGGGACCCCCCGCCGTTGCCGGCCGGCTTCTCCTCGTGGTCGTGATGATCGCCGTGCAGCTGCAACATCGACCGCGCGAGCCGATCGACGTCAGGTACCTGCGGCTGATCGTCGGCCATGATGCCTAGTGCTGCTCGGCCGGAACGTCCTCGGATTCCTTGGCCTTGAGGTTCTCGGAGACCTCGGAATTCCAGTACTCGTTGGCGCGGGTGGTGTCGACCTCGATCTCGAAGCGTTCCACCATTTCCGGCTCGATGTCGGCGACGTCGACATAGAACTGCTGATACCAGCGGCGTAGCTGGTAGACGGCGCCGTCCTCTTCGACCAGCAGCGGATTGTCGATGCGGGTCTTGTGCTTCCAGATCTCGACGTCCTGCAAAAAGCCCTTGCTGACGCCCTCGGTGAACACCTTCGACAGCTTGTCGGTCATCTTTTCGTCCATGCCCTTGGGCTTTTCGACGATGACACCCCACTGCAGCACGAACGAGTTCTGGGTCACCGGGTAGTGGCAGTTGATCAGGATCGACTCGGCCTTGTAGCCGCCGTAGCTGTTGTGCAACCAGTTGATCATGAACGAGGGCCCGAAGTAGGACGCCTCGGAATCCAGGTGCGCCTCACCGTAAGACGTGCCGAGGTCGTTCACGTCGGGCCGGCCCACGTTGTGCAGGTACTGCGAGGCGATGTGTCCCTCGAAGACGTTCTTGAAGTACGTCGGCAACCCGAAATGGATGTAGAAGAAGTGCGCCATGTCGGTGACGTTGTCGATGATGTCGCGGCAGTTGGACCCCTCGATGAGGATGCTGTTCCACCGCCAATCGGTCCACTCGTCGCTGTGGGCCTCCGGGATCTCCGGGATCCGCACGGCGGGGTCCGGCGGATTGTTTTCGTGGTCGTGCCAGACGAACAGCAGGCCGCCGCGGACGTCGGTCGTCCACGACCGGGTGCGCGCCGTCTTGGGCGTGCGCTTGGCGTACGGCACCAGCTTGCAGCGGCCGTCGCCGCCCCAGCGCCAGTCGTGGAAGGGGCAGGCCACCTCGTCGCCCTTGATGGTGCCCTCCGACAGATCACCGCCCATGTGCCGGCAATAGCCGTCGAGGACCTTGATGTCCCCGTGGGAGTCGGCGAAGACCACCAGCTTGGTGCCGAAAGCCTCGATCGAATGCGGCTTACCGTCCTGGAAGTCCTTTGCGACGCCCAGGCAGTGCCAGCCGCGGGCGTACCTGGTCGGCAAGGCGCCGGGATCGATCTCCCGGATGCCGACCGCCTTGGTGTCGGTACTCACCTGTCCACCTCCAACTAATAGCCCTCTAACTAGAACACGTTACAGTTTTGCGGCGGGGGCGCGCAACGACGGCGAGCCTGGCTGGGACATATGCGTGTTGGGGTATACGTAGACGATGCCGCTGTTTGCATTCGAGGGCCGCGCACCACGGGTCGATCCCACCGCTTTCGTCGCCCCGACCGCCACTTTGATCGGTGACGTCGTCGTGGAGGCGGGGGCCTCGATCTGGTTCAACGCCGTGCTGCGCGGCGACTACGGGCCCATCGTGGTGCGGGAGGGCGCCAATGTGCAAGACGGGTCCGTGCTGCACGCGCCTCCCGGCATCCCGGTGGACATCGGTCCGGGCGCGACGGTCGCGCATCTGTGCGTCGTCCACGGGGCGCACGTGGGACCGGAGGCGTTGATCGCCAACCACGCCACCGTTTTGGACGGGGCGGTGATCGGGGCGCGCAGCCTGGTCGCCGCGCACTCGCTGGTCACCGCCGGCACCCAGATCCCGGCCGGGATCGTCGCGGTCGGCGCCCCGGCTCAAATCAAGGGCCCGGTGGCCGGCACCGGCGCCGAGATGTGGCTCAAGCTCAATCCGCAGGCCTACCGCGACCTCGCCCAGCGGCATCTGGCCGGGCTGGAGCCGATCTAGACCTTGCGGGTGTTGGCCGCCGCGCGGTCCATCTCCCAATAGGCGCGCAGGGCCACCAGCTTACCCTCGTCGTTGGCCTTATAGGTGAACACGCCCTCGGCGGTCGTCTGGTATTCGCCCGTCGTGATGAGGATGTGCCCGACGTTGGCTTCCTCGTTGCCGCACTGATAGGTATCGCGGAAAACGAACTCGATCTTGGTGGTCGGGGCGATCGCCTTGTCCCAGAAGGCCGAAATCGCGTCACGGCCCCGATGCCCTTTGCCCTCGGGGTCGAACGCGGAGGGGCCGATCGGGTCCTCGACGATGGCGTCGTCGGCGAACACCGCCAGCCAGGCATCCTTGTCCCGGGCCGCCACCGCCTCGCGGGAGCGGCGGCCGGCCTCGTGCGCGGGATGCTCACTCATCGCGCGCTCACGCGTCGACTTTTTGGGGCGTCGGCTTGTCGGCGCCGACCACCCACATGGAGTAGTACTGCGAGCCGCCGCCGTAGGCGTGTCCCAACGCCTTTCGCGCGTTGGGCACCTGGTGGTCGCCGCCCTTGCCCATGACCTGGATCGCCGCCTCGGCGAAGCGGATCAGGCCCGAGGCGCCGATCGGGTTCGACGACAGCACGCCGCCCGACGGGTTCACCGGTAGCCGGCCGCCGATCTTGGTCTCGCCCGCTTCGGTGAGCTTCCAGCCTTCGCCCTCGGGCGCAAACCCGAGGTTTTCCAACCACATCGGCTCGAACCAGGAGAACGGCACGTAGATCTCCGCGGCGTCGATCTCGTCGATGGGGCTCGTGATGCCGGCGGCCTTCCACAGCGCGGCGGCCGCGTCGCGGCCGGCCTGCGGGCTCACCTGGTCGCGCCCGGAGAACTGCAGCGGTTCGGTGCGCAGCGCCGTGGCGTGGATCCATGCCACCGGATTGCCCTGCGCCAGACGGGCTTCGGCGGCCTCCTCGTTGCCGATCACGACCGCCGCCGCGCCGTCGGAGGACGGGCAGGTCTCGTCGTAGCGGATCGGGTCCCACAGCATCGGCGACGCCATCACCTTCTCCACGGTGATGTCGGGCTGGTGCAGGTGCGCCAGGGGGTTGCGGGCGCCGTTGAGCCGGTCCTTGACCGCGACGATGGCACCGATGTTGGTGGGCGCCCCGGAGCGACGGATGTACGAGCGCACGTGCGGGGCGAAGTAGCCGCCCGCGCCGGCGCCCACCGGCTTGATGAAGGGAATCGGGATTGACAACGCCCACATGGCGTTTGACTCCGACTGCTTCTCCCAGGCCATCGCCAGCACGCGCCGGTACTTGCCGGACTGCACCAGACTGGCGGCAACCACGCCGGTGGAGCCACCGACCGATCCCGCGGTGTGCACCCGGATCAGCGGCTTGCCCGTGGCGCCCATGGCGTCGGCCATGAACAGCTCGGGCATCATGACGCCCTCGAAGAAGTCCGGCGCCTTGCCGACCACGACGGCATCGATGTCGTCGAACGTGCAACCCGAGTCGGCCAGCGCCCGATCGATCGCCTCGCGCACCAGGCCGTTCATCGAAACGTCCTGGCGCTTGGCGACGTACTTCGTCTGTCCGGTACCCAGTACCGCAGCGATGTTTGGCCCTGCACCGGCCATTAGTTCTTCCCTTCCATGACCGCGACCAGGTTCTGTTGTAGCGCAGGCCCGCTGGTGGCGTGCGCGAGCACCCGCTCAGCTGAACCATTCCAGATGTGTTGTGCTGCAAAGCCGATGCGCTCGAGGCCGGCGACGAACATGGGATTGGCAGCCAGCGCGCCACCGGACGGATTGACCTTGGTCGGTCCCGGTATCCGGATGGCTTCCTCGATGATCAGGTGCTGGTGGGTGAAGGGCGCGCAGATCTCCGCCACGTCCAGGTTGTCGGTCCTGCCGCCGGTGGCCACGTGGGCCGCGGCCTTGGTCGACGGGGATTCGGTGAGGTCGCGCGCGCCCAGCGACGGGGTCTCGATGCGGTGCTCGATTCCCGTGATCCAGGCGGGGTTTTCGCGCAGTTCGCGTGCCCGGTCGCCGGCAGCGAGCACGATCGCCGCGGCGCCGTCGGTGATCGGCGCGATGTCGTGGCGCCGCAGCGGGTCGGCGAAAAACGGCCGTTCGAGCAGTTCGGCCACGCTGATCGACCCCTCGACCTTGTCCACCCGCCGCGCGTTCGCGAAGGAGTCGAAGGCCACGCGCGCCATCTGCTCCTCGGTCCACTTGCCGCTGTCGAGCCCGATGCGGGCCTGCAGCCCGGCCATCGAGATCGAATCGGGCCACAACGGCGCGACGGTGTAAGGGTCGGTCTGCCGCGACAGGATCTGGCGCAGGACCCCGGCCGAGGACTTGCCGAAGCCGTACACCAGCGCGGTGTCGACCTCACCGGTCAACAGCTTGATGTAGGCCTCGTAGAGGGCCCAGGCCGCGTCCATCTCGACGTGCGATTCGTTGATCGGCGGAACGGCGCCGATGGAGTCGATCGCCGAGATGAACGAAAAGGCCCGTCCGGCAAGGTAATCGGACGATCCGGAGCACCAGAAGCCGATGTCGGTCCGCTCGATGCCCAGCTCCTCGTAGAGCTGGGCGAAGCACGGTATCAACATCTCGACGCCGTTGGTGGTGCCGTCGGTGCGGCGGACGTGTGGTGCGTGGGCGAAGCCGACGACCGCAACGTTGCGAGCGCTCATAGGTAGGTAAGCCCTTTACAGGTGGTGCTTGTAGGTGTCGTAGTCGGCGTCGGGTTCCCCGGTCGGCCGGAAGTACTCGATGTTGTCGATGCCAAAACCCCACTCCTCGCGGGGTTTCCACACCGCTTCCACGCGCATGCCCATCCGTACCTCGTGCGCGTCGATGTCGGCGACGAGATGCAGGAACGGGATGTCGGCCCCATCGAGCAGCACATAGGCGGCCACGTAGGGCGGCTTGATGCGCTGGCCCTGGAACGGGATGTTGATGATCGCGAACGTCGTCACGGTGCCCTTGTCCGGCAGCTCGACGAAGTCGGTGGTCGGCTGGCCGGTCGCCGGGTCGGCGCCGTGGGGCGGGAAGTACACCTTGCCGTTCTCGCCCGTCTTCGCGCCCAGCAGCTTGCCCTGGGCGATGGCCCGCAGGTAGGCGCTCTCCTCGTGCGAGGCGCTGTGCTGGATGGTCAGCGAGACGGGCGTGACGATCATGGTCACGGGGTCCTTGTCGCCGTCCGACTGCTCCGCGACGGCTTCGGCTTCCTCCCCCAGCTCGAAATAGGCGATGTCGGTGATGGCGCCCACCGGTTCGTCCACCCAGTGCACGTGCACGCGGGAGCCGGTCTTGATGGCCTTGGGCTCGCCCGCATCCACCGCATGGATCAGCGGGGTGTCGGCGCCGTCGAGCTTGATCAGCGCCCAGGCGAACGGCCGGTCGAGCGGCTGGCCCTCGATCGGTTCGGGCTGCCAGGTCCACGAGACGACGGTGCCGACGCTGGATACCGGTACCATCTCGCCCAGCGGCTCGTAGGTGACCGGGTCATATTCCGGCGGCGGCACGTGCACCCGGCCATCCGACCCGCGCACCCCGAGGACGTGGCGGTCACGCAGTGCGGTGAAGAACTTGCTCAGCGTGGGGCCGACCGAACGGGTGTAGTCGAAGGCCAACGTCAGTGGCGCGGAGAGCGGTGGCTCAGGGTGATCCATCAGGGGCGGGCTACTCGAGCTGGCTGTCACGCCATCGAGTAGAACAGGTTCTAAGAACGGATTCAACATCGGGTCTGCGGAAGGGTGACGACGATGAAGCTGGGACTGCAGCTGGGATATTGGGGCGCGCAGCCGCCGCAGAACCACGGTGAGCTCGTCGCCGCGGCAGAGGAGGCCGGCTACGACGCCGTCTTCACCGCCGAGGCGTGGGGATCCGACGCCTACACGCCGCTGGCCTGGTTGGGTTCGTCGACGTCCCGGGTGCGGCTGGGCACCTCGGTGGTTCAGCTGTCCGCGCGGACCCCGACGGCCTGCGCGATGGCGGCTCTGACGCTGGACCACCTGTCCGGCGGCCGGCACGTGCTCGGCCTCGGCGTCTCGGGGCCGCAGGTGGTCGAGGGCTGGTATGGCCAGTCGTTCCCCAAGCCGCTGGCCCGCACCCGGGAATACATCGACATCGTCCGGCAGGTGTGGGCGCGGGAGGCGCCGGTGACCAGCGCCGGTCCGCACTACCCGCTGCCGCTGACGGGCGAGCGCGCAACGGGTCTGGGTAAGCCGCTCAAGCCGATCACCCATCCGCTGCGGGCCGACATCCCGATCATGCTGGGCGCCGAGGGGCCAAAGAACGTCGCGCTGGCCGCCGAGATCTGCGACGGCTGGCTGCCGATCTTCTACACGCCGCGCATGGCCGATACCTACAACGAGTGGCTGGACGAGGGGTTCGCCCGCCCGGGCGCGCGCCGCAGCCGCGAGGACTTCGAGATCTGCGCGACGGCCAACATCGTCATCACCGAGGACCGCAGCGCCGCGTTCGCGGCCATGAAGCCCTATATCGCGCTCTACATGGGCGGCATGGGCGCCGAGGACACCAACTTCCACGCCGACGTCTACCGCCGGATGGGTTACGCCGAGGTGGTCGACGACGTGACGAAGCTGTTCCGCAGCAACCAGAAGGACAAGGCCGCCGAGATCATCCCGGACGAGGTGATCGACGACGCCGCGATCGTCGGCGACATCGACTACGTGCGTAAGCAGATCAAGGCCTGGGAGGCCGCCGGCGTGACCATGATGGTGGTGTCCGGGCGCAGTACAGAGCAGGTCCGCGAGCTGGCGAGCCTGATCTGACCCGTGCCCACCACGGACTAGAACACGTTCTACTTTTCTTGCCAGCGGCTGAGAACGCGTTCTAGATTGTCCGGATGACACGCCCGACGACGATGCCGAGCGCGCAGCGCGATGAGGCGGAGCCGGGCAATCGACACCGGTCCGGCCGGTCAGCCGAGCGGGTGGGCGTCGCCGAATGTCATCTCGACGTGGCCGACGGATCCAGAGATCATCGCCCGCTTCGGCAGGCCCAGCGACGCCAGCTCCTTGGCGTAGGCGTGATCGCCGAGTCGCAGCGTCGCGCCGCCGAGCTGACCGCGCAGCCCGCGCACCCGCATCTCCCAGGGCACCTCCCGGGTTGTGCCGTCGGCGTAGGTGTAGGTCTTGAGGACCTGCGGACGCGAGGTGAACACCGATGGCACCGGCAATGCCCGGGCGAAGTCGATGCCCGCGATGTGCGCGCCGTCGGCGCTGACGTCGAATCCGAACCGGCCCTGCTCGCGAACGGTGAAGTCGGCCATGATCTTCGGGAAGCCCCAGATGGACCGTCCCGCCTCCAGGGTGAAGCTCTGGTCGACCGGCAGGTGGTGGATGAACGCGGCCGCGTCGCCCAGCGCTCGCCAGCCGCTTGCCGTCGAGCCGGGGGGATTGACCATCACGCAGGTGCCGAATTCGTGGTACTGCCCCAGGTCGCCGTCGATGTAGCGGGCCAGCATCAGGTTGACCACCGCCCGGCCCGGGCGGTGCTGGCAGACTTTCAGACCGCTGTAGTCGATAAGGCGTTGGGCCGCTTGCGCATCCACCGAAAACATCGCGGTGTGCACGTCCGCTTTACGTATCCGCACCGGCATGGTGAGGACTGTCCCCGCAACGATGTGTTGTGACTCAGCCATGCCGGTTACTGTAATCCGTTCGTCAACACTTGGAGGCTGTAGATGACTTCGACCATCCCGGAAGCAATCTCGAACATTGACCTGACCGACGGCAATTTCTACGCCGATCGTCACACCTCGCGTGAGGCCTATCGCTGGATGCGCGCCAACCAGCCGGTGTTTCGCGATCGCAACGGGCTGGCCGGCGCGACCACCTATCAGGCCATCCTGGACGCCGAACGCAATCCGGAGCTGTTCTCCAGCACCGGCGGCATCCGTCCCGACCAGCCCGGCATGCCCTACATGATCGACATGGACGATCCCGCACATCTGTTGCGGCGCAAGCTCGTCAACGCGGGCTTCACCCGCAAGCGGGTCAAGGAGAAGGAGCCGTCGATCGCGAAGCTGTGCGACACCCTCATCGATGCCGTGTGTGAGCGCGGCGAGTGTGACTTCGTCCGCGATATCGCCGCCCCGCTGCCGATGGCGGTGATCGGCGACATGCTGGGCGTGCTGCCCACCGAACGCAGCATGCTGTTGAAGTGGTCCGACGATCTGGTCTGCGGGCTGAGTTCGCACATCGACCCGACGTCGGAAACGGCCCAGGCGGTGATGGCCGCATTCGCGGCGTACACCGAATTCACCACGAGCATCATCACCAAGCGGCGCGCCGAACCCACCGACGACCTGTTCTCCATCCTGGTGAACGCCGAGGTGGAGGGGCAGCGGATGTCCGACGACGAGATCGTCATGGAGACACTGCTCATCCTCATCGGCGGCGACGAGACCACCAGGCACACGTTGAGCGGGGGGACCGAACAGCTGGTGCGCCACCGCGATCAGTGGGATGCCCTGGTGCGCGACCCTTCGTTGCTTCCGGGTGCGATCGAGGAGATGCTGCGCTGGACGTCGCCGGTCAAGAACATGTGCAGAACCCTGACCGCCGACACCGAATTCCACGGCACCTCCCTGCGCGAGGGCGAGAAGATCATGCTGCTGTTCGAGTCGGGTAACTTCGACGAGTCGGTGTTCGAGGATCCGGACAGCTTCGACATCCGGCGAAACCCGAACAGCCACATGGCTTTCGGCTTCGGAACGCATTTCTGCCTGGGCAACCAGCTGGCCCGCCTCGAGCTGTCGATGATGACCGAGCGGGTGCTCAAGCGACTGCCGGACCTCAGGCTGGCCGACGACGACTCGACCCTGCCGCTGCGACCGGCGAACTTCGTCAGTGGCCTGGAGGCCATGCCGGTGGTGTTCACGCCGAGCGCGCCGCTGCTGGGTTGATCGCGTTAGAGCCTTCTTTCGCCGAGCGTGCACACATGGCGAGATTTCGTTTGATTTCCCGCCCTGAGATCACGTTCGGCGCGCCCACGCCGCTGCCACCCTGGCGATGACGCCGCCCGGTGTGTCTTCGATCGTGACGCGAACGACCGTCCAACCAATCTCCGCCAGGGTCTCCGCGCGTCGAATGTCCTTGTTGAATTGCCGCTGATCGGCGCGGTGATGGTCGCCTTCGTACTCGACGGCCAATTTGATGTCCTGCCAACCCATATCGAGACAGGCGATCAGAGCGCCGTAGTCATAAACCGGTATTTGAGTCTGCGGCCGCGGGAAACCCGCGCGGATCAGCAGCAGCCGCAGCCATGTCTCGCGGGGAGATTCGGCGCCCTTGTCGACAAGCGGCAGCGCGACGCGCGCACGCGCGATGCCCCGTCGGCCTCGGTAACGCTCGCCGAGTGAGCCGACCTCGCTCACCTTGAGATCGGTTGCGCGCGCGAGCGCGTCGATGGCTGCGACCGCCCGATCGACGGGATAGCGGCAGGTGAGGTCGAGAGCCGTCCGCGCGGGGGTCGTCACCCGTAGGCCGGCGATCGTTTGTATCTCGTCCTCGGACAGCGAATCCGACCACGTGTTGATACCGGCCGGCGGGCGGCGGTGTTGATAGACCAACTGCGCGGGCGCCCGGTGGTCGACCCATTTGGCCCCATGCAGTGCCGAGGCGGAGCGCCCTGCGACGATGCCCCGCCGCCGCGACCACAGCCACGCGGCGCATGCGCGTCTTGTGGCGGTCAGTTCCGTGGCGGGGTCCACGTAGGCGTCGGGGTGCAACGCGACGAACCGGCTCCGCAGCCGGTACCGGGTGAGGGCGCCGGCTGCGAGCGCCTCGCTGGCGATGAAGGGTTCGCGCACGCAAGCAGTGTGGCGTCAAGGACTGACAGCGACGCCGAGCGTGACGTCAGGGCGAAAAATCGGCCGAAAAGTCGCCGTGACGTCACGTTCGGCGGAGAGGGGACCTAGCGGTTTTGGAAGTTGGGCTTGCGCTTCTCGGCGAACGCCCGGGGGCCCTCCTTGGAGTCCTCGGACAGGAACACCGGTATCCCGTTTGCGGTATCGGGCTTGAAGGCCTCTTCCTCGTGCATCCCCTCGGTCTCGCGGATCGTCTTGAGGATCGCCTGGACGGCCAGCGGTCCGTTGTTCTCGATGACCTCGGCGATTTCGAGGGCCTTGGTCAGCGCCTGCCCGTCGGGAACGACGTGGCCGATCAGGCCCATGTCCTTGGCCTCGGCGGCGGTGATGTGCCGTCCGGTCAGCAGCAGGTCGCACGCCACGGTGTAAGGAATCTGGCGCACCAGTCGCACCGCGGACCCGCCCATCGGGTACAGGCTCCACTTGGCCTCGGAGATGCCGAATTTGGCGCTCTCGCCGGCCACCCGGATGTCGGTGCCCTGCAGGATCTCCGTACCCCCGGCGATGGCCGGGCCCTCGACGGCGGCGATCAGCGGCTTTTTGAGCCGGCGGCCCTTGAGGAGCGCGTCGATCCGCGACGGGTCGTAGCTGCCGTCCTTGAATGACTCACCCGGCGGCTTCTGGGTCGCGGCCTTGAGGTCCATGCCCGCGCAGAAGTAGCCACCGGCACCGGTCAGGATGCAGCAGCGGATGTCGGGATCGTTGTCGACGCGGTCCCAGGCCTGGACCATGATTTCCATCATTTCCGTGCTCAGGGCGTTGCGGCGGTGCGGCCGGTTCATGGTCACGATGAGGGTGTGACCACGCTGTTCCACGAGCGCGTCAGGACCGGTTTCCTCGTTTGCTGGCGCCTCGGTCACGGTTACCGCCTTTCCCTCGACAATGGACACGAGCTTGCCTCGAAATGTAACACGTTCTAATTTGGTGGCCGTGGCCTTGAATATTGCCGATCTAGCAGAGCACGCCATCGACGCTGTGCCCGAGCGTGTCGCCCTGATCTGCGGCGACGAGAAGTTGACCTACGCCCAACTGGAGGAGAAGGCCAACCGCCTTGCTCACTACCTGCTCGAGCAGGGGGTGAAAAAGGACGACAAGGTGGGCCTTTACTGCCGAAACCGCATCGAGATCGTCATCGCGATGCTCGGCATCGTCAAGGCGGGCGCCATCCTGGTGAACGTCAACTACCGCTACGTCGAGGGCGAGCTGCGCTACCTGTTCGACAACTCCGACATGGTCGCGCTGGTCCACGAGCGCCAGTACTCCGACCGGGTGGCCAACGTGCTGCCCGAGACTCCCAACGTCAAGACGATCCTGGTCGTCGAGGACGGCAGCGACAACGACTACCAGCGCTACGGCGGCGTCGAGTTCTACTCCGCGATCGCCCAGAGCTCACCCGAGCGCGACTTCGGCCCGCGCAGCGCCGACGACATCTACCTGCTCTACACGGGCGGCACCACCGGATTCCCGAAGGGCGTGATGTGGCGCCACGAGGACATCTACCGGGTGCTGTTCGGCGGAACCGACTTCGCCACAGGCGAATTCGTCAAGGACGAGTACGACCTGGCCAAGGCCGCCGCGGCCAATCCGCCGATGGTCCGCCACCCGATTCCGCCGATGATCCACGGCGCCACCCAGTCGGCGACCTGGATGTCGATCTTCTCGGGTCAAACCACGGTGCTGGCACCGGAATTCAACGCCGACGAGGTCTGGCGCACGATTCACGAGCACAAGGTGAACCTGCTGTTCTTCACCGGCGACGCGATGGCGCGGCCGCTGCTGGACGCGCTGCTGGCGCACCAGGAGAAGGGTAACGAGTACGACCTGTCGTCCCTGTTTTTGCTCGCCTCCACCGCGGCGCTGTTCTCGCCGAGCATCAAGGAGAAGTTCCTCGAGCTGCTGCCCAACCGGGTCATCACCGACTCGATCGGATCGTCGGAAACCGGATTCGGCGGCACCAGCGTCGTCGCCAAGGACGCGCCGCACAGCGGCGGCCCACGCGTGACGATCGACCACCGCACCGTCGTCCTCGACGAGGACGGCAACGAGGTCAAGCCCGGCTCCGGCGTGCGCGGCTTCATCGCGAAGAAGGGCAACATTCCCGTCGGCTACTACAAGGACGAGAAGAAGACCGCCGAGACGTTCAAGACCATCAACGGCGTGCGCTACGCCATCCCCGGCGACTACGCGACGGTCGAGGAGGACGGCACCGTCACGATGCTGGGCCGCGGCTCGGTGTCGATCAACAGCGGCGGCGAGAAGATCTACCCCGAGGAGGTCGAGGCCGCGCTCAAGGGGCACCCCGACGTCTTCGACGCCCTGGTGGTCGGTGTGCCCGACGCCCGCTACGGCCAGCACGTCGCGGCCGTCGTCCAGCCGCGGCCGGGAACGCGGCCCCCGCTGTCGGAGCTGGACGCCTTCGTGCGTTCCGAGATCGCGGGATACAAAGTGCCGCGCAGCCTGTGGCTGGTCGACGAGGTCAAGCGCTCGCCCGCCGGCAAGCCCGACTATCGCTGGGCCAAGGAGCAGACCGAGGCGCGCCCGGCCGACGACGTGCACGCCGCTCACGTAACTGCATGACGCGCTCCAAGCGCTAGGACCGCGCGAGGCGTGACCGACTTCGTCAAGCACAACCCGGACGCGCCCGCCCGGTTCTTCGCCGCGGAAGCCGCTGGCCTGCAATGGCTTTCCGGCGCCGACGGCGGCGTGCCCTGCGCGCAAGTCGTCTCCGTCACGATGACGAGCCTGACGCTGCGCCGCCTCGACTCGGTGAACCCGACCCCCGAGGCGGCGCGTGAGTTCGGTGCCCGACTCGCCGCCACGCACGACGCCGGCGCCGCCGGCTTTGGCGCCGGCCCCGACGGGTGGGACGGGCCCGGCTTCTTCGGACCCCTGTCGCAGCCCCTGCCGATGTCGCTGCGACCGCACCGACGCTGGGGCGAGTTCTACGCGCAGGAGCGGCTGGCCCCGATGGCCGAACTCGCCGCCGCGCGGCTCGACTCGTCGACCCGCGAGGTCGTCGACGCCGTCGCGGCGCGTTGCCGTGCGGGTGATTTCGACGACGACGACCCGCCGGCCCGCCTGCACGGCGACCTGTGGAGCGGCAACGTGATGTGGACGCCCGCCGGGGTGGTGCTGATCGACCCGGCCGCGCACGGCGGTCAACGCGAGACCGACCTGGCGATGCTCGCGCTGTTCGGCTGCCCGCATCTCGACGCCGTCATCGACGGTTACCGGCGGGTGCGGCCGCTGCGACCCGGCTGGCGCGACCGCGTCGGACTGCACCAGCTCTTCCCGCTGCTCGCCCATGTCGTGCTGTTCGGCGGCGGGTACGCGCGGCAGACCCACGCCGCCGCCCGCGCCGCGCTGGCCGCCTGAGCACCGCCCGCGGCGGCCGGGCTACTGTCGATCCCGATGACGATCGACGTCTGGATGCAACACCCGACGCAGCGGTTCCTGCGCAGCGACATGCTGGCGTCCCTGCGCCGCTGGACGGGCGGGTCGACCCCCGACACCGAGATCCCGATCGAGGCGACGCTGGCGTCGATGGATGCCGCCGGCGTGCAACTGGGCATACTCAGCGCCTGGCGCGGCCCGAACGGCCAAGACCTCGTCTCCAACGACGAGGTGGCGCAATGGATTGCCGCGCACCCGGACCGGTTCGCCGGGCTCGCCACCGTCGACCTCGACCGCCCGATGGAAGCGGTCCGGGAGTTGAGACGGCGCGTCGCAGAAGGATTCGTCGGCCTGCGGGTGGTGCCGTGGCTGTGGAACGCCCCGCCCACCGATCGCCGCTACTATCCGCTGTTCGCCCAGTGCGTCGAATCCGGCGTGCCGTTTTGCACCCAGGTCGGCCACACCGGCCCGCTGCGCCCCTCGGAGACCGGGCGGCCGATTCCCTACATCGACCAGGTCGCCCTCGACTTCCCGGAACTGGTGATCGTCTGCGGCCACGTCGGCTACCCGTGGACCGAGGAGATGGTCGCGGTGGCCCGCAAGCACGAAAACGTCTACATCGACACCTCGGCGTACACGATCGCGCGCCTGCCCGAAGAACTCATCAGGTTCATGAAAACCCGTACCGGACAACGGAAGGTGTTGTTCGGCACCAATTACCCGATGATCGGCCACGAGCACGCGTTGGCGGGGCTGGACGACCTCGAGCTGTCCGACGAGGCCCGCCGAGACTTCTTGCGCGGCAACGCCGAACGACTGTTTCGACTGGAGGCAATCACGTGAATGGCGCCCAGGCCCTGATCAACACCCTGGTCGACGGCGGCGTCGACGTGTGTTTCGCCAACCCCGGCACGTCGGAGATGCACTTCGTCGCGGCCCTGGACAGTGTCCCGCGGATGCGCGGCGTGCTGGCCTTGTTCGAGGGGGTCGCCACCGGCGCGGCCGACGGTTATGCCCGCATCGCCGATCGCCCCGCGGCCGTGCTGCTGCACCTGGGCCCCGGATTGGGCAACGGCCTGGCCAATCTGCACAACGCGCGCCGCGCCCGGGTCCCGATGGTGGTGGTCGTCGGTGACCACGCCACCTATCACAAAAAGTACGACGCCCCACTGGAATCCGACATCGACGCCCTCGCCGGCACCGTCTCGGGTTGGGTGCGCCGAACGGGCGACGCCTCCCAGGTCTCGGCCGACGCCGTCGAGGGCATCGCGGCCAGCCGGTGGGGTTCGCAGATCTCGACGCTGATCCTGCCCGCCGACGTGTCCTGGTCCGACGGCGCCCAGCTGTTCTCAAACCTGGACGCACAGCCGGCGGGCGCCGACCCGTTGCTGGCCCCGGAGGTGGCCGAGGTGCTCGGCTCCGGGGAACCGACGGTGATCATGGTCGGCGGCGACGCCACCCGCCACGCCGGCCTGGCCGCGGCCACCCGGATCGCCGCGGCCACCGGCGCGCGGGTGCTGTGCGAGACCTTCCCCAGCCGGCTGGAGCGCGGCGCCGGGATCCCCGCCATCGACCGGCTGGCGTACTTCGCCGAGGCCGCCACGGCCCAGCTGGACGGCGCCAAACATCTGGTGCTGGCCGGCGCCAAGTCGCCGGTGTCGTTCTTCGCCTACCCCGGCACGCCCAGCGACCTGGTGCCCGCCGGTTGCGAGGTGCACGTGCTCGCCGAAGACAGCGGCGCGGCGGATGCGTTGACCGCCTTGGCGGATCAGGTGGCGCCGGGAACGGTGGCGCCGGTGGCGGCCGCGTCGCGTCCCACGCTGCCGACCGGCGCACTGACGTCCGCGTCGGCGGCCGACGTGATCGGGGCGCTGCTGCCGGAACGGGCGATCGTGGTCGACGAGTCGAACACCTCCGGCCTGCTGCTCGCCCAGGCCACCGCCGGGGCGCCGGCGCACGACTGGCTGACCCTGACCGGCGGGGCGATCGGCTACGGCATTCCCGCGGCGGTCGGTGCGGCGATCGCCGCCCCGGATCGCCCGGTGCTGTGCCTGGAATCCGACGGCTCCGCCATGTACACCATTGCGGGGTTGTGGACCCAGGCGCGGGAGAACCTCAACGTCACCACCGTGCTGTACAACAACCGGGCCTACGACATCCTGCGCATCGAGCTGCAACGGGTCGGCGCCGGCTCGGCGCCCGGGCCCGAAGCACTGTCCTTGCTCGACTTAGCCGATCCCACAATGGATTTCGTCAAAATCAGCGAGGGCATGGGGGTGCCGGCCCGGCGCGTCACCACCGCTGAGGAGTTCGCCGACGCGCTGCGCGCCGCGTTCTTAGAAGCCGGACCGCACCTGATCGACGCCGTGGTGCCGTCAATAACGGGCTAGGGTCGGCAGCCGGCTCAGCAACCAGTCCGTCATCGTATTGACCACGTCGACGCCGGTCTCGAACGCGCCGTCGCGCGCGTCCGCCGCCAGTGCCACACCCCACTGCCCGGACGGCGTGGGGACGATCCCGAATTGCCGTACCAGGTACTCGCCGTGCACTCCGGGCCCCCAACCCCCTTTCGCGGCAATCCCTTTGGCGGCCAGCCCCCATCGGTCACCGCTGCTGAGTCGTTGCATCAGGTCGATCACCTCGGCGGCGTCGGGGATGGTCGGCAGCTCCGCGGCGAACCGCGCCTGGCGCTGCAGGCTCCACTGGGTTTGGCCGAAAGCGGTGAAACCACGGCGAAGTCGGCGCGATTCGACCACCGTCGCGGTGTCACCGCCCTCGGCCACCACCGCCTGAACCTGCCGTGCCGCGTCGGCCGGCTCGCCCAACTGCGACCACAACTGCTCGGATGCGCGATTGTCGGATTCGGTGATGGCCTTCACGGCAAAATCGCGGGCACCCAGCCAATCGTTGCGCAGCGCCGCCACCGCCAGGGGCACTTTGATCGTCGACCACGCCACACCCGACCACCAGCTCCCCAGCGAAAATGTCCGGTCCGGCCGGGCGATCGCGATGCCGACGTTCGCCGGCGCCGCGGCGGAAAGCTGTTCGAAGCTGGCTTCCAGCGCGAGCTCGAGAGGCCGAGCCGTCATGCGCCGGTTCCGCTATCGGCGCGAATGACCGCGGCGCCGGGACGGGGGACCGGCGCATCAACCATCGCGTCTCCTTGTCGTTGCGGCATGTTCAGCGCGGCGGTAGCGGCGCGCCCTCCTCCGGCGGGGGAGGAGCTTCCCACGGTTCGGGGTCCGGCGTCGGCGGCGACCACACCAGCGGCGGGGGTGGCGGTGGCAGGGGAGGCGGCGGGGGCGGGTCCGCCGCGGCGACACCGGCACCCAGCCCGAGCGCGGCCCCAGCCAGCGACCCGACCAGGACCGAGCGGGCGATCATTTCGCGGATTTTCATCGAGCGCTGAGTTTACTGCCTGGACGCCCACATCCCGCGATAACGCCCGTCCCGGGGCCCTAGCGGTGGATCTTCCAGACCGGATCGCCGCAGTCGACGCCCTGAGCGGCCAGTTGCCGCTTGAGCACCTTGAAGGTCACCGTGCGCGGGAGTTCGGTGCTGACCCGTACGTACGACGGCCATTGCTTGGGTCCCAAGTCCGGTTGCTCGGCCAAGAAGGCGCGGAACTTCTCGTCGTCGAACTCGGTGCCCGGCGCCATCACCACCGCGGCCATGACTTGGTCGCCGACGATCGCGTCGGGCACCGGGTACACCGCGACCTCGGTCAGGTCGGGGTGGCGCAGCAACACCCGCTCAATCGGCGCGGCGCCGAGGTTTTCGCCGTCGACGCGCATCCAATCACCCAGCCGCCCAGCGAAATACGCATAACCGGCGTCGTCACGGTAGGCCAGATCGCCGCTGTGGTAGACCCCGCCGGCCATCCGCTCGGCCTCGGCGGCGTCGTCGTTGTAATAACCCTCGAAACGGCCCGGCCCGGCGACGTTCACCAGTTCGCCGACCACGCCCGGTGGGCATGACGCGCCGGTGTCGGGATCGACGATGTCGATGCCCGGCGGGAGGGGGCCCAATGAACCCGGCGGTGTGTCCGGGGTGCGCGCGATGGCCACGCCGCCCTCGGTGGAACCGAACCCGTCCTGCACGACACACCCGAATCGGCGGGCGAAGCGCTCGATGTCATCGGGAACGCCCTCGTTGCCGTACACCGCGCGCAGCGGGTTGTCCGCATCGTCGGGCCGCTCGGGCGTGGCCAGTACATACGACAACGGCTTGCCGACGTAGTTCGCGTACGTGGCGCCGTAGCGGCGGACGTCGACAATGAAGTTCGAGGCGGAGAACTTGCGCCGCAAGGCCATTGAGCCCGCACACGCCGCCGCCACCGCCCAGCCGACCAGCACCGCGTTGGAATGAAACAGCGGCATCGACACGTAGCAGACGTCGTCGGGGCCGAGGCCGAAGCGCTGCGACATCGTCACGCCCGCGATCGCGACCTTGCCGTGGCTGCACTTGACCGCCTTGGGCTCGCCGCTGGTACCCGACGTGAAGATCAACATGAACAGATCCGCCGGCGCGGCGTCCTGAAAAACGATCGGGGCGTCGCGGTGCGCGGCCAGTTCGTCGGCCCACGCGACGGAGTCGGCGTTCAGGTGCTCGATATCACCCAGCGTCTCAGACGATTTGGAGTCGGCGAGCACCAATTGGCAGTCGGCCCGGGCGATGTCGCGCTGCAGCGCCTCGCCGCGGCGCACCGGGTTGAGCCCGACCGGCACGATCCCCGACATTCCCGCCGCGACCAGCATCGCCGAGAAGAAGGGCGTGTTCTCCAGCAGCACTCCGACGTGGGGTGGCCGGGTGGGGTCGAGCCGCTCACGCAGCGCCGCGGCGATCGCGGCACCCTGCTGCAGGTGATCGCGCCAGCTGGTGAACGAGTCCTCGAAGTAGATACCCCGGTCGTCGATCTCGGTCAGCGGCGCCAGCAGCTTGGTGACCGTCAGGTCGTCGGTGAGCTCCATTTCGCCTAGGCGGGCGTCTCCGCCAGCTCGCGCCCGATGCGGCGCAGCTGCCCGGTGGCACCGCCCAGCGCGAACTCGATCTCCTTGGCGGCCAGGAAGTATCGGTGCGCGGGGTGATCGGTGTCGACGCCGACGCCGCCGTGCACGTGCACGATGGTGTGCGCCACCCGGTGACCGGCGTCGGCGGCCCAAAACGCCGCGCTGGCGACGTCGATCTCCGCCGGAATGTCCTCGGAGACTCGCCAGGCCGCCTGGGTGAGCGTCAGCCGCAACCCCTTGACGTCGATGTAGCCGTCGGCCAGCCGCTGCGAGACCGCCTGGAAGCTGCCGATCGGCCGGTCGAACTGCTCACGTTCGCGCGCGTATTCGGCGGTCATCTGCAGGCCACGCTCGAGCACCCCGAGCTGGAAAGCGCTGCGGCCCAACGTGCCCAGCGTGCCGAGCCAGGTCGCCACCTCGGCGCCGCCGACCCTGCGGCCGCCGTCCACCTCGGTGCCGTCCAGTGCGAGGTGCCCGACGCTGCCCAGGCCGGTGGTCTGCAGGGCCGTCACCGTGACGCCGGGATCGTCGGCGGCAACCAGGAAAACCGCCGTGCCGGCATCCGTTTCGGCGGGGACCAGGAACGCGTCGGCCACCGGGCCGAAACCGACCTGGGTGCGCGTGCCGGTCAGCCGGTAACCGGCGCCGGCGCTTAGCGCCTGCACCGGGCCCTCGCCCATCTCGCCGTCGAGCGCGATGCTCAGGGTCTTCTCGCCGTTGACCGCCGGCACGCCCCAGTTCTGCTGCAGCTCTTCGGAGCCGAACCGGGCCAGCGCCCCGGCGCCCAGCACCACCGACTCCAGGTAGGGCACCGCGGCCAGCTGATGGCCCAGCGCGACCAGGATCGCGATCTGCTCGAGCGCGCCGAAACCGTCGCCGCCCAGCGATGACGCCGACGCGCTGGACAGGATGCCGGCGTCGATCAGCTTTCGCCACAGGTCGCGATCGAACCGTTGATCGAGCCCGTCCAGCTCGCGCTGGTGTTCGGGGGTGCACACCGAGTCCACGATCGTGTCGACCAGGTTGCCGAGGTCGTTCGCCGCTTCGGTTGTCGTGAAATCCATGAACGTCCGTCCTTCTATTACGTAGCGGCTCAGCGGTTGCGGGGCAGACCGAGGGCGACCATGCCGATGATGTCGCGCTGAACTTCGTTGGTGCCGCCGCCGAAGGTCAGGATCAGGCAGGCCCGGTGCATCCGCTCGACCCGGCCCCGCAGCAACGAGCCCGGCGAATTCTGGCGCACCGTCGCCGCGGTACCCAGCACCTCCATCAGCAGCCGGTAGGCCTCGGTGGCCAGCTCGGTGCCGTAGACCTTGGCCGCCGACGCGTCGGCGGGCGACAGGTCTTCACTCGCCGCCGAGGCCAGCTCCCAGTTGATCAGCTTGAGGACCTCGGCCTTGGCGTGCACCCGGGCCAGGTTGAGCTGCACCCACTCCGAGTCGATGAGCCGGGCGCCCCCGTCGTCCTTGGTGTTCTGCGCCCATTCGCGAACCTCGCGCAGGGCCAAGAAGATCGGTTGCGGCGACACCAGGGCGACGCGCTCGTGGTTGAGCTGGTTGGTCACCAGCTTCCAGCCGCCGTTCTCCTCGCCGATCAGGTTGGTCACCGGGACGCGGACGTCGGAGTAATAGGTGGCGCTGGTGTCCACACCGGCCATCGTGTGCACCGGGGTCCAGGAGAAACCCTCCGCGGTGGTCGGCACGGTCAGCATCGAAATCCCGCGGTGCTTCTTGGCGTCGGGGTTGGTGCGCACCGCCAACCACACCCAGTCGGCGTAGGCGATCAGGCTGGTCCACATCTTCTGGCCGTTGATGACGTAGTCGTCGCCGTCGCGCACCGCGGTCGTGCGCAGGTTGGCGAGGTCGGTGCCGGCGCCGGGCTCGGAGTAGCCGATCGAGAAGTGCAGCTCGCCCGCGGCGATCTTGGGCAGGAAGAACTTCTTCTGTTCCTCGGTGCCGAACGCCATGATGGTCGGCGCGACGCTGTTGATCGTCAGGAACGGCACCGGCACGCCGGCGATGGCGGCCTCGTCGGTGAAGATCAGCGAGTCCATCGGCGAGCGGTCCTGGCCGCCGTACTCCTTGGGCCAGTTCAGGGTGAGCCACCCGTCTTTGCCCATCTGCGCGACGGTGTCGCGATACGCCGTGCCGGTACCGACCTCGCCGCCCCCCGAGGAGGTCAGCGCCTCGCGACGCTCCGGGGTCATCAGGTTGGTGAAGTACGACCGCAGCTCGCGACGCAGCTCTTCTTGCTCAGGGGTGTAACTGATGCGCATTTCAGCCGTCCTTCAAGTCAACGACGTTTCCGAATACAACCCGCGTCACAGGCTGCAGCTCGACCAACGGCTACCCATTCGTCTTCCCGGTTGTAACACGTTCTAGTCTGGGAATCCAGCGACCGTTTCCCCAGCGGTGTCGGGGTCTTATGGTGGACCTACATACTGATGAGGCGAGTCCTGCGGTGAAGGCCAGGTTCAAGGAGGGTGCTGTGCGGGTGATCGTGGACCGTGACCGGTGCGAAGGTAACGCAGTGTGCTTGGGAATTGCCCCCGATATCTTCGACCTCGACGACGAGGATTACGCCGTGGTGAAGCTCGACCCGATTCCCGCCGATCAGGAGCAGTTGGCCGAGCAGGCGATCGCCGAATGCCCGCGCGCCGCGCTGTCCCGCGGCGACTGATCCGAGCCTAGAGCGCGCAACCCGAAACTAGAGGTATTCATAAATTGACTAGCAGCACGAACGCGACCGATCTCTCCGGAAAGGTCGCGGTGGTCACCGGTGCGGCCGCGGGCCTGGGACGGGCCGAGGCGCTCGGCCTGGCACGCCTCGGAGCGACCGTCGTCGTCAACGACATCGCCGCCGCGTTGGACGCCTCCGACGTCATCGACGAGATCAACTCCTCCGGTTCGAAGGCCGTTGCCGTGGCGGGCGACATCAGCGAACGCTCCACCGCCGACGAATTGGTCGCCCAGGCCGACGGGCTGGGTGGGCTCGACATCGTGGTCAACAACGCCGGCATCACGCGCGACCGGATGCTGTTCAACATGTCCGACGAGGAGTGGGACCAGGTCATCGCCGTGCACCTGCGCGGCCATTTCCTGCTGACCCGCAACGCCGCCACCTACTGGCGCTCCAAGGCCAAGGAGGCGGACGGCAAGGTCTTCGGCCGGATCGTCAACACCGCATCGGAGGCCGGCCTGGTCGGCCCCGTCGGGCAGGCGAACTACGGCGCCGCCAAGGCGGGCATCATCTCGCTCACTCTGACCGCCGCGCGGGCGCTCGGCCGCTACGGCGTGTGCGCCAACGCCATCTGCCCCCGCGCGCGCACGGCGATGACGGCCGACGTGTTCGGCGATGCACCGGAGGTGGAGGCCGGCGGGGTCGATCCGCTGTCGCCAGAGCACGTCGTCAATCTGGTCAAGTTCCTGTCCTCGCCGGCGGCTGCGGAAGTCAACGGCCAGGTGTTCATCGTCTACGGTCCGCAGGTGACACTGGTCGCTGCCCCGACGGTCGAGCGCAAATTCAGCGCCGACGGCGCCGCTTGGGACCCTGCACAGCTGAGTGCGACGCTGCAGGAATACTTTGCTGGACGTGATCCTGAGCACAATTTTTCGGCGAGCGCACTGATGGATCAATAGCCATTTGGGGCTAGTCGATCGGGGGGAATCGGCAGGTAGAACGTGTGTCAGTTTGACACGTGACAAGTGCGTCTGACCTGGCGAATTAACGGTTGGGATAAGAAATGCTGTTCATTGACATGGTGAACTTGTTCTGAGTTAATATGATCCGGCTCACACCGAGCCCCATGCGACCGTAGACAACGCAAAGGCCAGCCATAGACTTCGCCGAGACCAGCCGAGGGGGGACACCGAGTTGAGGGAGCAACTTGCCGTTCCCGCCCGCGCCGTCGGCGGATTCTTCGAAATGATGATGGACACCGGCCGGGCAGCTTTTCGCCGGCCGTTCCAGTTTGGCGAGTTTCTCGATCAGACGTGGATGATCGCCCGCGTGTCGCTGGTCCCGACGCTGCTGGTGTCCATCCCCTTCACGGTGCTGGTGGCCTTCACCCTCAACATCCTGCTGCGCGAGATCGGCGCCGCCGACCTGTCCGGCGCCGGGACGGCGTTCGGCACCATCACCCAGCTGGGTCCGGTGGTGACCGTGCTCGTCGTCGCCGGTGCCGGCGCCACCGCGATCTGCGCCGACCTGGGCGCGCGCACCATCCGCGAGGAGATCGACGCGATGCGCGTGCTCGGCATCGACCCGATCCAGCGGCTGGTGGTCCCCCGTGTGCTGGCGTCCACGGTGGTGGCGCTGCTGCTCAACGGCTTGGTATGCGCCATCGGGCTTTCCGGTGGCTATGTGTTCTCCGTCTTCCTGCAGGGCGTCAACCCAGGCGCGTTCATCAACGGCTTGACCGTGCTGACCGGACTGCGCGAGCTGGTACTCGCCGAAGTCAAGGCGCTGCTGTTCGGTGTGATGGCCGGGATGGTGGGCTGTTACCGCGGCCTGACTGTCAAGGGCGGGCCCAAGGGCGTCGGCAACGCGGTCAACGAAACCGTGGTCTACGCCTTCATCTGTCTGTTCGTGATCAACGTGGTGATGACCGCCATCGGCGTGCGAATTTCGGCGAAGTGATGAGACGGGTGAGCACGCGATGAGTTACGACGCCACACTGCGGTTTCGTCGCCTCTTCTCGCGGCTGCAGGAGCCGGTCGACGACTTCGGCGAGCAGGCGTTGTTCTGCGGGCAGACCGTGCGCTACGTCCCCAACGCGCTCACCCGATACCGCAAGGAGACGGTCCGGCTGATCGCCGAGATGACCATGGGCGCGGGGGCTCTCGTGATGATCGGCGGCACGGTCGGTGTCGCGGCGTTTTTGACCCTGGCCTCCGGCGGTGTCATTGCCGTGCAAGGGTATTCGTCGCTGGGCAACATCGGCATCGAGGCGCTGACGGGATTCCTGTCGGCCTTCCTGAACGTCCGGGTGGTCGCCCCGGTGATCGCCGGCATCGCGCTGGCGGCCACCATCGGCGCCGGCGCCACCGCCCAATTGGGCGCCATGCGGGTGTCCGAGGAGATCGACGCCGTCGAGTGCATGGCGGTGCACTCGGTGTCCTACCTGGTGTCGACCCGCCTGATCGCCGGCCTGATCGCGATCATCCCGCTGTACTCGCTGTCCGTGCTGGCCGCGTTCTTCGCCGCCCGCTTCACCACGGTGTACATCAACGGGCAGTCAAAAGGCCTCTACGACCACTACTTCAATACGTTCCTGATCCCGTCGGACCTGTTGTGGTCGTTCCTGCAGGCGATCGTGATGTCCATCGCGGTCATGTTGGTGCACACCTATTACGGCTACAACGCCAGCGGTGGTCCCGTCGGCGTCGGCATCGCAGTCGGCCAGGCGGTGCGGACGTCGTTGATCGTCGTGGTCGTCATCACTTTGTTCATCTCGCTCGCTGTGTATGGGGCGTCCGGTAACTTCAACCTCTCCGGCTAAGAGGACCGCTTAAAAGGACATGGCAGAAACAGGCGCGCGACGCACGACCGTCCGGCTGGCAGCAGCAGTGCTGGCCGGCCTCATGGTGGCTTTCGCTGTGCTGACTTACCTTTCCTACACGGCCGCCTTCGCGTCGATCGACACCGTCACCGTGTCGGCGCCCCGGGCGGGGCTGGTGATGGAGAAGGGCGCCAAGGTCAAATACCGGGGCATCCAGATCGGCAAGGTCGAGACCATCGACTATTCCGGCGACCAGGCGCGCCTGACGCTGGGCATCAACAGCGACGACATGCATTTCATCCCGTCCAACGCGGCGGTGCACATCGCGGGTAACACCATCTTCGGTGCGAAGGCGGTGGAATTCATTCCGCCGCAAACGCCGTCGCCGACCTCGCTGCGTCCGGACGCGCACGTCGCGGCCTCGTCGGTGCAGCTCGAAGTCAACACCTTGTTCCAGTCGCTGATCGACCTGTTGCACAAGGTCGACCCCGTCGAACTCAACGGGACGTTGAGCGCGTTCGCCGAAGGCCTGCGTGGCCACGGCGATGACCTGGGCGGCATCCTTTCGGGACTGAATACGCTGACGCGCCAAGCGAATCCGAAGCTGCCCGCCTTGCAGGAAGACCTCCGCAAGACCGCGGTCGTGGCGAACGTCTACGCCGACTCCGCCCCCAATCTGAACACCGTCTTCGACAACCTGCCGACGATCAACAAGACCGTCGTGGACCAGCAGAAGAATCTCGACAAGACCCTGTTGGCCACCATCGGCCTGTCGAACAACGCCTATGACACGTTGGCGCCGGCCGAGCAGGACTTCATCGACGCCATCAACCGGCTGCGGGCCCCGCTCAAGGTGGCCGCCGACTACTCACCGGAATTCGGCTGCCTGTTCGCCGGAATCGAGCGCGGCATCAAGGAATTCGCCCCGCTGCTCGGCGTCCGCAAGGCCGGCCTGTTCACGTCGTCGAGCTTCGTGCTGGGCGCGCCGTCGTACACGTACCCGGAGTCGTTGCCGATCGTGAACGCCTCCGGCGGCCCGAATTGCCGTGGGCTGCCCGACATCCCGACCAAGCAGACCGGCGGCTCGTTCTACCGGGCGCCGTTCCTGGTCACCGACAACGCCAACATCCCGTACGAGCCGTTCACCGAGCTGCAGTTCGACGCGCCCTCGACGCTGCAGTTCTTGTTCCACGGCGCCTTCGCGGAACGGGACGATTTCTGATGCCGGACAGTTCGGGCATGCCGTCGCACCGCGAGATGATGATCAAGGTCAGCATCTTCGCCGTGGCCATGCTGCTGGTGTCGGCCGGGCTGGTGGTGGTGTTCGGCGACTTCCGGTTCGGACCCGAAAGCACCTACCACGCAACGTTTACCGACGTCTCGCGGTTGAAGGCCGGTCAAAAGGTGCGCATCGCCGGGGTGCCGGTCGGTGCGGTGTCGGACATCAAGCTCAATCGCGACAACACCATCGACGTGAAGTTCGGGGTCGACAAGCGCTACACGCTCTACTCGTCGACGCGCGCGGTGATCCGCTACGAAAACCTCGTCGGTGACCGATATCTGGAGATCACGTCCGGCCCTGGAGAGCTGCGAAAACTCCCCGCCGGCGCGACGATCAACAGCCAACACACCCAGCCCGCACTGGATCTCGACGCGCTGCTGGGCGGGCTGCGGCCGGTCCTCAAAGGCCTCGACGCCGACAAGGTCAACACCATCAGCAGCGCGGTCATCCAGCTGCTGCAGGGCCAGGGCGGCGCGTTGTCGAACGTGCTGGCCGACACGAGCGCGTTCTCCTCGGCGCTGGGCCAGCGCGACCAGCTCATCGGCGACGTGATCAACAACCTCAACACGGTGCTGACGACCGTGGACCAACGCAGCGCGCAGTTTTCGACAAGCGTGGACCAGTTGCAACAACTGATCACCGGGCTGGCCGAACACAAGGACGACATCGCGGGTGCCATCCCCCCGCTGGCCTCCACGACGACGGATTTGACCCAGCTGCTGAAGAATTCGCGCCGCCCGCTGCAAGGCGTTCTGGAAAACACCCGTCCGCTGGCCACCGAGCTGGACAACCGCAAGGCCGAGGTGAACAACGACATCGAACAGCTGGGCGAGGACTATCTGCGGTTGGCGGCCCTCGGCGCTTACGGGTCGTTCTTCAACATCTATTTCTGCTCCGTGACGATCAAGATCAACGGCCCCGCCGGTGGCGACATCCTCCTGCCGCTTGGTGGCCAGGTGGATCCCAGCAAGGGGAGGTGCGCTTTTGCCAAGTAACGCAACACATGAGCGCGATCCGCTGCGCACCGGCATCTTCGGCGTGGTGCTCGTGGTCTGCGTCGTGCTCATCGCATTCGGGTATTCCGGGTTACCGTTCTGGCCGCAGGGCAAGATCTACGACGCCTACTTCAGCGACGCGGGTGGAATCAATCCCGGCAATGCCGTTTACGTCTCGGGTTTCAAAGTCGGCAAGGTGACCTCCGTGGGTCTGGCCGGCGACAGCGCCAAGATCAGCTTCAGCGTCGACCGCCACGTCGCCGTCGGCGACCAGTCGCTGGCCGCGATCCGCACCGACACCATCCTCGGTGAGCGCTCCATCTCGGTGACCCCGGCCGGTGGCGGCAAGGCAACCACCATCCCGCTCAGTCGCACCACGACGCCGTACACGTTGGCCGGCGCGCTCGAGGACTTGGGTTCCAATGCCAGCAACCTGAACAAGCCGCAGTTCGAAAAGGCGCTGAACGTGTTGACCGACACGCTGCACGACGCCACCCCCGAGCTGCGCGGTGCGCTGGACGGCGTGACGTCGCTGTCTCGCACCCTGGACCGACGCGACGAGGCGTTGCAAAGCCTACTGGCGCACGCGAAGTCGGTCACCGGCGTGTTGTCACAGCGCGCCGAGCAGGTCAACAAGCTGGTCGACGACGGTAACGAGTTGTTCGCCGCGCTCGACGAACGCCACCGCGCGCTGGGTCAGCTGATCTCGGGCATCCAGGAGCTCTCGGCGCAGATTTCCGGCTTCGTCGCCGACAACCGCAGGGAATTCGGGCCCGCGCTCAACAAGCTCAACGATGTGCTGTCCAACCTCAACGAGCGCCGCGACTACATCACCGAGGCCCTCAAGCGGCTGCCCACCTACGCCACCGAGTTGGGCGAGGTGGTCGGTTCGGGTCCCGGCTTCAACGTGAACGTCTACGGCGTCATCCCGGCGCCGCTGCTCGCGACGATGTTCGACTTCTTCTATCAGCCCGGCAAGATGCCGGCCAGCCTGGCCGACTACCTGCGCGGGTTGATTCAGGAACGCTGGATCATCAGGCCGAAGTCACCATGATGCAGCGGATCATCCGCAGCAGGGGGCTGCGCTACGCCACCATCATCGCGCTGGTCGCGGTGCTGGTGGGCGGCGTGTATGTGCTGTCGTCGCAAGGGAATAACCGCAAGATCGTCGGCCACTTCGCATCGGCGGTCGGGTTGTATCCCGGCGACCAGGTGCGCATCCTGGGTGTCCCGGTCGGCACCATCGACACGATCGAGCCGCGGCCCTCCGACGTCAAGATCACCATGTCGGTGTCCAAGGACGTGAAGGTCCCCAAGGACGCCAAGGCCATCATCATGTCGCCAAACCTGGTGGCGGCCAGGTTCATCCAGTTGACGCCGGCCTATACCGGTGGGCCGGAGATGGCCGACGGCGCCAGCATCGGCCCTGACCGCACCGCGGTCCCGGTGGAGTGGGACGAGGTCAAAGAGTCGCTGACCAAGCTGGCGGTCCAGCTCGGCCCGACGGCCGGGTCGCTGCAGGGCCCGTTGGGCGCGGCGATCAACCAGGCCGCCGACACCTTCGACGGCAAGGGCCAGTCGTTCCACAGCGCCTTGCGCGAGCTCTCGCAAGCCGCTGGGCGACTTGGGGATTCGCGCGGCGACATCTTCGGCACGGTCAAAAACCTGCAGGTCGTGGTCAACGCCCTGTCGTCCAGTAACGAACAGATCGTCCAATTCGCCGATAGCGTCGCCTCGGTGTCGCAGGTGCTCGCCGACAGCTCGCGCCATCTCGACAACACCCTGGGGACCCTCAACACGGCGCTGTCGGACATCCGTGGGTTTCTCCACGAACACAACTCGACCATCGTCGACACGGTCAACAACCTCAACGATCTCGCGAAGACACTGAGCGACGAGAGCGACGACATCGAGCAGGTGCTGCACGTGGCGGGCCCGGGTATCGCCAACTTCTACAACATCTACGATCCCGCGCAGGGCACGCTCAACGGTCTGCTGTCGATACCGGAATTCGCCAACCCCGTGCAGTTCATCTGTGGGGGATCCTTCGAGACCGCGGCCGGGCCCAGGGCGCCGGACTACTTCAAGCGTGCCGAGCTCTGTCGTGAGCGGCTGGGTCCGGTGCTGCGCCGGCTCACCGTGAACTACCCGCCGCTGATGTTCCACCCGCTCAACACGATCACGGCGTACAAGGGGCAGATCATCTACGACACCCCGCAGACTCAGGCCAAGGCGGCGACCCCGGTTCCGGAGCTGACGTGGGTGCCGGCCAAGGGCGCCCAGACGCCGGCCACGCAGAACCCGGCGGATCTGCAGGCGCTGCTCGTCCCGCCGGCCCCGCAGGCCGGTCCGGGGCCCGGCCCCGCGCCGGCCGGCGCCGCTCCCGCCCCCGGTCCCGCTCCCGGAAGCGCGTTCGGGCCGCGGCCGGGACCAGCTCCGGCCC
Source organism: Mycobacterium intracellulare ATCC 13950 (assembly GCF_000277125.1). NCBI lineage: Bacteria > Bacillati > Actinomycetota > Actinomycetes > Mycobacteriales > Mycobacteriaceae > Mycobacterium > Mycobacterium intracellulare. Next base: position 569,454 of record NC_016946.1, read on the forward strand.
AACCCGCGCCCAACGGGCCCGCGGCCGGCTTGGGCGGTGGCGGATGAACCGAATGTGGTTGCGCGCCAGCGGATTGGCCGCGGGCAGCGTGCTGCTGGCCGGTTGCCAATTCAACGGCCTGAACTCGTTGGCGATGCCGGGCACCGCCGGCCACGGCAGCGGCGCCTACTCGGTGACCGTCGAGCTGCCCGACGTGGCGACGCTGCCGCAAAACTCGCCCGTCATGGTCGACGACGTCACCGTCGGAAGCGTTGCCGGCATCGCGGCCGAACAGCGCGCCGACGGATCGTTCTATGCGGCAGTCAAATTGGCGCTGAACAAAAACGTCGTCCTGCCCGCCAACTCGACCGCGACCGTCGCCCAGACGTCGCTGCTGGGTTCGATGCACATCGACCTGGCCCGGCCGAAGAACAAGCCGGCCGTGGGCCGGCTGACCGACGGGTCGAAGATCACGGAGGCCAACACCGGCCGCTATCCCACCACCGAAGAGGTGCTCTCGGCGCTCGGCGTTGTGGTGAACAAGGGCAATGTCGGTGCGCTGGAAGAGATCACCGACGAGACCTATCGGGCCGTCGCGGGCCGGCAGGACCAGTTCGTCGACCTGATCCCCCGGCTGGCGGAATTGACCTCGGGGCTCAACCGCCAGGTCAACGACATCATCGACGCGGTCGACGGATTGAACCGCTTCTCGGGAGCACTGGCGCGCGACAAGGACAACCTGGGCCGGGCGCTGGACACGCTGCCCGAGGCGATTCGCGTGCTCAACAAGAACCGCGACCACATCGTGGAGGCCTTCGGCGCGCTGCACAAACTGGCCAACGTCACCTCGCACGTGCTGGCCAAGACCAAGGTGGACTTCGCCGCCGACATGAAGGACCTGTACTCGGTCGTGAAGACCCTCAACGACAACCGAAAGAATTTCGTCACCTCACTACAGCTGTTGCTGACGTTTCCGTTCCCCAACTTCGGGATCAAGCAGGCGGTGCGGGGTGACTATCTCAACGTGTTCACCACCTTCGACCTCACCCTGCGCCGGCTCGGTGAAACGTTCTTCACGACGGCCTATTTCGACCCGAACATGGCTCACATGGACGAGATCCTCAACCCGCCGGACTTCTTGACCGGCGAATTGGCCAACCTGTCCGGACAGGCCGCGGATCCGTTCAAGATTCCGCCCGGCACGGCTTCGGGACAGTAGGGCGGGCGCACATGCATGACAGACTGACCAGGATCCAGCTGGCGATCTTCGCCGTGATCACGGCGATCACCCTGACTGTGATGGCGATCTTCTACCTGCGGCTGCCCGCGACCTTCGGCATCGGAACCTACGGTGTGAGCGCCGATTTCGTTGCCGGCGGCGGCCTGTACAAGAACGCCAACGTCACCTACCGCGGCGTTGCCGTCGGCCGCGTCGAGTCGGTCGGGCTGAGCCCCAACGGCGTCATCGCCCAGATGCGGCTGAACAGCGAGACGGCCATCCCGTCGAACGTCACCGCCACCGTCAAGAGTGTGTCGGCGGTCGGCGAGCAGTACATCGACCTGGTGCCCCCGAGCTCGCCCGCGTCGAGCAAGCTGACCAACGGTGCCCGCATCGAGCGGCAGAACACCCGGATCGGCCAGGACGTCGCCGATCTGTTGAAGCGGGCGGAGACACTGGTCAACAGCCTGGGTGACACCCGGTTGCGTGAACTGCTGCACGAGACGTTCATTGCGGCCAACGGGTCAGGCCCCGAGCTCGCCCGGCTGTTCGAGTCGGCCCGGCTGCTGGTGGACGAGGCGAACGCCAACTATCCGCAGGTCTCGCAGCTGATCGATCAGGCCGGCCCGTTCCTGCAGGCCCAGATCCGCGCCGGTGGCGACATCAAGTCGCTCTCGGATGGGCTGGCGCGGTTCACCTCCGAGGTCCGTCAGGCCGACCCCCAGCTCCGCGACACCCTGGCCACGGCCCCCGGCGCGACCGACGAGGCCAGCACCGCGTTCTCGGGCATCCGCCCCAACTTCCCGACCCTGGCCGCCAGCCTGGCCAACCTCGGCCGGGTGGGCGTGATCTACAACAAGTCGATCGAACAGCTGCTCGTCGTGTTGCCGGCGTTGTTCGCGGCCATCACCACCGCCGCGGGCGGCGGGCCGCAAGACGAGGGCGCCAAGCTGGACTTCAAGCTCGACCTCAACGACCCGCCGCCGTGCGCCGTCGGCTTCCTGCCGCCGCCGCTGATGCGCACCCCGGCCGACGAGACGGTGCGCGAGCTTCCGAGGGACATGTACTGCAAGACCGCGCAGAACGATCCCAGCACCGTGCGCGGCGCGCGTAACTACCCGTGCCAGGAGTTCCCCGGGAAGCGCGCCCCCACGATTCAGCTCTGCCGCGACCCGAAGGGCTACGTGCCGATCGGTCGCAACCCGTGGCGCGGCCCGCCGGTGCCCTACGACACCCCGATGACCAACGGGCTGAACGTGTTGCCGCCCAACCACTTCCCGTACGTCCCGCCGGACGCCGACCCAGATCCGGGCACTCCGATGGTCGGGCCGCCCCCGCCGGGTGTGGTCCCTGGACCCGGTCCGGCGCCGCACCAGCCGGCCTTCGCCCCGCCGCCGCCCAACGACAACGGGCCGCCGCCGCCGTTCACGTCGTGGCAGCCGCCGGGGGTGCCGCCGGTGCCGCCGCAGCTTCCGTATCCGAAGTGGCTGCCCCCGCCGGCGCCGCCGCTGGGGATCAACCCGCCGCCGCCGGGCCCCGGACCGGAGAAGCCGTGGGGCCCGCCGCCCGGCGGGCAGCCGCAGGCCAGCGGGCCGGCGTATGCCACCTATGACGAGAAGACCGGCGCGTTTGTCGATCCGGCAGGAGGCACTGGTATCTTCGCCGCCGGCGCCACCGGAACCTCCGGCGCCGAGAATTGGGTGGACCTCATGCTTGATCCAAGGCCTCTGTAATGGACGCTGCCATAACAGACGAACAGACAACCAAGCCGCGCGCTCGTCGTAAAGCCTCGCGCGCGGCGGGTCCTGCCAAGAGCGAGTCGACGCAGGACGTCACGGTCCAGGCGGAGGTGTCGGTCGCGCCGAAGCCGTCGGCGAAACCCGTCAGGAGCCTCCGGTCGATCAAGCCGCCACCGCGGCGCCAGCCGCACCGCGCCCTGGTGGCGTGGATCTCCTTCGCGGCGGCACTGGTGGCGGTGGGGGCGTTGGCCGGGTGCGTGGCCCTCCTGGCCGTCCAGCACCGCCACGCCGCCGCGGCGCAGGCGCGCGACCAACGCTTCGTCGACACCGCGACGCAGACGGTCGTCAACATGTTCAGCTACAAGCAGGACAACATCGACGAGAGCGTCAACCGGTTCGTCAACGGGACCAGCGGTCCGTTGCGCGGGATGCTCAGCGCAAACAACAATGTCGAGAATCTCAAGGGCCTGTTCCGCTCCACCAACGCGACATCGGAAGCCGTCGTCAACGGCGCCGCGCTGGAAGGCATTGACGCCGTTACCGATAACGCGTCCGTGTTGGTGTCGGTGCGCGTCACCGTCGCCGACATCGACGGCGTCAACAAGCCGTCCATGCCCTACCGGTTGCGCGTCATCGTGCACGAAGACGACTCCGGACGCATGAGCGGCTACGACCTGAAGTATCCAGACGGGGGTAATTGATGCGATGGCGGCGTTGGCTGCTCATCGTCGCGGGTTACCTTCTGGCCGTGGCGTTCGTCGGGTTGTCCGCGGCGGCCGGCTGGATGTATTGGGATCGGGTCGAGGTTCGCGGTGAGCAGGCGGCGCGTGCCGTGCTGCCCGGTTTGGCGGCCAAGGAAATCCCCGAGGTTTTCGCCTACGACTACCAAACGGTCGAACGCAGCCTGTCGGCGGCGTACCCGCTACTGACCCCCGACTATCGTGCGGAGTTCCAGAAGAGCGCCAACACCCAGATCATTCCCGAAGCCAAGAAGCGCGAAGTGGTGGTGCAGGCCAACGTCGTGGGCGTGGGAGTCATGTCCGCCCAACGGAATTCGGCGTCGGTGATGGTCTACATGAACCGGACGGTCACCGACAAGTCGCGGCAGCCGCTGTATGACGGCAGCCGATTGCGGGTCGACTTCAAAAAGATCGGCAAGCAGTGGCTGATCGCCTACATCACGCCGATCTAGCTCAGTAGCACATCGCAATGCCGTTGCAGTACAACGGGTAACGCTCGATCGGGCTGGGCGGCGGTCCGGTCATCGCCAGCGAAAAGGGTTGCTTCTTCATCTCCGGCTGCAGCCCGCATACCGGCCCGTGCAGCGTGGTGTGGGTGCCGCTCATCGTTTCGTCGCTGAACGCGAAGGTTTCGGTGGACGGCGCGGTGCCCCCGCCCGGGCAGGCCACGCCGTTGTCCTTTTGCACCTTGAACGTCCACAGCATGCTGGACATGCGAGCCCGGCCGCTAAAGTTCTGCAGCTTGTCGGCGGCGCTGATCTGCTCGTTCGTAGAGCTCACGATGTTCAGCGCGCAGTTCATCGCGAAGACGATCGGGTCGGAATAGTCGTTCATGTTCCGGGTCCCGGACGGCTGGTCACACAGTGCGGAGATGGTCCAGGTAACCCCGGAGACGCCCGCCTCGTTGTAGGCGTAGGTGCCGTCCGCCGGCGGCCCGAGCGCCTTGGCCGGTTCGCCGGATTGCAGCGCGATTCCCGTTGCGACAGCCGTGAAGACGGCGGCACCCGCGGCCAGTCCGTGACGGAGCTTCATGTGACTCTTTCTCCTTCGCGTGCGACGCTGCACCCGAGTATCACAGCGTTGGCGCGCCAACACCATGGGTCCCCGGGGCATCCGCGCTAATCGGCGTCATGGGGCCGCGCCTCGGCGAGCGCATCGAGGAATGACCGTGCCCAGCGATCGACGTCGTGGGCGAGCACCTGGCGGCGCAGCGACCGCATGCGCCGCCGTCCTTCCTCGACGGGCTGGTTGAGGGCGGCCTCGATGGCGTCCTTGACCCCTTCGAGGTCGTGCGGGTTGACCAGGTACGCCTGGCGCAGTTCGGCGGCGGCGCCGGTGAATTCGGACAGCACGAGCGCGCCGCCGAGATCGCTGCGGCAGGCGACGTACTCCTTGGCTACCAGGTTCATCCCGTCGCGCAGCGGGGTGACCAGCATGACGTCGGCGGCCACGAAGAACGCGATGAGTTCGTCGCGCGGGACCGGCCGATGCAGGTAGTGCACCATCGGATGCCCGACTTCGCCGTATTCGCCGTTGATGTGGCCGACCTGGCGTTCGATGTCGTTACGCAGCTGCTGGTAACTGTCCACCCGCTCGCGGCTCGGCGTCGCCAGCTGGATCAGCACCGTGTCGTCGCGTTTGGCGCGACCCTCGGCGAGCAGCTCCGAAAAGGCTTTCAGCCGAACGTCGATGCCCTTGGTGTAGTCGAGCCGGTCGACCCCGAGCAGCACCTTGCGGGGGTTGCCGAGCTCGGCCCGAATCTCCTTGGCGCGGCGCCTGATATCGCGGTGCCGGGCCGTTTGGTCGAGCGCACTGGAATCGATGGAGATGGGGAAGGCGCCCACCCGGACGACGCGGGATTCCAGCTCCACCTCGCCGTACCGCGACCGCACCCCGACCGCCCCGCGCGTGGTGTTGGCACCGATCAGCCGCCGGGAAAGGAACAGGAAATTCTGCGCGCCGCCGGGCAGGTGGAATCCGACGAGGTCGGCGCCCAGCAGGCCCTCGACGATCTCGGTCCGCCACGGCATCTGCATGAACAGCTCCACCGGCGGGAAGGGGATGTGCAGGAAGAAACCGATGGTCAGATCAGGCCGCATCTCGCGCAGCATCGCCGGGACCAGTTGCAGCTGATAGTCCTGCACCCATACGGTCGCGCCCCGCGCGGCGACACGCGAGGTGGCTTCGGCGAAGCGGCGGTTGACGACGACGTAGCGGTCCCACCATTCGCGGTGGTACAGCGGCTTGACGATCACGTCGTGATACAGCGGCCACAGCGTGGCGTTCGAGAAGCCCTCGTAGTACTCGGCGACGTCGTCCGCGCTCAGCTTGACCGGCCGCAGTTCCAGGTCCTCCTGGACGATCGGCTCGTCTTCGTGGTCGACGTCCTCGTCGACCACACCGGGCCAGCCGACCCACGCGCCGCGCCGACGGCGCAGTAGCGGCTCCAGGGCGGTGACCAGTCCCCCGGGGCTGCGCTTCCACGCCGTGCTGCCGTCGGGAAGCAGCTCCCGATCTACCGGCAACCGGTTGGCGACGACGACGAAGTCGGAATCCCCGAATTTGGCCGCCTTGGAGCCTCGCCCTCCCCCGGGAGCCATTTACGCGTCGAGTTTCGCCGGCCCAATACCCAGCATGGACAGGAAGACCCGGCATTCGTCGGCGTCGTTGGCGTACGCCGCGACGACCCGCCTGGCCTGGCTCGCAGTGCTGTCCGCCACCGGCTCGACGTCGCCGATTTCGCCAGGATCAGATTTCGTAGGCATGACTTAACTGTAGGCGACGCGCGTGATCGGCCGCAGCCCGTCTCACCAGCTAACGGGCGTCGGGCGCATTTATGGCTGGTTTGCAGGGACTCGCCGCGCCGCTCGCGAAGACACGACCGGCCGGGGCGTGCCGCCGATCAAGGGCTCGCGGCGCGTCCCCCCGGCGCGGCCCGGTTACACACTGGCCGTAATCTGTAAACAAGGCCAAATCAACGACGAACGAGGTGGGCGGAATGACAGTCTCCGAGCAAGCCGACACCGGGGCGGCCGACGCCAACACCCCGGAGCTCGTGGCCTACGAAACCCTCGACGAGGGCCGCATCGCGCGGATCTGGCTCAACCGGCCCGAGGCCCACAATGCGCAAAGCCGCGGCCTGCTGGTCCAGCTCGACGAGGCCTTCGGCCGCGCCGAGGCCGACGACACCGTTCGCGTGGTGATCCTGGCGGCGCGCGGCAGGAACTTTTCCGCCGGACACGACCTGGGTTCCGAGCAGGCACTGGCCGAGCGCGCACCGGGGCCCGGGCAGCATCCGAGCTTCCGCTCGCGCGGGGCCACGCTCGAGCCGATCATGGAGAAGCTGTACCACCAGGAATGGCACTACTTTTTCGAAAACACCTGCCGCTGGCGCGATTTGCGCAAGATCACGATCGCTCAGGTGCAGGGCAACGCGATCTCGGCCGGTCTGATGTTGATCTGGGCCTGCGACCTGATCGTCGCCGCCGACAACGCGAAGTTCAGCGACGTCGTCGCGGTCCGGTTGGGCATGCCGGGTGTCGAATATTACGCTCACCCTTGGGAATTCGGTCCGCGTAAGGCTAAAGAGCTGCTGCTGACCGGTGATTCGATCGACGCGGACGAGGCGCACCGGCTGGGCATGGTGTCCAAGGTCTTCGCTGTCGACGAATTAGAGGAAAAGACACTCGAATTCGCGCGACGCATCGCCGAGCGGCCCACGATGGCGTCGCTGCTCATCAAGGATTCGGTCAACGCCGCCTCCGACGCGATGGGTTACACCGAGGCGCTGCGGCACGCCTTCCACGTGCACCTGCTGGGGCATGCCCATTGGGCGGCGTTCAACGAGAACCGGTGGCCGGTCGGCCAGCCTCCGCACGTCGAGGATTGGCGGGACGCGAAGCCGACGAAGGTGGCGCGCCGCGATACGCCGTAGCGCCGCGCAGCCGAGGACCTAACGAGACCGGGGGTAGCGATATTCCCCCCGAGGGCACATGCTTCTATAGCTAGAACCTGTTCCAGTTTGAAAGGGCCTCGCGTGCAGCTTTCTTTCCAAGACCGGACATACCTGATCACCGGCGGGGGTAGCGGGATCGGCAAAGGCGTGGCCGCCGGGCTGGTCGCGGCGGGCGCCTCGGTCATGATCGTCGGCCGCAACGCCGATCGACTCGCCGGGGCCGTCAAGGAGATCGAAGCCCTGCCCGGCGAGGGCTCGATTCGTTATGAGCCCGCCGACGTCACGAACGAGGACGAGGTGGCCCGGGCGGTCGACGCCGCGACGGCCTGGCACGGCCGGCTGCACGGCGCGGTGCATTGCGCGGGTGGCTCGTTGACGGTGGGGCCGATCACCCACACCGACTCGGAGGCGTGGCGAAACACCGTCGACCTCAACGTCAACGGCACCATGTACGTGCTCAAGCACGTGGGGCGCGAGCTTGTCCGCGGCGGGGGCGGCTCGTTCATCGGGATCTCATCGATCGCGGCCAGCAACACCCACCGGTGGTTCGGGCCGTACGGGGTCACCAAGTCGGCGATCGACCACATGATGATGCTGGCCGCCGACGAACTCGGCCCGTCCTGGGTGCGGGTCAACAGCATCCGGCCGGGCCTGATCCGCACCGATCTGGTCGACGCGAGCGTGATCCAGTCACCCGAGATCAGCGGCGACTACGCGCTGTGCACCCCGCTGCCGCGGGTGGGTGAGGTCGAGGACGTGGCCAACCTGGCCATGTTCCTGCTCAGCGACGCGGCGGCATGGATCACCGGCCAGTGCATCAACGTCGACGGGGGACACATTCTGCGCCGCGGCCCGGATTACTCGTCGATGATGGTGCAGATGTACGGCGAGGAAGCGCTGCGCGGGGTGGTGGCACCCTGACCCGTCGCCGCGCCTAGTGAACGGGAGAAGCGATGAAGCGTCTCGAGGGCAAGCGGATCCTGGTGACCGGCGCCGCGTCGGGGATCGGGCAGGCGACCGCGCTGCGCCTGCTCGACGAGGGCGCCGCCGTCGCGGCCTCCGACATCGCGGCTGAGGGCCTGGACACCACGCGTGCGCGGGCGCAAGAGACCGGCACCGCCGACCGGCTGAGCACCGTGCCGATGGATGTCGGCAGCGAGGATTCGGTGGTCGACGGGGTGCGCCTGGCCGTCGAGCGGCTGGGTGGGCTTGACTCGGTGGTCAACGCGGCGGGCATCCTGCGGGCCGCGCACACTCACGACACCACCCTCGAACTCTGGAACCGAATCGTCGGCGTCAACCTGACCGGAACGTTTCTGGTGGTGCGCGAGGCGCTGCCGGCCTTGTTGGCGAACCCGCGCAGCGCGATCGTGAACTTCAGCTCCACGTCGGCCTCGTTCGCCCATCCCTACATGGCCGCCTACGCCGCGAGCAAGGGCGGCATCCAGGCCTTCACCCACTCGCTGGCGCTGGAATACGCCAAGAAGGGCCTGCGCGCGGCGTGCGTCGCGCCGGGCAGCATCAAGTCCGGGATCACCGATGCCACCGGCGGATACATCCCGCAGGACGCCGACTGGGCGCTGTTCTCGCGGCTCATGCCGGTCCTGCCGACCACGACGGAGTCCAGCGGCACGGGAATGGCCGGACCCGAAGCGGTCGCCGGGGTGGTCGCCATGCTGGTATCCGACGACGGCGCCTGGATCACGGGCACCGAGATCCGCATGGACGGCGGCACGCACAGCTGATGGCCTAGTTGACGCAGGGCACGCCGCCGCCGTCGATCGGCTTCCCCTGATCGGGCGTCGGGTACGTCGTGGTGGTGCCGTTGTAGTAGTAGGTCTTGGCCTTGGTCGACGTGGTGGTGCTGGTGCTCGTGACGTCGTCCATCTGGGTCTCGTCCGGTGTGGGAATCGAGAAGTTGGTGTCCACCGTCACCCGGATGTGGCCGGGCTGGACGCCGGGGCTGGGCTGGCTGGGAGCGTCGAGGCCCAGCATGGTGGCCAGGTTGCGCGCATCGCTCTGCGCGCCGGCGCCGTACGCGATCGAGCTGGTGGTCGGCTCGCCGGACTCGCGGTCGCGGACCTGGCCGGGGGTGTAGCCCTTCTTCTTCAGCGCGCGTGATACCTCGGTGGCAAGCCCGCTCATGCTGCCCGAGTTGACCACGTCGACGACGGTGGACGGATCGGGCTTGACGGCCGTGGTGGTGGGCGCGGTGGTCGGTGCGTCGGTGCCGATCGCCGACGCCACCTCGGCCTTGATCGCGGCCGGGTCGACGATGTTGACGTCCTGGCCATCGATGTTGTCGTAGCGCACCACCGGTAGCGTCCGGAATTCCAGGTTGCCCCCGGCGAGCCCGCCGAGCCGTTGGATCATGTCGTCATTCCAGCCGGAGGAGAGCACCACGTCCTTGCGCGCCACCGCCATCAGGTTCTTGAGCTTGTCGATGTTGGTGAAGGTGCCCGCGGCCTGCAGCTCCTGCATGACCGACGAGATGAACGCCTGCTGCCGATGGGTGCGGTCCAGGTCGCCGTTCTCCAGGCCGTGCCGCTGCCGGACGAACGACAGCGCCTCGGACGCGTCCAGTCGCTGGCGCCCGGCCGGGAAGTCGGCGCCGGAATACGAGTCGTAGACGGCGTGGTTCAGGCACACCTCGACGCCACCCAGCGTCTGCGCCAGATCGTAGAAACCGGCCAGGTTGACCTCGGCAAAATAGTCGATCGGCACCCCGGTCAGGCTGCGCACCGCGCGCAGGGTCGCCGCCCGCCCGGCCTCGCGGCCCTTGGTCTCGAGCTCCTTCTGACTGCTCGTCCCCTGGTTGGCCAGCTTTTGCGCGACGTACTGCTTGGTCAGCCCGTAGGCCTCTTTGATCTTGATGTGGTTGTATCCCGGGACCCCGGTGAACGGCACCCAGTCGTCGCGCGGGATCGAGAACGCGACCACTTTGTTGTCGGCGCTGACGTGCACGAGGATCAGCGTGTTGGTGTTGTAGCCGCCGTCGTCGGAATCACCCGCGTGCAGGTGCTTGAGGATCGAATACGGCAGGTCGTTGCCGTCCTGATCTTTGCGCGAGTCCAGGCCGATCAGCAGGATGTTCATGTTGTCGCCGCTGGACCGCGGATCGTCGGGCTGCAGGGCGTTGGAAACGGTGATGCCGCCCAGCGCGCCGTGCGCCACGTAGTACCCGGCGCCGGTTAGCCCGACGGCCGCCACGGAAACCAGCGCGCCGAGGGTGCGCGTCAGCCCTTTGCGGAATCGAGAGGGCTGACGGACGGCTCGATGACGGCGATGGGCGCCGCCCGAGCGGGCCATCACAAACCTCTGCCCACACCCAGCGCATCACCGGGCCCCGCAACGGCGGTTAGCGGCGATGTCGCTTCGAGCATGGTGACAAGTATGCGTTAGCCAGCTGTGAAGGCCCCAATCGAGAGCGCCCGCCGGCGGCCGCCGTCACCGGAATCAGCGGGCCCGCTCGGCGCGATTCGCGGTCGCGATCGCCGATCTACCTGCCTGTTTTGGTCGGGCGGTGCCGGCGTGCGCCCCGGATGACCCCCACCCGGTCTCGAGCGCGAGACGGATCGAGCCGAACTTGTTACCGCACGGATATCGGGCACCGCATCGACGGCCCGGGACCGGCAGCAAACCGTCGCCGTCAGCAGTACAGGTACTCGATGCGCCATCGACCGTCGACGTAGTCGGCGCGGTATTGGCCGCCCAGCGCCGGGTTGGCATCGTGGATGAGGCCAGATCCGCCGACCCCCGGCGTGAAGCCCGGCGGATCCCACGCGATCGACACCGGGTGGGGCGGCATGGTCGGCGTGCATCCGACCTGCTTCTTGACGTAGCCGTCGATGATCGCACGCTCGGCGGCGGCCTGGTCACCGCCGTCGGCCGCGGGGGCGTTGGCGCACAACGCATTTGCGCTACAGGGGCGTTGGCCCACGGCGGCGAGTGCCGGCGCGTTCGGGTGCAGCACGGACGCTGCGAGCACCCCGACGGCCGCCGTGATCCGGGCAGTTGCGCCGATGCGCATGTCGTCTCCCTGCAGTGCTATCGGGCTTTGACCAGGTCCTCGCCCGCGGAGTAAAAGAGCGTGATGTTGGTGCCCGTGACGATTTCAGCGAGGTAGACGCCCGCCGGTTCGACCTCGTAGTAGTAGTGGGTGTTGCCCTCGTTGTCCAGCGTCGACGCGCACGGGTAGCCCGGCGCCCCGCACCGTTGCTTGATCGGTATCGCGAAGACGGCGAGCAACACGACGACGGCGATTCCGATGCCGAGCGGGACTTTCTTCACTGCCGACCTCGTTTGCGCCAGACCTACCACGGTTGGAGTGTAAGCGGCCGGGCCGCCCCCGGCACCCGGTGCGCCGCGGGGCGTTTTTCCAGCCCGGCGGCGTTTGGAGGTCCCGGTGCGGCGGGTACGCGGGGTTTGAGCCGATCGAAGGACTGAGCATGGGCGATACGGACCTCAGGCCGCCTTCGGCGAAGCGGCCAGGCGATTCAGAGCCACCCGAGCCGGGGACACCGGGCGAGACGCCGGAGCGGCTCACGCCCACCGAACCGCCCGAACGGCTCACGCCGACCGAACCGCCGGAGCGCTTGACGCCATCGGAACCGCCCGAGCGTCAAACTCCGGAATGACAAACGCGACCGAGCAGGATCGGAGGACAGACATGCGCGCCGAGGAAGGCGACGAATCGGTCAAGGACTACGCGAAGGAAGGCCGGGAAACCTTGGGCCGCATCAAAGCTTCCCAACATGCGGGGGGCCGGCTGGGTGACATCGCCCGTCGGTTTGCCGGGTTGTGGCGGGGTCAGCGCGGCCAGCAGGGCACCGAGCCGCCAGCTGAAACCTCTGGCGGCGGCGGCTAATTCGTGCCCGGGGCCGGGTATCGGTGAGCCCACGGGTTCGCCTCTTCGAGTTGGGCGGCCAACTGGAGGAGCTCGCCGTCGGCGCCCAGCTTCCCCACGAACTGAACACCGAGCGGAAGGCCGTTCTGCGTCCAATGCAGTGGGACGCTGATCGCCGGGCGCCCGGTGAGGTTGGCCAGCTGCGTGTAGGGCACCCAGCCCAGGCTCTCCTGGATGAGGTCGTCGAGAATTCCGCTGAGCCCCATGAGTTTTCCCGCGCGTAGCCTGCTGATCACTCGGGCCGCGCGCTGCAACACCGCCGACGTCGCGGTGGCACCCACCTCCAGGGGCGGGGTCGCCAGAGTGGGGGTCAGGAAGTAGTCGTAGGCGCCGTGAAACTCGGTCAGGGACTGGATGTAGTTGTTCCTGTTTTCCAGCGCGGACATGACCGCCAGGACACCACCGGATCGGCCGAGTTCGCTGACGGCCAACGTGTCGGCCTCAAAGTCGCTGTCGCGGGCGCCGGTTCGCCGCTTGATGTCGGCGACCTGGTGGTGAAGCTGTGCGAACCAGATGGTCAGGAAGTCACGGCCCAACGCGGCGTCATCGTACGGCGGCGCGACCTCGTCGACCTGATGGCCCAATTCGCCCAGAAGCACCGCCGTCTTCTCGACCGCGGCGACGGCCTCGGCGCTGGGCCGCGGGTTGATCGCCGAGCGCGCCGAGTACCCGATTTTCAACCGCTCCGGACGACGCTTTACGAGCTCGCTGAATGGCTTGTCGGGCAACGCAACTCGGTAAGCGGAACCCGGGTGGTGCCCGACGATCGCGTCGTAGAGCGCGGCACTGTCGCGCACGGTGCGCGACACCACCCCCTGGGTCGCCATCCCCAACAGCATCTCGCCGGTCTGCGGGCCGTAGGGAGCCAAGCCCCGGCTGGGCTTGAGGCCGACGAGTCCGTTGCAGGCGGCGGGGATTCGGATCGACCCGCCACCGTCGTTGGCCCCGGCGGCCGGAACGATGCCGGCGGCCACCGCCGCACCGGATCCGCCCGACGAGCCGCCTGGTGTGTGCCGGATGTTCCACGGGTTGCGGGCCGGGCCCCAATAGTCGGGTTCCGTGACACCCTTGGCGCCGAATTCGGGCGTATTGGTCATCCCGAAAATCACCAGGCCCGCGTCCAGAAACCGCTGCGTGATCAACGCGTGCCGGTCGGCTACCTCATTGGCCAGCGAGCGCGATCCGCACGACGTGGGAAAGCCGCGGTACTCCTGGCCCAGGTCTTTGAGCAGGAAGGGAACACCGGCGAACGGGCCCTTCAGGCTCGGATCGGCGGCCCGGGCGTCGGCGACAGTGTCGAGGCGACGGACGATGGCGTTCAAGTGCGGGTTCACCGCGTCCGCTCGTTGTCGTGCCAACGTGAGCAGTTCGGCCAGGGTGACCTGCTTGCGCTCGACCAGCTCGGCCAAGGAGGTCGCATCCAGCGACATGTACTCGTCGAGATGCATGCCTTCTCCTTCGCTTCGGTCCGTCGCTGCGGCGCCGCCCGCCCTCTAAATTGACGCCGCTGCACGCCATTGGCGTCAAGCGAACGCGGGCGCCGGTAGCGGGCGCCTTAGTATCACCTGGTGCCCACGGCAGCTGAACCGTTTACGATCCGGGGTCCCGGTGGGGTCCAGATCGTCGCCGACCGACTCGGGGATCCTCATGCGCGCGCGGTGGTGTTCCTGCATGGCGGCGGTCAGACGCGCCGTTCGTGGGGCAAGGCCGCTGCCGCGGTCGCCGCGCGGGGGTGGCAGGCCGTCACCGTCGACCTGCGCGGCCACGGCGAATCGGACTGGTCGGACGACGGCGACTATCGCGTCGTCAGTTTCGCCGGCGACGTCCAAGAGGTGCTGCGCACGCTGCCTCCGCGACCGGTGCTGGTCGGTGCCTCGCTGGGCGGGTTCACATCGATGCTGCTCGCCGGGGAGCTGTCCCCGGGCATCGCGAGCGCGGTCGTGTTGGTCGACATTGTCCCGAACATGGACCAGTCCGGGGCGAACCGGATCCATGCCTTCATGGCCGAGCGGGTGGAATCGGGGTTCGGCTCACTGGACGAAGTCGCCGACGCGATCGCCGAGTACAACCCGCATCGGCCGCGACCGACCGATCTGGACGGCCTGACCACCAACCTGCGTCGCCGCGGCGACCGCTGGTATTGGCACTGGGATCCGCAATTCATCAGCGGCACAGCGGCATTCCCGCCGTTCGAGGTCACCGACCCCGATCGGATGCACGCGGCCGTGGAGGCGATCCTGCGCGGCGGGGTGCCGATGCTCCTGGTGCGCGGGCAGATGAGCGACCTCGTCAGCCAGGAGCGCGCCGACGAATTCCTGGCGCGTTTTCCCCAAGTCGAATTCACCGATGTCCGCGGCGCGGGACACATGGTCGCCGGTGATCGCAACGACATCTTCGCTGGCGCCGTGCTGGACTTCCTTGCCCGGCACGTCGACGCCGGATGAACCGGCCGCGCGGAACCGGCTGGCCGCCAGCGCATTCGAGGCGAGTGGCGCTGTTACTATCTGCCCGGCACAAACGGAGGGGGACGGCGTGAACATGCCGTGGTTGCGGGGGCTGGGACTCGTTGGGGCCGTGCTGGTGGCCGCGACGACGCTGGCGAAAACCGCTGCGGCGGCGCCGCCGCCGGCCCTGCCGTCGCCGCCCCCGGCACCGGGCATGGGAGTCGATCATGAATCCGGCAGGTGCACAGCGGGTTTCGCGGCACAGGGCGCCGACGGCAGCTACTACCTGATGACCAGCGGGCATTGCGACTCGCACGATGGCGCGGAGTGGACGTACGGCAACGATGCTCCGCTCGGCAAGATCTCGGCCAGCGAGCATGAAGGGGCCAAGCGGGACGCCGCGATCATCCGCCTCGAGCCGAGCATCGGCATGCCGGTGGGCGACATAGCCGGCAGGTATCAGGTTCGGGATGTGTTGAGCCACGCGCAGATTCAACCCGGTATGCCGTTCTGCAAGATCGGTGCGGTGACGGGTGAGACGTGCGGCGCCATCAAAGGCATCGACGGTGACGTGGTCGAAGCAAGCGTGTTCAGCCTGGACGGCGACAGCGGCAGTCCCGGCTTCGTGATGAACCCCGACGGCACCGTGAGCGCCGTCGGTCTGTTGATGTCCTCGCCCGACGGTGACGACTACACGACCTATTTCATGCTGATCAATCCGCTGCTGGACAGGTGGGGCCTGCGTGTTCTCCCGTGAGTGTCGTAGCGTTTGCAATTCTGACGTACCGGGTACCGACGCCATGGTGAAGCAGCGGAACCGGCGACACGAAGGGGAAGCAGTAGTGAAGCGTGGGATCGTAGCCGGCGTTGCCGGTGTGGCCCTGGTGATCGCGGCCGGCGCGGGGTGTTCGAGCAACAAGTCCGGTACGTCGCCGTCCGGCTCGTCTTCGCCGGCGGGTGCGGCAGGTCCGCTGGTGATCGTCGACGGCCAGAACCAGAACGTCAGCGGGCAGGTCACCTGCACCGCCGCGGGGGACAACACCAACATCGGCATCGGCGACCCCACCGCCGGGCTCGGCGCCGTGGTCAGCAATGGCAATCCGCCCCTGGTCCATTCGGTCGGGCTGGGCACCGTCAACGGGGTCGCGCTCGGTTTCTCCGACGCCGCGCCCAACCAGGGCGGCAGTGCCGGGGCCGCGGTCAACGGCAAGACGTGGGCGATCAAGGGCACCGCTACGGGTGTCGACATGAGCAACCCGCAGCAACCGCAGCAGGTAACCAAGTCATTCGAGTTGGACGTCACCTGCCCGTAGCGCAGGCCATCGACACCCGAGGGGAACGCAGCTATGTCTATGAAACGTGTCGTCGGCGCTGCCGCGGTGGCCGCCGGCCTGAGCATCTCCATGGCCACCCTGAACGCCGGGACGGCCTACTCCGCGCCACTTGACCCGCCTCCGCCCTGCCCGGGCTGCCACGGCGGTGGCGGCGGTGGTGGTGGTGGCGGCGGCGGGGGCGGCAACCCCGGCGCGCCGGGCGGCCCGGGTGGACAGCCCGGCGGCCACGGCGGTCAGCAGGGCGGGGGGAACACCCCGCCGCAGGGTGGCCAGAACGGTCCGCCGGCGCAAGGTGGGCAGAACGGTCCGCCGGCGCAAGGTGGGCAGAATGGTCCGCCGGCGCAGGGTGGCCAGAATGGTCCGCCGGCGCAGGGTGGCCAGAACGGTCCGCCGGCGCAGGGTGGCCAGAACGGCCCGCCGGCGCAGGGCGGCCAGAACGGCCCGCCGGCACAGGGCGGGCAGAACGGCCCGCCGCAGGGCGGGCAGAACGCCCCGCAGCCGAATGAGCGCGGTCAATACCCGCCGCAGCCGAGGCAGAACACCCCGCCAAATGAGCCCGGTCAGAACCCGCCGCAGGGCGGGCAGACCAACGCCCCGGCGAACACGCAGAATCCGCCGGGGAACGAGCGGCAGCGGTACGCCTCGCTCAACCCCCCGAGCACGCAGCCGCCGCACCCGCCGTACATTCCGCCGCGCGGGGTGTATGCCAGCGGCAACGCCGAGATCGGCGGGCCGGTGGGTCTCGACACCGGCTTCAGCGTCGTGGGCCACGGGGCACCCCCGCCGCCGCGCCCGCACAACTACGGCTGGAACGACGGCCCGGCCCCGGGCCACCCGCCGCCGCACTGGGTGGGCCCGCCGCCCCCCGGGGGCTGGAACGGTCCGCCGCCTCCGGGTGGGTGGAACCGGCCGTGGGCCGGACCGCCGCGTGACGTGCTGGTGGCCCGGGCGGACTTCGGACCGTTCAACTACAACACCTTTACCGTCGTCCCGGTCTTCAACTGGCAGTACGGCGGTTGGGGTTACTGGTTCTTCGGTGTCTGGGTGCCCCTGTACTGAGCGCGTATTACTGCGGGTGGGCCGCCACGTAGTCCGCGGCCGGGATCGGTGACGACGCGTCGTAGCCGATGGGCAGCACGACGTCGCCCGCGGTGGTGCGGCAATAGACGTCCCACCGGTAGTACGCGGTGAACGTGGCCGGATCGGCCGCGATCAGCGCCGCGTATTGGTCGACCGCGCGCACGTATTCGCCGGCGTGGTTGTAGCCGTAGATGGCGCGATCCCGATCGTTGGCAAAGCCGTTGGCGGCCAGGTAGCGGCCCGCCGCCAGGATGCTGTCGCGCGGGGAGTGGATATCGCCGCCCTGTCCGTAACCGGCGAACGTCGACGGCAAGAACTGCATGGGGCCCTGTGCCCCGGCGGTGCTCGCGCCCACGATGCTGCCGAAACGGGTCTCGATGAAGTTGATTGCGGCCAGGTAGTTCCAGCCGACGCCGGATTCGGACTCCGCCTGGTGGTAGTCGCTGAGCAGCTCGTCGGCCGGGGCCGGCGGCTCGATGCGCCACGCCGGCAGGGTGTCTCGCACCGGGGTCAGCGCGATGAGTTGCCGACGGGCGTCGACGTTGCGGTCGTACACCTCGGCCAGCTCTGCCGGGATGCGCGGGCGCGTCGTCGCGTCCCATTCGGGATGGCGTGCGATGGCCCGGTAGGCCGCCTGCTCGCGGTGTGCCGCCGCCGTCAGCGCCGGCTCCGCGGTCCCCGGGTCGCGCAGGGCGCGCTCGTCGGCGACGAGGTCGTCGGCCAGCTGCACGGGATCCGCCGCCAGCAGCGGCTGCGCGCCGCCGGGCATCCCGGAATCCACGGGCACCACCCGGGTCGGCGCCGCGGTGGCGGACGTCGTCGTGGCCGCCGGGGAGGCATTTTTGGGATGCGACGCCGAACAACCGGCGAACGCGACCATGATCGCGGCGAGGACGAGCGGCGCGGCGCGTCGGTTACGGCCCACAGTCATCACATCCGTCCATCGCCTCGATCCCCCACGGCTCCGGCTGGTTCGCCTCACAGCGAGTCTGTCGCATCCGAGCGCGTGACATCAATGCCGATGAAGGCTCAAACTGGTTGATATGCGCGACCGCGAGACGATCGACTCAGAACTGCGGCGCATCGCCCTTGGGCGACGATCGATCCGCGAGCAGGGTGGCCAGCCGTCGTCCCAAGAGGTCGACGAACTGCTCGACGAGCTCCTGGCCCACAGCACCGGGGCGACGCTCGTGAACGCGCCCAGCGCCCCCGAAACCCCGGCGGTCGCCGCCGCCCGGCCCCGGCACGACACGGTCACGCTCCTGAGGCCCAGCGGCGTGCTGCGCCGGCTGGGCCTGGTGGCGGCGTTGCCGCTGTCACTGGTGGCGATCGCCGCCGCCGCGATCGCCATATTCGCCGTCCGCCACCAGGATTCATCGGCGCAGCCGACGGAAGCCCCGCCGCCGGCCGCGTCGTCACCCAGTCGACCGGTCGCGTCGCCACCCGCTCGCATGGCTCCCCCCGCACCCGCCCCGCGGATTGGCGTAGCCGACACGGCGTTCATCGCCGCGTTGAAGCACGAAGGCGTGCCGATTCCCAGCCAGGATTACGTGATGGCCCAGGGGCACGCCGTCTGCGACTTCCTGGCGCACCAACACAACTTTTCCGACGCGGTCGGGTTCGTGCAGCGATCGTCGATCTGGGACGCCGATCAAAGCACCCATGTCACCGCGGGCGCCATCGTCGCGTACTGCCCCCAGTCCCTACCCTCTGCCTCAAACGAGATGCAGCCGTCCTATCAGGATGCCCTCTCCGATTTGCAGGCCATCGAAGGAAAACTGCGGGACATCCAGGGAGATCTGGACAACCTTCCGGGCCACCCGTGATCCGGACGGGACGCCATCCCGCGTCGGATCGAGACCCGTTGCCCTGCAGGGTGTTACCTCAACGCGGCGTGGAGCGCATGCAACCGTGACCCTGCTATTTCTGGTACTGAAAGTCGCCCTGATCGCCTTCGTCGTCGGAGGCACCGTCGCTGTGATCACCCGCGGGGTCAGACGTTCACGCGCGAACAGACTGGATCCGCGGTGGAAGGGACCCGGTGGTCAACCCGGGTATGAGGCATCCGCTTTGGGCGCCATGCCCAACACGCCGCTTCCCGAATGGGCCTACTGGGGCGACGAGGAGGACGACGACCACGGCGATGGCAGGGCGTGTTGAGCGCGCCAACGCAGGATTGAGCGCTTACCAAAGCGCTCCGTTTCGCGGGCTCCCGCCCTACACCCGCACCTCCGCCGGCTCGAGTCGACGCGTAGCTCGGACGGCATCACCCCTGCCGTAGAATCGTCGTGGCTTGTCGAGCCACCCAGGCCGCGTTAGCTCAGTTGGTAGAGCGTCGCTCTTGTAAAGCGGATGTCGAGAGTTCGAGTCTCTCACGCGGCTCCATTCCTGTCGGTACTCACCGATAGCGTCGCCTTATGTCCACGGTTTGTCGCAGGTGCGGAGTCGATTTCGACGGCCGTCGGCGAAAGGTGTTCTGCACCAACGCATGCCAACAATCACACCGCCGACACTTACGGCGTAAAGGCCTAACCGGTCACTGGTCGGTGTCGATCACGCGCGCCGAGCGCACCGCCCGTGACGAGGGCCGCCGGCGCCCCGGCAGCGGGATCCGATCCGCGATGTTGCTCAGCGGGTTGACCACCATGGTGAGCGCGATGACGGCGTCTTGCAGGGTGGCGATGGCGGGCTCGAGCGCCTCCATCCCCGGGGTGAGCCGCGCCAGGGTGTCGGCGACGTCGGCGAGCTGGTCCAGCGGCCCGTGTTTGGCGGTCAGCTTGTCGACCAGGCCGCCTTCGCTGAGCAGGCGGTCGGCCAGCCCGTCCTCGGCCAGCAGGCGTTCGATCAATCCGTCCTCGGCGACCAGCTGATCGGCAAGCCCGCCCGGCTGCAGCGTGCGCTGCAAGGCGCCGCCCTCGGCGGTCAGCCGGTCGAGCAGGCCGCCCTCCGAGGTCAGCATGTCGACGACCCCACCCGGGCGGAGCAACCGATCGAGCGGCCCGTCCGGGGCCACCGCCCGACCCAGCGGGGCGTCGTCGTCGAGCAGCCTGGCCAGCCGGTTGGCGCGCACGAGCGCGTCGTCGAGACCCAGCATCGACGTCATCGGGTTGGTGCCGGCGGACCCGTTCTCGCCCAAAGCCCGCTTCGCCACGCCAACGGCCGCGCTTGCCACGCCCAGACCCGCATCCGCCGCGGCCAGACCGACCCGCGCGGGAGCGGTCGCCGCCGACACGATGCTTTTGGCGAGGTTCATTCTTCGAGTCTATGCACGGCGCGGCCTGCGAAAAGGCCGATCCGTCTCAAGGCAACGCGCCGATGCCTGGCAGACTACTAACAGACGGTTGACACTGAGCTTTCAGGAATCACACAATTTTTCCATAGGTAACTTCAAGTAAGGGACAGCAGCACCTGATGACATCGCAAACTCCCAGCGACACCAAACCGGAGGCCCGCGTCCTCGTGGTCGACGACGAGGCCAACATCGTCGAACTGCTCTCGGTCAGCTTGAAGTTCCAGGGCTTCGAGGTCTACACGGCAACCAATGGCGCCCAGGCGCTGGACCGGGCGCGCGAAGCCCGTCCCGATGCCGTCATCCTCGACGTGATGATGCCCGGCATGGACGGGTTCGGGGTGTTGCGACGGTTGCGGGCCGACGGCATCGACGCCCCCGCGCTGTTTTTGACGGCGCGGGATTCCTTGCAGGACAAGATCGCCGGCCTGACGCTGGGGGGCGACGACTATGTGACGAAGCCGTTCAGCCTCGAAGAGGTCGTCGCGCGGTTGCGGGTCATCCTGCGGCGCGCCGGCAAGGGCGGGGCCGAACCACGCAGCGCCCGACTGACTTTCGCCGATATCGAACTCGACGAAGAAACGCACGAGGTGTGGAAGGCCGGTCAGCCCGTGTCGCTGTCGCCGACCGAATTCACGCTGCTGCGTTACTTCGTGATCAACGCGGGCACGGTGTTGAGCAAACCGAAGATCCTCGACCACGTATGGCGCTACGACTTCGGGGGCGACGTGAACGTCGTCGAGTCCTACGTGTCGTACCTGCGGCGCAAAATCGACACCGGCGAGAAGCGCCTGCTGCACACGCTGCGCGGCGTGGGTTATGTGTTGCGGGAACCGCGCTGAGCGCGTGCGCGGTCGTCAACGGTAGCGAAGAATTGGGTAGATGGTCACTCAGCCTCGACGCGGATTGCCGCTCCGAATAGGGCTCGTCGCCGCCACCTTGTTGCTGGTCGCGTGCGGCCTGGCCGTTTCCGGTGTCGCGGTGACGTCGATCCTGCGGCACAGTCAGATCAGCCGCATCGACCAGACGCTGCTCGACGCATCCCACAGCTGGGCGCTGGCCCCGCGTCGTCAGTCACCGCCGCCGTACGAGGGCCCCGACCCGGGCCGGCCACCGTCGAAGTTCTACGTGCGCGGCGTCGGCACGGACGGCATCCCCTTCACCGCCATCAACGACCGCAACGCCGAACCGGCGCTCCCGGCCAACAACGACGTGGGTCCCAACCCGACGACGCTGCCCTCGGTGAATGGCTCGAACATCCATTGGCGGGCTGTATCGGTGCGCGGGCCACAGGGTTTGACGACCGTCGCGATCGACCTGTCCGACCTCCAGCACACTCTCCGCTCACTGGTCTGGCTGCAGGTCGCCATCGGGGTGGGGGTGCTGGTCCTGGTCGGGATCGCCAGCTTCGCCGTCGTCCAGCGCAGCCTGCGGCCGTTGGCCGAAGTCGAACGAACGGCCGCGGCCATCGCGTCCGGCCAGTTGGATCGCCGTGTCCCAGAACGGGATCCGCGCACCGAGGTGGGCCGGCTCTCGCTCGCCCTCAACGGAATGCTGGCGCAGATTCAGCAAGCGCTGGCGTCCTCGGAGTCCTCGGCCGAGAAGGCCCGCGGCTCCGAGGACCGGATGCGCCGCTTCATCACCGACGCCAGCCACGAGCTGCGCACCCCGCTGACCACCATCCGCGGTTTCGCCGAACTGTATCGCCAAGGCGCCGCCCGCGACGTCGCCATGTTGTTGTCGCGGATCGAGAGCGAGGCCTCCCGGATGGGTCTGCTGGTGGACGACCTGCTGCTGCTGGCCCGCCTCGACGTGCAACGACCGCTCGAGCACAACCGGGTGGACCTGCTGGCGCTGGCCAGCGACGCCGTGCACGACGCGCAGGCGATCGATCCGGGGCGAACCATCACCATGAAGGTCCTCGACGGCCCCGGCACGCCGGAGGTGCTCGGCGACGAAGCGCGCATCCGGCAGGTGCTGAGCAATCTGATCGCCAACGCCTTGCAGCACACCCCGGAAAGCGCCGACGTGACGGTGCGGGTCGGCACCGACGGCGACGACGCGGTCCTCGAAGTGGCGGACAAGGGCCCCGGCATGAGCGAGCAGGACGCGTCGCGGGTGTTCGAGCGTTTCTATCGCACCGACTCGTCGCGGGCGCGCGCGAGCGGCGGGACCGGCCTGGGCCTATCCATCGTGGAGTCGCTGGTGCGGGCGCACGGCGGTGTCGTCAGCGTGACCACGGCGCCGGGCGAGGGCTGCTGCTTCCGGGTGACGTTGCCGCGCATCAGTGACGTCCACGCGCAGCACGCGGTTCACGCCAACTGAGCCAGGGCCGCCTTGATCTTGGCCTGGGCCTCGTCCAGCGATTCCGGTGAAGGGTTGCGGTCCACGTTGGCGAAGCCGAAGTCGCTGAGGCTGCGGGTGGGGAAGACGTGCACATGCAGGTGCGGCACCTCCAGTCCGGCGATGATCAGGCCCGACCGTTCGGTCCTGAAGGCCTTGCAGACGGCCTTGCCGATCAACTGGCTCACGGCCATCACCCGGGCGAAGGCCGCGCCGTCGACGTCCTGCCAATTGTCGATCTCTTCGCGCGGCACGACGAGGGTGTGTCCCTGGGTCATCGGCTCGATCGTCAGGAACGCCACGACGTCGTCGTCCTCATAGACAAAGCGGCCGGGCAGTTCGCGGTTGATGATCTTGGTGAAGATCGACGCCATGGGCACTCACTCCTCCTTGCCGAACTGCATCATCTCCAGGTTCCAGTAGCCGCGCATGTTGGTGATCAACCCGGCGTCGTTGACCTTGTAGGTGAACACCCCGCGCACCGAACTGGTCAGGCCGCCCTCGAATTTGCTGTTGAGCACCAAGATGTGGGCGATCTCGTCGGGGGAGCTCGACGGGAAGGTCTCCTCGCAGGTGATGGAGAGCTGATTGGCCGCGATGTTGGTGTCGAAGAACGCGCCGACGGCCTCCTTGCCACGGACACCGGTGCCGTCGGGGTTGGTGACGGACTTGCCGATCGGGTCCTCGATGACGACGTCATCGGACATCAGCGCCAACCAGCCCGCCCGGTCGTGCGCCTGCACGCACCGCCACGAGGACTGCGACGCGGCCAGGGCCGGGGATGCCTGGGATTCTTGCGCGGCTGCGGCTTCGGTCATTTCTTCTCCTGTCACTAGTTTGCGCACCCGGTGCCTCGGAACGAGTCAACCCGATGGGCGTCCGTGAGCCGATTGCGTTGTGGCACAAGGAGGGAGCTCGACAGCACACCGCCATGGCGCCGGTTCGCCCCGGCGCCATGAGGTGGCGGAAAGCCGGTCACAGCAGACGCGGCTGATGACGGGTGGTTTTACCGGTCGGCGTCGGTGTAGCGGATGACTCCGCGAATGTTCTTGCCGTCCAGCATGTCCTGGTAGCCGTCGTTGATCTGCTCGAGCCGGTATTGGCGGGTGATCATGTCGTCCAGGTTCAGCTTGCCGGCCTTGTACATCGACAGCAGCTGCGGGATGTCGTACTGCGGGTTGCCGCCACCGAAGATGGTGCCCTGCAGGTTCTTCTGCATCAGGGTCAGCATCGCCAGGTTGAGGTTGACGTTGGTGTCCAGCAGGCTGCCGATGGCGGTCAGCACGCAGGTCCCGCCCTTTTGGGTGATGTTGAGGTAGTTGTCGACGTCGGCGCCCTGCAGCTCGCCCACGGTGACGACGACCTTGTGGGCCATCAGGCCGTAGGTGACCTCGGCCATGCCGGCCATCGCGGCCATGATGTCGGGGTAGACGTGGGTGGCACCGAACTTCAGCGCCTGGTCGCGCTTCCACTCCACCGGGTCGATCGCGAAGATGTAGCGCGCGCCCGCGTTGACCGCGCCCTGCAGCGCGGCCATGCCGACCCCGCCGACGCCGACGATGGCGACGTCTTGGCCCGGCCGGATGTCAGCGGTGCGGACCGACGACCCGTAGCCGGTGGTGACACCGCAGCCGACCAGCGCGGCGACCTCGAACGGGACCGACGGGTCGATCTTCACCACCGAGCTGCGGTGCACGACCATGTAGGGGGAGAACGTTCCCAGCAGCGTCATGGGGAAGACGTTCTGGCCGCGGGCCTGGATGCGGAAGGTCCCGTCGGACACCGCGGCGCCGCCCAGCAGGCCGGCTCCCAGGTCGCAGAGGTTGCGCATGCCGGCCTGACAGGTCGGACACTGCCCGCAGGACGGGATGAACGACAGCACCACGTGGTCACCCGGCGCGATGTCTTCCACGCCCGGCCCGACCTCGGTGACGATGCCGGCGCCCTCGTGACCGCCCAGCACCGGGAAACCGGCCATCGGGATACCCCCGGTGACCAGGTGATGGTCGGAGTGGCACATGCCCGCCGCTTCCATCTGGATCTTGACCTCATGCGCTTGCGGGTCGCCGATCTCGATTTCCTCGATGGACCAGGGCTGGTTGAACTCCCAGATCAGTGCGCCTTTTGTCTTCACGATGGTCCTGACCCCATTTCGCCTTTGGAATTGATCAGCGCTGACCGGCCCTTCATGCCGGCCAGCTAGGTGACGGATGCCACAGGCACCCTCGTCGCGTCAGCATAGCGCGTGCAACAAATCAAATGCTTGGTTGGCTCCCCGCGGCGATCGCAAGCCCGGCGTAGCCGGGGCGCAGCGGGTTGCCGGCATTGCTTCGGTCACCAGATGGGGACCGGTGCTTCGCCGAGCGGGTAGTAGCCGGGCAGCTTCTCGCCCGCGATGCTGCGTTCGATGCGCCGCTGCATGCCCTCGCTCAGGTCGCCGGACTCGATGAGCTTGCCGTACATGTACGCGACGTGTCCGAAGTCGAAGAAGTCGCGCTGCCACTCGATCAACAGGTCGTCGTTGAGCCGGAACCAGCTGCCGCCGATGCCGTAGATCTCGCCCTGGGTGCCGTCGGCCTTGTTGACGATCTGCTTCCAGAAGCCGACGATCTCGCCCTGCTTCTCGTCGATGAGCACCTTCTGGTACTCATACACCCAGTTCTCCAGGCCTTCCATCTCCAAACCCAAAGCGATGTCGCGGATCTCGTCGACGCCGACGCACATCACGTCTTCTTTGGGGCCGATGTTCCACCCGTAGGTCGCGTCTTTGGTATAGAAGTCCGCCAATGGCCGCCAGTCACCGGCCTTTTCGCAGTCCTTGTTGGCTTGCAGCCAGCGGTCGACCCATGCCTCGAGCTCTTCGCGTGACGCCACTGTCAATCTTCTTTCTCTTTGATGAGTAGTGCTTGTGTTGGGCACATCTCGACCGCGCGTTCGACTTCGTCGCGGGCGTCTTCGGGGGGCTCGGGGTCAAGGATCTCGACCTTGCCCCGCTTGGGCACCTGGAAGTAGTCGGGCGCCTCCAGTTCGCACATGGCGTGGCCCTGACACAAATCCAGATCGGCTTCGATTCGGAATCCGCCCATCGGACTTACTCCTTACGCGTTGCGCTTGCGGTAGCGGACCTTGGCCGGCCGGGCGAGCTGCACGACCATCTTCGAGTGATCGTTGTGATAGCTGTCCGCCGGTTGCGCCATCTCGAAGTCGTACTCGCGCAACAGCACCGAGAAGATCGCCTTGATCTGCATCTGGGCGAACGCGGCGCCCACGCAGCGGTGGCGACCCGCACCGAACGGAATCCAGGTCCACCGGTTGACGATGTCGGCCTGCTCGGGCTTGTTGTAGCGGTCGGGCCGAAACGCGTCGGGGTCGGGGAAGTCCTCGGGAATCCGGTTGGAGATCGCCGGGGACGCCGCGACGTAGTCGCCGTTGTGTATCGGGAAGCCCTCGACCTCGAACTCGCCCTTGGCCACCCGCATCAGGATGATCAGCGGTGGGTGCAGCCGCAGCGTCTCCTTGACCACGTTGTCCAGCTTCGGAATCGAGCGCAGCGCATGGAAACTCACCTCCTGGCCGTCGGCGTAGAGCTCCTCGAGCTCGGCCAGCACCTCGGCGTACACCTCGGGATGGCGGATCAGCTCGATCAACGTCCAGGCCGAGGTCCCCGAACTCGTGTGGTGCCCGGCGAACATCAGCGAGATGAACATGCCGGTGACCTCGTCGGCGGAGAACCGCAGATTGCCGTCCTCGTCCTTGATCGACACCAGCACGTCGAGCATGTCGCGATCGGCCTTGTCCTTCGGCGGGTTGGCCAGCCGCTGGTCCATGATCTCCTGAACCACCGCAACGAGTTTGACGCGGGCCTCGTCGCGGCGCCGGAAGCTGTCGATCGGCAGGTACGGATCGACGTAGCACAGCGGGTCGGTGCCGCGTTCCAGCTCGTGGTAGTACTCGGCGAACCGGTGGTCGAGCTGCTCGCGGAACTTCAAACCGATCAGGCAGGCCGTCGAGGTGTAGATCGTCAGCTCGGCGAAGAAGTCGAGGAGCTCGATCTCGCCCTCGTCGCCCCAGTCGGCGATCATCTTCTTGACTTCGCCCTCGATGGTGCTGGCGTGGCCCTTCATCTGCTCGCCGCGCAGCGCCGAGTTGTGCAGCATCTCCTTGCGCCGCTCGGGGCTGGCGTCGAACACCACGCCCTTACCGAAGATCGGCGTCATGAAGGGGTAGGCCTCGGCCTGATCCAGGTCTTCGTCGGCGGAGCGGAAGAAGAACTCGTTGGCGCCCGCGCCCGACAACAGGATGACGTGCTTTCCGGCCAGCTGGAACCAGCCGACGTCGCCGCACTCGTCACGGACGCGTTTCATCAAACCGATTGGGTCGGTGCGGAATTCCTCGAGGTGGCCGTGCTCCTCTTCACCGCCGGAAACCCGGGGCACGATCGCGGTGGTCATCTGCTCACTCCTCCTCGGCGCGCGATGCGCGCCGCATCGTCGATTCGCGAAGTGGTCGTCATTGTCCTGGCATCCCCTCTTCGCCGAGTGCGAGCTTCTGGCGATCTTTGTTGTCTGCTAACGGCGCCTCGGGCTGGAGCTCCATGTTGGCGACGAAGCCGCCCCGCGGCGTCTCCGCGACGAACGTAATCGCCCGCGCGAGATCGGACGCCCGCAGGAAGTAGTCGTGGCGGGCCTGCCCCCACTTGGCCCAATCTTCCAGTGCGGGACCGATCTTCTCGGCGGGCAGGCTCCACCCCATCGACGTCTTCGTCGGGCCGGGATGCACGATCGAGGCCCGCACGCCCGTGCCCTCGAGCTCCATCTGGAAGTTGGTGACCATCGCCACGAGCGCGGCCTTGGCCGCGCCGTAGGCCCCCATGTGCGGCCGCTGGCGCAGGGCGACATCGGAACCGACGAAGATCAGGTCGCCCCGCTGGCGCTCCAGCATGCCCGGCAGCACCGCGGCGGCCAGCCGGTTGGCGCCGACGAGGTGGATCTGCAGCTGGGACTCGAATTCGTCGGTGGTGATCTCGGCGAGCTTGCCGAAGTACGTGTCGCCCGCCCCGGCCACCAGCACCTCGATGTCGCCGAGCGCGTCGACCGACTGGGCCACAAAGGATTTCACCGAATTTGGATCGGTCACATCGAGGTGAAACCCGACCGCCTCGCCGCCGTCGGCGTTGATCTTGCCGACGATGTCGTCGAGCTTCTCGACCCGGCGTGCGCCCAGGGCGACCGGGAAGCCGTGCGCCGCGAGGTCGATGGCGGCGGCCTCCCCGATGCCGGAGGACGCGCCGGCCACGATGGCGGGCCGGCGTTCGGGCAGGGGCTCAAAGCGGGGCATTCAGCGGACCTCCACGCTCATTGGTAGGTGGGCGAATCCGCGGACATTGCTGGAGTGGACGCGGACGGCGTTGGCCTCGTCCACTTCATAGCCGCGGATTCGCTTGAACAACTCGGTGAGCGCCACCCGGGCTTCCATCCGCGCCAGATGCGCGCCCAGGCAGAAGTGTGCGCCGCTACCGAAACTCAATAGCTTGGGCCCGATTTCGCGCCCGATCACATAGTCGTCAGGGTGGTCGAAGACCCGCTCGTCACGATGGCCCGAACCGGGCAACAGCAACAGGACGTCGCCGTCGGGAATGGTGGTGTCGTAGAGGGTGAGCTCGCCGGACACGGTGCGGGCCAGGATCTGGCTGGAGGTGTCGTAGCGCAGGGTCTCCTCGACCCACAGCGGCACCCGGGACAGATCGTCGTAGACCGGAGTCAGCTGATCGGGGTTCTTATGACCCCAAAAGGCGGCGTTGGCAAGCAGTTTGGTGGTGGTCTCGTTTCCCGCGATCACCATCAGGAACATGAAGCCGAGCACCTCGTCGTCGGTGAGCCGGTCGCCGTCGATCTCGGCTTCCAGCAGCGCCGACGTCAGATCGTCCGTCAATTGCTCGCGCCGCTCGGCCACCATCTGTTGGTAGTAGACGATGAGGTTGAGGGAGGCCTCGACGGCCTCGGGCGGCACGTCGGTGACGCCCTCGTCGCGGTGCATCACCCCGTCGGCCCAGGCGCGGACCTGGTCTCGGTCCGGCTCGGGCACACCCATCAACTCGGAGATGACGTCCATGGGCAGCTTGCCGGCGAACTCGTCGACATAGTCGACGGTGCCGTTCTCCGCCTTGGCCAGCATCGTGTCGAGGTGCTGCGTGGCGATCTCGGTGACCCGGGGTTCGAGTTCGCGAATCCGGCGCGGGGTGAAGCCTTTTGAGACCAGCGTGCGCAGCCGCAGGTGGGCCGGATCGTCCATCGCGAGAAAGCTCATCGTCTTACTGGCGTGCGGGCCGCGCGACGCCGGATCCAGCGAGACGCCGTACTTGTTGGACAGCGTGGTGCTGTTGCGGAATCCCTGCAGCACGTCTTGGTGCCGGGACAGCGCCCAGAACTTCAGTTCTTCATTGCGATACAGCGGGGCGTCGTCGCGAAGACGCTTGTAGTACGGGTACGGATCCTCGTGGAAGTCGTAATCGTACGGATCGAGGACCAGCTCGTGGTCGCCAACGTGGACGGTCATCGCTTAGGTTCCTGCCTCTGTCTCTGGGCTGGTGTCTTTGGCGCCGGTCAGGATCAGCCGGACCACGTAGGCCAGCCGGTCGGCGATCTCGCGGTAGCTGAATTCGCCACTGCCGCCCTGGACCAGCGCGCCGAAAAAGGACATCTCCAGTGCGGACACGGTCGTGGGATCGGCGTTGGGGCCCATCGCGGATGTGATCCTGCGGTGGATCTCCACGCCGATGCGGTCGCGGGCGGCGCGCACCGCGGGGTCCGCCCCGCCGCTGAGCAAGGCCGTCGTGCAGGCGGCGCTGACTTCGGGCTCGTCGGCGACCACCAGGGCCAGATGGCGCAGCACCTGTTCCACCCTGCTGGGCATCGGGTCGTTGACGTCGGTGAAGTAGGGGACCTGCCGCACCAGGTCCAGGTAGACCTCGGCGATCAGGTGATTCTTCGACGAGAAGTAGGTGTAGGCGGTGGCGGGCGCCACCTTGGCGCGGGCCGCCACCGCGCGCACGGTCAGGTCGGCGTAGGACTTTTCGCGCAACGTTTCGATGCCGGCGGCCAATACTTTCCGGAAGGTCTCCTCTTGACGCCGGTTGCGCGGCGTCTGGCCGGTCTGACGGTCGGCGTCGGAGGTGATCGCCAGTGCATCGCTGGACACATGTCCAAGCTAGTGGATGGTGTCGGCGCGAAGCAAGTCCGTCCGGGAAACATTGTGGTTAATCTGCGGTTTTGGGGCGAGTATTCCAGCCGAACGGGATCCGCCCTTGCACCGCCGCTGGCCAGGAGACTATGGTTCGATCGGACGATATCGGACAACTGTCCACTAGATTGGCGTGCCGGGTTGACCGCGCACAGACAGGAGCGGGACATGGCCTTGCTGGCCGGCGGCGTGAGCGAACTCTTCATCGACGGCAAGATGTCGGCCGGGAGCGCCGGCACCTTTGCCACGGTCAACCCGGCGACCGAGGAAGTGCTCGGGGTCGCGGCCAACGCCGACGCCGCCGACATGGACCGCGCGATCGATGCCGCGCGGCGAGCCTTCGATGAGACGGACTGGTCGCGCAACACCGAATTGCGGGTGCGCTGCGTGCGGCAACTGCGCGAGGCGATGAAGCAGCACCTCGAAGAGCTGCGCGACCTGACCATCGCGGAAGTCGGGGCGCCGCGAATGCTCACCAGCATCGCCCAGCTCGAAGTCCCGGTCAACGACCTGGCGTTCGCCGCGGACACCGCCGAATCCTACGAG